>JAFTVE010000047.1 GCA_017465905.1 Bacteroidaceae bacterium | reverse complement strand
CCCCTTTTTTCGTTTTCGTCGCCGCCTATAATAATAGGGCTTATTTAAGTATTATATATACGTAGTATATCTAATACAAAAATAAGAGTTTTTATATATGAACATTTCATGCCCTGATGTGTGTGCGCAAATTAACTGTTGACTGTTTACTGTTGACCGTTTGCATTTGCATCCTTCTTTCCACTGACTTTGCAGTCTGTTGCAGTCTGTTGCATTATCCCTGAATACCAAAAAGATTTTTGTAATTTTGTCATGCCTTAAGAATGATTGCACCCATAACCCCAACCAGTTTTACACGATTTACGGCACATTATTTGCGGGATTCAAGAAAAAGCCATACCTTTGTGTTAGCATGGATAATAAGGACAGATAGTGTACTTCAAGGATATCATAGGACAGGACAACGCGCTACAGATGCTACGCTCGGCAGTCGCCGAGGGGCGCATACCGCATGCGCAGCTCATCTGCGGCCCCGAGGGTACGGGCAAGCTGGCCGTGGCCATCGCCTACGCACGCTACCTGTGCTGCTCACACCGCAATGGCGTGGATGCCTGCGGCGAATGTCCCTCGTGCAAGAAGTTCGACAAGCTCGTACACCCCGACCTGCACTTCGCCTTCCCCATCTACAAGAAGGACTCCAACAAGACGCCACGTAGCGACGACTTCATCGACAAATGGCGGCAGGCTGCACTGGAGAATCCCTACATGAACCTCAACCAGTGGATGGACCACATAGGCACGGAGAACCAGCAGGGACTCATCTATGCCTCGCAAAGCGAGGAGATAATCCGCAAGCTCACACTCAAGTCGAGCGAGGGCGGCTACAAGGTGATGATCATCTGGATGGCCGAGAAGATGAACACGGAGTGCTCGAACAAACTGCTGAAGATGATAGAGGAGCCGCCAGCCCAGACGGTATTCCTGCTCGTGGCAGAGAACCCCGACCTGCTATTGCCCACCATACAGAGTCGAGTGCAGCGGCTCACGCTACGCCCCATCGAAGAGAGCATCATCAGCGAAGCCCTCATCGGAAGGTATGGGCTGACCGAGGCCGATGCCCGACAGATAGCCCATGCCTCGGCAGGGAACTGGCTACAAGCGGTAGAGACCATCCATCTGGGCAACCGCACGAAAGAGTACATCGAACTATTCATGACGCTTATGCGCCGATCCTATGCCCGTGACCTCAAAGGCATGCGTCAATGGGCCGACACGGTGGCCGGCATGGGACGCGAGCCGCAGAAGAACTTCCTCATCTACTGCCAGCGCATGATACGCGAGAGCTTCATCTGCAACTTCCACCGCCCAGAGATAAACTACATGAACACGGACGAGGCCAACTTTACCTCACGCTTCGCCCCATTCGTGAACGAGAAGAACATCTTCGGCATCATGGAGGAACTGAGCGAGGCACAACGGCACATTGAACAGAATGTGAATGCCAAGATGGTGTTCTTTGACCTCGCACTAAAAATGATTATGCTACTGAAACAATAAATTGCAAGTTTGTGAGTTTTTGAGTTTATTTGTTTACAAGTAGCCTTTAGGACAATAACTCAAGAATTGAATGAACAGAAAACTCAGAAACTAAAAAACTAAAAAACTCAATATGAACGACTATAAGACCAACGGCTGCGACGGCATATGCTGCCAAGGATGTGGCCGACAAGATAAGCAACTCAACGTATTCGACTGGCTTGTCGATGTGCCCGGCAACATTGATGCCACCGACTATGTGGAGGTGCAGTTCAAGAACACACGCAAAGGCTACTATCTGAACAGCAACAAGATACCCTTGCAGAAGGACGATATCGTAGCCGTAGAGGCCAGCCCGGGTCACGACATAGGCACCGTCACCCTCACCGGTAGCCTCGTGTTGCTACAGATGAAGAAGGCACGCCTCAAGAGCGATGCCGAGGTGCGCCGCGTATACCGCAAAGCCCGCGAGGTAGACATGGAGAAGTACTACGAAGCCAAGGCCAAGGAACAGGACACCATGATACGTTCGCGCCAGATAGCCAAGGACCTCGGCCTGAACATGAAGATAGGCGACGTGGAGTATCAGGGCGACGGCAACAAAGCCATCTTCTACTACATTGCCGATGGGCGCGTCGACTTCCGCCAACTCATCAAGGTGCTGGCCGAAGTGTTCAGAGTACGCATCGAGATGAAGCAGATTGGCGCCCGCCAAGAGGCAGGACGCATCGGCGGCATCGGCCCGTGTGGCCGCGAACTCTGCTGCGCTACCTGGCTCACCAGTTTCACCTCCGTATCGACCAGCGCAGCCCGTTTCCAAGACATCTCCATGAATCCACAGAAGCTTGCCGGACAATGCGCCAAGCTGAAATGCTGCATGAACTACGAAGTAGACACCTACGTGGAGGCCATGAAGCGCTTCCCCGCCCGCGACATCACGCTGGAGACATTGGAAAGCACCTACTACTTCTTCAAGTGCGACATCCTCAAACGCGAGATTACCTACTCTACCGACAAGAGCTTTGCTGCCAACCTCGTCACCATCAGCACACGCCGAGCCTTCGACGTCATCAACATGAACAAGAAGGGCATGAAGCCCGAGTCGCTATTGGAGGATGGCGCGAGCAGCGAGCCACAACGTACCGACCTGCTGGATCAAGATAGTGTAAGCCGCTTCGATAGTGCCAAGAAGAAGAAAAAGAAGAAAAAGAAAACGGGCAATGCCCCTGCAGGCAACAATGCCAGCAAAGAGCAGAAACGTCCTCCCAAGAAGAATGAAGCCCCACAGTAAACGACTGTTCTACAGGTCGGTTCAAATAGCGTTCATAACAGTTACCCTATGCAGCTGCATGAGGGACACACGCTACATGTCGTTCATCCCCACCGGTGACGGATGGAGCATGGAGGACACACTCGTTGTCATTACAGACACATTGGAGAAGACAAAGCGGAAAAGTGGCATAGAGCTACTGCTCCGCACCGAAGGGTATGACTACGCAAACCTTGCCGCACACATAAGAATATCGCAGGGAACAACCGTCCTGCATGACGAGACCATCAATGCCGAGCTCAGAGAAAACTCCCCAGTGGAGGGTATCGGCAAGAGGGCCGACTATAGCATCCCCATCACGAATCTCACACTGAGCGACACCACGCACACGACCATAGAGATTGCTCAAATGATGAGCGACACGTTATTGATGGGTATCAGGGAAGTGGGTATCAGAATCGGGTCTCCCGTTCGGCATCCAGGCGAAGTAGTATGGCAAGTAGAATGGTGAAGCCCCAGAGAGAAGAACCACCGTAGCTGAAGAAGGGGAGCGGAATACCAATCACAGGAGCCAGGCCTATCACCATACCCACGTTAATGAAGAGGTGGAAGGTCAAGATAGAGGCCAGCGAGTAGCCATAGACACGGGTAAACTTATTGCTTCCTTGCCGTTCGGCCAAGAAGATGATGCGGATGATGAATAGTGCATAGAGTATCAGGATAAAGGTACAACCAAGGAATCCCTGCTCCTCACCAATAGTACAGAAGATAAAGTCGGTATGCTGCTCAGGCACATAATTCAGCTTGGTTTGCGTGCCGTTCAAGAAGCCTTTGCCCCACAAGCCACCCGAGCCGATAGCAATCTTCGACTGGTTGATATTGTAGCCCACACCAGCAGGGTCGTCCTTCAAGCCCAGCAACACCTCGATACGCATCCGTTGATGAGGCTGCAACTTCCCAATGAGCATATTGCATGAGTAATAGAAGCCTATTGAGCCCAAGGCGAAGAGAGCTATCAGCAGATAGAAGGCATAGCGCTCACGCAGGTATACGAACAACAGGTACAGGGCCGTGCAGATACAAAACACCAGCTGAACGACACATATGTCAAAAGGAATGACAAAGCGGGAAAAGAGATAGGCCGCAAGCGTTCCTACCAAATTTACCAGTACAATACCCCAAGCACGCCTCATACGCTTAGAGTACACACCCGTCATCAAAGCCGTAAAGAGCGGGATAAGCAGAAACACAACAAATTGCCCCACATTGACAGGCATATTTTGGAACATATTTTCCCGCTGCCCCACACCAATGACGAAATAGAGCACTGCACACACACCGACCGCCAGAAGCGAGCCCGTCATTCCCTCACGATAAAGGACGAGAAAGAAGGAAAGATACACAAGCGCCGAACCCGTCTCATTCTGCAACACGATGAGCAACATAGGCACCACGACAATAGCAATCATCTTCACCATATCGCTCCGCTTGGCCATAGAGAAGCCATAGGTACTGAGCAAACGGGCCAAGGCCAATGCTGTAGCAAATTTGGAGAACTCGGCCGGCTGTATTCTGATGGGGCCCAGCACAAGCCATGAGTGAGAACCCTTGATGTCAGGGGCTATAAAGATGGTAGCCGCCAACAATAGCACAAAAGCAAGATAGAGAGGATAGGCAATCATCTCATAGTACTTCTTCTCAATATTGAGCAACACTATGCCTATCACAATAGCACATCCGGCCCACACCAGCTGCTTGCCAGGATTGGATGCAAAACTGAAAAAGTTGGTATCACCAAAGTCGTAGCTGGCACCACAGATACTGAGCCATCCACACGTCACCAACACGAGATATAGAATGATGGTGAACCAGTCGACCGACCGCCACAAACTAACGTTCCTGATTGCCATAATAGATTACCCGTTGTTGAATATCATTTGCTTTCTGTTCACTCGCCTCACTCAACGTACCCGTCAAGTATTTCTCCATGATAAGCGCACCGATAGGCACGCCATACACGGCACCGAAGCCACCATTCTCGACGTACACGGCCACGGCAATCTTAGGATTGTCCATTGGGGCAAACCCCATGAATGCAGAGTGGTCCTTACCGCGATTTTGGGCAGTACCCGTCTTTCCGCATACCTCGATGCCAGGAAGGTTTGCCGCACGGCAAGTTCCATTAAGGACGGCCTCACGCATACCCTCAACCACGGTCTCGTAATGCTCCTTGTCGACCATCGTATACTTCGGGAAGCGATAGAGGCTATCAAGCTCTTCGCCCTGCACCTCCTTGACAACATGCGGAGCGATATACTTGCCACGATTGGCTATCGTAGCACCCAAGTTGGCAATCTGCAAGGGGGTCAGCGTCACCTCGCCCTGCCCAATAGAGATAGAAATAATGGTCAGGCCATTCCAACGTCCGCCATACCACTTGTCATAAAAGGCTGAATTGGGAATAAAGCCACGCGCCTCGCCCGGGAGATCAATGCCGAGACGATAGCCAAAGCCCATAGCCACCATGTGATCCTTCCATCGCGTCAGCGCCTCTTGCGAAGAGCCAAATCGGGAAGAGCCAATCATGCGATACAGTCCCCAGCAGAAATAGCTATTGCAGGAGGTAGCCAATGCGGGCACCAAGGGAAGCGGTGAGCCATGAGCATGACACCCGACATGGAGCCCCTTATATCGGAATCCAAGAGAGCAAGGAAACGATGTCTCGGGCTCTATGGCGCCCTCTTGCAAGAATGTCAGCGCCTGAGCCGTCTTGAAGGTAGAGCCAGGCGGATATGTACCCATAATGGCACGATTGAGCAATGGCTTCTGCTTGTCTTTGGAGAGCAGACGGTGGTTATCACCACGCTGGCGGCCTACCAATATCTGCGGGTCAAAGGAGGGCGACGAAGCCATGCAAAGCACTTCGCCCGTCTCGGGCTCGATAGCCACCACACTACCTATCTTGTTTTGCAACAGGCGTTCGGCCAAGAGTTGCAACTCAATATCCAAACTCAATGTAAGGTTCTTTCCCGGCACTGGAGCTACATCCATCGCACCATCCATGTAACGTCCCTTAATACGTCCGTAAGCATCCCGCAGCAGCACCTCTGTACCTTTTTCGCCACGAAGCTGCTTCTCATAATAGCTTTCAACACCCTGTTTGCCGATATAGTCGCCCCGCACATAGTAATCATCGGCCTCCATCTCCTTCTTGGACACTTCACCCAAATCACCAAACAAAGCACCACCCACCGAGTACTCATATTGGCGCACCGTTCGACGGCGAATAGAGAAACCATTGAACTTGTACAATTGCTCCTGAAATTTGGCAAAGTCCTCCGTACGCAATTGCCCCATAAACAACTGGTCGGTATAAAAGGAGTATCCAGGATTGAGACTCTTGTTCTTTATATCCTTGATGCGCTTCTCAAAGAATTCTCGGGTTATCCCTAAAGATTCGCACAGGGAAAGGGTATCAAGGTCCTTCATATTGCGCATACACACCAGCACATCGTAAGCAGGCTGATTGGACACAAGTAGCTTACCATTGCGGTCATACATTATTCCGCGCGAAGGATATACCGTCTTGTTAAGGAAAGCATTAGAATCGGCATGCTTCTTATACTCATCGTTCATTATCTGCAGATAGAAAAGACGAGCGATGAACAATAGCACAATGCCCACGACAATGCCCGCAACTACAAACTTACGGTTCTCAAACCTATAATCATTGTTCATAAGCCGAAAAGGTAACAGATTAACGACGATTACGAACGAAATCTACGGCCATCACCATCATCAACGTAAGCAATGCACTAAATACAATACGCAAAAAGACAAAACCGATGTGTCTTACAGAAAAAGACTCCAAGAAAAACAGGGCCGTATGATGAATCAGCGTTGCCAGAAGGGCATAACGGAAGAAGGACCAAATGCCTAATGTCTGGATACCTGGCTCAAAGTTCTCAAACTCATCACGAGGAGCACATATACGAATGAGCCAAGGACGCAAGAAAGCCAATAGCACACATGCAGCCGCATTCACACCGAAGGTATTACAGAACACATCGACAGACAATCCCATAGCAAAGGCAAGCAACATCAGGACGTTACGGTCGATGTCTCTATCAATGATTAAAAGAAGATAGATATACAAGAATGGCGTTGCCACACCAAACCAACAGATATGATTAAGGAATAGCACCTGTACAAGCACTAAACCTACGAACCAAGCTATGCGTGTCAGTAACTTTTCCATTATTTTCTCTTGGCCTTTTTAGGATTCAACGTCTCTTTGAGTGCCGCCAACTCAGCAGCATCCATCTTTCGCAACACAAAAGCATGATGCAAACGGGCAAAATCAGTGCTTAATGCCACTCGCAATGTAACATATAGCCCATCTGCCGAGGGATGCAACTCCTCTACTCTACCTACAACAATGCCATCAGGGAAAAACGAAGAGTGTCCGCTAGTCACAATAGTATCACCTACATTCACGACCGCATAGCGAGGCATATCGTGTAATATGGCATAACGCGCATCACCACCTTCCCACCGCAAGAAGCCGAAATAATCGCTGTTAAGGACCTTGCAGCTAAGATTACTCTTGCCATTAAGCAAAGGAAGCACCAATGAATAATGCTCAGAGCACTTATACACGACTCCAACCGCACCATCGGTTCCTATCACACCCATATCGGGAGCAAGCCCCTCTGCCGTTCCTTTGTCAATCGTTATGAAATTGTTCGTTTTGTTGATTGAGTTATCCACCACCTTCGCACCAGTCACATGATAGCCAGCCCTGCTTATCCACTCCGAGGAGATAGCATTCGCCATGCTATCTTGCAACTGAGCGGAAAGCATCTGCTCAAGCTCAAATACCCGCTCTTTCAACCGTGCATTCTGCTCCACCAGCACGGCATTATCATCGGCCAAGGCAAAATATGAGTTCACCCGACTCTTTCCCGACAACAAGCGAGCCGTGACGCTATTGGCTGTAGACAAGTATATACTGCCTTGATAGCTATTGTATGAGAACAAGAGCACAAAGCAGATAATCTCCAACACAATGAAAACCAACCAATGGAGATGCTTATAAAAGAACTGAAAGATGGTGCTCATGAATGCAAAATTTTGAATTCTGAATTCCAAATCCCTATTGCCACACATGGCGACAATGCCGGATTCAAAATTCAGAATTCAGAAACTATAAAGCGTTATCGCATCAAGAAAGAGAATTTATCAACATTCTTCAAAGCAATACCGGTACCGCGAGCTACACAATGCAAGGGATCCTCTGCCACGTGGAAAGGAATGTTAATCTTATCCTGCAAACGCTTAGCCAAGCCACGCAACAAGGCTCCACCACCAGCCAAGTATATACCATTGTGAATGATATCGGCATAGATTTCAGGTGGAGTATCCTCAAGAGCGCTCAACACAGCTGTTTCAATCTTCGCGATTGACTTATCCAAGCAATGCGCAATTTCCTGATAGCATACAGGCACCTCCATAGGCAATGCCGTAATACGATTGGGGCCATGAACGATATACTCCTCAGGAGCATCTTCCTCAAGGTCTGTCAAAGCAGAGCCCACATGAATCTTGATACGCTCGGCCATACGTTCACTGACCTTCACGTTATGCTGACGGCTCATATACTCCTGAATATCGGCCGTAAAATCGTCACCGGCAACACGGATAGAATTGTTCTTCACAATACCACCCAGTGAGATAACTGCAATCTCTGTAGAGCCGCCACCTATATCCACGACCATGTTACCTTCAGGAGCTTCCACGTCAAGCCCTATACCTACAGCAGCTGCCATAGGCTCGTATATGAGATAAATATCACGCCCTCCAGCATGTTCAGCAGAGTCGCGAACAGCACGAAGCTCAACCTCAGTACTTCCCGATGGCACACCAATCACCATACGCAATGAAGGAGTAAACAGATGGGCACGCGTGTTCACCATTTTGATGAGGCCACGCATCATCTGCTCACAAGCGTTAAAGTCCGCAATCACACCATCACGCAAAGGGCGAATAGTCTTGATGTCCGGAGAGGTTTTTTCGTGCATCAACTTGGCACGTCCGCCTACCGCAACCATCTTGTCTGTACGGCGGTCGAGAGCAACCACGGAAGGCTCATCTACCACGATCTTGCCATTATGCAGGATGATGGTGTTGGCCGTGCCGAGGTCCATTGCTATTTCTTGTGTAAAAGAGAAAAGTCCCATGATTTGATAATTAAGAATTTTGAATCCTGAATTCTGAATTATCTCGCAGAATACGCATCAAAGGAGAGAATTCAAAATTCAGAATCCAGAATTAAAAAAACTAGTGCTTGAAGTGACGGAAACCAGTTACTACCATAGCCACATCGTGGTCGTTGCAGTATTGTACCGACTCTGCATCACGCACAGAGCCACCGGGCTGGATAACAGCAGTAACGCCTGCCTCGTGGGCAATCTCCACACAGTCGGGGAAGGGGAAGAAAGCATCACTGGCCATCACCGCGCCATTGAGGTCAAAGCCAAAGCCGTGAGCCTTCTCGATGGCATGCTTCAGGGCATCCACACGAGAGGTCTGACCTACACCGCTGGCAAGCAACTGCTTGTTCTTGGCCAATACGATAGCATTGCTCTTGCTATTCTTCACAATCTTGTTGGCAAAAAGCATATCCTCGATTTCTTCAGCGGTAGCCACCTTGTTGGTTACAGGCTTGCAATCCTCGGGAGTCTCGGTCTTGAGGTCACGGTCCTGTACGAGCACACCGTTGAGCACCGAACGGTATTGCTGACGGGGCATCTCAGTCTCCTTACGTACGAGGATGATACGATTCTTCTTCTGTGTGAGGATTTCGAGCGCGTTCACATCGTAGTCAGGCGCAATGATTACCTCAAAGAAAATCTTGTTTATTTCTTCAGCTGTAGCCTTGTCGATAGCACGGTTGGTGATGAGCACACCACCGAAAGCCGATACGGGGTCACCAGCCAATGCATCTGTCCAAGCCTCAAGCAAAGTATCACGTGAAGCAAGACCGCAGGCATTGTTATGCTTAAGGATAGCGAATGTTGTATCCTCAAACTCGTCAATAAGGTCTACGGCTGCATTGATGTCGAGCAGATTGTTGTAAGAGATTTCCTTACCGTGAATCTGGTCGAACATAGCTTCGAAGTTGCCATAGAAATAACCCTTCTGGTGAGGATTCTCGCCATAGCGAAGCGACTTGGGATGATTGATGGCCTTACGGAACATCGAGCCGTTCTCCCCATCGAAGTAGTTGAAGATAGCCGAGTCGTACAGTGAAGATACGCCGAACGCCTCCTTGGCAAACCATACGCGCTCCTCGAGTGTGGTCTGCGCACCCTTATTGCGGAGGATATCAGCAAGCGCTGCATACTGGTCCTTGCTGGCTACGATGACCACATCCTTGTGGTTCTTGGCGGCTGCACGGATGAGTGAGATGCCGCCTATGTCAATCTTCTCGATGATAGCCTCGTGTGAAGCGCCCGATGCCACTGTGGCCTCAAAGGGATAGAGGTCTACGATAACGAGGTCAATCTCAGGAATCTCGTAGTTGACCATCTGCACCTGATCGCCCTCATTGTCGCGACGGCCAAGAATACCACCAAACACCTTGGGGTGAAGGGTCTTCACACGGCCGCCAAGGATTGAAGGATAGCCTGTCAAATCCTCTACACGCTGACAGGGAACACCCAGCGATTCAATGAACTCTTGGGTACCACCCGTGGAAAGCAACTGCACGCCCTCCTTATGGAGCGTAGTGATGATCTCGTCCAATCCGTCCTTGTGGAATACCGAAACAAGGGCAGTTTTGATTCTCTTTTCTGACATTATTCTGTATTTTTAGTTATATTTCAAGAAATACTTTGCAAAATGCAAAGTTACGAATTATATGCAACATTTTCCCTATAAAGAGGCAACAAAAAAAACAGAATCACCCAACCCTTCCTGTTAATTTTTGTTATCTCTTCGCCTCAGTTAAACAAAAAGCGCTATTTTTGCCGAATGAAAAGAACAATTAGGCTCATCTTCGTCATCACATATATAGTCATAGCTGCTTATGGCTGCTATGGTTCATGGGTTCACGGAACCCGTTTCTTCCTCTACTTCACTAACCTGGGCAATCTCTACTGCCTTGGGCTGATGACAAACGAATTGGTTCGCCTCATTCACCGCCGTCCCATCTCCATTCCTCTGATGCAGTGGGAGTTTGGCGGACTCATCTCCATCCTCGTCATCGGTGCCGTATACAATCTCCTGCTGGGCGACCCCACATCAAAAGCCTATTGGACCAATTGGCCCAGCGTATGTCTGCACCTCCTCACGCCCATCCTCTACGCCCTCTATTTCTTTGCTACGCGCCCCGTACGTAAGGTCACTGCAGGCGGCATACAGTACAGCATTCTCCTCCCCTATCTCTACATCGCTTTTATCTACGTACGCCACTTCATCACCGAAGACAACTGGTTCCCCTACTTCTTCCTCGACATCAACCGCATCGGCTGGCAAGGCGCCCTCGGATGGATCATTGCCCTCACCGCCGTATTTGTACTCACAGGCCTCATTTTCATCTATTTCGGACGCAAGAAGAGCAAGCGAGTTCGCTAAAGGAATATAATAACAAGAGAATACAAGCAGTGCTATTTTTTCTGAAAGCACTGCCTGTTTTTCCATCCCCACAAACCAAATTCTTAAATCATAAGCTCTGTTTTAATATTCAGTGCCTTTGATTTAATATTCATAAGCTTTGAATAGCAAATCAGTGCTTTTGTTTTAGTTTTACGAAGAGCATTTTGTAATTGCAGCAGCTTCCGTCTACAAAAAACTTACCGAACGCCTACAAAAAAAAGAAAGGGGATGCGCCCAACGACGCATCCCCTGTATCAATCACAAGGATTGTTCCTAATTATTAGCGGATAACCTTAACAGTCTTAACTGAACCGTCAGCGAAGGTCTTCTTCACGAGAACGATACCAGTTGCAGCAGCAGAAGCCTTCTGGCCAGCAACGGTGAAGAACTCCTCAGCAACCACATTAGCAACCTCAGCATTCTGGATGCCTACACCAGCGCCATAGAGAGCATAGCTAACACCCGTTTCAGTGCTCTTAATTCCGATATTAACATCACCTTCTGCATCAAACCATGCACCACCAGCAGTAATCTTAGAACCTGTAGCGTTTACCAAATACTTGCAGCCTGTGAATACGGGGAACTTGATAACACCCATACCATTCTCCTTTACAGCGCTCTCAGGATTGCCTGTAAAGATCACCTCAGGCCATGCAATAGGTTCATATACATAATTGTACTCATCAGAGCCCTTAACTGTGATATCCAACTTACCCAAAGTAGCAGTCTGCATCACCAACTGGTAACCCATAGGTTGGTTATTCTCAGACACCATGTAATTCTTGTGTGAAGAGAGCTTTCCCCAAACATACACATAGCCATCCTTAAGAGCTTCAATCTCAATCACAGCACCTGAAACGGGAGCAGTAGGAGGAGTTTGGATTGCAGGATTATCGCCATTTGCATCCTTGGGGTTGGTCTGGCCCTGAAAGCCATTGTCTGTAGTAATTTCGGTACCGTCAAATACCCACAAGTTGCAGTCATTAGCCTTAACATCCTGTACCTTATAAGTATCATCAAAAGCAGTTCTCATGATAAAGCTCTCGGTACGACCAACTTCAGTTCCTGCAGCAAGAGCTACGGCTTCATCACCGCCAACGCCCAAGCCAGCTGCATCAACCTTTACGTAATCCTGTGCTGTAGCACACATACCAGCTGCAATAGCAGCAACGAAAAGTAATTGTTTCTTCATAACATTACATTTAAATTGTTAATACTAAAAATTATAATAAAAAACTCTTTTTAAGAGGGTGTGTCAAAATAGAAGCCAATTGTCAAAGTGTAATGTCATCCCGAGCCAAAGGGAGGGATCTCGGCCTCAGCATTAGAGATTTCTCGTCGCCTCGCTCTGTCGAAATGACAAAATGATAGAATAAATCTACTTTGACACGCCCTCACTATACTTACAAAATCATTCAGCCTTTATGCCCGAAAAGTGGAAAGAAAATATCTTCTCAAAGCGACCAGCTCGCATAGACTTCTTAAAATCAATGGTTGCCACATCATCTTGCACACGGCCACGGAAATTATCGGCACCCAGACCATTGGAGGAAGACATGTTGTAGAAAACATAACCATGCGATCCTTCTTGAGCTATATTTGCCACACTAGTTCCAGTCAAGGAAATACTTTCACACAAGACAGAAACTTCAACTTGGAAAGCAGCAGTATCAACAGCCACCAACGTCAAAGAACCATCAATCGTGTCAGTCACGCCATCTAAAGTTCTACACCATTGTCCTTCATAAACACCTACCACATCCTTCTGAGGATAAAGGTTATCTGCTGGATTATGACCTGTTACCACATCTTTCTGGCATGATACAAAAGCTGCACATACAGCAAGTATCATACATGCGCTATATAAAATCTTTTTCATTGTCATATACCTTTATATATTATACATATATTAATAACCAGGGTTCTGTACCAGACCTTCAGCGGTATTAGAGCCCATCTCTGCAGAAGGTATGGGGCGATACCAACGAGTTTCGCCGCGTGCATTCTGCATATTCTCCAACGCATCAATATAAGAGTTGTATGCGATGTTGTAACGAATCAGCTGACGAGTACGACGAAGGTCGGCCCAACGCTGATTCTCAGCATAGAGCTCGCGAGCGCGCTCATCCAGAATAAGGTCGATGTACTGGACATCCTCATTGGCAGCAGAAGCCGCTGTGTAGTCTACATCATAGTCACCGATCGCATTCAAAGCCGGAGCCTTGGCACGAGTACGTACCGCATTGAGCTTATTCCAGAAATTGGTCTTGTCACCAGCCATATAATAAGCCTCCGCAGCTACGAGATAGATATCACTAGCATGGAGCAACACAATGTCGCGATAACAGTTAGAAACGTTACCCGGTGAGAAGATTGTCTGCGGGTCATCCCACTTCTTCACACAAGGAGTGAAGTTAAGCTCGTTAGCCAATGTCAAGTCAGTATAGGCAAGTGATGAGGGTGACTTGTAAGAGCCATCAGCATTGAACTCATACTTCAATACGGTACCGGCCATCAAGTATGCCTTGGGAGCATTCGTATACTCACCCTGAGCAAAACGTTCTTTATTAGCCTTAAGATATGATTCAAACTCTGACTTTGTTACATAATAAGGTGCATAATAAAGTGCAATGGGGAGCGCATCACGGTTGCTGCTGCTATAGTAAGCATAGTATCCTGTTGCAGGCCAATTCTCACTCTTGCCATCATAGTTATAGAAAGTTGTCATATAAGTAGCAGCATAACGTTCATCACCTTTGCCCCAAAGGAACAAAGACTTATATGAAGGCACCTTCACTGAGCTACTTACCTTCAAACCATTGGCATCTTGAGCACCGTAGTAAGAGCCCCAATCATTCTGAAGGCCATGACCACCAGTATTCACATCGCCAGGATAGCCAGCACGGTCATATTGCACTGCAAAGAATGTTTCGGGATTGGTGTCTTCATTGGCTGCAGACCACTTCTCCTCGAAGCTCTGAGTCAAAGCAATATCCTTAATAGCAGTCTCAGCCGCACTTGCAGCCAATGTAAAATAGCTCAAGTCATCACCCTTCGTAAATGTACCTTTAGCCTCATCACCCAATGTGGTCTGCAAATCCCAGCCTGCAGCCAAAGCAACCTTGGCCAACAAAGCGGCAGCTGCGCGACGATTGACGGTGCCATCATGAGTAATCTCAGCAACATTAGCATCATCAACAATAGATTGCAAGTCAGCAATTGTATTGTCATAAATCGTCTTCAAGTCGGTACGAGGGTACTCACGATTAGCGTTGTTGATGTATTCAGTTGAATAATACACAGAGCCGAAGTGTTGAGTCAACATGTAGTAGCCATAAGCACGCAAGAACTTGGCATCAGCAGCATACTTATCACCTCCATAGAAAAGCAAGCCATTGGCATTATTGATAACCTGGAAGCAAGCTGCAAACAAATTCTTCACGTCACCAGTTTCAGCAGTAACAGTCTGATATTGGAATGCAGTTGGGGTTTTACCACGGCTAGGAACATAGAGGTCCGTACCATCTGTATAGATGTCTGTCCATGTTGACATGTTCTGCAATGAATAGTAAGCATTCACTCTAAATGCTGCCAAGCCCTCTTCGGTCTTGAAATAATCAGCGGCAGTCTGACCACCAGCACTCTTGTTGTCAGCCTCCAGAAAATCTTCACAACTACTGAAAAGGCATACAGCCATCAGCATCAATGCGGATATATAGATTGTCTTTTTCATTGTCGTATAGTATTAAATGATTAGAACTTAAGGTTTGCGCCCAACTGCCAAGAGATTGTGCTGGGGCCATCATACTTGCCTGAGGCAGCAGCCCATTCGGGGTCGAAACCACGGTAATTGGTAAATACGAACGGATTGGTTACGGTCAAGTAGAGACGAACTCGCTCTGCGCCAATCTTCTTCAAAGCATTCTTAGGAAGTGTATAACCCAAGGTCATATTCTTCACCTTCAGGTAAGAAACATTGGCCAACTTGTTGGCTGCGCCAGTCCAATGGCTGTCGCCCACACCAGCATTGGCACCACCATTATTGGGGAAAGGATAGTTACCATAGTGTGTGGTTGCTTGATATACGGGGTTGATATAGGTACCATCGGCATTAACCCCATCGCAATCAATCAATGTTCCTGCAGGAATGTAGTAGTCGACATTCAGTTTAGAACGACCACGGTCGCTAAAGTTCGTATACTCTTGATAGAAGGTCGAGTTTACATGATAACCTACCTTAGCATAGAGTGAAGCCGAGAAGTCCCAGCCCTTGTAGCCTAACGAAGTATTGAAGCTGGCCACCCACTTCGGGTCGGCACCGAACACTTTCTTGTCATTATCATCGATAGAACCGTTTCCGTCCACATCATCAATGATAACCTGACCCTCTGTCCAGCCATAGCAGGTATAGTAGTATTCATACTCCTTCATGGTTGTACCAGGAGTCAAGCCCTTCAGTTTCGCGATTTCATTGTCAGGCACTACCATATCCTTGTCACTTACGATACCTACCCAATCATAGTTGTAGATATTGTTGATGGGTTTATTGATGAAGAGACTTGAACTTGGGAGGTCCTCACCCAAGCCATTAATCTCAAGCAAGGTGTTAATATTGCGAGAGAATGAGAAGCTAGTTTCCCAATACCAATCCTTGGTAGCCACATTCACGGTGGTCAACTGAATTTCAAGACCCTTATTATTCACCTTGCCCACGTTTGTAGACATGGTCTTCAAGTTTCCTTTAGAGTCTGTACCAGCCTCCAACGGCAACTCCACATCAAACAACAAGTCGTATGAATTCTTGTTGTACAATTCGACATTACCCGTAATACGGTTATTGAAGAAGCCAAAGTCAAGACCCAAGTTGACCTCACGAGAAGACTCCCAACTCAACTCCGTATCAACCACACCACTGGGGAAGAAGCCCGATGCATATACCGAGCCGAACGGATAATAGATAGGGCCACCTACAGTCTGCTGAGTGTCATAGTTGCCAATCGGAGTATTGTTACCAGTCATACCATAGCTTACACGCAACTTCAAGTTACTGAGCCATTCGCGCTTCATCCAAGACTCCTCAGAGATACGCCATGCAGCAGCCAATGAGGGGAAGCTACCCCAACGATAACCATCGGCGAACTTTGAAGAGCCGTCCCAGCGAATTGTTCCAGTCAACATGTACTTGCCAGCATACGAGTAGTTGGCACGCAATGCGTATGATATCATACTCTTCTCGCTATAGCTGTTGGTCGATTCCTCAGCATTATAGGTGCCTGTTCCCATGTTCCACCAATCAGTACCATCAAGTACACCATTATAAAGCAAATAATCTCTCTCCGAGTTAGAAGCTGTCAACGAAGCCAATCCCATCAAGTCAATAGCATGCTTTTCGGCAATCGTAGTGTTGTAGTTGATAATATTGTCCCATGTCCAGTCAAAGGCACGTGAGTCGGTCTTCTGTGCTTTGTTGGTGGTGAAGTCATCATCCTCTGGCAAAATACCATCGAACTGTCCCAAACGAGTATAAGAGAAGTTGGGCGAGAAGGTACTCTTGATATTCAAGCCCTTCACCGGCTTGATTTGGATATAAGCATTACCCAACATACGCCATCTCTCACGCATACGAGTCTGGTTGTCGATATAAAGGAAAGGGCTGGGCTGATCAGAGAACTGATAGCCATTGTCCGAACCCATAGCTTCATAGTTACCAGGCTTGCGGTTAATATTACCGTCAGCATCGTAAGGTTGCATGAAGGGGTTCATACGATAAGCGTTCTGTACGGCTACGTCATTGGCATAGCTACGGTCCATCTTCGCCAGATTGAAAGAGAAACCACCAGTCACATACTTATTGATATTAGCCTCGACGCTACCCTTGAAGCTCACCTTCGTCTGACTATCACCTTCGTAGATACCAACGTTATCTTCGAAGCCTAAGCCCATGTGATACTTCATCTTCTCTGAGTTTCCGCTTACGGCAAGATAATGGTTCTGCTGTCTACCCGATTGTGTTACCAAAGAGGGCCAATCATAGGTGTCATTGTTGGCCAACAACTCTTTCAAGCGATAGTTGCCTGTAGTAGAGTTCAGCAAAGCCATCTGGTTATATGCACCCATCTGATATGCGGGACGGCCGCTCTGTGCAGTAGCAGCACCACCTTCTGCATAGGAGAGGAACTTCAGGAAACGATAGTTATAGAATTCCTGACCATCCATAAAGTCCGGCATACGGGCTGTATTGGTCACACCATAGTAGCCATCGTAAGAGATATTTGATTTCGTACCCTTCACCTTCTCACCTACAAGTGCACCACTCTTGGTTGTCACCATTACAACACCTGCCGTAGCACGTGAACCGTAGATTGCAGTAGAAGATGCATCCTTCAAGATGTCGATGCGCTCAATGTCCTGCTGATTCAAGAAAGCAATATCATCACAGATAACACCGTCCACAACATACAAAGGTTGCATATTAGGATTATGAGAGGACTTACCACGAATCTCAATGTTGAAATCATCATTGATACGACCCGAAGACTGTGTAATACTTACACCTGCAACAGCTCCCTGAAGATTCTCCATCACCGAAGGAGCACCTTTAGCAACCAGCTTGTCTGTTCCAATTGAGGCCACAGAACCAGTAAGGTCGTTCTTCTTCATCGTACCATAACCTACTACTACCACTTCGTCCAGAGCTTCAGAGTCTTCCTTCATCACCACCTTAACTGTGGTTCTGTTGCCAACCTTAACCTCCTGTGTAGCAAAGCCTACGTACGAAATCTCCAGCACATCCGTTGACTTGAGACTCTGGAAACGGATGATTCCGTCCATATCACTAATCTCGCCACTCGTAGTGCCTTTAACCAACGCACTCACACCAATCATCGGTTCGCCAAACTCATCGACAACGGTACAAGTGAATGACTTCTGAGCATACGCAAAAAGGCCAACCATGCCAAACATAAGCAGCATGCTTGCCCTTTGAAGGATTCGTTTTAATTCCATACTTGTATACATTTTTAAAGTTAATAAAGTTCGTTTTTCACGCCACACATCATTTTAATAGAAACGTTACAATGCCCATTTCACTAAAAAGATGTATACGAGCGTAAAGGTATACAAAAATCGTGGAACGAAAATAAAAAATCGTTTTTTTTTCTTCTTTACAAAGAAAAAACAGAATCACCGATTTCAGAACCGCCGAAAAACATGTTATAAAACATCTTTCATCGACAAGCTGATACGTTTGCGTGAATAGTCCACCTCCAGCACACGCACGGTAACATGCTGGTGCACCGAGACAATAGTAGTTGGGTCACTAATATAGCGGTCGGCCAGTTGCGACACATGCACCAAGCCGTTCTCCTTGATGCCTATATCCACGAAGCAGCCAAAGTTGGTGACGTTGGTGACGATGCCGGGGAGCACCATCCCTGCTTTCACATCATCTATCGTGCGGATGCGCTCATCGAAGCTCCACACCTTGATAGCTTGGCGTGGATCACGGCCGGGCTTCTCCAGTTCGCTCATGATATCGTGTAGCGTGGGCAGACCCACATCGCCACTCACATAGCGGTTTATGTCAATCTTGGCACGCTGTTCCGCCTTGGCAATCAGTTCGCCCACCGAGCAGCCCAGGTCTTTGGCCATCTGCTCCACAAGGCGGTAGCGCTCGGGATGCACGGCAGAGTTATCGAGCGGGGTCTTGGCATCGGGGATGCGGAGGAAGCCTGCCGACTGCTCGAAGCTCTTCTCGCCCATGCGCGGCACGCGCTTCAGCTCGCTGCGCGAGGCAAAGGCCCCATGCTCAGCACGATAGTCGACGATATTCTGTGCCAGCGTGGCATTGAGCCCCGACACATAGGTGAGCAGGTGCTTGCTGGCGGTGTTGACGTTCACCCCCACCGAGTTGACGCAGTGCTCCACGGTGCGGTCGAGCGACGATTTCAGTTCATTCTGGTTCACATCGTACTGGTACTGCCCCACCCCGATGGATTTGGGATCAATCTTTACGAGTTCAGCCAAGGGGTCCATCAGTCGGCGACCGATGGAGACGGCTCCGCGCACGGTGACATCATAGTCGGGAAACTCATCTCGGGCCACCTTCGAGGCCGAGTAGATGGAGGCCCCGTCCTCGCTCACTACGAACACCTGCAGGGGGCGGTCGTATCGCTGCGAGGTGACAAACTGCTCCGTCTCGCGGCTGGCCGTACCGTTGCCTATCGATATGGCCTCTATCTTGTATTGCTCCACCAAGCGTGTCAGCTTGCGACTTGCACCGGTATAGTCCGACTTGGGAGGATGAGGAAAGATGGTCCCATTGTGAAGCAAATTACCCTGCGCATCGAGGCATACCACCTTGCACCCTGTGCGATAGCCGGGGTCGATGGCCAGCACGCGCTTCTGTCCGAGGGGCGGTGCCAGGAGCAACTGTTTGAGGTTGGCGGCAAATACGCGGATGGCCTCCTCATCGGCCTTCTCCTTGGAACCGTTGGCAAACTCGGTCTCGATGGAGGGGCGCAGCAGGCGCTTGTATCCGTCGCGCACGGCCACAGCAATCTGCTCGGCGCACTCGCCTTGCGAGCGCACAAACTGGCGTTCAAGGCGTTCCACAGCCACAGTATCATCGGCCAGAGCAATGCTCACACGCAGGAAACCCTCATTCTCGCCACGGCGTATGGCCAGCATGCGGTGCGACGAGCAGCGCGAGAGCGGTTCGCTCCAGTCAAAATAGTCGCGGTACTTGTCGCCCTCGGTCTCCTTGCCGGCTATCACCTTGGAGGTGATGCGAGCCTCGCGGGCAAAGATGTTGCGCACGGTGTTCCTTGAGCGTTCGCTCTCATTCACCCACTCGGCGATGATGTCGCGGGCACCCTGCAGCGCCTCATCCACATCCTTCACCTCACCCTTGACGAAGCGCATGGCCATGGACTCCACACCGTTGGAGTTCTGCGCCATCAGCATCTTGGCCAGGGGCTCCAGTCCTTTGCTACGTGCCACCTCGGCACGGGTGCGGCGCTTGGGTTTATAGGGCAAGTAGATGTCCTCCAGCTCTGTAGCATCCATGCAACGTGTGATGCGTGAGCGCAATTCATCGGAGAGCTTACCCTGCTCCTCGATGGTGGCGAGGATAGTCTCTTTGCGCTTATCCAACTCTACCAACTTCTTGTGTGCCGTGTCAATGGCAGCAATCTGCACCTCATCAAGGCCGCCCGTCGCCTCCTTGCGGTAGCGACTGATAAAAGGAATGGTAGCGCCCTCTGAGAGCAGCTTCAGCGTATTGGCCACTGCCTGCTCAGAGAGGTTAAGGGTTTGGGAGATATATTTATTCATCGTATTCAATAAATTTCTACTAAGATCCGAATCGTCGGCTTTGTCAACGCTGATTTTTCGAAGGCTTGAAAATAAATTTTCACAGGCATGAAAAAAGTTTTTCGCACCTGTGAAGATATTTTTTCACGCCTATGAAAAAGTTTGCAAATAATAGGCTAATCTTTCATTCAAGCCTTCGCCACAAGAGCGACAAGCTCCTCAATCGTCATTGCGCCCTGCTCGCCCGTAACCATATTCTTTACGGAGAGCTGGCCGCTCTGCATCTCGCTCTCGCCCACCATCACTACGTAGGGGATGGCGTGGTCGTTGGCAAAGGACATCTGCTTCTTCATCTTCACGCTATCGGGGTAGAGCTCGGCAGCGATGCCTGCAGCGCGGAGCTTGGCCACGAGGGGAAGGCAGTAGGCGGCCTCGGCAGCGCCGAAGTTGACAAACATCACCTGGGTGCCGCGGGCTGCGCTCTTAGGATAGAGGTCAAGCTGGTTGAGCACATCATAGATGCGGTCGGCACCGAAGGAGATGCCCACGCCCGACACGCCGGGCATGCCGAAGATACCCGTCAGGTTATCGTAACGGCCACCACCCGAGATACTGCCAATCTGCACGTCGAGTGCCTTGACCTCGAAGATGGTACCGGTGTAATAGTTGAGTCCGCGAGCGAGGGTGAGGTCTACCTCCACCTCGTTCTTGATGTCGAGATGTTCAAGGCTGTTGAGCACAAATTCCATCTCGTCGACTCCCTTGAGACCAATCTCGCTGGTGGCGAGCACGGTGCGCAGGGTGGCCAGCTTGGAGCGGTTGTCGCCACTGAGCTGGATGAAGGGCTGCAGGGTCTCGATGGCCTCGGCAGGGATGCCCTTCTCGGCCAGCTCAGCATTGACGTTGTCGAGCCCTATCTTGTCGAGCTTGTCGATGGCTACGGTGATATCTACAATCTTGTCGGCCTGACCGATAATCTCGGCAATACCGGTGAGGATCTTGCGGTTGTTCATCTTGATGCTCACGCGGATGCCAAACTTCTGGTACACGGCATCAATCATCTGCACGAGGTCCACCTCATTGAGCAGTGAGTCGCTGCCCACCACGTCGGCATCGCACTGGTAGAACTCGCGGTAGCGGCCCTTCTGCGGACGGTCGGCACGCCACACGGGCTGTATCTGGAAACGCTTGAAGGGGAATGACAACTCGTCGCGGTGAGCCACCACGTAGCGGGCAAAGGGCACGGTGAGGTCGTAGCGGAGACCCTTCTCGCACACCTTGGCTGCAAACTTCAGCGCATTGCGCTCAAGCAGTTCATCGTCGTCAATCTTGTTGAGGCAGTCGCCCGAATTGAGAATCTTGAACAGCAGCTTGTCGCCCTCCTCGCCATACTTGCCCATCAGCGTGGAGAAGTTCTCCATAGCAGGGGTTTCAATGGGTTGGAAGCCAAAGGTGTAGAACACCTCGCGGATAGTATCGAATATATAGTTGCGCTTCGCCATTTCGGCAGGAGAGAAGTCGCGCGTTCCCTTTGGTATACCGGGTTTTGTTGCCATACGTTTTTCTAATTTTGCATTTAGCTGCAAAATTAGAAAAAAAATGACAATTGACAAAGTTTACGAAAGCGAACGTAATGCAAGAACACTTGCCATTACTCAGTGAGCGCAGCAAACTTCAACCAAATTAACTGACAATTGACAATTAAATGTACAAGTCTACAAAATACAAAAGAGTCGCGCCCGACAAGCGGACGCAACTCTTTTGTTTATACCTTACAAGGAATTACTTCTTAATAAATGTCTTTTTGCCATTTACGATATAGATACCAGTAGCAGTAGGTGTCTCAACACGACGGCCGAAGAGGTCATAGATACCCAACTGAGCAGGAACAATAGCCTCAACGTTTTCAATGCCAGCAAACGGATTATAGTCGCTCTGAGTAGCTGCCTTCTCTACGAGAACAAGCTTCCAGTCGTCAGCACCCATCCATGTACCTGTAAATGCATCCTTGCATGTGAGAGCAGAGTTTGCAGTGATACCGATAGCCAAATAGTGGTTAGTAACCACAACATTGATGGTGTCGTATGACCATCCCCAACCTGTACCATTGTTTGCATTGAAGTAAGGAGCCTCAATAGCACCATTAGCAGCTACCCATGCAAGGCTATCCTCATACCAGATTTCGCCATAGATAGCACCGTTGTTCTTAATCATAGCCCACTCTGTGCTAGCAGCCCACTTAGCTGTATCAGCAGCCAAAGCCTCGGGAGCAGCAAAGATCCAAGCATTGTCACCATCAGTACGAGCAGCTACGGTCAACTGATATGTACCGTCGGGCAAGCCAACGATTTCCTGATATGCAGTAAAGTTCAACGAGCCAGCTGCACCATTCCAAGAATCAAGATATCTATTGCTTGTTGTACCATCATAGTGCTGTCCTGTGATTGTAGGACCATTACCAGTACCCTTCACTACAGTCCAACCGGTAGCATTGCTATCGTCAATTGTGGGGTTAGCTACCAAGTCTTCAGTCAAGTCACCTACAGGGAGGTTCACATAGGTAGTACCCTCGAGAGCCTTCATAGCCTTCTGCAGCTTAGCCAGCAGATCGTTGCAATCATCAGCTGTACGGAGCTGAGCTATCAAATCAGCCACCTGAGGAGTAATCACTTCATCCTTAACGAAAGTCTTGTGCTCATCCTTCACGCCCTTGATAGTAGCCAAGGTATTCTCAGCCTCAACCAAGTAAGTTGCGTATGCGAGGTAGCCGCCCAACTTCTCGTTCAACGGATCAAGAATTGTGTGAGTAGCATCCTCTGCAGCAAGGAGCTGACCTGCTGTAATAGAAGCAAAGCCAAGAACCTGAGCTGAAGCGCCATTCACTGCATAGTCCAAACTTGCTGCAAGATCCTGGATAGCCTTGAAGTTGCCATCATAGAATTTCTGAACAGCATTGAATACGCTGTCGCAAGCAGCAACAGAGGGATTCAAAGCCTGACAAGCGTCAACATACTTACCCTCAGCGGCCAAAGGCTTAGCGGCGTCAATAGCAGCCAAAACGTCCTTAGAGTCGCCCTTAAGCAAGAGGTTAGCCATCTCCTCGGCACGCTCCAAAGAAGTCTCCCAAGCAGCCTTCAAGTCATCTTCAGATGCCTCACCGTAATACTTCAACTGGAAGTCAGTTACCTGATACCAACCGTTAACGTCACCTGCACTTACTGATGCGAAACCAATACGCAACTTACCATCGATAACAACAACCTTAGCAGTTGTCAAGGTCTCCCACTCATAAGAATCCCAACCAACGATGGTCATATCCTCAGATACAACAGTACCTACAGAGCTTGTAGCATATGCGTGCTGCTGTCCAAGACCCTGTGTGATAGCACGGGCAGAAACAGAGTAAACGCCATTGGGCAGACCTTCAATGTCTTGGTGAACATCCATAGATGTAAAGTTATTTGACCAAGAGTTAAGGCATGAAAGACCTGTTGTTCCGTCGCCAGCAGCGTCGGGCTGACCTGTACCTACCCAAACGTCACCAGAAGCCTGAACGTTAGCAACAACCCAAGGTGCAGGGATAGTATAGTTCTTGATGGGAGCAAAGTTCGGCAAAGCTATACGATAAGTATAGTCAGCAGGATTCTCGGGAGAAGCTACCTGAGACTCATAGTAAGCAAGGATTGCAGCATTGAAGGCAGCAATAGCCTCTTGCAAATAAGCCTCTGCAGTCTGATCTTCAGGAATTTCAAGACCTGTGCCTGCATCAATAATAGCGGCAGCAGCCTCGTATGCTACTGAGAAAGCAGCTACACCAGGATATTCAAGCGCCACCAACTCCGCTGCCTGTCCTACAAGTCCAGTGAGTTCGTTAATCAAAGCAACCACATTCTTCACGCTAGCATACTGAGCCTCAAACTCTGCCATTGCAGCCAAAACCTCTGCTTCGTCTGATCCGAGAGCAGTATAATCCTCTGCATACATAATAGCGTCAGACAATTGAGCGTATGCAACTTCAGGAAGGATGTCAATATGTTCATCGAGCCAGGTCTCAGCTTCAGCCAAAGTGTTTGCAAGAACTACACTTGGGAAGTTTCCAAGATAACCCAATCGGAAGTCACGGAATGCAGTCCAACTGCCACCGCCATGATTCTTGTCGCGGATACCGAAAGTAAGTTTACCATCTGTTACAATAACAGCAACCTTATTGTTAGTATAGAAGCCCTTATCAAAGCAAATCTCAGCCTCGGCCATGCTATTAGCAAAGTTGTTGTAGCCAGCAATAGTTCTATCAGAAGGATCTGCAGCATTGATAACATTTATGTCGTTCTCATACAAGCACTGCAGTTTAACAGACTTCTCGTTAGCATAGAGTTCTGCTGAGATAATCTCAGAGCCATCCTCGTGAGCATTGAAACCTACATTATTATCGTTACCTGTAGCACGATAGTAACCAGTCATATACACCACATACATACCGTTGGGAAGGTCCTCGATAGTCTGTGACATATCAAAGTCCTTATTATAGAACTCCGCAATATTATAGCTTGTTGTAGCCTTTGCATCTTCTGGATTATATGTCCAACCCGCATTGGTAGTGCGAACTGTAGGATTAGTCACGCGGAGGTCGGTCATATCATACTCAATCTCACCATCTGCATTGAGCAAGAAGAAATCATAGATAGCGTTGTCCAGTGTAACTGCAGCAGCATGGGCTTCCTCTACATTAAGTGTAGCCTCTTCGTAGCTTGCCTCAGCAGCAGAAAGAGCTGCTTCAAACTCATCTACACCGTCAGAGAGACCCTTCTCCTGCCACTCGTAAGCCTGTTCAATCTTTGCCTGCAAAGCGATGTAAGCCTCAGTGCTTGCCTTTGCCTCTTCTACCTGTGCCTTGAAAGTGTCCCAAAGAGCCTTTGCAGCCTCCCAAGTTGTCACGGTCTCAACAGCAGCGGCAGACTCAGCCATAGCCTGTGCCAAAGAAGCCTGAATCTTACCAGCAGCGAGTTCATCGGCAATAGCAGCAAGAGCATTCATCTCGTCTTTAGCATACATCACCTGAGCGGCCTCTATTGTTTCAGCTGTGTACTGAGTGATACGTACATAGTCCCAAGCAATCCAGTTTGCATTGGTACCAACGCCACGGAATCCCACTCTAAGCTTACCATCCTCAACAACGGTAGACACCTTGTACTCTGTAGCAGAGATTGTCTTTACAGGAACAGCGTCCTTGTTGGCATAGATATCAATACCAACGATGTCAAGTGATGAGTTGTCCTGCTGAATAGCATGAGCCAACGCTGTCACTACATACAGACCGTTCTCTACAGAGATTGTCTGCGAACAGTCAAGGTCTGCAAGAGTACCAGGAGCTGCAGTCCAATCCTCCATAAAACTTGTACCGTGATACCCATTCGTCTCAGCGGTAGCAATTGTTGCAAATCCACCAGTAATAGACCAACCGGTAGAGCCGTCCTCAAAGTCAGAATTGGTCAGCTGACTTGTAATGTCAACGCCATACTGAGCTTTCACAAACAGAGTCATCATAAGACTCATCGCCAATAAAGTAATTTTCTTCATGGTTTGTGTAATTTAGTTAATAATTATAGTTAATAAAAAAATAGTTCATTCAATCTACGGGACTAGTCTCTGCGTCCCAAATATATCATTATATAATATACCAATGTGGCGAGTGAGCTGAGGGCTGCTATTACATACGTATAGGCAGCAGAGCGCAGGGCACTCTCGGCTTCACGATGATTATACGAGTTGGTGATGCCCGAGCGGCTGAGCCAAGCAAGTGCACGCTGGCTAGCATTGATTTCCACGGGAAGCGTGATGAAGCTGAACAGGGTGCTGAGTGCGAACAGGGCGATACCGGCCAGCATCACGACAGGGAAACGCTCGATGACTGCAATACCAATGAGCAGTATCCACGTCACCCACTGTGAGGAGAAGGACACCACGGGCACCAAGGCCGAGCGCATCTTCAGTGGAGCATAGGCAGCTGCATGCTGTACGGCATGGCCACATTCGTGGGCAGCTACGGCCGCTGCAGCCACGCTACATGATGAGTAGACATCGCTACTGAGGTTCACGGTATGGTTAGCAGGGTTGTAATGGTCGGTAAGATGACCTCTCACACAGGTCACCTGCACGTCGTAGATACCATTGTCGCGCAGCATCTTCTCTGCCACGTCACGGCCTGTCATGCCGTTGGCCAACGGTATCTTGGAGAACTTCTTGAACTTGCGGTTCAAGTTGGCCTGCACAATGTAGCTGAGCAGGGAAATTCCAATAAAGATTATCCAGATAAGGCTCATAGTTTCTATTTCTTTGGAGTTAAGGAGTAATAGGTAGTTATACTTCGCTTTGCTTCGTTTTAGGGAGATAAAAGCCAATACTTAACATACACGCGTATAACAATTGGCATTTATCTCCACCTACCTCCTCTTAACTACTTCATCTCCATATTATTCCATATATCTCTCAATCGTCTGGTCGCGGTCGGGGCCTACAGACACAATCTTGATGGGCACCTCAAGCTCCTCTTCGAGGAACGAGATGTAGTTGTTGAACTCCTCGGGGAACTCGTCCTCAGAGGTCATCTTGGTCATGTCGCACTGCCAACCGGGAAGTTCGGCATAGATGGGCTCTACCTCGCCTTCGATTGAGTAGGGGAAGTTCTCGGTCTCTACACCATTGATACGGTAAGCCACGCAAGCCTTGATGGTCTCAAAGGTATCGAGCACGTCGCTCTTCATCATGATGAGGTGGGTAACACCGTTAATCATGATTGAATACTTCAACGCTACGAGGTCGATCCATCCGCAACGACGCTTACGACCTGTAACCGAACCGAACTCATGACCGAGGGTGCAGAGCTTATCGCCTGTCTCGTCAAAGAGCTCTGTAGGGAAGGGACCACTACCTACACGAGTGCAGTAGGCTTTCATGATGCCATATACGTTGCCAATCTTGTTGGGGGCTACGCCGAGACCCGAGCAAGCACCGGCACAAACGGTGTTCGAGGAGGTCACAAAGGGGTATGAGCCAAAGTCTATATCGAGCATCGTACCCTGAGCGCCCTCGCAGAGCACGCTCTTGTCAGCCTTGAGCAGGGCATTGATTTCGTGCTCGCTGTCCACCAAGGGGAACTGACGGAGGTATTCGATACCGGCCATCCACTCCTTCTCAATCTCGGTGATGTCGTACTCGAAGTTCATGCTCTTGAGAATCTCCTCGTGGCGTTCCTTTGCCTTGGCATAGATAGTGTCAAAGTCGCCAAGGATATCGCCTACGCGAATACCGTTGCGGCTGATCTTGTCGGTATAGGTGGGGCCAATGCCCTTACCTGTGGTACCAACCTTGGCATCGCCCTTGGCAGCCTCGTAAGCCGCATCGAGCACACGGTGGGTAGGCATGATGAGGTGCGCCTTCTTGGAGATATGGAGACGCTCCTTGAGCGGATGGCCAGATGCCTCAAGGGCCTCGGCCTCAGCCTTGAACAATGCGGGGTCGAGCACCACGCCATTGCCTATAATGTTTACCTTGTCGCCCTGGAAGATACCCGATGGGATGGAACGGAGCACATACTTCTGACCCTCAAACTCGAGTGTATGACCTGCATTCGGACCGCCCTGAAAGCGTGCCACCACGTCATAACGCGGAGTCAGTACGTCTACTACTTTTCCTTTTCCCTCATCGCCCCATTGGAGACCTAACAATACATCTACTTTCATGATTTACTAGTATTTTTTTTCTGTTCTTTCAATTTCTTTTCTCTACGACGGCGTGCTGCTGCACATTTCGAGCACACGCCATATATATATAAAGAGGTGTGCGCTATGGTAAATCCACGGCTGTGCGTATTCTCTATCACCTCGCGCAACTTATCGTCATGAACCTCGGCCACTGTGCCACACGCCATACATATACGATGGAAGTGAGTACTCATATTGTATGATTTCTCGTACTGTGAGCTGTTGTCGAATTTATGACGGACAACCAGACGAGCATCGGTGAGCAGTTCCATTGTATTATACAGGGTAGCTCGACTTACGTGAAATTTGTTGGCTGCCATAATGTCGGCCAATTCCTCCATAGTGAAGTGCCCTTCTATGGAATAGATAGCATCGAGGATGGCAAAACGCTCCTGCGTCTTGCGCAAACCTTTGTTCTGCAAATACTGCTCAAAGGTCCCACGAACGGTTTCTTTGATGCTATTGTCCATATCACACGTAAAGTAGCAAGCAAAGATAAATAAATTTATTGGGAAAATGCAATATACGCCAATATTTTATTGCATTTTATTGAGATTTAGTATGTATCAAGCACCTGCGTCCAACAAGTGCTGCACCTCAGCGCTTTGTCCCTCACCGCAAGAGGCATAGCGTTCCAAGGCCGAAAGAGCAGCTTGCTTGACAATCAGGTCATCGGAGCGCATGGCTGCTGTTGCTTGATCGATAAACTCATCACGGCTACGCTCATTCATCGTAGCGCCCAGCAGGGCAAACAGATGCGACATCAGCCGAAAACCCATGTACACCTCCATGCGGTTCTCCGAGGCCATCCACTGGAAGGCCTTCTGCGAGGCATAGGGCAAGCGGCGAAAGAGAGCCATGCAGACGTAGTCGGCCAACTCGGTATTGTGAATCTGCTCCATCCAGATGTCGGCAATCTCGGGATAGAAGCTCTCTACTGGCTGCAGGTAGGCAGCGAGTATCTTGCACTCACGGATATCCTCCTTCCACAGGGCTTGCGCCAGCTCGTGGTTGGGTTCATACTGGGCTGCTATCTCCTTGATACGCGGCAACTCTATGCCGAAGATGAGACGGTACTGCAAACCCTTCTCTCGCAAGCTCTGCGAGATGACGCCGTTCATGAAGAGACGGAACTTGGACTTTATTTCGCGGATGACTTCGTTAATCTCCATATCAATAGGGGAAGGACAACCTTGTCATTCTGAGTGAAACGAAGAATCCCGCGCAGTACATTGCGAGATCCTTGACTTCAGCCCCTTCGGTTTTACAGCAAGGCTGACGCCTCGGGCGTCGACCTAAAGGTTCGCTTCACTCAGGATGACAAAGATTTCACTTGTTTTTTCTAATTAATTACGGTACGGCAACGTAGCATAGTCGCGGCTGTAGCGCAGCATCTGGTCGTCGTAGCTCTCGTCATATGAGATGGTAACGTCGGTGATGTTGCCTTCAGCATCGGTCACGGCTGTGTATACGGGGTTGATGAAGCCCTTGTAGGGAGCGAGGTTCAGTGCCTCGTAGCGGGCAAGGATCTCCTTGTGCAGCTCTTGGTCTACCTGTACGGCATACTGCTCCACGAGCTGACGGCCAGCCTCGTAGTCACCCTCCGACTTGATGCGCTGAATCTCGGCAAGCAGCTCGCCAAAGAGGCCGCGCAGCTTTTCATAGTCATTGATCTTCACGAAGGTCTTGCCATCGCGCTTCACCAGTTCGATTACGTTGTCGGCCTTGCCGTGCTCATAGGCCCAGCGGGCGATGAGCTGGCGGTTACGCATGTGGGCCTCCTCCACGGTAGCACCCGGCTCGATGCGCACGAGCTGTGTCATCAGTCCGTTCATCATCTGTCCGTAGTACTCAGCCTTGTATGCCTCGGCATTGGGGAGCAGTCCCAGTTCCACCATCTTGGGGTCGCCCAGGTAGTAGAGTCCGAAGAGGTCGGCACGGGTCTCCTCGATGGTCGAGCCGTGAGCCTTCAGCGCGTCGGGGTCTACACCGGGGAGCAGTTTGCCCGAGCCGTGGCCCAAGCACTCGTGCAGGTCGGTATGGAGGTCGCCGGTGAGAGCGTCGTACTCTTCGAGCAGCTTGCGCTCCACGTCGCTGTATACAAATTCTTCATTGAAACCGTTGCCCAGTGCTGCCATGTTGTATGCCTCGGTGAGGTTACCGATGGTCACCGACTTGGAGCCGTGTGCGCTGCGTATCCAGTTTGAGTTGGGTAGGTTGATACCGATAGCTGTCGAGGGATAGAGGTCACCGGCGAGGATGGCTGCGGTGATAACCTTAGCGGTCACGCCCTTCACCTTCTCCTTCTTGAAGCGGCTGTCTACGGGTGAGTTGTCCTCAAACCACTGCGCATTGCTGCTGATGGTCTCGGTGCGCTTGGTAGCCTCCAGATCCTTGAAGTTGACGATTGACTCCCACGAAGCCTTCATGCCGAGCGGGTCGCCATAGCTCTCGGTGAAACCGTTGACAAAATCGATGCGTGAGTCGAGGTCGCCCACCCAAGCGATGCAGTAGTCGTCAAAGTCCTCCAGGCTGCCCGAGCGGTAATACTTGATGAGTTTCTCGATGACTGCCTTCTGCTCGTCGTTCTCAGCCACGGTGAGGGCCTTTTCCAGCCAGTATACCACCTTCGAGAGAGCCTCGCCATAGAGTCCCTCGGTGTGCCATACCTTCTCCACCACCTTGCCGTTCTCCTTCACGAGGCGGCTGTTCATGCCATACATCACGGGCGTCTCGTCCTTGGGGTCCTTCAGGTTGTTGTAGAAGGCCTCGGCCTCGGCCTGAGTCACACCGTCGTAGTAGTAGCTTGCCGAGGTCAGCACGAGGTCCTCACCATCGGCCTGGTTTACACGCTTGGCCATCACTGCGGGGTCAAAGATAGCGGGGAACACCTCATCGCAGAGGGCCTCTACGGTTTGTCCCTCAGCCAAGGGCAGCTTGGCTGCATCCACTGCGAGCAGGGCCTGCTTGAAGAATTCGGGTGAGAAGCCCGGCACAAATTTGTCGGCGCTATAGTGGTGATGTATGCCGTTGGAAAACCATACACGCTTCACATAGGTCACGAAGTTTTTCCAATCCTCAGTTGTCTTATCACCCTGATAGTCGGTATATACTGTCTCCAGCATCTTGCGGATGACGAGGTTGTGGCGTCCGTTCTGGTCGAACAGGATGTCGCGTCCCTGCAGGGCAGCCTCTTGGAGGTAATACACGAGTTTCTTCTGGTCGAGGGTCAGTTCGTCGAATCCCTTCACCTCGTAACGAAGCATCTGGATATCGGCAAATGATTCGTTGGTGTAGTCAAATTTCGCCTCAGCTTCGGCCTGCTTGCCATTGTTGCAAGATACGCATAGTGCTGTTGCCATAGCTAACATTGTCAATTGTCTTTTCATTAATCTATATATTTAGTAGTTTGTTTACGCGGAGCATCGCCGTCGATGCGATTTTCAAACGGCAAAATTCGCTAAAAATCCGCTATTACACAAACTTTTGCCCATGTTTTCGTCGTAGGGGCTATGTTTGAGGGATGATGCACACATTACTATTCAAAAAAAGTTTGTAAAAATACATCTTTTTATCCAACTTTGCATCATTAAGGTAGAACGACACTTTGAAGAATGAATAAGAAAAGAAAATACATGGAGCAGCTGGCCTGCCTGATGGAGGAAGAGAAGCATCACCTCCACCGCTATGCCTGCTACAAGATTGGCGATGCCGACGAAGCCGATGATATACTGCAAGAGATGTTCTTGAGGCTCTGCAGCAAATCCCACCTCTTGGCCAAAGTAGACAATATGCGCAATTACCTCTACCGCACACTGGCCAACCAATGCGGTATGCTACTCCGCGAAAGACAAAAGAGGCCAGAGGTTAGCGTAGAGAATCTGGAGCAGCTACAACTGGAGGAGTTCATCCCAGAAAGTTTCGAGCAGGAGTTTCGCCTCATCAATCGCCTGTTATCAGAAATCCCCACGGAGCAGAGCGAAGTGATACGCCTCCATATCCACGGAGGTCGCACCTTTGCCGACATTGCTGCCATCCTCGACGCGCCCCTGCCCACCGTAAAAGCACGCTACCGCTACGGAATCGACAAGCTACGCGACGGACTGCACAAACACCACCTTGACTAACCACCTATTATATATACTGCTATGAAAGAAGAGAAAAAGACCTGCATGAGCGAAGAGAGAGTCGTCGACCTCCTCACACCGCGGCATAGCCCCGAGTGCAAAGCCTCGTTCCGCGCCCCCCAAGCACCGCGCCGCATCAACCCCTGGCGCTATATCCGCACAGCCGGAATGGTTGCCGTGCTGCTAATAGGCATCTTTGTCGGCATCAAGGTGCTGACACCCGGCAAAGCATACGCTGCTATGACCCCTCAACTAGTCATCGACAAAGCCCGAGAGAAATTGCGCGACGTGCGTAGCTGCCGTATGGAACTTTCCTTCACTCCAGAGTCGAGCGACAAGACAACAGATGTGCATGGCGAGGTCACCTATTACATACTACGCACCGACCGTGGCGACATCACCCGCACGGAGACATACGAGTCTAAATACGACCACGCAACCGTATTTCTCTACACGCCCGACAGCACAAAAATATGGAGCGACGGCAAACTGGAATATGCCCTTCCTGCAACCAAACCCAACCAGCATCAATCATTGACCTTGGACATGTTGATGGAAAGAATTGAGAATGACAAAGACAGGCTCAGTCTCAAAGAAGAAGGCGACGAGGTGACTCTACGCCTTATGCACCACGCATATAAATACCAATACTACTACGAACTGGCTTTCTCCAAAACTGATGGATTGATAAAATCATTCAATGGCTACGTCACCGACAATGACGGCTTCCTAACTCACATCGAATGTCGGCGCATCGACTACAACATACCGCTCACTGCAGAAGAAATACAGAGGGCACCTTAAGATGCCTACTATAAAAGCAAGAAGCATCTTATGAACAAGAAGTGAATAAACCGTCAACTCAAGATAGGAACAAGGCGCTCTTCTGTCAATCAATCCTAGGTTTTAGAACGCAAAGAGTGTTCATATGTTCAGAAAATCAGAGCCTTGCAATAAATCCGACAGAGCCGTCCGTTAAAAAAATCGGAGCCATCCAATAAAACTAACGGACAGCTCTGATTTGAAGCAAGCGTACTAATGTAAAGAAACGCATTTACCTTCTCTGAAAAAGGGCTATGCGTTTGTCTCGTAAGCCTAACAAATATTTTCTGTAGGCGCATAGCACTTTTTCTGCAGGTGCGTTGCAAGATTTGTGCAGTTGTACCAAGTTCGGTACATACATGTACCGCAAGCGACGCATGCATGTAAATAGATTTTCTATAAAGTATAAAATATTTTGTGCTTAGTACGAACAAAATAGTGCTTAGTACTATCTGCGAGTTTTCTGCCACCCCCCCTTGGCAACCCCTTGGCAAGAATATTGAAAATTGAGAATTGGAAATTGAAAAAGGAAACCGTTATTCTCTGAAATTCAACACGTCCCAGCATCCTCAGGGGCGAAATCCGAAACGTCAGAAGCTCGAAAACCCTATATATAGGAATTTTCATTTTTGGCCTGGCAGAGTGCATTGAAGTTGTTCGGAGTGTAAAATCGTACAGGCTTCGCGCCAAGCCGGTGTACAAAAATCCATGTAGCTCTGCACTCTGCCAGGCCAAAAATAAAAATTCTATACACTGCGCTTTTCGCGTCGGCGCTGCAAAAAGTCCAAGTAAACTTGGCTTTTCGCTCGATTGTGCGTATCTTTATGATAAATCAAGAAGACACTACCGCTCGCTGCAAAAAAAATCAAGCAAGCTTGATATTATTTCGCTCGCTTATGCGTATCTTTGCATCGGATGACTAATATGTTTTCGGATATTGTAGCATGACAGTCGGTGGGAGGCACCGCCTCCATCGGCTGGAAAGACTCTGTACTATAGGACAGCAATCTTGCTGCCCTTATAAGTTTATGTATCACAATATCAACAAAAACAAATATGAATAATAACGAAAACAATCATTCAATTCACGAGTTTGACTACTCACTCATCTGCGAATATTTCTCCAGTATCGACCGTCAAGGACCTGGAAGCGATGCCTCCACACTGCAGGCACTCAGTTTCATAGATCCATTGAAACCAAAAGCCCGGATTGCCGACTTGGGATGCGGCACAGGCTCCTCGGCCATCCTTCTTGCCAAAGTAACCGATGCAGAGGTTACTGCACTAGACCTCTTCCCCGACTTCCTAGACAAGCTCACCCACAGAGCCGCCAAGGAGGGAGTTGCCAACAAGATACATCCCATCGTAGGCTCAATGGATGCTTTGCCCTTTGAGAAGGAGAGTTTCGACGTCATCTGGTCAGAAGGGGCCATCTACAACATCGGTTTTGAGCACGGTTTGCGCGAATGGCACAAGTACATCAAACCTGGAGGATACGTAGCTATCAGCGAGGTGGTGTGGCTCACAGACGAACGCCCCGACGAGATTGAGCAGTTTTGGCAAGATGCTTATGCAGAAATCGGCACCATCAGCAACAAGGTAGCACAGATTCAGCGCTGTGGCTATCGACCTGTAGCAGCATTTGTCTTACCTGATGATTGCTGGATTACCAATTACTACATTCCGCAACGGCAAGCACAGGAGATGTTTCTGAACAAATATCCCAACAATGAAGTTGCCGCCAACCTCGTGGCCAACCAACGCCACGAAGCTGAGCTATACAGCAAATACAAAGCACATTACGGCTATGTATTCTTCATAGCCCAAAAGGTTGTGTAATGGGAAGGAGGGTGTATCAAAACACAAGTCAACTACCAAGCTATTGTGTCATCCCGAAACCATGGGTGAGGGATCTCGGTATTGCAATGAGATTTCTCGTCGCTGCGCTCTGTCGAAATGACAAAATGATAGTATATATGTATTTCGGTACACCCTCCTCAATATATGCATAAATTAACTTCTATCCCTCCTCAGCACTGCCATAAGGCACGGCAGGTTCATTGACGGAGTAGCGATTGTGATGCTCAAAAAGGGCGTAGCGGTCTGTAGCGACCTTGCTCATACGCTCCTCGTCCTGCCTCACATCCCATAGCAGATGGATGTAGATGTAGTCGGCATGCACGGTGTATATGATTTTCGTGTAAGTGTCTGCAACCAATGAACGGTATTCAAGCGTGGTGCAGCCTTCGAGGAGCGGCTCGATGGGGCCAAGGAAGGGATGAAGTTTGAGCAGTTTGGCCGAACTGTTAATCTTGTCCTTCACTCTCAAGGCTACGTCGGCCGTGAAATTTTCCTTTACATAGTCGACTATCTTCCGAACATCTTCGATAGCCTCAGGATGCCACTTCAGTTTCATATCATCGCCTCCATTAGTCTATCTACCTCAGCTTCACTCAATCCACGCCCAGCAATGGCATCGGCCTCGGTACTGCGAAGACGGGCTTTCACCTCGTTCAGCGTATAGCGGCAGGGGGCACTTTGTCCCTGCGACTCGGCATAGCAGTGGCGCAAGTGCTCTATCAGAGCTTCATCGTCGGAGTTGAGAATGTTGCGGGCAAGCTCGGCCTTGATGGCCTCAAATTCATATCTATTCATAAAAACAGGTTCTAATCGACTGCGAATATATAAATAAAAGTGCAAAACGCCAAATCCCCTGCCCTACTCGCACTGCTTGTATAGCTCGCCGAGCGAGATGCGGGGCAGGCCCAACGCCACGGCCCTGTCGAGGTCGGCCTTGGCTGCTGTGCGGCGCTTCATCTTCAGATAGAGCTCGGCACGGGCTACATAGAGGTAGGCATCGGTAGGCTGCAGGGCAATGGCACCCTCAAGGTCAATCAAGGCAAGGTCGTAGAGGTGACGCTCAATGAGCACGTTGGCCCTTGCCTGCAGGTAGGTGGCATTGTCGGGGTGGCGCTCCACAAGAGCCGTCAGCTGTAGTTCGGCAGCTTGCAAGCGTCCCTCACGCTGGTCGAGCAAGGCAAGTCCGAGGAGTCCGTTCTCATGATCGGGTTGCAGGGCCAGCAGACGCTTGTAGTCGGCTCGGGCAGCAGTATACTCGCGGCGACCCGTGTAGATGAAGGCGCGGTAGTAGAGTGCTTCGGCATGGTCGGTACGCTTATCGAGCACGTTGCAGAGGTCGGTATATGCCTTGTCGTCGTTGCCCAAGGTCATGTAGGCCAAGGCACGATTCATGAGGACAGAGACATCGAGGGGAGAGTAACCCAATGCCTTGGTATACGAGTCGATGGCCTCGTGCACCTTGCCCCGACGGCGCTGCACGGTGCCCAGATTGGTGAGCAGCATCACATTCTGCTTGCTGGCGGGGGCGGCCTCCACGGCATGTCGGAAGCACTCCTCGGCCTGCGCCAAGCTGTCCTGCTCCATATAGGCATAGGCACGGCTTGCCCACTCGCCCTGCGACTGAGCCCATGCCAGCATCGTTAGCGGCAATATCACGGCTACAAGAATCCATCTTTTCATGGTGCGAAGATACACAAATCGGCCGAATAAAAAAAGTGCATCAAGCCATTCGGCCCGATGCACCTCATTTATTAAGATTATTTATCACGCTTTACGGATATAATCGACGAGCCACTCGCCTACCTCTTTCGTACCATACTTGGCACCGCCCTCGACCTGAATCTCAGGAGTACGCACATTAGCATCGAGCGAAGCATCTACGGCCTTGCGCACCAGAGCGCCCTCCTCCTTGAGGCCAAAGTACTCGAAGAGCATAGCTACAGAGAGCACCTGCGCCAAGGGGTTGGCAATGTTCAGGCCCTTTGCCTGGGGCCATGAGCCATGAATGGGTTCGAATACCGGTGTGCTCTCGCCCGTAGAGGCCGAGGGGAGCAGACCCATAGAGCCGCTGATGACCGAACCCTCATCGGTGAGGATATCGCCAAAGGTATTCTCGGTCACCATCACGTCGAAGAAGGTGGGCTCCTGAATCATGCGCATGGCAGCATTGTCCACATACATATAGTCGGTGTTCACCTCGGGGTACTGCGGAGCCATCTCCTGCGCAATCTGGCGCCACAGGCGTGACGATGCCAGCACATTGGCCTTGTCCACCACGGTGAGGTGCTTGTTACGCTTCATGGCATACTCGAAACCTACGCGAAGGATACGCTCAATCTCGGGACGGGTGTAGTAGTTGGTGTCATACGCCTTGTCATTGTCCTGATACTTCTCGCCGAAGTACATACCGCCGGTAAGCTCACGAATGCAGATGAAGTCGGCATTCTCCACCAACTCGGCACGCAGGGGCGACTTGTGCACCAAGCACTTGAAGGTCTGCACGGGGCGGATGTTGGCAAAGAGGCCCAACTTCTTGCGCATAGCCAGCAAGCCCTGCTCGGGACGCACCTTGGCGGTGGGGTCGTTGTCAAACTTGGGGTCACCCACGGCAGAGAAGAGCACGGCATCGGCCTCCTCGCACACCTGGAAGGTCTCTTCGGGGAAGGGGTCGCCCACCTCATCGATGGCGTGAGCGCCACACAAGGCATATTTGTAGCTTACTTTATGTCCAAACTTCTCACATACGGCGGTCATTACATCCACACCCACGGCGGATATTTCGGGGCCGATACCGTCACCGGCCAACACAGCAATCTTAAAATCCATACCTATAATCGTTTCCTATTGTTATCAATATTCCATCTTGAAGCGGCAAAATTACAGTTTTTTCCTCATATACGCGACGTTTTGACGGATTTTGCAACAAAAATCTTATAGATAATGCAGTTTCTTTGTGAATACGGCAACATTAGCGACCAGATTCGCATTATGCCTTACCAAGAAGGTACTCGTGCTCGCTGAAAAATTACAAAGTAAACTTTGTATTTCGCTCGCTTATTCGTACCTTTATGAAAACCAAGAAGGTACTCGCGCTCGCTGAAAAATTACAAAGTAAACTTTGTATTTCGCTCGCTTATTCGTACCTTTGTCCCAATATGATGAACGAAAATGAAAAATTGGCGTTGCAAGAACGCATCATCGAAGCACTGAAAACAGTGTACGACCCTGAGATCCCTGTCAACATATATGACCTGGGACTAATCTACCGTATCGAACTGATGGACGACGGACGTGCCGAGGTAGACATGACACTCACCGCCCCCAACTGCCCTGCGGCGGACTTCATAATGGAAGATGTACGCATGCGCGTAGAGGGCATCACGGGCATCACATCGGCAACCATCAACCTCGTATTCGAGCCCGAGTGGGACAAGGATATGATGAGCGAGGAGGCAAAATTAGAGTTGGGATTTATGTAAAAGCACAATTCTGAATTTTGAATTATGAATTCTAAAAAACAAAGCGCCCAGGCCGCTATAAGCCCTCGCTATAGGCTACGCAATTCATAATTGAGAATTCAGCATTCAGAATTAACAATCATGGTTTACTTCATCTCCGACGCACATCTGGGCAGCCGCGCACTCACCTCGATGCGTACCCGCGAGAGGCGGCTGGTAAACTTTCTCGACAAGATAAAGGAGAAAGCCACAGCAGTGTATATGCTGGGCGACATGTTTGACTTCTGGTTTGAATACCGCAACGTGGTGCCCAAGGGCTACACGCGCTTCCTCGGCAAGGTGAGCGAGCTCACCGACCGTGGCGTAGAGGTACACTTCTTCATCGGCAACCACGACATCTGGTGCAAGAATTACCTCACCGAAGAGTGCGGTGCAATCATGCACTACGAGCCCATGACGGTGGATATTGGCGGCAAGCTCTTCTATCTCGCCCACGGCGACGGGCTGGGAGATCCCGACCGTAAGTTCCGTTTCCTGCGCGGCATGTTTCACAACCCCATACTGCAATGGCTCTTTGCCGGCATACATCCCCGCTGGAGCGTACACTTCGGCCTTGAATGGGCCAAGCACAGCCGCCTCAAGCACGAGCGCGAGGGAGCGCCCCGCTACATGGGCGAGCAAAACGAACCCCTCATCCTCTACTCCAAGGAATACCTGAAGCAGCACCCCGACATCAACTTCTTCATCTACGGCCACCGCCACATAGAGCTCGACCTGATGCTCTCGCGCGACACACGCCTGCTCATCCTCGGCGAGTGGACCGACCTCTGCACCTATGCCGTGTTCGACGGCGAGCAACTGCGGATGGAGAACTTCATCGAAGGAGAGACAACTTTTTAAGAGAAGAGAAAAGAGGGAAGAGTTGACTCACGACTCACAACTCACGACTCATAACTAAAAAACGCATAACCTATGAAACGCATCTTATCCATCCTGCTGATTGGCGCCGCCACACTCGGCCTCACAGCACAAGAGAACGACAGTAAAGAGATTATCAAGAAGGGTTGGAACTTCGGTCCCCTGCCCGTAGTGGGCTGGGACAGCGACCTCGGCTTCCAGTACGGCGCCTGTGTCGACATCTTCAACTACGGCGACGGCACCAACTACCCCTCCTACAACTACAAGGTGAACCTCGAGGCCTCCACCTACACGGGCGGCTCATCTCTCCTCCGCTGCTACGGCGATTTCAAGACCCTCATCCCCGACGGCAAGCTCTTCTTCGACTGCACCTACTTCAACGCCAAGAAGTTCGACTTCTACGGCTTCAACGGCTACGCATCGCCCTACTTCGGTACGGACTTTGGCGTGGCCGATGGAGAGAAGTCGGCATTCTACTGGATGCGCCGCAATCAGTTCCGCTTTGTCACCAGCCTGCAACGCCGCATCACGGGCAACCTCCACTGGGCTGCCGGTATAGGATACTATAATATAGTGACGAGCGATGTCACCATGGACAAGTACAAGGACCAAGTATCGCTCTACGACCTCTACCGCACCGCAGGCCTCATCCGCGACAACGAAGCCCACGGCGGCAACGTGCTCCAACTCAAGGCAGGCCTCGTCTACGACACCCGCGACCACGATAGCGACCCCACCCGCGGTGTCAACATCGAAGCCACCCTCGTGGGCGCCCCCGACATCATCGACCGCGCAGGCTACAGCAACCTCGGCTTCACCTTCGTGGGCAGCCACTACGTACCCGTATGGAAAGACCGCCTCACCTTCGCCTACCGCCTGGGCATACAGACCAAGCTCGCCGGCGAGATACCCTACTACTTCATCAACAACCTCAACACCCTCTTCTTCCGCAAGGTCTACACCGAGGGCTTGGGCGGCAACGCCTCCGTGCGCGGCATCAACCGCAACGGCGTAGTGGGCAACGGCATAGCATGGCTCAACACCGAGTTCCGCTGGCGCATCGTCAACTTCCGCTTCATCAACCAGAACTGGCACATCGCCCTCAACCCCTTCTTCGACATGGGTCAGGTCATCCAGCCCTACCGCCTCGAAGAGCAGAAGGCAGCGTACAAGGCTGCAGGCGGTGAGCTCAACCCACTCAACCCCTTCTACTCGGGCAACGAAGAGAAGCTCCACGCCACCGCAGGATGCGGTGTGAAGATAGTGATGAACCGCAACTTCGTCATCTCCTTCGAGATGGCCCGCGCCCTCGATGGTCGCGATGGCCAGAAGCTATGGAACAACATCGGCTTCAACTACCTCTTCTAAACTCGGAGAGATACAAATCATAAAGAAAAGAACTCCTTCTCAGGCCATCCGAGAGGGAGTTCTCTGTTTACTATCGCCTATACCCTATTGTACTCGCATCATTTACGCAAGTATTTACGCAAAAGTTTACGCAAAAGTTGCACTTGCAACTCCGATGATTTTCAGCGTATAACGCAACAATTTGCGCAAATCTATGCTGCAGGTCTGTTTTTTCTGTTCACACGCTTCACCACCTTGCGATATACACCTTGACGGATGCGCTCGATGTAGCCTTTGCCGCAGAGCGTGCGCAGGTGATAACAGACCGTACGCTTGCAGATTATTAAACAAGATTAGCTTGCAAAAAAAAATGGAACAAAAGATCATCTTTGTTGGGCAAAGAGAAAAATGTTTCTATTCGCGAATAGAAATGTTTCTAATTGCAAATAGAAACTATTCTATCTGCAAGTAGAAAGTATTCTGCCTGCAGATAGAAAATTAATTGAAACCTTAGAAAAATCCCTATCGCCTATGAAAATCAAGAAATCGAAGCATGTGCATCATGACAGGGGCTACTACCGTCCCACGAGGGGAAACTTCGGGAGAGAGGAGTTATGAGTTGTGAGTTTCATCCATCATAACCATAAACAAAAAACAGTAGCCAAACAAAGATTTGCGCAAGTTGGTGCATTACGCACTGATTTACATAATAGTTACAAGTGCAACTTTTGCGTAAACTTTTGCGTAAATGTTGCGCATTTCATAAATAACAATCCCTACTCTCGCATTGAGGGTAGGGATTTAAGCCTGAATGTGCTAAACCAGTAATCGCTCTTCCGTCATACAGCCATCAGCTCCTGACCGATGGCGCGGATGGTTTGCAATGTCTCCTCATATCGCGCTTGCTGCACTTGTACTTTTCCATGATAGTAGGTTATTTATGCAAACATAGGTAATATTTTATAACCACAAGACTTGCCGAGAGAAAAAGCGGTATCCATACCTCAAATCTCAGAAAAATGTAGTACCTTCGCATCGTTGTCCCCTTCACCCTTCCCAAAGGTTGGCGAAGTGGACTACAAGACATATTGGAAAATTTAAGCATTCGCTATTATTTCGCGTATAGCCAAGAGCGTCGGAAACTCTAAAAAGGTATAACAAGCACGAAATAATATGTGACAGGCGAACCGTATGGGTTTGCTTCTGTTCAATCAATTTTAGCAATGCAATCACGTTCAGCGTGATGCATTCTTATGATTGACAGAGGCTCCATCCGACGCCGCCTCTTGCTATACGCAATAAGGAGCATCACGCTCTCTTTATGCCCCTATTGCGTCATGGCGTGATTGATAGTTGGGTGCGATAACGACTATCGATCATTATGCCAAATGAAAACCTAACAGCTGCACGACTGGCGCGTAAAGATGAATTCTATACGCAGTTAACCGACATTGAGCGTGAACTACAACACTACTGGCCACACTTCCGCGACAAGGTGGTGCTCTGCAATTGTGACGACCCCTACGAAAGCAATTTCTTCAAATACTTTGCGCTTCGCTTCAATCAGCTGGGGTTGAAAAAGCTCATCTGCACTTGCTATAATGGTTCGCCCGTGCAGGGAAACGAACTGATGATAGACTTTGGCGACTTTACCGACGAACCCAAGAAGATTGCCTATAAGGTAGAGATTACTGAGGTGCGCGATATGAATGGCGATGGCGCAGTAGACCTATCGGATGTGCGCTACCTATTGCAGAATGAGAAGAACGTAATCACTACCTTAAAGACGGGTGACTTCCGTGACCCTGAGTGCATAGAATTGTTGAAGCAAGCAGACATTGTGGTCACCAATCCTCCATTCTCTTTATTTAGGGAGTATGTTGCGCAGTTGATGGACTACGAGAAGAAATTTTTGATTATCGGTAATGTCAATGCTATTACATACAAAGAGGTGTTTCCACTGATTAAAGATAATAAAGTATGGTTAGGACCGAGCATTACAAGCGGCGACCGCAAATTTAATGTTCCAGATGATTATCCGATGAATGCCGCAGGATGTGGGCTAGATGACGATGGGAAGCGATATATACGTGTAAAGGGAATTAGATGGTTCACCAACCTTGATCATTATAAACGGCACGAGGAACTTGATTTAGTTTGTCATTATTCACCTGAAGAATATCCAAGCTATGATAATTATAATGCTATTAATGTAGGAAAAACAGCTGATATTCCTTTCAACTACACTGAACTAATGGGAGTTCCTATTACATTCTTAGATAAATATAACCCGGAGCAGTTTGAAATAATATGGCAAGCCTGTGGTAATACAAGAGCATCTGCACCGAAAGAAATATTGGAGAGTCTAAATTATGTTCCACACCCGCAAGATAGAGGCGGTTGTGGAGTAGTCAAAGGAGAACGTCAATATGCACGAATTTTAATCCGCAACAAACATCCAAGAAAGCTATGATGACGATTAAGCAAATAGAAGTGACCGTGGGCGAGATTACCCGTGGCTATATGAACAACGACGAACAGGGCGTAAGAGGCTATGATGGATTGCTCGACATTCGTCCGCCTTATCAACGCGAGTTTATCTATAGCGAGAAGGAGCAGCAAGCCGTTATCACCACCGTACTGCGTGGATACCCCTTGAACGTGATGTATTGGGTACGCCGAAGCGATGATGCCGAATGCCCCTACGAAGTAATGGATGGGCAGCAACGTACGCTTTCACTATGTGAATACGTGGCAGGCAAGTATTCGTATGACTTCAAGAACTTCTTCAACCAACCCGAAGATGTGCAACGCCGTATCCTCGACTATCGACTCACCGTATATGTATGCGAGGGCGATGCATCGGAGAAGCTCGAATGGTTCAAGACCATCAATATAGCCGGCAAGCCGCTCAACGAGCAGGAGATAAACAATGCTATCTATGCGGGTCCCTTCGTGAGCGATGCCAAGCGCCATTTCTCCAAATCGAACTGCGGAGCCTATCGCCTCGGCAAAGATTTGGTGAACGGCACACCCATACGTCAGGACTATCTAAAGACAGCCCTTCAATGGATGGCCGACCACGAGACACGTCAAGGCAAGCGACAGACACTGCTCGGCTATATGGCACAGCATCAGCACGACCCCAATGCCAATAACCTATGGACATATTTCCAAACCGTGCTCAACTGGGCCATCACCAACTTCGATATGAGGAAGTTCAAGAAGATAATGAAGGGACTCGACTGGGCAGAGCTATATGATAAGTTTGGAAGCGAAGCACTCGACACCGCTGCACTTGGCAAGCGCATATCAGAGTTGATACGCGATAGTGAGGTGGAGCGCAAGCAGGGCATTATCCCCTACGTGCTGACTGGCGATGAGCACTATCTTGATTTGCGTGCCTTCCCCGACGACATCAAACTGGCCGTATGGGAGCAGCAAGCCCATCGCTGCACGATATGCGGCAAAGAGTTCGACCTCGAGTTTATGGAAGGCGACCACATCACCCCATGGCGTGAAGGAGGCCGTACTGTCATCGAAAATTGCCAAATGCTATGTCGCGATTGTAACCGACGCAAGGGAGCAAAATAAGCTCCCGACCTTACAGGAATGAGAGTCGGGAGTTTATTGTTTGTATCCGAAAGGCATCACTTGCACCTACGGAGCAGCTCCTTGAGGCGGGCGTGCAGGTGCTTGGCCCGTGTCCATTGCCAGTCGCTCCAGGTGTGGAGGGCGAAGGCGTTGTAGTCGTAGAAGAAGGCTACGGCAGGCAACAGCAGGAGGATGGCCAGCAGGGCGGGCACCAGAGGCAGGGTGCACAGGGCCACGATGCTCCAGATGATGATGAGCAGGGGCCACAGGGCGAGGTTCACACCCAAGCGGGCGGTGTTGCTGAAGGCCTTGTCCTTGAGCTTGCTCACGATGCAGTGGGAGGTCACCCATGAGGGGAGGGTCACCAGTGCACAGAAGAGATAGTAGGGCAGGGCGCAGAGCAGGGCCACGGTGTTGCCGATGGAGGCGATGAGGGGGTGCTTATGCCCGGTGGACGAGGGGTGTATGCGGCGCAGGCGACGCTCCTTCTTGAATGCCAAGGCATCGGCGTAGAGGGCTTGGGCGGCCTCGGGGTCGCTGTCGGTCTTCTCCACGATGTGGGCGATGGCAGTACGGTTGAGAGTGAGGCGCTCGGCAGGCGACAGGGGGGCCGACTGGGCGGTACATAGCTTGGTGAGCTCCCAGCGGGCATCGTAGTCCTCGGTGTCGGGCACGAAGGCAATGAGCTCGCTCATGCGACGGGCCAGCTCCTCGCGCAGCATGGCCAGCAGACGGGCTGGGGTGACCTCACCCTCGTGCTGGCGCACAAACTCGGTGACGTTGATGGGCTCGCCATAGGTAACCACCGCGTTGGAGCGGTAGCGGAAGTAGCGGCCATACTCTATGCCGGTGGGCACGATGTAGACGGGCTTCTCATGGCCAAACTGCTTGTTGGCCTCGAGGGCGATGTGGAAGATGCCTTTGCTCAGGCCCATGAGCGAGTGCTTGGGGCGGTGTGTGGCCTCGGGGAAGAGGGCCAGCGGGTAGCGGTGGCGGAGCACATCGACGCACTTGCGTATGATCTCCTCGTTTTGCTTCACGGCGGCATAGCCATCGCGGATGCGGTAGATGGGCAGCATCTTGAGGAAGGTGAATACCTTCTGCAGGAGGGGACGGCGGAAGATGTCGGCACGTGTCATAAAGACGGTGGCGCGGTTCATCGAGCGGAGTATCACCAAGGGGTCGAGCAACGCATTGGTGTGGTTGCTACCGATGATGACGGCCCCGTCCTTGGGCAGGTTTTCCTTGCCTCGCACGACAAGGCGACGCAGCGACAGGCTGATGATGGGGTTTACCCAAAGGCTGCGCAGAAGCGTATATCCGATGTTTTTATTGTATACTTGCACGATAAGAATTCTGAATGTTGAATTCTGAATTCTGAATTAAGTACGCGATGTTTTTTGCGCTCATGACACAATTAAGCACACGATGTTTTCTCTCACAAGGAGTGTCACAATTCAAAATTCAGAATTCAGAATTAATCAACTTTACCCTCTTTCCACTTATACCTGTCGCGGAGGCGGAAGATGCCTGCGGCGGTGAGGCCTGCGATGATGTGCCAGATGCCCCACCATGCGGTGATGATGAGCATACCGCCATTCTGCAGTTCGGGCGGGAAGATGTTGGGGTTGAACAGGAGGATGAGGCCGAGACCCGAGTTCTGGATGCCCATCTCGATGGTGATGGCGCGGCGGTCGGGGCGCGGCAGGCCCGAGAGCTCACCGAGCCAATAGCCCATGAAGAGAATCAGTCCGTTGTGGATGGCTACGATAAGCACAATCCACTTGAGGTACTTGACGAAGATGTCGAAGTTGTTCCAGAACGAGATCAGCACCATAGCGAGGAACACCACAATGGAGAGGTACTGCAAGGGCTTGTTGAGCGCCTTGGCTACCTTCGGGGCATAGTGTGTGGTGAGAACGCCCAATGCCAAGGGCACGCCGAGCAGGATGAACACCGTGACGAAGATATCCCAGATGGGTATGGTGAGCGTCTGTAGTGCATCGGCCGCGTGGCGATTGAGGTAGCGCACGTAGAGGCTGCCCCAAATGGCAAAGTTGGCCGGTGTGGTGACGATGGCCGCCGTAGTGGTCACGGCCGACATCGATACCGAGAGCTCGCGGTTGCCCCTTGAGATGGAGGTGATGAAGTTCGACACGTTGCCTCCCGGACAAGAGCCCACCAGAATCATACCCATAGCCACCATCGGAGTGATATGCTTGTGGAAGATGATAATCAGGAGGAAGGTGAGCGAGGGAATGAGTATCCATTGACCGATAAGCCCCACGAGGATAGACTTGGGCTCGCGGAACACCTTGGCAAAGGTGCCCGGCTTGATGCCGAGGGCTACACCGTACATCACGACGGCCAAGGCGATATTCAGCATATCCATACCGGACTTGCTGAAATTGATTTTTATGGGGTCGAGATTTAGTAGTTGTTCGTACATGGTTTCAAGAATTATGAATTCTGAATTATGAATTCTAAAATAAGCTCCGCGACCCTAAAAACAGCATCGAGGAAGGATACTCAGAATTCAGAATTCAGAATTTACTTAAAGAAGGTTCATCGTATCAGTAGCAATCATCAGCTCCTCGTCGGTGGGGATGACTACTACCTTAACCTTAGAGTCGGGAGTAGAGATGATGGCCTCTTCGCCACGGACGGTCTTGTTCTTCTCCGTGTCAATCTTTACGCCCATGAACTCGAGGCCGCGGCATGCAGCTTCGCGTGTGTTGTCCTGGTTCTCGCCTACACCACCGGTGAAGAGGATAACGTCGACACCACCCATAGCGGCAGCGTATGAGCCGATATACTTGCGGATGCGGTACTCATACATGTTGAGTGCGAGTGTTGCACGAGGATGGCCTGCGTCTACAGCAGCGCAGATCTCGCGCATGTCTGAAGATACGCCTGAGATGCCCTGAACGCCCGACTTCTTGTTGAGCAGGTTCGATACACCTGTAGCGTCCAAGCCCTCCTTCTCCATGATGAAGGTAACGGCACCACCGTCGATGTCGCCGCTACGGGTACCCATCATGAGACCTTCGAGCGGGGTGAGACCCATGCTGGTGTCTACACACTTGCCATCCACAACGGCCGAGATTGACGCACCGTTGCCGATGTGGCAGGTGATGATCTTGGTGCCTTCGGGCTTGATGCCGAGGTAGTCACATACGCGCTGCGATACGTAGCGGTGTGAGGTACCGTGGAAGCCGTAGCGACGCACGCCGTACTTCTCGTACAGTTCGTAGGGAACGGCATACATGTAGGCATAGTCGGGCATGGTCTGATGGAAAGCGGTGTCGAACACGCCCACCTGAGGAATCTCGGGGAGCAGTGCGGTGATGGCAGCCACACCCTTGAGGTTGGCGGGATTGTGCAGGGGAGCCAGGTCGTTGCAAGCCTCGAAAGCAGCCAACACCTCCTCATTGAGGAGTACCGACTGGCTGAACTTCTCGCCACCGTGTACCATACGGTGACCTACGGCATCGAGCTCGTCGAGCGACTTCAGTGCGCCATACTCGGCACCGGTGAGTGTCTGCAGGATAAACTCCACACCAGCGGTGTGCTCCTGGATGTCTTTTTCGAGTATTACCTTCTCGCCATTGGGCAAGGTCAACTTAAGGAATGAGCCAGGAAGGCCGATCTTCTCGATACCGCCCTGGGCGAGTACCGATTGGGTGTCCATCTCGAAGAGTTTGTACTTGATGGATGAACTACCGCAGTTTAATACGAGGATTTTCATCTCTTCTATTATCGTAAATAGTAAATTGTCAAATTGTAAATTATAATTACTTTGCCGCCTGTGCCTGGCAAGCTGTGATGGCTACCATGTTATATACGTCATCAATAGAGCAGCCGCGTGAAAGGTCGTTCACGGGGCGTGCGATACCCTGCAGGATGGGGCCGATAGCCTCGGCACCACCCAAGCGCTGCACGAGCTTGTAGCCAATGTTGCCCACCTCGAGTGTGGGGAATACCAGTACGTTGGCCTTGCCGGCAATCTCAGAGCCGGGAGCCTTGCTGGCACCTACAGAGGGCACAAGAGCAGCGTCGGCCTGGAGCTCACCGTCGATCTTGAGGTCGGGAGCCAGCTCCTTAGCCAGGCGGAGAGCCTCAGTCACCTTGTCTACACACTCATGCTTGGCCGAACCCTTGGTAGAGAAGCTCAGCATAGCCACGCGGGGATCCTCGATGCCAGCTACGGCGCGAGCAGTGTCGGCGCAGCATACGGCAATCTGAGAGAGCTGAGCAGCATCGGGCACGGGAGTCACGGCACAGTCGCCCATGATGAGCACGCCATTCTCGCCATACTGCGGAGTCTGGGTAATCATCACGAAAGCACCTGACACGCAGCTGATGCCCGGAGCGGTCTTGATAATCTGCAATGCGGGGCGCAATACGTTACCTGTAGTGTTCTGTGCACCTGCGAGCTGACCGTCGGCATCGCCAGCCTTGATGATAAGGCAACCCAGATAGAGCGGATTGGTCACCAGCTTCTGAGCCTCCTCGGGTGTCATGCCCTTCTTCTTACGCAACTCGAAGAGCAGGTTGGCATACTCCTCCTTCTTCGGATGATTCTCGGGGTCGATGATGGTGGCCTTGTCCAGATGGGTGAGTCCCCACTGGGCTGCAAGTCCCTTGATCTCTTCCGAGTTACCGATAATAATCAGGTCGGCTACCTCATCGGCAAGAAGGCGGTCGGCGGCTTTCAGTGTACGCTCCTCGGTTCCTTCGGGGAGTACGATGCGCTGCTTGTTACTCTTGGCACGCGCAATAATCTGGCTTAACAAATCCATAGTACTTTTTTATTTGTTATAATATAGTTATTGTGTCTCGAATGTCCTTATCAGATAGTCATAAACAAGTGGGAAGAGATAAAGCTTGCGTTATATTTCTACTCAGCGAATGCAGTATTTCTCCACGGTTAGCTGCAAAGATACAAGTTTTAATTTACATATGTGACTTTTTACTAAAAAAACTTTATTCCACGGTTTTCAGCCCTTTTGTTTGGCGAATAAAAATAGAATATCTAATTTTGTACAGATAATCTGTGCTAACAACTAAAGCAAAGACGTATGAAAAAGATTCTTTATTTGACCCTCTGCATTGCAGCTCTCGCAAGTTGCACGAATGCAAAGCGTGAGAAAGAGCTTGCAGCTCAGAACGATTCGCTCACCGCTGCATTGAACGAAAAGAATGCAGCTCTCGACCAAGCCATGCAAGCCATTGCCGACATACAAGAAGGATTCCGTGCCATCAACGAGGCCGAAGGACGTGTGTCAATCCAATCCCAAGGCGGAGAAGGCATCACCGATACCGAGCGCATGAAAGAAGACATCCTCTTCATACAGCAGAAGCTGGCCGACAATCGCAAGCAGATTGAGGAGCTACAAAAGAAGCTGAAATCAGGCGGTACAGAGACCGCAAACCTGCGTAAGGTCCTCGCAAACCTGCAACAAGAGCTTAACGACAAGGTCGCAAGCATCACCGCGCTACAAAACGAGTTGGCAAGGAAGAACATCCGCATCGCAGAGCTCGACAGTGCTGTTATAATGCTCACAGGCGACGTGAATGCACTACACGAAGTTGCTGAATCGCAAGAAAAGCTGATAAAACAGCAGACCGCCCAGCTCAATGCCGCATGGTATGTGTACGGCACGGCCAAAGAGCTCAAGGAACAAAACATCCTGAACAAGGGAGAGGTGCTGACCTCTACCGAGTTCAACAAGAACTACTTCACCGAGATTGACATCCGTGAAGACAAGGTGTTCCCACTCTACTCCAAGCGTGCCAAGCTACTCACCACCCACCCCACAGGCTCATACGAGTTCACCAAAGACGAGGAGAAGCAGCTGACCCTCAGCATTCTTGACCCCGTGGCTTTCTGGAGTGTATCGCGCTATATGGTCATTCAAGTACGCTGATTCTCGTGAAGCACTACAAGACACTATTCATCGATCTTGACAATACGCTGTACGACTTCTCGGGCAACTCCCGGGAAGCGTACATTGCCGTATACAACCTGCTCGACTACGACCGTTGGTTCCGCAGCTTTGAGCATTACTACGAAATATACGAGGAGTACAACCTGCGCTTATGGGCACTGTACGCTGAAGGCAAGATTACCAAGGAGCATCTCAATGCCGAGCGCTACTCACACCCCCTACGTGTCGTAGGAGCCCCCGACCCCGAAGCCATCGGAGCCCAGTTCTGGGACGAAGCCATGAAGCGCCTCCCATTAGGCAGTCGCCTAATGCCACATGCCAAGGAAATACTGACATACCTGCGTCCAAAATATAAAATGTATATCCTCTCCAACGGATTCACCGAACTGCAGTCACGCAAGATGCAGAGTGCCGGTATCGCCCACTACTTCGACGGCATGATACTCTCTGAAGACATCGGAGTTAACAAGCCCAACCCCGCCATCTTTACCCACGCCCTGCAAGTTGCCGAATCCACAGCAGAAGAGTCACTTATGATAGGCGACAACTATGAAGTGGACATCGAGGGCGCCCAGCGTGTCGGCATCGACCAGGTCTTCTACAACATCAGCAAAAAGGACTTAAACCCCGAGCATCCCCAGCCCACCTTCACCATCACCTCATTGCTTGAGTTGAAGGAGATTTTATAGGCCAAGGGACGTATAGCACGGCATATCACTTCATCTGCCTTCATCAAGAAAAGCTCCCAGCCTTCGGCATCTCCGTGCAGTCGGCCATCAAGGGCTTGTTGAAGAGCGACTTGATAACTCAAGAGGATGATGCCTACCGCATCTACGACTACTTCTTCAGCGAGTGGCTGGCTACGGTATATTAGGAACTGATTATGAATTCGTAAGCTTAATAAACAATTCAGGGCACCGACGCGTCGGTGCCCTGAATATATAATAGGTGTAATGATAAATTACTTAAGTGTCAATGCACAAGGACTTATCATTGACCACCATCCACCAGAGTATGTACCAGTCCAGTTCTTAAGCGCTGCAGACTGACCATAGTTATAGATCTCAATAACGATGTCAAGGATGTTTCCTGTTTCCATATCGTAACCATAGAACACGACATCCTGATAGCCAACAGCCTGTCCAGGAGAGCATGTAATAGTCGCAGAAGAACCATCTTCTGAAACTGCCAGAACACCGCCAAGGACATTGTAACCATTTGCTGCCACGAATCCATTGGTTGCAAAATAGGGATCAAGGTTGCATACGAAAATAGAGTCACCTTCACCTGCAACCAATGTTGTCTCAATGTTCCAAGAATCTCCCCATGCATCAGCTACACCAGTAGCATAATATGTTGAGCCATTCAGTGAAGCTACAGTGATAGGATCGGGATCGTTTGTAGTTACAGCAATAGCATCACTTTGCACTGCAGCACCACGAACATATGCATAAGCTGCTATATAATAGGTAGTGCTGGGAGCAATAGAAATCTTTGCGCTCATCACGCCATCCTCCTTAACTGCAACCTTCACTGCAGCAGGGTCCGACATATCTTCGTTAGTTGAGTAAACGAAACCATACTCCATCACATTAAGTGTGTCACTGTTGGCGACAACAGCAGAAACTACAATACTTTTGTTTCCATTCTCTACCAGTTTCATGTCAGAAACAGAAACAGTAGATGTGGGGAAGATATTCTTATCTGCCTCATCCTTTACAACCACCTCATCAGCACAGCTGGCCAGAAGGCCTGCTGTGAGAGTGAGAAGTGATAAGAATTTGATATTTAACTTTTTCATATTCTTCTTTTATTGAGTAATTAATGATTACGGATTTTGCTGATCTGCAGCGATGTGTGAGTTCTCCTGCATTTCTCTCTGCGGAATCTGGTAGGTCCAGCAAACGCTGTCTTGGGGAACTACGAACTTATAACCTGCCATGTGGTTGCTACCCTCGTAGTTGCGGTCAACGCCCTTGTTCAGACGCTTCAAGTCGAAATAGCCGAAGCCTTCACCGATGAGTTCGAGACGACGCTGCAAGTATACATCCTCAACAGTAGCATTAGCCTGAGACCATGAGGGATCGCGCTGTGCCATCAACTCGCCAAGTACGGTTGCAGCCTGAGCTGTATTGCCCTGCTGAGCATATGCTTCAGCCTCGATAAGTACCATTTCAGCTGCACGCATGTAAAGGTAGTCCATAGTCCAATCACCATTCCAACCGAACTTAAGCATTGCCCAAGGCAACAGGTGGGCTGTAGCAGTAGCCTCACCTACGGCAGTGGATTGAGTGTTGCCTTCACCATCACGATACCAATAAGCACGGCGGTAGTCATTGACAGACATCTTGCTGAAAAGACGTGCATCAACACCACGACCAGTATATTCAATACCTGAATAACCGGGTGCGAGGTTAGAGATGTGTGAGAAGAATGAGGCGTAAGTGGTCTGAGTTTCAGAGCTGTGGTCAAATCCCCACATCCACTCGCTGTTGGTTACATCCATGAAACCGTCGCGTATACCGTTGGTCTCGGCAGTACCGCTCATGATAGGATACTCAGCGCGAGCATTCTTAGCCATTTCAGCAGCATTTGTCCAATCCTGCTTCAAGAGGTAATAGCGAGCAGCGATACCTTGAGCTACAGACTTGTCAATGTAGTTCTTTGACGGACGTGCATAGCCTTCCAAAAGACCGATAGCCTTAGTGATGTCGCTTTCGATTACTTCAAACACCTTAGCTACAGTATTGCGGCCCTGGAGTTCGTCAGCCTCTTCGGTAGTATAGCCATCAGAAGACGAAGCCACAATGGGTACACCCAGTGAGTCTGTTGCCAATACGCGGTTGTTCTCATCACCCACAGTAGGGTCTTGGAACAACTGAATCAGATAGAGGTATGAGTATGCACGCACAGCGTAAGCATTACCCAATGCACCACGCAAAGCGGGATCTTCGGGCTCTTCGGGGAAAAAGTCGATAATCTCGTTTGCCTTATTAATCATGGTGTAGAAAGTAGTCCAGTTCACATTGGTACGGCGGTAGTCGTGTGAGCGGTTCTCGAAGCCATAGTCGTAGCCAAACCATGAGAAGTAATACATAGTCATGTCCTCAGTCTGCATGTCGCAGCCGTGAAGCACAGACATCACAGAAAAGTCATCGTGCGAAGTAGATGTGGTACCATATGTTGACATCCATGACCAGATACCGCTTACGTAACTGTCAATGAATGTAGGATCATTCTCCAAAAGTTCGGTAATAACCTCCTTGTCTACGTATTGCTTGTCCTCGGCAGTCAAGAAGTCATCTGCACAAGAGGCAAAGCCCAACGAAATACCGATAAGGCCTAATGATAAATATTTATTTAATTTCATATTCTTATTATCTTTTTACGTTAATTGATTAGAATACCAAGCTAGCACCTACTGAATATGTGCTCATTGCTGAATAGCCATAGCCAGTAGAACCGTCAACATACTGACGTGGATCAAGACCCTTGCGAGCCGACTTCAGCCAAATGTTATCGCCAGTGAGGTAGAAACGTGCTTTCTCAATACCTGCCTTCTTGGTAAGATTCTTGGGCAATGTGTAACCAACCGATACATTCTTCAGCGAGAAGTAAGAGGCAGAGGTCAACCAACGGTCGCTCATAGAGCTTGAATAGGTACCGATAGGACCTTCGTAGTGGAGGCGGGGCACATTAGTTACCTGACCAGGAGTGGTCCAACGGTTGGCCATGTCGGTATGGAATGTCTGACCATTAGCACCAGAGGTCATCAATGAAGCGTATGTGCCATCGTATACATAACCACCGAGCTGGAATGCAGTCTGAACAGCTACGTCGAAGCCATAAACCTGAGCGCTGAGTGAAACACCACCGATGAAGTCTGCGATAGAAGACTTGCCATCGTGACGCTTGTCTTGGTCATTAAGGCCTTCAGTAGAGTTAACTATGGTTACCTTCTCACCAATAATTTCATCGGTGTCAACCATCACAGGAGTACCATCCTCATTGAAGAGGGGTTCGCCAGTAGCAGGATCCTCGGCCTGTACCTGCTTGTAGATATTAGAGTAGTCATTGTATTGGGGAAGACCAGTCTGAGGATCTACGCCAACGTATTCGTAGAGCGACCAGTTGTAGAGGGGACTGCCGAGCTCTCGGAAGTAGTATCCATTCTGATAACCCTCTGTGCCCTTGCTGTCGGGGAGCTTGGTCAACGCATTCTTATAGGTAAGGCCATTAACAGCCATGGTTACCAATACGTTGTCGGCACGGTAGAGGTCAGCGCTCAACTCGAAGTCGAAACCGACGTTCTTCATATCCATCTCATTCTTGTAGATGCCTGAGGGACTACCCTGTGATGCGGGCAGAGGACTGTAGAACAACATGTCGGTAGTCTCCTTCACGAAGAAGTTAGCGTCAAAGTTTACGCGATTCCATAGACGACCTTCGACACCAGCATTGAAGTTTTTTGACTTCTCCCATGTGAGATCCTTGTTTCCACGAAGGTACTTAGACAAAGCTGCACTGCCGTCAACACGTGCGATAGAATAGAGGTCAGTATAAGTCTTGTACAATGCGTAACCAGAACTGTTCAATAGGTTGTCGTTACCCTGTGTACCGTAAGAAGCCTTTACCTTAGCATCCTGCAACCAAGTAGAGGCGCCACGCATAAACGACTCCTTAGAAATACGCCAGCTACCGCCAACAGCCCAGAAGGTACCCCAACGTGCATCGGGATGGAACATTGAAGAGGCATCGCGACGAATGCTTGCGGTCAAGTAGTAACGGTCGTCGAAGTCATAGTCAACCTTGCCGAAGTAACCCTCACGCTGCTTGCCGTATGAGTAAGAACTCATATCCTGATAGTTAATAGCGTTAGAGAATTCGGGGTTGGTGGGAGACACGAAGTTGGTCATGTGACCGTAGAACAACGAATAGTCGTATTCGTTAGACTCGTGACCCAACATGACGTTCAAGTCACTGAGGCCGAATGTAGGAGTCCAGTTAATCAATTCATTCACATTGAACACGCCTGTATGAGTAGCATAACGGTAACCACGGCCATTAACAGCTGCAGCATCACCAGCAATAGGAGTTGTGAACTGAATCTGATTCTGTGAGAACACGTCATATGCCATGTTGGCCGACACGGTCAAATCCTTTACAATCTCCCAGTTGAAATAACCACGGGCACTGATGTTGTCGGTTACATCATCATTGATACCGTCCTGAGCCTGTGCATAGGGGTTAGATTGTGCTGCATAGCCACGGCCATGCTCTGTACCGTAGTCATACATCTTGTTACCAGTTTTCTCGTCAATCATGACGTTACCATTCTCATCGTACAGATATACAGGACAGATAGGGGCAATCATCTGAGATGACATGAAGATATTTGAATAGTTGTTTGATTCATCACCAAACCAATTACGATTGGTGCGAGCGTATGACAAGCTAATGCCAGTCTTGATACGGTCAGAAATCTTCTGGTCAATCTTTGTACGAACAGAAATACGGTCGAATCCAGAACCTGGAGCAATACCCTCGTCAGACAGATAACCTGCAGACATATAAGCAGAAGTTCTGTCATTACCACCCGATACACTTACGTTATACTCTTGGTGAACACCATCTTGCATGTTGTTCATCCAATTGTCAGTCCAGAGGAGATCAGCGGCAGCAGCCTCAGCAGTCAGCTTACCTGTCAAAGGATTGATAATAGCATTGTTGGCAACACCTCTGAAAATGTTATACTTGGCATAAGCAGAAATCAAGTTGTCGGCGGCATACTGCGAAGCGGCCATATAACCCATCTCAGAAGCAAGCTGATTGGTTACAGACTCGTGCAGCAACTCGTAGTACTCACCTGCATCTGTCACAGAGTTGTAGGGCTTTACGCCACGAGTATTGAAACCGTAACGTGCATCGAAGTTCACGCGAGGACGACGGTTGCCACCACTCTTAGTTGTTACCATTACTACACCGTTGGCACCACGAGCACCATACATAGAGTTGGCAGCAGCATCCTTCAATACAGTCAATGACTCGATGTCCTGTGAAGGGATAGAGTTCAATGAACCCTCGTAAGGTACACCGTCAACAACGATAAGGGGATTCTGACCGGCGCTGATAGAACCGATACCACGTACCAAGATGCTTGAACCTGAACCCGGAGTACCAGACGAAGACGTAGTCTGTACACCAGCGATAGATCCTTGCAGTGCGTTAGAAATGTTGGCAACCTGCATCTCAGCCAACTTCTCACCAGTTACCTGAGCGGCAGAACCCGAGAAGTTTGCCTTCTTTACAGTACCGTAAGGCACAGCAATCACAACCTCTTCCAATACCTCGTCATCAGACTGCATGGTCACCTTTACGTAGGGATGAATGGTCACTTCCTGTGTGGTCATACCCACATAAGAAACAATCAAAGTCTTCGCGCTACTTGGAAGGTTTTCAATTACAAACTTGCCATCAAGGTCAGTAACGGCACCCAAAGTGGGTACGCCCTTTACTGCGACTGAGGCACCAATCACAGGCTCACCATCCTCGGCACTAATCACAAGGCCAGTAACCTTGGAGGTTTGAGCAGTTACCAAGCTTGCACCCATAAAGAGGCAGGCCAATAACATCATCAATTTACCTTTCATAAATTTTTCTCTTAAAGTTTAACAATAGTTTAATTTGTCTATTCTCTCTTGTGAAGCTGCAAAAGTAATAGAATTCCATGAGAAAACCGCAAAAAAATCTTAAAAACCGTCATTTTTGCTTCGAAAAAGTGCTTTTTAACATCGAAAAGGGTAAAAAAGTTGTAAAAAAGCAATTCGCGGTGAACCTTTTTGATGAATATGTTACGTCCAAAGATTCGGAAAGGAATTGTCTTAATGATATCGGTGGTGTGAAAATGGCATCCTTTTTGCGAGTCAAAAGTGTAAATCGGTTTCTTTCTGCTACAGGTTGGGTTGCGATGGAATTTCTACAACTATGTTGTAAAATATATTATTAACAGGGATTTAACATTGAATAAGCATGAAAAAGATTAGGTATCGGGCGGTATTTAACCGCAAGAAGCAGTTGAGATCAGACGGCAAGGGACTCGTTCAGATAGAAGCATATCTGGAGCGTTGCCGCATGTATGTGTCTACTCATATTTATATATATAGCACGCAATGGGACGATGCGAAGCGCGAGATTTGCTGTCATCCTCACGCCGAAGAACTGAATTGGATGATAGCCGAGCGCATGACAGAACTGGAAGGAAAGGAGATTGCGCTATGGAAAAGCGGACGCAACATTTCGTTGCGTGCACTGCGAGAGGAGGTCAAGAATGGTAGCGTACCGCAGTTCCTCCCCTTTATGGCCAGTGAGATTGAGAAGGGGCGTATACGCGAGAGTACACGGGAGAACAGGTATACCACTTATTTTCTGCTGAAAGAGTTCTGTGAGGAGCTGGCCTTCGATGAGCTGACGCCTGGTTTCATCAGCAAATTTGAAGCGTGGCTGGTATCACGTGGGTATCACACGAACACCGTGGGCAAACACCTTACCCATCTACGCATCTATATCAACGCAGCCATCGTGCGGGGCTTGATGAGCGAGGAGGACAATCCCTTCCATAAACGGCGCATCAGTCATCGGCCTTTCGCTCATACTCATCTGACACCATTTGAACTGGAAAAACTTGAGCGGCTCGCTGTGCCACCCAAGCAGCAGCATTTGCGACACGCACTTGATGCCTTCCTCTTCTGCTGCTACACGGGGTTGCGATACTCCGATTTTGTGCAGCTGACCGCTGCCAACATTCAGCGTGGAGCCAATCATACATGGATTAACACGGAAAGTCAGAAGACAGGCGCAAGCATCAGCCTGCCCATCGACCTGCTGTTTGAGGGCAAGGCGCTTGCGCTGCTCGACAAATATGCTGAGGGTGTAGATGCTTTCTTTCGCCTACCGTCGAACTCGACCGTCGACAAGCGCCTGCAGAGCATCGCCCAACATGCAGGCATACGCAAGCACTTCTCCTTCCACAGTGCCCGCCATACCAACGCTACCCTGCTGCTCATGCAGGGGGTAAACGTGACTACGGTGCAGAGGCTGCTCGGGCACAAGAACGTGAAGACGACGATGAACTACTGCGAGGTCATCAACCAAACCATCATCAAGGAGTTGAAAAAATGCCGAAAGCGGTAGCACAAGGATAACACAAGTTTAATTGACAATTCCGCAGCGTTGCGAGGAGCAATGAAAGCTTGCTTAATCATTGCCGAGTTAGCCAGGAATCTTGATGCCAGAGCATCATAATTGACAATTGAGAATTGAAAGACGCAGCGTAGCGAGTGCAGAAACCGCTTGCGGGATTATGCCGAGCCAGCAAGTCTTCTTAAATGCAAAACATTTATAAAATTGGAACTGATGATGGTGAGTAGAGGTAATCTCGCGTGCGCGTGTACGCGTATATATATAAAGGAGGTTATTTATCTGCCACCGTCCGCCAATAGAGGATAATCCTCTGTATATGAATATTGTAGTGGCGGACATTGCGTACGATTGTCCACATCGGCCTATCAGCAGTCATTATATGCCGTTAAGATATCTCTAAAAGCGATTTCATAATGCTTCCACTCTGAAACGGACGTGTGTTTTTATTTACCGCTGCGCAACAGCAACGTTACCCTTACCCAACAGCAAGGTTACCTTTGCGCAACAGCAACCTTGCCTTTGCGCAGCAGTAAATAAAATTGCTTGTAACAAACAGAGAACGACAGACAAAAGGTGTCGAGAAAGACCTTGCTATAAAGCGATCCTCGGTATCTTTTCTTGCGGGTTATGGCTGACACTGAAAATCGTACGCAGTGTCCGCCAATACCAACCATATTAACAAGTGGTTACGCATCGTGGCGGACGATGGCAGATAAAAAAGCTAAAACACATTTATATGTATAAACAGCTAAATATACCCCCTAATGGGTTGTTTGAACGGAAGAATCCTATAGGAATTCGGCTATCGGACGAGCCGTTCATTTCTCCGCGCAAAGTAGCGCGAATACTTTGCGCTGATTTTTCTCTCTTTTCTCTTGTATAGGTATTAGGAAACTCTTGAAGTTTGAATAAATATTTAACTATTTAATTACTATTTACTTAAATTCATTATTTATGAAAAAAGTGCTATTTTTGTTGACCTTTATCCTCAGTGGTATCGGTCTGGCAACAGCGCAAACCTCACAGATTTCGGGTGTTGTTTACTCGGAAGCTGACGGTGAGCCTGTAATTGGCGCCTCAGTATTAGTTGTTGGTACCGATCAGGGTACAGCTACTGATATTGAAGGTAAGTTCGTGATTGCTGATGTGCCTGCTTCAGCTACTACACTTCGCGTGTCGTACATGGGTATGGCTACTCAGGAAGTAAAGATTTTGCGTGGCAAGACCATCAAGGTTACATTGACTGAAGACGGTGTAGCTCTTGACGACGTGATGGTGGTTGCCTACGGTACTGTTAAGAAGTCTGCCTTCACCGGTTCTGCTTCAGTAGTTGACGCAGAGAAGCTGGAGGATCGTCAGGTTTCTAACATCACCAATGCGCTTTCTGGTACTATCGCTGGTGTTCAGACATTGAGCTCTAACGGTCAGCCGGGTACAAGCTCTACCGTTCGTATCCGCGGTATCGGTTCACTCTATGCAAGCAACACTCCGTTGTATGTAGTTGACGGTATCCCCTTCGACGGTGATATCTCTTCTATCAACCCTGCCGACATCGAGAGCATGTCAGTACTGAAGGACGCTGCTGCTGCAGCTCTTTACGGTGCACGTGGTGCCAACGGTGTTATCATGGTAACAACAAAGAAGGGTAAGACTCACGATGCACGCATCTCTTTCGATGCTAAGTGGGGTAAGAACGAGCGCCAGATTGGCAAGTACGATGTGCTCGAGACTGCAGACTCTTACATGGAGACTCTGTACCAGGCATACCGCAATGCTGGTTACTACAACCTTGGCTACTCTCCCGCTGCTGCTCACGCTTACGCTAACGCTAACCTCTTCGATGCTGTTGGTTATCAGATGTACACCTTGAACGGTGCTGACGGCCTCATCGGTCTCGACGGTAAGGTTAATCCTTTGGCTACTCTCGGCTACCAGCAGGGTGACTACTACTATACTCCCGATGACTGGACAGCTGGTACTATCAACAGCCAGATGCGTCAAGAGTACAACCTCGGTGTTTCAGGTGGTACAGACCGCATCAGCTACTATTTCTCAGCTGGTTACCTCGAGGATGGTGGTATCATCGAGAACTCAGGCTTCGATCGTATCTCTACTCGTTTGAACGTTGACTATCAGGCAAAGAAGTGGTTGAAGTTCGGTGCTAACATCGCTTACACCAACAGCACAAGCCGCTACCCTGGTGATCAGACAACTACCAACTCATCTGCTAACGCATTTAACCTTGCCAACCAGATTGCTCCTATCTATCCTATGTTCTTCCGTGATGCTAACGGCAACATCATCCACGATGCCAACACTGGCCTTCCCGTATATGACTACGGTAATGGTGCTGGTGCTTTTGGCGACGCTATTCCCTTCTCACGTAACTGGATGTCAATGTCTAACCCCGTCAGCGACCTCTACTACAACACAGAGGAGTACCTGATGGACATCATGAACAACAAGTGGTTTGCTGAGATCACTCCCCTCAAGGGCTTGAAGCTGACTGCATCAATCGGTACATACATCGATAACACTCGCTACCACAGCATCGGTAACGCCAAGTATGGCCAGAGCGCAAGCTACGGTGGTACTGCTGCTCAGGACTACACACGTACATACGCTTTCAACCAGCAGTATTTGGCTACCTACACCAAGACCTACGGTAAGAGCACATACGATGTATTGCTCGGTTACGAGGCATACGACCTCCGTGGTGAGAACTTCTGGGCAAGCGGTCAGAACCTCTACAAGGATGGTGACTACACTGTAAACAACACTATCGACCAGAAGCGTGGTGGTGGCTCGGCTTACGAGTACTCTACTCGCGGTGCTTTCGGCCGTTTCAACTACAACTACGATGAGAAGTACTTCGGTAGCGTATCATACCGTCGCGATGCTTCTTCACGTTTCCATCCCGATAACCGTTGGGGTGACTTCTACTCAGCATCTGCAGCTTGGGTACTCAGCAAGGAGTATTTCATGAACGATGTTGACTGGGTTGACATCTTGAAGGTAAAGGCCTCTTTCGGTCAGCAGGGTAACGATAACATCGGTAACTACTATGCTTACATCGACCAGTATGCTATGACAGGTGCTGACGGTGTATTCTCTGACGGTCAGTTGACCTACAAGGGTAACAAGGACATCACATGGGAAAAGTCAAACTCATTCAACACTGGTATTGACTTCTCACTTTGGAAGAGCAAGCTGAGCGGTACCGTTGAGTACTTCAACCGTACAACCAGCGACATGCTTTACAACAAGCCCGTGGCTATTTCTAACGGTTATACCTCAATCCCCATGAACATCGGTTCTATGTCTAACTACGGTTGGGAAGTTGAGTTGAACGCTACTCCCGTTGAGTTCAAGAAGTTCCGTTGGGATGTTTATGGTAACGCTACCATGGTGAAGAACAAGATTATCAAGCTCCACCCCGAACTCGAAGGTAAGTTCATCAGCGGTTCTACCATCTATGAAGAGGGTAAGTCTATGTACCAGCTCTACTTGATTAAGTACGCAGGTGTTGACCCCAACACAGGTAACGCGCTCTACTACGCAAAGACTACCATGTCACAGGAGCAGGCTAAAGCCGCATTGAAGAAAGAGAATGCTGGTGTAGAAGGTTATGAACCCACAACACAAGAGATTGAAGACCGTATCAAGTACTTCAACGAGCATGAGGCTGAGGAGTATCTGACTGCTGATGCTCAGACAGCTCAGTCTACCAACCGTCAGGCTACTGGTGACCTCTTGCCTAAGGTATATGGTGGTTTCGGTACCAGCCTTGAGTTCCATGGTTTCGACCTCTCTGTACAGTTCGCTTACCAGCTCGGTGGTAAGATTTGGGACTACACCTATCAGGATTTGATGCACAACGGTGACGGTAACAATGCTGGTATGAACTGGCACAAGGATATTGCCAATGCATGGACTCCCGAGAACCGCATCACAGACGTTCCTCGCCTCAACATGATGGATACCTACACAAACCAGTCTTCTGACCGTTGGTTGGTATCTTCAAACTACCTTGCTCTGAACAACATCACTCTTGGTTACACCTTCCCGAAGGCATGGCTCCGCGGTATGGGCATCAGCTCATTGCGTATCTATGGTGTAGCTGACAACTTGGCTCTCTTTGCAGCTCGCAAGGGTATGGACCCCCGTCAGTCATTCACCATGTCTACCACAGCTACCTACGGTGCATTGCGTACATTCTCAGCTGGTGTTAAATTGACATTCTAATCAATTAAAAACGAAAGAAGAAAATGAAAAAGATTAAATATATCGCATCGGCTTTGGCATGTGTTGCGCTCGTAGGTTGCTACGACATGAACACCGAGCCTCTGGGCTCTACCATCACAGCCGATCAGAAGGAGGCTACTATCAACGCCAATCCTGAACGTATCGAGGCGAGTGTGAATGCCATGACATCTATGTTCTATGGCTTCGGTAAGAACTTCGACGAGAGCTATCACAACGACCTCTCACACGCTGCCATGATGTTGATTACCGACACTCGCGGTACCGACCTCGTGTCTGAGGATATAGGTTATAACTGGTTCTCTATGGCTTTGACCTATGAGGATATCAACTATACCTACTACTTCACTCAGATGTACTGGACCAACTATTACAAGCAGCTCAACTCTGTAAATGCAGTGACTGCTATGATTGATCCTGAAACAGAAGACGAGAACCTTCAGTTCTACTTAGCTCAGGCTTACGCTATCCGTGCATTCGACTACTTCGCACTGGCTCAGATGTACCAGCACACTTACGTAGGCAACGAGGAGAAGCCTTGTGTACCCATCATCACTGAGGCAAACATGGACGCTGCCGGTTCTGAGGGTTGCCCCCGTTCAACTGTAGCAGAGACTTATGCTCAGATTATGAGCGACCTTGATGGCGCTATCGCCCTCTTGGAGAAGACCTCTGTAAAGCGTGCCGACAAACGCTATGTAAGCCTTGAGGTAGCATACGCTCTCCGTGCCCGTGTAAATATGGTAATGAACAATTGGGAAGACGCTCGTGAAGATGCTCAGATGGCTCTCAACCTTACAGATGCTACTCCTTACACACGTGAAGAGGTTAGCAAGCCTACTATGAGTGAGATTACCGACAACTCATGGATGTGGGGTGTTGTAGTTGCTGAGACTGACCGTCCTGTAACATCAGGTATCTGTAACTGGCCCTCTCACATGGGTTCACTCAACTACGGTTATGCTTCTGTAGGCGCATGGCGTAAGATTAGCGCTAACCTTTATGGCGCCATCCCCGCTACTGACGTTCGTAAGGGTTGGTTCCTCAATGAAGAGGCTTACTCTCCCAACTTGAACGACGAGCAGGCTGCATATGTTGCTTCAGCAGGCTGTCCCCCCTACACACAGATGAAGTTTGGTACATATAAGGATGAGGTTTACACCTCTACCAACGCTAACGACATTCCTTTGATGCGTGTTGAGGAGGTTATCCTTATGTTGGCCGAGGCTCAGGCAATGGCAGGTGATGCTGCTGCAGGTGCTGCTACTTTGCAGAACTTCGTTACTACTTATCGTGATGCTGAATACACTTGCCGTGCTGAAACTCCTGAGGATGTACAGAATGCAGTATGGATGCAGCGTCGTATCGAGCTCTGGGGCGAAGGCTTCTCTTACTTCGACCTTATGCGTCTTAACAAGGGCGTTGACCGTCGTGGCGCAGGATTCGAGGAAGCATTTACATTCAATATTCCTACAGGCGATGCAGCTCTTATCTACCGTATACCTCTCCGCGAGATTGAAGGTAACCCCGCATTGACCGAGGAAAGCAACAATCCTGAAGCAAAGATGCCTCAGCCTGTAACTGAGTAATCAATGGAATAGTATAAACCATTAAAAGAATTAAAGACATGAAATTATATAAATCATTATTCATGACTGTGCTGGCTGCAGTAGCTTTCACCTCATGTAGCGATGAAGGTTACTGGGAGAAGGCAGAGATAGCTGAGGTTCAGTACTCCTTTGAACAGTCAAAGCAAACATTCAGCCTTACAGCAGCTGATGCACTTCCCAACGTGAAGGTAGCATTGTCACGTAGCACAAACGTAGGCGAGCAGAAGCTTCCTTTGTACGTAACATTTGACAACGACATTATGAGTGTAGCAGACACTAACGTTGTATTCGCTGACGGCAGCTATACCGCTGAGCTTATAGTAAACATTGACGAGGCAAACATTGTGATGGGTACTCCCTACTCAGCCAATATTACATTTGTAGTCGACTCTGTCAACTTCTTTGAGCACAATTACTCAGTATCAGGCAACAAGACCCATGCTATCTCTATAATCAAGGATTACACATGGGTTAGCGCAGGTGTTGTGTATATGGCTTCTAACTGGGCTGGTGGCTATGCCAACGTACCCGTAGAGAATGCCAAGGAGTACACCGACGAGAATGGTTACAAGCTCTATCGTCTGAACAGCCCCTACTACTATTTGGAGCCCAGCTATTGCCCCAAACCTGGTGCACACATTCAGTTCATCCTTGATGCTCAGGGCAATGCAGTGTCACTGGCTTCTTCTTTCCAGGCTATTGGCGAGGCAGCAAGTGCAGGTGGTGAGTGGTACATGTACTACAATCCCGGTCAGCCCTTCTGCGGATTCACAAATGAGGGCAACATCTATACAATCCTCTGCGGTTGGGCTTATGGTGGTCCTTCTGTTGGAGGCTATTATCTCGGCTACAACGACGGTAAGGAGATGTTCCAATGGGTTGAAGGTTGGCCCGGTGAATAATAAAGTCACCATATTATAATTATTCATACTTATGTGAGACGTACCTCGTGTACGTCTCACATTTTTTTAAAGCATCAGATACTGCTTGGTCATCACAAGCGAACGGTCAGAAAGATTGAAATTATATTACAGCGTATTAGTAATGATACCATCCCCTATCTCTATCAGCTGCGCAGTATACTGAGGACGTTACTATTGCTACTATTCTCCATATAATAAAAAATGCAAAAATAGTGCCTGTATCTGTCTTTTTCGCTATCTTTGCAATTTGAAGTGCATAGCATGCTAACTTTGGAAGTAATAAAGATTAAATATATGAGAAAAATGTTGTTGGCTTTTATGGCCGTGCTGATGGCGCAAGTGACTGTGGCGCAGACGGAGGACCCTATTGTGATGAATGTAAATGGGGTGGATGTTACACGCTCAGAATTTGAATACTCGTACAATAAGAACAATACAGATTTGGTGGTCGACAAGAAGTCGCTAGATGAATATGTGGATTTGTTTGTCAACTACAAACTCAAGGTCGCAGCTGCTTTGGATGCACAGCTCGATACTGCTGAGGCATTCCGTAAGGAGGTGGCTGACTATCGTTCACAGCAGGCTGAGGAATATCTGATTGACTCGGCTTTCATTGAAGAGCAGGCCCGCATCACTTATGAGAATACAGCCAAGAACATCGGTCCTGACGGTATGTTCAGAGCATCTCATATTCTTATCCGTCTACCTCAACAGGCTTCACCGATAGAGCAGGCTGTGGCAAAGCTCCGTGTCGACTCTATCTATAAGGCTCTGAAGGCAGGGGCAGACTTTGCCGAGCTGGCAGCAAAGCACTCGCAAGATCCTGGTACGGCCCGTGAGGGTGGTGCATTGCCTTGGTTGTTCAAGGGACAACTGCTCAAGGAGTTCGAGGTGGCAGCTTTGGCTATGCAGCCGGGAGATCTGAGCGAGCCAGTGCTCTCACCTGTGGGCTATCACATTATCTTGATGAATGAACGCAAGCAGTTTGAACCCTACGAGTATCATCGCGAATCAATATATAAGTTCCTGGAACAGCGTGGTATACGTGCCCATGCCAAGCAGTCTATGGGTGTGAAGTTGGCCAAGCAGATGGGCGGCGGCATCACTCCGCAGGAGGCGTTGGCAAAGGCAGAGATGGAGCTTGATGCGCAGTACCCAGACTTTGGGTTCTTGATGAAGGAGTTCTACGAGGGCTCGCTGCTCTATGAAATCAGCACCCGTGAGGTATGGGACAAGGCTGCCAAGGATGAAGAGGGCCTGGCGAAATACTTCAAGAAGAACAAGAAGAAATATCGCTACGAGGAGCCCGTATATCAGGGACTCGTGGTGCACTGCCTCAATGACGATGTATTGCGTCAGGTGCAGAAAGTTATTAAGAAGCAGCCTCGCAAAGAGTGGACAAAGGTTATCCGTGAATCGCTCAATAGCGACTCGCTGATGCAGGTAAGAATGGTACGTGGTCCCTTCAAGGCTGGTAAGAACGCATATGCCGACTATTATGCCTTTGGGCAAGGCGAGCGCCCTGATACTGTAGCAGGTTTCCCTGTGACAAGTGTGGTGGGTAAGCTGCAGAAGAAGGGTCCCGATACATACGAAGATGTGCGCGGAGTTGTTACTGCCGACTATCAGAACCATTTGGAGCAACTGTGGGTTAAAGAGTTGCGCGCAAAATATCCCGTAATTCTATATCCGGAGGTGTTGGCCACGGTAAACAAGCATTAAGCTGCTGCGCATTAGGTTATCCAAGAAGTGATACGTTATATGAACCTCAAGCAACAATCAGGTGCATCTCTGCAGAGGATGAAGGCTGTCTTCCACATTGGGGGACGGTATTTGTCGCTTGCTTGTTGGATGGTGGCATTCCTGTTTGTTGCCTGCCAGGAGAATGTGGAGCATGACGAGAAGCAGCCTCTGATGCAGGTCGGTAACAAATATCTGTATCGCGAGGATATGGAGAAGATGATTCCTTACGGAACCACAAAAGCAGACAGCATGGCTTTTGCAGAAGACTATATGCGCAAGTGGGTCGAGGAACAGTTGCTTTATGAGAAGGCTGAGCTCAATGTGAAAGGCGATGAGCGCATCGCACGTATGGTAGAGGACTACCGTCGTTCGCTTATATTATCGGAGTATGAGCAACGTTTGTTGATGCAGAACATGAGCGAGGAGCTTTCTGAGGAGGAGTTGCAGGAATATTACGAAGCCAACAAACAATTCTTCATGTTGGAGGAGCCAGTTATAAAGGGTGTTTTCATTAAGGCCCCGTTGACGTCTCCAGGCTTAAAAGACCTGAAACGCTGGTATAAAGACAATACCGAGGCTTCACTCGAGCAGCTGGAGTCTTATGCATTCCGCAATGCAGTGATGTATGAATACTTCTATGATCACTGGGTGCCTGTATCGGAACTGGAAGGAAAGATAACGATTAACCTGGCCGAGCTGGGCGATGAGTTTGATAAACATCGCAACATCGAAGTGGAAGATGAGAACTATTGTTATCTCCTCCATATTGAGGAGTTTGTTGTCAAAGGCGAGGAAAAGCCCTTCGAACTGGCGAAACAGGAAATCATAGACCTTTTGGCCAATAAGCGCAGGGTAGACTTCATGAGGAAGGTGAAGGATGACTTGTATAATCAGTCCATGGAAATGGGACGAATAAAATATTATCAGAATGAAAAAATGCAAATTGTTGATGATACTGTGCACACTGCTCATGGCAGTACGGACAGTAGCGCAGGATAATGTAATAGACGAAGTCGTATGGGTAATAGGCGATGAGGCCATACTCAAGTCTGATGTAGAGCAGTCGCGTATCTACTTCATGATGTCGGGACAAACGATGGAGGGCGATCCCAACTGCGTTATCCCCGAGCAACTCGCAATACAGAAACTGTTCATGCACCAAGCTGTCATCGATAGTATTGAGGTTACTGAGCAGGAGGTACTCAACGAAGTGGAGCGCGAGATAACGATGCGTGTCAACCAGATAGGCTCTCGCGAGAAGCTGGAGGAGTATTTCGGCAAGACCTCGACACAGATACGTGAAGAGCTGCGCGAAACCATTCACGACCGAATGGTTGTAGAGAAGATGCAGCAGGAGCTGTTTGGTAACATCAAGCTGACTCCCTCCGAGGTGCGCCGTGGCTTTGCCAACATGAAGTCTGAAGAGATTCCCTATGTACCTACACAAGTGGAGGTACAGATTATTACCCTTCAGCCCGAGATTCCTTTGGAGGAGATAGAGCGAGTAAAGTCCGAACTGCGTGATTATACAGAGCGCATCAATAGCGGTGAGGCACAGTTCTCTACATTGGCCGTTTTCTATTCGCAGGACCCCGAGTCGGCACGTCGTGGTGGCGAGCTTGATTTCTTCGGACGTGGCGAGATGGTACCCGAATTCTCAGCGGTAGCCTTTAACCTTACTGAACCAGGCAAGGTATCGAAGATTGTAGAGACCGAATTTGGTTTCCATATCATACAGCTTATCGAAAAACGTGGCGACCGCGTGAGAGCACGCCATATCTTGCGCAAACCAGAAGTCCCTATGGAGAGCATGAACGCTTCATTGGCTCGTCTCGACACCATAGCCAATGATATACGCAGCGGAAAGCTGTCGTTTAATGATGCGGTAGCCTTCTCTGCTGATAAGAATACGCGCAAGAACTTTGGTTTGATGAGCAATGAGATGACTCTTTCCTCTCGTTTTGAGTTGCAGGAACTGCCGCAAGAAGTGGCCAAAGTGGTGTATGAGATGAAGGTAGGTGATATTTCAAACCCCTTTGTCATGATCGACAAGAAGACAGGAAAAGAGGTGTGTGCCATTGTGAAACTGAAGAATCGTGTTGAGGGACACAAGGCAACACCTTCCGAGGACTATCAGGTGATAAAGGATGTGATGATAGCTAAGATGAAGCAGCAGAAGCTGGAAGATTGGATTCGAGAGAAACAGAAGACTACGTATGTGCGCATCAATGAGAATTGGTGTGACTGCGAATTCCAATACCCCGGTTGGGTGAGACAATAAGTAACGTCCAATCTTTGTGCGATGGCAATGATGCGTAGATGGATGATGATTGTTGTGCTGGCTTGGGCGGCTTTGTCCACAATGTCGGCACAGACGGAACTGCAAAAAGCGGCTCCTCAGCGTGCTGTGCCCAAGAAGATGAAGCTTGACTCCACCAAGCAGTTCAACAAAGTAGACATGAAACTGCAGCCGGTGATGATGAAGGAGGCGCCTCTCATGGGTGCGCCTACAGCCCGAAAGGTAGAGACCGAGAAGACACTGCCTGTGCAGAAAAAGCCCGAGGCAGTAGACTCTACGGCCAGTCGTGCGAGAAAGATGCACAAGATGCCGGCGGCTACTCCAGTGGAGGTCAGGGAAGACTCACTGATGACTGCTCCTTCCGACACCACGAAAGAGCGCTATGTATATCTCCTCCACGCCGATGAGACACGTTACAACCAACTCATAAATCCCGATGCGCAGATATTGGTAGGTGATGTGGCTTTCCGTCACGACAGTATGTATATGTATTGCGACTCAGCCCTTTTCTACGAAACCTCCAATTCGCTCGATGCCTATGGAAATGTGCGCATGAATCAGGGCGACACACTGTTTCTTTATGGCGACCGTCTCCACTATAGCGGTGATGAGATGCTGGCCAAGGTACGCGAGAATGTGGTGATGATTGATAAAGAAATGACGCTCACGACCGACAGCCTGAACTATGACCGCACCATCAACCTCGGATATTACTTCAATTGGGGTACGGTGGAGGACACACTCAATGTGCTGACCTCGGAGTGGGGCGAGTATGACACACAGACCAACGATGCCGTGTTCAACTATGAGGTGACGCTTACCAATCCGAACTTTGTGCTCACCTCCGATACTCTGCACTATAATACGAAGACGCAGATTGCCACTATCGTCGGCCCATCCAATATCGACAGTGACCAGAACAATATCTATTCCACGTTGGGACGCTACTATACGGCCGATGAGCATGCCGAACTGCTCAATCGCTCTGTGCTTACGAATGAGGACAAACGCTTGGTAGGTGACAGCATCTTCTATGACCGCATCAATGGCTATGGCGAAGCATTCGAGAATGTGGTGATGGATGACTATGCCGGGAAGACCCGTCTGACGGGAGACTACACCTATTATAATGAAGTGTCCGACTCGGCCTATGCCACACAGCGTGCTGTGGCCATAGACTATTCGCAGGGTGATAGTCTCTACATTCATGGCGATACCTTGCGCTTGCTTACTCGCTTTCCCGATACCGATTCTGTTTATCGTATAATACAAGCCTATCATAAGGTACGTGTCTATCGAGAGGACGTACAGGCTGTTTGTGACTCCATGGAGTTCAACTCGCTGGATACCTGCATGACCATGTACTACGATCCCGTCATCTGGAATGGCCCACAGCAGGTGTTGGGTGAGGTGATACGTGTGTATATGAACGATAGCACAGTTGAGTGGGCACATGTGGAGAATCAGGCTCTGATTGTGGAACAAGTGGATACCGGCCACTACAATCAGATCAGTGGTCGTGAGGTGAAGGCTTACTTCAAGGATGGTGCCATCGATAAGTCCGATGTGATAGGCAATGTGATGGTCGTATACTATTACATCGAGGAGGGCGATAGCGTGGCTTTTGGTATGAACACGACAGAAGCCAGTCTGCTTACAGCTTTCATGAAAGAACGCCAGGTGGATAAGCTACTCATCACAGACCAGTCAAACGGTGTGTTCTACCCCATCACTCAGATACCTCCGGGTAAAGATAAACTAGATAATTTCGCTTGGCTGCACAAGCTGCGTCCTATGAACAAGTACGACATCATGGTATGGCGTGGAAAGAGTGAAGATGAGAAACTGAAGGCAGTATCCCGTAAAGAGGTACCGTTGCCTTCGCTCAAGGGATTGATTGATAAAGAATCGAAGTAATTTGTTATGGGTATATTCAAGACACGCGAACCAAGAAGGTTCGAACATCAGTATATATATGTAGATGAGCGCAAGGAGCGCTTGCAGAAGATAGAGGAAAAGGCGAAGCTCGACTTGGGCATGATTCAGAAGGAAGAACCTACTACCGAGGAGAGAATCCGCGGTAAAATGGTGGAGCAGACCTCGCACCTCAAGCGCAGAAGGGAGAACGGATCTCCACTTACTACCAAGCGTCTCATATTGATATTGGCGGTGATGGCTCTTATACTTATCGCTATATTAAGATGATAGAGCATGGCAAGTGAAGATTTGATTCATCTGCTGCCCGACTCGGTAGCCAATCAGATTGCGGCCGGAGAGGTTATTCAACGTCCTGCTTCGGTAGTCAAGGAGTTGGTCGAGAACTCCGTTGATGCTGGGGCTACTGTCATTCAGGTACGCCTCGTCGATGCCGGACGTACCAATATTCAGGTGATTGACAACGGTAAGGGCATGTCAGAGACTGATGCCCGAATGTCATTTGAGCGACATGCCACATCCAAGATTAAGAACCCTGCCGACCTCTTTGCCCTTCACACCTTCGGCTTCCGTGGAGAGGCATTGGCCTCTATTGCTGCTGTGGCGCAAGTGGAGGTACGCACTCGCCGTGCCGAGGACGAACTGGGTACTGTAATCCATATTGCAGCCTCCCGCATTGAGTCCCAAGAGGTGGAGATGTGTCCTGTAGGCACCAACTTTCAGGTAAAGAACCTCTTCTTCAATGTGCCGGCACGACGCAAGTTCCTCAAGTCAGACCAGACGGAAGTGAATAACGTGCTGGCAGAGATAGAGCGCGTAGCTCTCGTACACCCTGAGATAGCCTTCTCTGTGTTCCGCAACGATGTGGAGCTTATCAATGTGCCGCAAGCGACATCGCGCCAACGCATACAGCACCTGTTTGGCAAGAAACTGGGACAGGAGCTGCTCTCCGTGGATGTTGACACCACCTTGGTCAAGATAACCGGCTGTGTAGGCGTCCCCGAGAGTGCCCGTAAGAAGGGTGCCCACTGCTTCTTCTTTGTCAATGGCCGATATATGCGTCATCCCTATTTCCACAAGGCAGTGATGGAGGCCTATGCGCATCTCATCCCCGCTACGGAGCAGGTCCCCTACTTCCTGTACTTTACAGTCGATCCCTCGCGCATTGATGTGAACATACACCCGACAAAGACAGAAATCAAGTTTGAGGACGAGCAAGCCATCTGGCAGATACTGATGGCCTCGGTGCGTGAGGTGCTGGGACGGAGCAATGCGGCGCCCTCCATCGATTTCGATGTGGCGGATTGTCCTGATATTCCCGTCCTTGGTTCCGGCAATGCGGCGCTCACCCCTCCCATGCCTACTGTCGACAGCAGCTACAATCCTTTCAAGCAGGGTGGAGCACCCTCTCATAAGTCTGTCTCTACGCGATGGAATGATCTATATAAAGGTGTCGAAGGCTCTCATGTCGGTCGGGAGATTCGCTTTGACGAACCTATGGAGGCGGATTTGCCTTGGGATGAACCCACTCGAGGCGGTCTGCCCGATGAGCAGTCGCCCCTTTCTGATACTCCGCTTTTCGATGACGCTGCAGCTATGCACGACAAGTGCTCCGACTGCTATCAGTACAAGGGAAGATATATAGTCACCTCCATGAAGTCGGGGCTTATGCTGGTGGATCAGCACCGTGCTCATGTGCGAATCCTCTATCAGCGCTACATGGCGCAGTTGAGCGAGCAGCGCAGTGCCTCGCAAGGATTGTTGTTCCCTGAGATGCTTACCCTCTCCGCCTCACAAGCGATGATGATGGAGCAGTTGTTGGACGACTTCGCCGGCTTGGGCTTCGATATCAGTAATATGGGCGGTGGTTCATTCGCCATACAAGGTGTCCCCGGAGGCATCGAAGGCCTCAATCCCTCCTCGCTGGTAGGCGATATGCTTGCTGGAGCCATCGAGCAGGGCAATGTGTCCAAGGAGGAGGTGCATCGTGCTCTGGCACTTACGATGGCACGCTCGGCGGCTATCGTGGTAGGTCAGGTGCTCTCGCCGGATGAGATGACAGCCCTCATCGATGAGCTCTTTGCCTGTGACATGCCGGCCTACACTCCCGATGGCAAGAAGGTCTTTGCTATCATCGAGGAGAACGACATCGAGAAGCGCTTCAGCTGACAGGAGCCCATGTGGCGTTCTTTGCCCGTATTGTTCTAATGAGCTGTTCCTCTGTCTATAGAGGAGCAGTTCATTTCGTATTGGCGCCGAAAAGGACTTTGCATTGTTTGGTCTTTGAAAACAAAATCTCATCTTTCGTGTTTATACGATACATAAGACTTTTTTGGTAAACATAAATTAAAGACCTAACAGTATGAAAAAAGCGATTTGTTTGATGGCTGTGGCCGCATTATTCTCAGTATCAGCGAGCCAAGCACAAGTAACAGAGGTAGTAGAGATTGCCGAAGTTCCCGTCTCGAAGTATAGTGTGCAGACAAACAGTTTCTGGGACAACTGGTTCATATCTTTGAATGCTGGCGCCCAGTTCTCTTATCTCTATCCCGAAGGCTCTCAGGAGTTCAAGGACCGTATCACCTTCTCTGGCCTGGCCTATGTTGGTAAGTGGTTTACTCCTGGCATGGGTATGCGTTTGGCGTATAACGGCTACCAGTTCCAGGGCTACGAGGATAAGCTCGACTACATGAACCTCCACGTCGATGCCTTGATGAATGTGACCAACATGATTATGGGCTACAACCCCGACCGACTCTACAGTATGATTCCTTATGTAGGTATGGGTGCCGTGCGCGTGTTCGACCATAACAGCTATGCCTTTGGCTTCAATGCCGGTATCTTGAACACATTCCGCCTCAACGATTCATGGAAGGTCAACCTTGAGATGGGAGCCCTCTTTGCCGACAAGTCTATGGATGGCGTCACAGGCCCCAAGCGTGCTTTCGATGACATATTCTCCGTTACAGCCGGTATCACCTATACGATTGGTGGCGACACCTGGAACAACAGCCCCGACATCAGTTCGCTTGTGATGATGAATGCTGCCGAGATAGCAGCCTTGAACGAGGCTTTGGCTCAAGAGCAGTCCAACAACCGCAACCTCCGCAACCAGCTGGCGCAGAAGCCCAAAGAAATCGTGAAGGAGAAGGTCATCTCCGGTGACTGCATGACAGCTCCCCAGTCAATCTTCTTTGACCTCAATTCCGCAACATTGGCATCCGACAAGGATCTTGTAAACCTGAAGGCTATCGCCACAATGGCTAAGCAGGACAACGTGAAGCTCCACATCATAGGCTATGCTGACAGCGCTACTGGTGATGCAAAGTACAACCAGAGCTTGTCAATGAAGCGTGCCCAGACCATCGCTGACCAGCTTGTTAAGCTTGGTGTCAACAAAGCCAACCTGACCGTCGAAGGCAAAGGTGGAGTCGCCACCCTCGATCCCGCATCCTATAACCGCCGCGTCATCATCGAGGCAATGTAAAGAGTAAAATCAGAAATTATAGATTTATACCGACATCGTCATTGATGACAACAACGTGTGAGGAGAGGCCTTGGCCTCTCCTCACTTTTGTGAGGCATCAGACTCGATGCAGCGTATGCCCGCCGCTACGGCATCATATCGAGCAGTTGCTGGCGATGGGGCGCATCAGATTGTTTGATGTAGTCTCTCAGGCGCGACTTGCGTGAGTAGATGTTCGATATGCTGTTCTTGGTAAACAGGTGTATGGCCTTGGCTGAGAACCCGGCATAGATGTAGCAGAGCAGCACCGTGTCGTCGTAGGGCAGCTCGGGCAGTTCGGCGTGTATGTGTGCCATGGCGTTGTCGCAGTATTCGTTGACGATGCTCTCCAGCTCCTGCATCTCCTTGCGGTTTCCCGCCATGCGGTCAATGGCCTTCTTCACCTTCTGGTATATGGCCTCGCGGTCGGCCTTGCTTTCGCTCTTGCCGGTGTTTCTGCTTCCGCTGGTTTCATAGTAGGTGTTGGTGAGTTCGTTGAGCAGTTCGTATCGTCCACGCATGAGGTCGGCCAGTCGTGTGCTCATGGTGCGTTCCTTCTCGTCGTGCTGTTGCAGCTGTGCTCCCATACGGTTTATCGTCTCCTCCTTGCTGTATAGCGAGCGTTGCAGGTCTTCGGTGAGGTTCACGTAGCCGTCCAGCTCCTCACGTTTCTTTCGTGCGCGTGTGCGCGATACTATAATGATGATGGCTATTGCCAGTATGGCCACCACACAGATGAAAAATATCGCCTGTCGGCTTTTCTGTAGCTTCAACTCCGTCAGCTCTGATTGTTCCTGGAAGAAGTCGCGCTGGGAGGCAAGTAAGGGCTGTCGTAGAGTTATACGAAGTATTGAATCCTGAGTACCATATAGTAATTCATGCTTTGCCAATGCGTGTTTATAGTTCCCAAGTTGCTTTTGAATTCTATATTCTTGGTAATTCAGCATGATTGTGTCATTTATATTTTTTGCTTTTTGCCATGCTTTCTGTAAATGTTCTTCAGATGCTTTGATGTCGCCTATTAAGGCATACTGATAGGCCAAATAACTATTTACGTTCATTTCGTCACTATACATCGCATATGCATTACTTTTGTAGAGATCGAAGAAGCGTTCAGATTCTCCCATTGCATCATAGAGTCGCATAAGATGGGTGATAGCACTACTGCATAAGGACTTGTCTTTATGCTCAATTCCCCATTCCAAAGCCATCTTTAAGTATATCTCTGCATTCTTGGCATCTTCCATATATAGATAGGTACTGCCGATATTTCTTATTGCAACATATTTCATCCGCTCACTACCCGATAATTCATAATAATCAAATGATTTTTGCAGATATTCTAAAGCAAGTGTATAATTGTAATCTTTACGATATAAATGTCCCAAGTGTGCGTAAAGCAGTCCCACAATATAGTAGTCAGTCACATTATCTACATATGCTATTGCCTGTGTATAAAGTTCAATAGCTTTTTTATGCTCATTAGCGTTCTCATATACTCTGCCATGATAGTACAAGGATTGCAATGCACGCAACGGCTTATTCCCGTTGTGATAATATTTTGTTGCCACGCTGATGATAGAGTCACGAGCCACGTCTATATAGCACTTGTCCAGTGCCTGACTATAGAGCAGGGCGTGCAAGGCTCGTGCCTCACCACGTAGCCGGTTGCCATCCATGGCAGCCAGTGCAGTGCGCACGCTGTCAGCATTGGCTTCCATGCGTGTCTCTAAGTATGTAAGCTCCTTCATCGCTGCGCGGTTGGTGCATCCCGTCAGTAGAGCCATCATCAGTGCCAATATCAGTGGCAGTGTATTGCGTGTGTTCATAATGTGTCTGTTTATTGCCGTAAAAGTACAAAAAGCCATTCAATAAAGCAAATGCGATGGCAGGATATTATAGAATCAGCTGTCTAGGGCGGTTTTTGTCCATTCCACCACCTTGCAGAGCATGTTTGTAATGCACTGATTTACAGCACACATTACCGCCTTGCAAGGTTTTAAAATCTTGCAAAGTTATAACACACAATAAATCAGCTATTTGTAAAGGTCTTTGCAAGGCGATTTCTTGCTCTTTTCTTTGTATTGAGGACACAAAAGCCTCTACCTTTGTCGCAGAAATTTATTAAAAACTATTTACAAACATTAGTGGACACTAATGACTAAATTATATATTTTCTGTTCCCTCATAGACAAAACTTAGCAATTATGAAAAGATATTTTTTACTCAGTTTGTGCTGCTTAAGCACGGCTTTTGCGGCTTTTGCACAGTCCAATGATTCGGTATATGTCTTTGGACGTGTAGTGGATTCTTTCACCTATGAACTGCTGCATCCTGTGAAAATAGATGTATTGGCTCCCGACAGCACGGTTATCGTGGGGGATTTGGATTCGTATGAGTTTGCCAACTTCATGGAGCGCAACGTAAACTGCATTGTAAGCCTCGGACGTGAGCATCGGGATGTAATATTGCGTTTCAGTGCCAATGGATATGATACGGGATATCAGCCTGTGCACCTGTCGGGCAACAGACGTGCCGTATATTTCCCCTTCGAGGATGTGAAACTGCGCAGAATGTCAACCATCAACCTGGACGATGTGGAGATTGTAGCCACACAGATACGCATGGTGATGCGTGGCGACACCATCGTGTATAATGCCGATGCGTTCCAACTCTCTCAGGGGTCGATGCTCGACGAACTGGTGAGGAAGTTGCCCGGTGTGCAGCTCGACGGTGGGCGCATCATGGTGAACGGACGCTTCGTGAGCAGCCTTCTGCTCAATGGCGAGAACTTCTTCACTGGCGACCCTAAGGTGGCACTGGACAATCTGCCGGCCTACATGGTGGACAAGGTAAAGGTGTATGACAAGACACCCGAGCACGACTATATCACAGGAAAGGAGGTACTCGACGAACTGCCGCTTGTGATGGATGTGCAGCTCAAGCGCGAGTACAACACGGGGTGGATAGCCAACGCCGAAGCGGGATATGGTACGCACGGACGATGGCTGGCACAGGCGTTCGGTCTGAGATTTACCGACAACACGCGCCTTGCCCTATTTGGCAACGTGAACAACATCAACGACACGCGCGAGCCCGGCACATCGGGCAACTGGAACTCTGGATGGCTAGCCAGTGGCTTGACCGACATGAAGTATGGCGGTGTGGAACTGCTACTCAAGGACAAGCAGGACACATGGAAGCTCAACAGCTATGTAAAAGGACTGTATGAAGGAGTCAAGCATGAGAGCAAGGCTTCGGCAGTCAACTTCTTGGAGTCGGGCGATACCTACCAGCGCATAGCGAAGAACTCCTACATGAGGCGAAACAAACTGATATCGCACCACAATCTGGACTTGAAATATCCCCAGTCGTATGTCAACATCAAGGCATACACGGAGTATGCTGACGGCAATACCGACCAGTTGGAGCAGAGTGCCGAGTTCAGGGACAACCCGAAAGAGGGGTACGGACATTCCATCCTCGACACACTATTCAGCAGCATCAAGAGCGAGTTTGTTGACCGCTCGTTGATAAACGGCTATTCCAATGCCGAGCTGGCACGACAGCGCATGTTCCGTGGCGAACTGAAGGGTGATGCCTACATCAAGATTGGCAACCTGCCCGATTATGTGACGGTCAATTTCGTAGGTAACTACAGAAATATACTCAACACCTCCTACTCGCACTATGACCTCCAATCGGGCAATGGTGGACGCAACTTCCAGAACCGCTATAGCAACCATCCCGAAGTGCGTATAGATGCTTCGCCCACGGTGACATATAATCTGGATATACCTGTAGGTGAGAAAAAATTGCGACTGATGCCGTCATATAAGTTGCAATACAACTACAATCAGGGTAACCGCAACTATTACCGTCTGGACTATCTGGACGGATGGAACACGGCCGATGCAGTACCCGAACTGGGACAGCTGCCATCGAGCAACAGCCTCATGCAAGCGGCCTTGGATGCGACAAACAGCTACCACTCACAGCAAACGACCTTGTCGCATCTTGCTTCATTGTCAGTAGGATACTTCCTGACCGACACGCGCATACTGGCCATACGCCCACAGGTACACATGCAGCACGACAGACTGGATTACCGCCGCGCACACATCGATACGGTGGCGACACGCAACTACACCTCATTGGGTGCAGCCGTGCAGTTCAGCGACAGTGATTTCAAGCTCACCTACGGTTATTCGGAAAGCATGCCCACGCTGCTGCGTCTTCTTGACATACGTGATGACAGCAATCCCCTTGCCATACGTCTCGGCAATCCCGACCTGAAGAGCACGCAAGCCCACCAATTCAACTTCCACCGGTACTTCACGAATGAGAAGAAACTGCGCAACATCACTTGGCGTGGAGAATATAACCTCTACATGAATGCCATCGCACAAAGCCTTACCTACGACCCCACAACGGGTGTGCGTACCTACCAGCCCAAGAACATCAACGGCAACTGGAATGCTGGCAGCTCGGTTGACATCACACAGGCATTGAACGAGGAGCGCTCACTGATATTGACAAGCAACACAGGCGTGAACTACAACAACAGCGTAGACTACGTAGCTATCGATGGCATGAACGAAAGCACCAAGAGCTGTGTGCGCAGCCTCCGCATCAATGAGGGTGCATCGCTGAGCTATTACGACTTGAGCCTGAAGGGCAACGTGCAGTGGCTCCATGCAGAGAGCCAGCGTGCAGGCTTTGAGAATATCAACTGCTTTGACTTCTACTATGGCCTGTCGGGATACTTGAACATTGGCTTGCTTGAACTCTCCACCGACTTCACCGTATACAGTCGCCGTGGGTATGCCGACAAGTATATGAATGATGACAACCTCGTGTGGAACATCCGTGCCGAGCGCAGTTTCCTCCCCAAGAGCAATCTCATCGTTGCCATCGAAGGTTTCGATATCCTTGGCCAATTAAGCAATGTACAGCGCACACTCAATGCACAAGGCCTTGTGGAGACATGGTACAATAGCATACCACAATACGCCATGCTCCGCGTGATATACCGCCTGAACCGTGAGCCGAAGAAGAAGTAACCGACTTATCCTGCTAAAGAAATACATTAACCCATTGGAAGAATTAAGTATGTGCTAATTTAATTCCGCCAACGGGTTAAACAAACAATAAATAGAACGCTTATGAGACTATATCAAAAGATTGTAATAGTCATCGGCGGACTGCTAGTGACGTTCCTTGTGGCCAGCTGCTTCATCCACTGCCCCAAGTACCTGTGGGTGGAGTCGCGGATGGAGCGTGTGTATGACGACTCGCTCGGCGTACGCCTCACGGGCGTGGCCTTCATCAAGGAGCATGACATGTGGAAGCAGGAGGTGGGGATGCCCATCCTGTACCGCTACATCCAGGGCGAGTTCAAGGCGTACATCGCCGACCTCACCCCCAAGTATGACCCGCTGATGCGGATGAAGAATGTGGAGATATGCTTCGAGCCCGACGAGAAGGTGCATCCCATGTTCATCAATACCTATGGTGTGCTGGGAAGGGTGAGACTGGAGAACCCTACGCTGTTTGAGAAACTGTTTCTACACACGGACAAGAAGTAGCGGATAGCAATATCTTGGCGTGCCATCCCCTTGGCAAAGCATCCTGTACCCCTTGGCAGAGACTCCGTACACGAGAGTTCTCTGCCAAGGGTATATGCGTTGATAATGTGTGTGTTGTATATATTAAGGAATCGCGCTCGCGCCTCTTGGAATCTCCCCTATAGCGATTTTTTGTTTGACCCTTGGCATTGGCGGTGCAAGTGGGTTAGTGTTTAGTGTTTAGAGTTTAGAGTTTAGGGTTTAGTGTTCCGTTAACTGTTCAACATTCCCCTTTCCCCTTTCCACTCAAAACCTCCCCGGCATCGGGGCATAGAAGCGGCTGTTCTTGCGGCCGAGGGCGCGGAGGTAGCCTTCGTCGACCAGCTCGTTGAGGTACTTGAGGGCAAGGTGCTTGGAGCATTCGCACAGCTGCTCCATCTGTGAGCGGTAGATGTAGGGGTGGTCGGCAAAGAAGGTGCTAAGGCGATGCTCCACGATGGTGCGGGTGAGCAGGGTGCGCACAGCATGGCCTCCGCTCACAATCTCGGCACCGCGCAGCTCCTCCTTCAGCTCCTTGCAGGGGCGGAAGCTGATGCCCTTGACGATGACGTCGCGCTGGGTGACGCGGTCGGCAAGGTACTTGGGCTCCTTGAGGCCCAGCTTGAGGCTGAACGAACCTATCTCGTCGATCTGTACGGTGCGCCCATCAAGCAGCGCGCGGCTCAGCTCGTGCCCCAGGGCGGTGAGCACGGCTACCACGTCGACCTTGTTGACGCTGGTGGCGAAGCCTATGCGCTCGGCCATCTCTTTGGTGGTCACTGGGGTGGAGGCCACTACGCTCACACCCATCAGGGGGTTCTTCTCGGTGGCTTCGCCCTGGAGGTCGTACTTCGGGTTCAGCTGGTAGGCAATGGTGCCGCTCTTCTTGGTTGCTTTGGTCTTTCTCATAGGTCTTACCGTTTTTCCTATTTTAATCCTTGTTTTAAGCTGTCTGTCCGCGACCAAACACGCGGATGGACGCGAACGTATGCGCGTATCGACACGAGCAAACGCGCGTACGGTCGCGGGCAGACACACGTGAATGCAGTTGCAAATTTAAGAAAAGACAAGCAATATTGCAAGTCTTTTCCATTGATTTTATGTGAGGTATCGCCTCTTGACATCGGGATTCTGATGTAGTATCTTTGCATCGTCAACGATAACGAACACCATATTTATATAGTTACTATGAAAAGATTTTTAGTCAATGTAATCAACTGGCTGCGAAGTAGAGTAACAGCCATCATGAGGAAAGAGAGAAGAATGAAAAGGGAAGGCTCGAACCCAGAGCCATCACCAGTTACGTATGACCAAACGCCGTTTGGTCTGCACGCTGCCCCGGCAACACACGACTCAACCCTGCTCCGCGCCGAGGAGTACATCGCCGAGCACTATCACCTGCGCTACAACCGCCTGAGCCGTGAGCACGAGCTGTGCGAGCGGGAGGGTGGCACTGCCGCTTGGCAGGTGCTCGACGAGGCGCTGTGCTGCACGCTGCTGATGGAGATGCAGCATGCGGGCATCGGGCTGAGCAAGCCCTATCTGGTGCGCACCGTGGTGAGGGGCTACAAGCAGGTGCCCCACTACCACCCCGTATGCAGCTACCTCGATGCGCTGCCCCAGTGGGATGGGCACGACCATATCGGCGACCTCTTCCGTCGCATCACTCACGATGAGCAGCAGCTGCTATGGCTGCGCCGCTGGCTGCTGGGCATGGTGGCGCAGGTGCAGGGACGGCTGGGGCGGTATGGCAACAGCGTGTGTCCGCTCATCATCAGCCGCCGGCAGGGATGGGGCAAGAGCCAGTTTGCCAAGCTCATCGTGCCGCCCGAGCTGCAGATGTTCTTCGCCGACACCTTCAACCTCGCACAGGAGGAGACCTGCCTGCGCCGCATGGCCTCGTACTGGCTCATCAATGTGGACGAGCTCGATCGCTTCTCGACGCTGCGCATGGCCACGCTGAAGAACCTGGTGCAGCTGGCCACCATCACGCTGAAGCGCCCCCACCGCGGACAGATGGAGGAGATGGAGCGCATGGCCTCGTTCATCGCCACCAGCAACCGCCGCTACCTCTTGCGCGACGAGACGGGTAGCCGCCGCTTCATCTGCGTGGAGCTGGAGGCGCCCATCGATGTGGCTACGCCCGTAGACCATGCCCAGCTCTATGCCCAGGCACTGGCGGCCCTCGTGGCGGGCGAGCGCAGCTGGTTTGACGATGCCGAGGTGCGCCTCATCGAAGCCCACAACCAGGGCTTCTCTACCCGGCAGGGTGTGTGGGACCTGCTGCTCCGCACCTTCGAGCCGTGCGAGGTGCCTGAGACGATGGAGGAGCGCCAGGCGCTGCTCTGGCCGGCCACGCATGTGTACGACTGCCTGCGCGAAATATCGCCTTCGGCCATGGAGGGCATCGAGCGCACCACCTTCGGGTGGTATCTCAAGGAGATAGGTGCCCATCAGGCGCGCGTGGACAATCGCCGGCTCTGGGCAGTACGCAAAGTGGAAAGATGAAAGGGGAAAGGGGAATGTTGAACAGTTAACGGAACACTAAACCCTAAACCCTAAACCCACTTGCACCGCCAATGCCAAGGGGTAAACGCAAATCATTATATGGGCATTTGCACTGATAATCTGTAGTGTATGGCGCTGAAAACGCGTTTCTGCCAAGGGGTGCCATACACCCCTTGGCAGAAATATTAGTGGCACGGAGTAGAAAAATTAGCGAAGAAGCGAAAATATTCATAAAAATATTTGGCGCGTATCGAAAAAAGCTATATCTTTGCACCGCTTTTCAGAACGATGAAGGCTTTCGGGCGTTTAGCTCAGCTGGTTCAGAGCATCTGCCTTACAAGCAGAGGGTCGGCGGTTCGAATCCGTCAACGCCCACAACAACGGAACAAACACTTCATCGGACGAGACGAAAGCAGTATTCTTACACTTTCGGGCGTTTAGCTCAGCTGGTTCAGAGCATCTGCCTTACAAGCAGAGGGTCGGCGGTTCGAATCCGTCAACGCCCACAACGATGAGGTCTGCCGCAAGGCGGGCTTTTTTGTTTTAAAATCAAACTGATGGTAGGGTGTAAAGACATTCGCCCCGAGGCAAAGTGCTTCGGGGCGAATTCTTGTACTTATAATCATGCACGGATTATCCTAATGCCTGCTCGATGTCGGCAATGAGGTCTTCTACATTCTCGATGCCTACTGAGAGACGGATGAGGTCGGGAGCTACACCGGCTTCGCGCAACTGCTCGTCGGAGAGCTGGCGGTGGGTGTGGCTGGCGGGGTGGAGCACACAGGAGCGTGCGTCGGCCACGTGGGTGACAATGCAGATGAGCTTCAGGCTGTCCATAAGGCGGATAGCCTCTTCGCGTGAGCCTTTGAGTCCGAAGGCGATAACACCGCACGAACCGTTGGGAAGGTATTTTTGTGCCAGGCTGTGGTAGGGGTTATCGGGCAGACCGCTATAGTTTACCCAGGCCACCTTATCGTTCTGGCTAAGCCACTCGGCAATGCGCTGGGCGTTCTCGCAGTGGCGCTTCACGCGGAGGTGCAGCGTCTCGAGTCCTAGGTTGAGCAGGAAGGCGTTCATCGGGGCTTGTATGGAGCCGAGGTCACGCATCATCTGTGCGGTAGCTTTGGTGATATAGGCCATCTTGCCGAAACTCTTGGTATAGGTGAGCCCGTGGTATGAGTCGTCGGGGGTGGTGAGGCCGGGGAACTTGTCGGCATGGACATCCCAGTCGAAATTGCCACTGTCAACGATAGCACCACCTACGGCAGTGGCGTGGCCATCCATATACTTGGTGGTAGAGTGGGTCACGATATCGGCGCCCCACTCGAAGGGACGGCAGTTGATGGGGGTGGCAAAGGTGTTGTCCACGATGAGGGGCACACCGTTGCGGTGGGCGATGCGGGCAAACTTCTCGATGTCGAGCACCTCGCAGCCGGGGTTGGAGATGGTTTCGCCGAAGAGGCATTTCGTGTTGGGGCGGAATGCCTTCTGTATCTCCTCCTCGGAAGCATTCTGATCTATAAAGGTCATCTCAATGCCCAGTTTTTTCATTGTGACGCTGAAGAGATTGTATGTTCCTCCATATATGGCGGTAGAACAAACGAAATGGTCGCCGCTCTCGCAGATGTTGAACACGGCATAGAAGTTGGCTGCCTGTCCTGAAGAGGTGAGCATGCCGGCTACGCCTCCCTCGAGGGCGGCAATCTTGGCTGCTACGGCATCGTTCGTGGGGTTCTGGAGGCGAGTGTAGAAGTAACCGCTGTCTTCCAGGTCGAAGAGGCGGGCCATCTGCTCGCTGTTGTCATACTTGAACGTGGTGCTCTGATAGATGGGGAGCACGCGAGGCTCACCCTTCTTGGGGCTCCATCCCTCCTGAACGCAGAGGGTTTCGGGGCGGTATTTCTTTTCCATATTATCTTATATGTTAGGTTGGTTATTATATTGTGCGCAAAGGTACAAAAAACGAGCGAATAAACAATGTTTATTTACAGCGAGTGCTGCGACCTTCGCAAGCTTGTGCGCAAAGGTACAAATAATTGTTATTTGTCAATTGCTAATTGCCGATTGTTTTGCTAACTTTGCGCAGTTTTTTTCGTCACCTTATCATATAGGTATGTCATCAAGTCGTCGCCCCTCTGTGGGCTATCATATATTGGCGCTGCTCACCATTGCAGTGTGGGGCACCACCTTTGTCTCTACCAAGGTGCTGCTTACCAACGGGCTCACTCCACCCGAGATTATGTTCTACCGTTTTATCATCGCCTATGCACTGACGTGGATCTTCGCACGTAAGGTATGGGCCGACACGTGGATGGATGAACTGCTACTTGCTGTGGCCGGCTTTACGGGTGGTACGCTCTATTTCTTGGCCGAGAATACAGCTATCGACTACTCCATAACCTCCAATGTGGCCCTTGTCGTGTGCGTGACTCCGGTGCTCACGGCTCTGCTTACAAGCTTCTGCTACAAAGAGCGCATTACGGGGCGTCTTGTCCTTGGTTCAGTGGTGGCGCTGTTGGGTGTTGGTTTCGTGGTACTGAATGGTACGGTGCTTCAGATACATCCTCTCGGCGATGCGCTTGCCTTGGTGGCTGCCCTCGCTTGGGCGGTATACAGTGTGGTCATCCGTCGGTTCGACAGGCGGTATACTACCTGGTTCGTTACGCGCAAAGTCTTCTTCTACGGTATCGTTACGATGATTCCTTTTATTGCTTCCGGGATGGGTGGAGGCTTGCATCTCGACAAGCTTACCAGCCCCGTAGTTGCAGGCAATGTTTTGTTCCTCTCCGTGGTGGCCTCCATGCTCTGCTTCTATTCATGGAATTTGGTACTGGAGAAAATCGGTACAATCCGTGCCTCCAACTATATGTATACCCAACCTCTCGTATCGCTCGCCTGCTCGGTGGCTGTTCTTGGTGAACCAATAACGTATATCGCTCTCCTTGGCACTGTATTCATCTTGATTGGGGTCTATATTGCTGGAAGGCGATAGCCCACTCCTCCCCACCCTACGGGATACAACAGATAAAGTATCTAACACAAGATCCATCATCCAGACATAGTTTATAGGTCCGAAAAGAACCTAAAGTATCATAATCTGCATCATCCGAAGAGTCCACGTGTGCGACTTTGCTTGCGGCGACGGAGGTAAGGGGTATCATAACCCTTGGATGGCGGCAATGTGGGTAATGAGAGTCGGGTGGTGCGTACTAACAATACTGACTTGGCTTCCACTAACGCTTGCTGAAAAATAATTGTCATCATACCTGTTGAGTTGTTTCAAATAATCTGGTGCAAAAGTAACACCGTGAGGTCACCTATAGATGAAAGATTCATGCAATACTAAGGGGGACAAACCGTTTTTGACAGTTTGCCCCCCTGAATTTGATACTTTTTTAGGCTTCAAAGCCTATTCCAACTTCATTCGCCATACGGTAAGCGAGTTGGCAGGTGCCATATAGAGGCTTTCCTTGAAGGTCAGATTACACTCTGTGCTGATGGGTATCACCTTCTCGGGCTCGGCAAAGGTATTCTCATCCTTGCCACTCTCTGAGGTGAGCAGGGTGACGGTGCTCGACACAATGTCGGCTCCCTTGATATTCATCTGCAAGGGTATCATCACATCGTCAAAGTTGACTACTTTCACGACTAGTTCGCCTGTCTCCTTGTCGACCATCGCATTGGCATAGAGCATGTCGGGTGTGGCGATGGTAATGTCATGCACGAGCTGTCCATCCACGAAGGCGCGTATCTGCTCGTCGCGCACCTCGATGCGGATGTCATACCAACGGTCCTTCTCAATGTTGCCAGTAGCGGTAATGGTCGTACTCTTTGATGCAGCCATGGTGGTCTCGATACCATGCTGGGTATTGCCCCATCCGCCGAGGTTGAGCCACTTGTAATTGTCCTCGTCAAAGTAGTCGAAGATGATGAGGAAGCCCTCGTCGCCAGCTTGCTTGCGGGCCTTGAGGGTGAGGTCATATGAGGTGGCATCGAACACTTCGGAACAGATGGCCACACACTCGGTAGTCTGTGTCGATTGACTGATTACGCCGTCCTTCACTTGCCACTTGCCCTTCTTTATATTCAGGTCAGGAGCAATAGCCAATGGTGTGTTGTCAATCGTCAATTCTATATCCTTATACTCCACCTCCGTATTCCACGAACCAAAGCCTACGCTGAACTTTGAGGGACGCGGACGGCGTGTCTGCTTCACCTCCGAAGCCACCATTGTGGTACCCACATTCTCGGCAAAAAGGCGCTGCACATAGTAGGAGGGCGAGCCCCAGCTGTGGGCGGCGTCGAAACGTATCATATCGGGCATCCAGGTCTTGTCATGTATGTTGACAAATACGGGCGCATAGCTACACATGGCCACGACATCGCTATTGTTCTCCATACCCATCATATAGATGGCTTCACCAAGAGCGGCCTTGAGGTTTCCCTCGCCGCAGTTTGAGGTCACGGCATATTCACCCACGTAAATCTTCGGGCCCTTGCGGTCGTAGTTGTCGTAGTGGTGATATTTGCCGGCGAACCATGAAGGTGATCGGTAGTAGTGCTCATCGAGCATGTCTACGGGGTGCTCATTACGCCACGAGGGATAGTCGGTACCCCACGACTCGACATTGCCAATGACCTGCATCTCGGGGTAGCGTGCCTTGATGGCATTGTAGAACTGGATGTAGCGCTCAGCATAGTGGTCGCTCTGCTCGCGCGGATTGGCTTGGTAGTTCTCGTTGCCAATCTCGATATACTTCATATTAAAGGACTCGGGATGTCCATTGGCGATACGCATACGGCCATACTTGGTGTTCTTGTCACCATTGGCATACTCGATGGCATCAAGCGCATTTTGTATATACTCGTCAATCCGGTCGTAAGGTTCGAATCCGCCGTGCCATATACCCACGTTCACCACGTAGAGTGGCTCGGCACCAAGGTCCTCGGCCAGTTGCAGGTACTCATGATAGCCCATACCGTCGGTGACGGGATAGTGCCAGTTGGCATTGTAGTGTCCGGGGCGCTCCTCGAGCGGGCCCACCGTGCGCTTCCACTCATAGGCACTCTCCTTCGACATACCTTCCACGAAGCATCCACCGGGGAAGCGTACAAACTTCGGGTGCAGGGCCTCGAGCATCTCGGCAAGGTCCTTGCGGCATCCGTTTACGCGATTCTTATACGTCGGGGGGAAGAGCGATACCATATCTAGATACAGCGTACCTGGCATGTCGGCCGCCATGACGAAGCGGGCATAGTCGGCATTAGCCTCGGGGGTAAAAGTAACGGAATACTTCTTCCACGCCTTGCCTATCTTGCCTTTGACAGCAGCCTCGGCATACCACACTGCGCTGTCCTTGTTCTGCAGACCTACGCGGAGCGTACCCTTGTAATTCTTATCGGCACGAGCCCAAAAGGTCAGTGTATAGGTATCTCCCTTCACCGACTCTATGCCCCAGAAGCCCGTGTTGGCAATGGCTGCTGGTGCCTGAGCTGAAGCTTCGGTGATACTCCACTTGAGTGCCTTCTGCTGCACTTTATTGAGCAGGTTCGTGGTGGTAATCTCCATCTTCGATGCAGCACCTTCACTATCGGCCATCACCCAAGCAGGAATCGTGTTCGGTGCCGGACGGCGCCCGAAACGCTCACCCTCGCCATTCTCCCCAAAACGACGATTGAGGATAGGGCGAGCCTCGTCCTCGAACGATCGGTTCTGAATGAGTTCAGCATAGAGGCCACCCTCACCAGCATGGTTTATTTCCTCATAGAATAGTCCATACAGGGTAGGGCTAATGGTAACTCCTTCGCGCGAAGCATCCACACTCAATACCGCGGTTTGTGCCTTACCACCCAAAGTGATAGCGCAAAGCATCATGCATAGCAAATAGGTCCTTTTCATTATCTTCATTTTTTTAGGATTACACGCAAAGGTAGTGTTTTTTTTCAACCTTTGTATTATCATCTATACAAAACTGTAATTCCCGTAGTGGAAATGTTTGTTGGATGAATCGTGTTGATTCTGAAAAAAGAAGTATTGAGATCCAGTATTCGCCTTAGAATGTGGATTTTTCAGTGCTTTTCCTTCCATCGCTTCACCATACGGCGTGTAACGAGTTGGCTGAATAGGGCTGCGGTGAGGCATCCTATAGAGTTAGCTATGAAATCCCACCAATCGGCTGCGCGAGTGGGGGTCAATGTCTGCTGACCTATTTCGATAACTCCACTGAATAGTATGGGGGCTATGATAGCCCAAGGAATCAGGCGCGAGGCTTGAGGACGCGCGTGGCTCATGAAATACTCGAGCCATAGTACGGAACAAAAGCCAAAGTACATGAGGAAATGTAGCACCTTGTCAATATTAGTGACCGTGCTGAGTGGTGTCTCTGGGGGATTGAAGAACGACAGAAACAAGATGACACCAATAATGAGGATGGAGAATGGATATTTCTTTATGTAACTCATGAGGATGCAGTGAAAGTCTTTATATAAGTCGTTGCAAAGTTAAGAATTATCTGCTAATTTTGCTGCCTATAAACTTTTTTTGTAATATCGTTATATGTGTAAACGGAGATGTGGCGTGAATGGTTCAACTTTCGACAGAGCGACCGTAGGGCTATCCTCATACTCGCTGTAGCTATAGTGGCAATGCTGTGCCTAAGAACATTGCTTCCTCGTGATGAGTTACGATTGGCCGAGATGACGGATACTGTTGCTGGGCAGCTGGATACTCCGATAAAGGAGGAACCAGTTGTCGCTATACGAATGCACCGCTTCAATCCGAATGTGGCCGATTCGCTGGAACTGCTCTCCGTAGGGCTGCCTTCCCGCGTGGCACGCAATATCCTGCGGTATAGGGAAGCAGGAGGAAGCTTCCGTCAGCCGAGCGACTTGACTCGCATTTATGGCATGAAGGATACGCTATTTGCCCGAGTGAAGCCGTATATCGACATACCTACGGAAAGGAAGACCATGAAGAATAAGTTGGCTGATGTAGCAAGCTTATCGGCAAGACAGTCTGACACGACAAGGAGGAGTCACCCCTATGCGGAGTATATGCGGAACAAACTGAAGCCTGGTGAGTTCGTGGAACTTAACACGGCCGACACGACACAGCTGATGAGGATTCCAGGCATAGGTCCAGTGTATGCGCAGATGATTGTGAACTATCGCCGCCAGTTAGGAGGTTTCCATGATGTGGCACAGTTGCATGAGCTGGAGGTGCTTCCCGAGAATATTGATGACTGGGTACAGGTAACCGAACCTGCAAAGGAGGTGCTGCGTATCAATCACATGACGTTGACTCAGCTTCGTTCGCATCCCTATCTGACATTCTATCAGGCACGTGCTATCGTGGAGTACCGCAAGCGTGAGGGCAACATAAGAAATATCCGGCAGTTACTGTTTCTAGAAGGCTTCAGCAAGGCCGATGTTGAAAGGTTACGGCCTTACCTCTCGCTTGAGTGAGGATGATGGTGTAGGCTACTCCTTGATTTCCTCGAAGTCGACATACTCGCCCTCTGAATCATCAAAGATTTTGTCGCGTTTCTTACCCGTCGAGGTCGAGGTTTGCTGCGACTGGGTCGACTGATGAGCCTGACCTTGTGCCTGTCCATAAGCCTCCTGTGCAGTGTATGTATGGCGTGGTGTGCGGCGTCCGAAAAGAAGATTAAGAATACCGCGCAGCAGGGAACCACCTATTATAATAAGGAGTAGGAAGAAGAGGAATATAAAGAAGAATATACTTGCAAACATTATTTTTCAAAAGTTATCGTTACGGTAAAGGTATATACAAATAGCGTGCCAAAAGGTTCACCCCAAAGGGTCAGGCACGCTTTTGTGTCAGAACTGACAGAATGATGTACCATCCTATGACAGCCGAGAGACCATTTAGCCCTAATACGATGAGCAGGACAAGGCTAACAAGGAGGAATATATAGGCTATTCGGTTACTCTTCCACGTAAGGTTCTTGAACTTGAGTGAGAACATAGGAATCTCGGCAACCAAAAGCCATGAGAATAGCAACACCAAGGCGATTATGAGCATCCATCCGTAAGGGTTCTCCATTATCGTGTCGTGTGAGCCTATCACGAGAGCACCCCAGAAGAGGGCATTAGCAGGTGTGGGGAGGCCAATGAACGAACTCGTCTGCCGCTCATCGACATTGAACTTGGCAAGGCGTAATGCTGAGAAGGCTACAAGCAGAAACGCAAAGAAGGGAACCACGAAAGCCACCAACATATCGAGATGGGTATCGGCACACTCGCGCAGCCAACTAAACACCATCGTGGCAGGCGCAAAACCAAAGGTGATGACATCGGCCAATGAATCAAGCTCCTTGCCGATGGGTGAGCTCACCTTGAGCGCACGAGCTGAAAGCCCGTCGAAGAAGTCGAACACCGCACCTGCGATGATGAATGCAAATGCAAGAGGATAGACTCTCTCGAAAGCATACACGGAAGCAACGCATCCAGAGAGGAGGTTGCAGCAGGTAATGGTATTGGGTATATGCTTCTTGATATTCATGCTACTGAGAAACTATTTCAATTTTGCCAGAATGGTTTGGTTACCCGTAGTCTTCTGCCCCATGGTAACGCACACCTCGGTGCCAATAGGTAAGTATACATCTACGCGAGAGCCCAACTTGATGAATCCGAAGTGCTCGTCGATAAAGCATTCTTCGCCAGCCTTAGCATAGGTGACAATGCGGCGTGCCATGGCTCCTGCAATTTGGCGCACCATAACCTCGCGTCCGTCGGGAGTCTCTATCACTACCATTGAACGCTCATTGTCAGTGCTTGCCTTGGGGAGGAAAGCGCGGTGGAACTTACCATTGTCATGTGTCACCTTCTTCACCACACCGTCCACAGGGTACCAGTTAGCATGTACGTTGAGCGGGCTCATGAAGATGGAGAGCATAAGACGGCGATCATGGAAATAGTCGGGTTCCTCCACCTCCTCAATGACAACAATCTTGCCATCGGCAGGAGCTACTACAATACCTTCGGTCTCCTCACCTGGGAAACGGCGTGGTGGGCAACGGAAGAAATTTATGAGCAGTGCATACACTGTAGTGGTGAATACAGCAATCAGGATAAAGAGCCAGCGCAACTCGGGATAGGTGAGATAGTAGGTCAGTGCATTGATGGCAAACCATACAAAGAAACCTACTGTGAGCTGGTGAGTGCCCTCTTGGTGAAGGCGTATTTTACGTAGTTTTCGCATAATATACGTGATTTAAATTATGCAAATTTAGGATTTATCTGTTAATATCACAAGCAAAACGGACAAAAATGTCTTAAAACCTATTTATTTGCTCTTATTATCAATGGTATAGGCCCCGCTCGTAATCTGCTCAATACTTAGCGGAGCATATACGATACAGTATCCACCGGGCTCCTCTTCATAGAGAAAAGCTACCCGGCCATCCTTTTGCATGGTCATGGTACTATATGCTGAGCCACGGTCACTGACCTGCAGACCCAAAGTCCATCCCTGAGCAAAGGTTGTAGGAGTATAAGCATTGCTTCCATCGGTATTGTACTCCATCTCCTTAAAGAAGATGCTCACATTGCTACGACCATCTCCTGTGGGCACAGACTGCAACATAAGGTTGCATTTGCCGCCATCGCTCTTGCGGATAGCATTGACCAACAGGATCTCACCGTTGGTGCTGTTACGGCCGAAAGAAAGGCCATTAGCAACATCGTTGCTCGATACGGCCGTACCCCATGTACCCGTGGTATAGGTGTTATCCGCGAAGGTGAAGAGGTTGAAGTAACGACCTCCTCCCTTGCGACTACTGAGTACTACGGTGCCATCGGGAAGTTCCTCTATCTTGGGTTCGTCACCATAGGGTGCGGGGCGGTCGGTAACCTTGCCGAGCACCTGCCATGAACCGCCAAAGTCATCAGAGTAGATGACACGGTTACCTTCATCACGGGTCCACATGGAGCAGTAGAGGCGGTAGTAGCGACCCTTCTTGACGACGCGGCTCTGACATATCTTGCCCGAGCCGATAAATAAGGACGACACGGTAGGGGTATTGTTTTCGTCGAGGAACAGATTGTATATGCTGTTGGTGACCTCTTCGGGCTGACTCCACTTCCATTTCTTTTCAGCTTTGTTGTAGGTAGCGTAGAGACGAGCTACACGGTTGACAGCATCATCTGTGAGACTCTTCTTTGGTGTCCATCGACCGTTCCAGCAAACAGTACGTCCACACACCATCATCACCAACAGGCGGTTCTTTTTGCGGTCGGCAACAATAGCAGCATCGCCAAAACCTGTAGTCATCGCGTTGGTACTACCTCCCTGGCCATTAGCGACAAAGAATTCATCGCCCCAGCTGTTACCATTATCAGTAGATATACGGCATTTTATGTCCACTTCACCATAGCCAATGTCCATGCCACACGGACGATTATCTGAAATGGCGAAGATATCTCCATTGGGAGCTACCGCAATGGCTGGTATGCGGTAGGGGAAGCCATTGCTATCAGGTGTATGATAGAGGGTGTGTCTCTCGTTGGGCCTCTCCCCACTTTTTTCGGAGGAGACTTCAGGAGTTTTGCCAAAATCTGCCTCGCTCATCTGCTGGTCGGGAGAATAGATAAGGCCATCAAGTGCCTCACAGCCCTCCTTATCAGTGAGTACAAAGGTAAACATCCATTTGTCGAGGCGATAGGAGGCATTGGTGTAGGGAAGTTTCAGGAACACCTTGTTCCACCCTTTCTTGAGTTGTACGGTAATAGGCTTGCGGGCGGAGAAATTTTCATTCTTTAGCGTTACCTCCTTGTTGCTTATGTTGATGCCTGTATTCTCATACGATGGAGCAGGGATAGGTGCGCCGTTTAGCCAGATATTGGAGCCGTAAAGGTCCCACTGACCCGCAGCAGGGGCAGGATCTTGCTCGGAACGACTGTAGTTTTGGAACTCGATGATTGCTCCAGCCTCCTGTTCCTTGGGCGAGTATACATAGGTCCAAGCGTATGCCGTCTGGTTATAGTTCGGCGCATCATAGTATGCGTTGATAATGCCGTTGCCCCATGTGTGGCGCAGATAGATGCCTGCTCCGGTGGCTATTCCTGTATGGAATGTTTTTCCGTTGTACTGATAGTTATCGGGCAGTATGCCAGCTTCGTTCATTTGCTCTTCGGGTGGGAACACCTTTGAGGCATCTCCCCCATTGGGAAAAGCCTCAGTGATGCGCCAACGCACGTTGGACTGCTTTACATATGGGATGGGCTCGTCCTTCAGTGAATTGGCCTTATGGAAAAGGAAACGGCGCTCCCAATCGGCAAAAGCCTCATACTCATCGCCCGAATTGGGGAGCATCACGCCACCGCCACCGTTGGTGCCTCCATTGTTGCAATTGTCAATATAGTGCTTGCCACCGCCTATCCAGCCTCGTTCGGCCGATGCGATGATATTGGCATATATATTGTTCTGGGCCATAATGTCGGCTACAGATTCTAGTTTGCGGTCGTTCCAGCAGGCCGAGATGGTGCCTGCAACGGTAGCATCACCCCTCTCCTTATAATATATGGTGCTTTTGTAGATACCTACCAGGTCGGCAAACACGTCAAAGTGGTTGGTGTAGTTGTAGCGGCAATCAATATTGGCCTTGCCCGAAGCTACTATGCCACGGGTTCCCCACATCTGGGCAAGCGAGGCATCAAGTGCATCCTGCCCGATACCGTTGATGGGGTTCCATATACCTGCTTTCTTACCTTTGCTCTCCACGTGAGCTATCATCTCATTGAGATAGGCTGCCGTTGTGCTCACCTCGTCGCCCCCTATATGTATATAAGGAGCTTCGGCAAAGACCTCTACCACTTCGTCGAGGGCGGCCTTCACGACCTTCTTTCCCTTCTCTGTTTGCATACCGAATCCCATGGCACGCTCAAAAGCGTCACTATGGCCAGGCATGTCAATCTCTGGGATTACGATGACACCATGTTTCTTGGCTGCCGCCATTACGGCCTTGCACTCTTCTTGAGTATAATATTTCCCTTCATGGCGTGTCATGGATGACTCACTTGTAAGCTCGGGGTATGCCTTGATCTCGAAGCGCCAAGCCTGATTCTCTGTGAGATGCCAGTGAAAAGTGTTTACTTTGAAGCGCGACAGCAACTCTATCTGCTTGATAAGCTCGTCCACTGGGATATACGAGCGCCCAGTGTCGTGCATGTAGCCACGCAGCTTGAAGGCAGGCCAGTCAGTAATTTTTACTGCTGCAATAGTTTCATTTCCCTTCTCGCACCCTTCGGCCAATTGCATAAGTGTCTGTGTAGCGCGAATAACGCCTATGTTCGTCACCGCCTCGATATGAATCTTGTTGGCAGACACCTTCAGTGTATACGCCTCATTCTCGTATCCATGCAATGCATAGTCGTGAGCACCTTTGATGCTCTTTACGAGGCTCACCTTGACGGCAGCTCCCTTTCCAGCAAGAGTACAGCCATTCTCGATGAAGAACCCTTCGAGCAAAGGACATTGAACTGCACCGTTACTATATGTAATGTTTATTGCACGGTGCAAAATGAAAGGAGCTTTCCCCGTCCTTTCCAAAACTTGAACTTTGGGGAGCAGATGCTCTACACCTGCTTGAAGTGAACTAGGCAGAAATATTGCTAATGCAACAAGCATTGTAACGATGATTCTTCTCATGGCATTTTTAGTTGATATACAGTTTATGAATAAGGTGTTTTTCATTTACAATGCAAAAATAGGCTTTTTTCCCTATTTTCCCAAGTCTTCAAAGAAAATAGCCGCACATTGAAATGCACGGCTATTTTCATATATTCTTGTTGGAGATTACTTGGCTACTGCCTCAAGCTTCTTCATGATAGAGAAGATGAAGATGAATGATATGAGACATACTCCAATCATTACAGCCCAGAGTACCCAAAGAGGGATGTTCTTGTCCCACAAGGTGGGGCCGATAACGGTGAGATAGTTACCGATTGCCGTAGCTGCGAACCATCCACCCATCATCAAGCCCTTGTACTTGGGAGGTGCTACCTTGGTCACGAATGAGATACCCATCGGTGACAGCAACAATTCGCCAAAGGTAAGTACGAGGTAGGTGGAGATAAGCCAATTGGGTGATACGAGATTTGCCTCGGCACCAGCGCTGAGAGCGGTGGGGTTGGGCTGGCCAATAGATGCAACAGCCATGATAACGAAGCCGAGAGCAGCGATAAGCATACCAAGCCCAATCTTACGGGGTGCGGATGGTTCCTTGCCCTTCTTGGCCAATGAACTGAATACTGCCATTGATACGGGAGTCAAAGCAACCACAAAGAAGGGGTTGAACTGCTGGAAGATTTGAGGCAGGATAGGAGTAGACTCGGGCAGACCGATGTATTGGTATATGAGGAATGCCAAGCAGACTACAGCTATAGCACCGGGGACAATCTTGTTCTTATTCTGGAATAAACCGAACAAAGCGTATACGGCGATGGCTGCTACGGCAAGGTTCCATACGCTGATACCAAGGCTCATGAAGCCTGTAGCAAAAGGTTGTGTGTAGTCGCGTGCGAAGAATGTTAATGTAGCACCGTTCTGGTGGAAGGCCATCCAGAAGAAGAGTACCACGATATACACGAGAACGAGAGCCACGAGGCGGTCTTTTGTCTGCTTCGGAGTCAGTTCTTCTACTGCAACATCACCAGTCTTGGGCTGTGTCTTGGCATTATAGTCTGCGTGCTTGAATGTGCCACGGAAACCATAGTAGATTGCAATAGAGGCAATCAGTGAGATGCATGCTACTGCAAAACCGTAGTGGTAGGCCTGTGACAACTGGTCAAGATATACCTGACAGAACTCGGGCATAGGTCCTACATAGCCCTGCTCAGCTTGCAAACGTCCCAATGTGGCGAGGTTCTCAGGAGTGATGGTACCATCGAGGAAGTTGTGTGCCAATTCGGGGATACGTGCATGGTAGCTTAGGTTTGCCTTGCCGAGAATCCAGTTGGTCACTGCGGTTGCAGCGGTAGGAGCAAACATTGCACCTATGTTGATGGCCATGTAGAAAAGTGAGAATCCTGAGTCGCGGCGTGTTGAGTATTTGCTCTCGTCGTAGAGGTTACCTACCATAACCTGAAGGTTACCCTTGAAAAGACCTGTACCCAAAGCAATCAGTGCCAATGCACCAATCATCATGGCCAAGCCCATGGTGTCGGCTCCTGTGGGGATAGCGAGCAGTGCGTAGCCAAGGAACATGATGAAGATACCGATGGTAACCATCTTGCCATAGCCAAACTTGTCGGCAAGGATACCGCCTACCATTGGCAAGAAGTATACACCTGCCAAGAAAATTGAATAAAACTGTCCAGCCTCTGCTGCAGAGAAACCGAATTTCGCTTGCAAGAAAAGAGTAAAGATTGCAAGCATCGTGTAGTAGCCAAAGCGTTCACCTGTGTTCGCTAAAGCCAATGCATAAAGCCCTTTTGGTTGTCCTTCAAACATAAAATTGTGTTATTAATTAATGAATACTATTTTTCTAAAAACGAACAAAGATAATCATTACTGCGCAATCGGCCAAAAAAATCGCTGCATTTGAGGCTTTTTAAGCATGTATTAGAGGCTCTTGGCGGAATATTGCAGTGATTGTCCCCTGTTTTATGCTTGCATCTCTGTGTCAAAGGGAACAATATGGAGGGCGTCGGGATGACAAGCTGAAACAAAAAATAAGGGATGTCCTTCATTGAACATCCCTTAAAAAAACATAATGCTGTATCAGATTATTCCGGATGAATAGCCTCAGAGGGGCAAGCATCAGCGCATGTGCCACAGTCAACACAAGCAGCGGGATCGATTACATACTTGGTATCGCCTTCAGAGATAGCCTCAGAGGGGCACTCATCAACGCAAGTACCGCACTTGATACAGTCGTCATTAATTACGTAAGCCATAATACTATTGTTTAAAATGATTCGTACTAACACCGCAAAGGTAATGCTTTTCTGCACCCGATGTTCCCTTTTGCATGTCTTTTCTTCCAAATTTGTACGCTGTCTAAATAATATTTATGCTCCCTCTTCGTTATACATTCGTATGAATGCTACAAGGCACATCAGCCATGCTTGGATAGTCGGCGTGGTGGCATTGGTAATCTTTTCCATGCTGCCGCTGAGGCACTTTGCGCAAGAGCGCAAGGTGCAGAACCGCCCGTATATCGACATGCGTCGCTGGCACTATGGTTTCCTCTTCGGTCTCCACATGCAGGACCTCGAATTCATCAACAATGGGTATGTACACACCTTAGAGGATGGCACTGAGGAGGCGTGGTTTACGGATGTTGCGGCCTATAATCCGGGATTTTCGGTGGGCGTATTGGGCGAATGGTACCTTACACAGCATTTGGCACTGCGCGTCATCCCCACCATGCACTTTGGCGACAAGATGGTGCGTTTCCGTGAGCAGAAGAGCGGGAAAGAGGAGAAGCAGAACATCAAATCCACGTACCTCTCTGTCCCCATAAATGTAAAATATGCTGCCCAGCGCTTCAACAACTATCGCCCCTATGTTGTCGCAGGCCTATCCCCAATGATTGACCTCACCGTAAAGAAGCAGAAGGCATTGCTGACCAAGCGATTTGACTTGGCGTTGGAGTTGGGCATGGGGTGTGACTTCTATCTGCCGTTCTTCAAGCTGATTCCTGAGATTAAGTTCTGCTTCGGACTCACCGACTTGCTGGTCAAGGACCGTAGCGACCTCATTGATAAGAATCTGCTGAAGTATACCGAGTCGCTCGAAGGGGCATCGAGCCGTATCGTAGTGCTCACTTTCTATTTCGAGTAGCAAACGTCTTAGAGCAGCATTCTTCTTTTTTTCTGCTTTGAACAAATTCTAAGGGAACATTCGACGCATATGATTGTTATCGCTGCACAATAGGTGTATGTGATGAAAAGATTTTTTGCGACCGTATGTGTTGTGCTGCTGTGTGTGGTGCCGATGTGCTATGCGCAGCAGGGTGGTGATGTCACAGGGGCTGAACGCCCCAAGGTGGCTCTTGTATTGAGCGGTGGTGGTGCACGTGGCGCTGCACACGTGGGGGTGATACGCCTCATCGAAGAGATGCAGATTCCTATCGACTACGTGGCCGGTACAAGCATGGGGGCCATCATAGGGGCATTGTATTCCATAGGGTATACGGCCGACGAGATGGACTCGCTGCTCATGGCGCAAGACTGGAAGCTGCTGCTGAGCAACAATGTGCCACGTTTCATGCTGCCTTATGCGCAGCGTATGGCTGAACAGAAGTATCAGGTGAACGTTCCCTATGTCAACAATGTGCGTACTGAGAGCAATGCACGCTATCGCGATGCTGGCATCAAAGTGCGCCGAAGCAGCGAACGCGCGTTTCCCAAGGTGCTGGCGCGTCCAGGACTCATCGACGGGCAGAACCTGCTCAATACATTCACTGAACTTACCATTGCCTATCACGATTCGATGAGCTACGAGGCATTCCCCCGCTCCTTTGCCTGCGTGGCGACAGATATGGTTACGGGCAATGCCGTGGTACTCGACAAAGGATATATAGCAGAGTCCATGCGTGCCAGCATGTCCATCCCCGGCGTGTTCTACCCTGTATATAAGGATAGCTTGGTGCTGGTCGATGGGGGCGTGGTGAACAACTACCCTGTGGATGTGGCTCGCGCCATGGGAGCCGATGTTGTCATTGGTGTGGACTTGAATACAGGGATGCCCGACCCCAGTGAACTGCATTCATTTACAGGCATCTTCGAACGACTCATCGGCACGATGGGTGCAGAACTGCACCGACGCAATATCGATGACACCGACCTCCTCATCATGCCCAAGGTGGGCAGCTATCCTGTCATGGGGTTCGACACGCTGCGCCTGAGCCAGCTGGTGGAGATTGGCTACCATACGGCCTTGGAGAGCAAGTCGCAACTGGAGACTCTGAAGGACAGGCTGTCTGCTCGATGGGGCGAGGAGCTGCAAGCCTATGAGCAGGACTCTGCACGGCTGAGGAGCACATGCCACTTGTCGACTGACCATTGTCGGTTACGGGAGATTCTCGTCCGTGGGGCCGACCGCGACGACATACTGGCATTGCTGGCCCTGTATGGCATCGAGGAGGGCGCCCCCTTTGATGAGGATATGCTGACCGATGTCGTGGAGCGTATCTATGGCATGGGCACTTTCTCATCGGTCCAGTATCACCTGTTGGGTGAGGGACCCTATACGCTGGAAATACTGTTGACAAGCAATCCGCTCAATCAAGTGGAGCTGGGGCTGCGTATTGACTCCGAGGAGGCTGCGGCGGCACTCTTCAGCGTGGGCATCAATCGCCTTAGGCTGACTGGCCCGAAGATCGACCTCACCACTCGCCTGAGCATCAATCCGTGGGTCGAGGCCCATGCAGCCTATGCTTTCCGCAAGGTGCCGCAGGTGAATGTGTCACTCAAGTATTGGTTCTCCGATGTCAACCGCTTCTACAACAAGAGCTCACATGCCTTCAACTACCACTTCTATGGTAGCGATGTGTATCTGTCGGATGTGCTCTCGCGCAATTATGACCTGCGTCTTGGTGCCCGCTACGACTACTTTCTCGTCCATGACCTCTATCGCGAGGAGCTGCCCGAGCGGAGCTACACCGATACGCAGAGCCACGACTCCTATGTGGGGCTCTACGCCTCGCTACGCAACAATCTGTTCAATGCTCCCTACTTGCCCACCTCTGGCTATGCCTACGGGCTGGAGGCTACATATAATATAAGGAACCGCAGCCGCGAGGGTAGCAACTTCTGGGCTTTACAGGCCAATGCCTCTGCGGCGTTCTCTCTGGGGCGTGGCACTGTGTTGCTGCCTGCCGCTTCGGTGCGCCTCCTCTTGGGCGATGCCGTGCCCTTTGTCTATGGCAACAACATCGGTGGCTATCTGGCAGAGCGCTATACCCGTCAGCAGATTCCCTTTGTGGGACTTACGGGGTGTGAGTTCACCGAACGCCAATTGGCTGTGTTGCGCATGGAACTGCGGCAGCAACTCGCCTCAGACCTCTACTTCTCGGCAATAGCCAACTATGCTCATAGCTGCAACACGCTGGGCCAAGCCGCCGAAGGCGATGATATATGGGGATTTGGTGGCGGATTGGTGTACAATACCACCATAGGCCCTCTCTCGCTCTATGCGCACTGGAACGACCTGCACCACCGCTTCGGTGCATATTTCAGCTTCGGGTATGAGTTTTAGGGGTAAGGGATTCTCTAAAGTCTCTAGGGTCTTTAAGAGCTCTAAGGCCCCCATAACCCTTCACCCTCAACCATAAACCATCATTCATCAACCCTAAAACCCAATCACCGTCTCGCTCACGTATTGTCCGTTCTTCCCCACATGCATCAGCATGATGTCGCGTCCGTCGAGGTTTTTGTAGTAGAGCGGTTCCTTGAAGTAGGAGTGGGTGTGTCCGCCGAGTACGAGGTCAAGGTGGCGAGTGCCGGCAATCAGGTGCTCGTCGTCGACGCCATTGCCCGTTTTCCATCCCAGATGCGAGAGGCACACCACCACGTCGCACCGTTCCTGCTCCTTGAGGATGGCTGCTATGGAGTCGGCTGTCACGATGGGGTCGCGGTACTTCACGTCCTTGCAGTTGGCCTCGGCCACCAAGCCCTCCAGCTGGGGACCTACGCCGACGAACCCGACGCGCACCCCGTCGACCTTGATGACGTGATAGGGGCGCACGAAAGCCTCCACGACGGTGCTCGTGAAGTCATAGTTGGTGGACACGATAGGAAATTCGGCCATGGCGAAGATGCGCATCATGTTGTCGAGGCCGAAGTCGAACTCGTGATTGCCTATAGTGGCCACATCGTAGCCAATGACATTCATCATCACCACCTCGGTTGTTCCCTTGAAGAGGTTGTAGTAGAGCGAGCCTTGCGAGAAGTCGCCACAGTCGACCAGCAGCGCCTTGGGATTGTCCCTGCGCACCTGCTCCACGAAGGTGGCTCGGCGCACATAGCCACCCAGCCCCGTCTTGCTGTCGGGCTCGATGCAGCTGTGTGTGTCGCTCGTGTGGAGGATGGTGAGGTGGGGGCCTCTCCCCCCGCCCTCTCCCAAGGAGAGGGGGCTACAGACATCGCTGCAGGTATTGGAATTGGCACTTAAGGACTTATTTTCAGCCAATTCCTCAGAAGGAGCGGATGTGGTCGTTTTTGTTGCAATCGGGGATTCTTTTTTATCAATCTTTTTCGCGATGCCAGTGGTCAGGCTCTTAACCCTTCCTTCCAACCTTGATTCTATCATGTTGCCCTGCTTGGTTTGCTCCATGATATAGTTGGTCACCACTTGGCGTAGGGTGAGCGTGTCGAAGAGTCGGCGTTCGGTGCCGTCGCGCAGGGTGCTCATGCCGTCGTTTCCCTCGGCGAGGTAGTCGATGGTGGCTATGCGGTAGGTCTTGTCCTTACGGATGGGTTTTCCTGCCACAGTTGCCTGTGTCAGGCAGGGCTGCCCGTTTGCTTGGCCGATGACGATTTCGGCTCCGCTGATGCCCTGTCCGCCTACGGCAGCAAAGCGTCTGAAGAGGTCGAGAAGCTGCTCGCCCGTCAGTGTCAGTGTGAAGAGCTTGTTCTCGAAGGGGAACACCTTGTACACGTCGCCCACTGTGATGTTGCCCTCGGGCAGTGAACTGCGCAGTCCGCCCATATTCATGATGCCTACGTCTGCTATTGCTCCACCATACTTTAAAGACGCCTCGCGCAAGATGTCGGCCGTAAGGTTCGACAGCAGGCTCTCGGGGCGCCCAGCCTCCATGTATTGCTTGCTCACGCCCAGTACGGGTGCCTGTATGCGGCGCACCTCTTCTTGGAAGCGTGTGAGGTACTCTGTTGCCAGGGCATGGGGTGCCGAGTCAAGCGCTGCACCAATCTCGTGGCGCGTGCCGCTCATGTGGGCGACCTCATGGCGCGGATGGCAGGCTGCCAAGCATAACACATATATTAATATGAGCCAAGTAGGCCGCATGTTGTGACGTGTAGTTTTCATTATTCTCTCTTTGTTGGTTTATGTGATGGCAAAAGTACGATAATTTTGGCTTAAATGGCAAAAAATGACAGGTTTATTTTGCTGTATTGTAAAAAAGACCTACCTTTGTCGTCGCTTTCGCGCAATCGCTGTCATAGGAAGAGTAACTTGATATGTTGCGTTGGGACGATATAACAATTAATAATTAAAAGAAATGGATTTAATTAAAATTGCTGAAGAGGCATTTGCTACTGGTAAAGAGGGTCAGGTTCCCGCATTCAAGGCTGGTGACACCGTAACCGTAGCTTATCGTATTGTCGAGGGTAACAAGGAGCGTGTACAGCTCTACCGCGGTGTGGTAATCAAGATTTCAGGTCACGGCTACAACAAGCGTTTTACTGTACGTAAGATGTCGGGTACTGTAGGTGTTGAGCGTATCTTCCCCATCAACTCACCGGCTATCGACAGCATCGTAGTGAACAAGGTTGGTAAGGTTCGTCGCGCTAAGTTGTACTATCTGCGTGCGCTTACCGGTAAGAAGGCTCGTATCAAAGAAAAACGAGTTGTTACCTCTAAGTAATCACCTACGTATTACGAGATATAAAGAGCCTCCTTCTTCCGAAGGGGGCTTTTTATATTAACGAGGAAGTCGTTAGCCACGCCTGCAGTAGAACAGTCAATTCCAACCCTAAGCTACGCACAATACGGATAAAGAGAGTCCCATCCTCCCCTCTCCGACCTTTAGGTCGACGCCCGAAGGGAACATGCCCTAATTGATGCAAAGGTAACACATCGGCGACACACAGTGTCTCTGCAATCCATGAAATCTGCTTATAAACGCAAATAAATTTGCTTTTTCATTCGGTTTGCACTCACTTTAGTTTGTTTCACAAACAGAAATTAGGCGGCACCTCAGAAAAACGCAAATAAATTTGCTTTTTCATTCGGTTTGCACTAATTTTGCAGGCGAATCGGAAAGTAGCGCAGTTGGTAGCGCACTACGTTCGGGACGTAGGGGTCGGGCGTTCGAGTCGCCTCTTTCCGACAAAAAGTAAGGATGCACATGTGCTTCCTTACTTTTTTCATATAGCATTCAATACTTTACAGGGGCCAGTTGGAATTTACAGACGTGTTGCCAACCGCTTCACCATCATAGACTTCCATGTAGAGAAATCACCGGCAATGATATGCTTACGGGCTTCGCCTACCAGCCAAAGGTAGAAGGCAAGATTATGCACCGAGGCTATCTGCATGGCCAGCAACTCCTGTGCGTGGAAGAGATGGCGCAGGTAGGCTTTGGAGTAAAGGGTATCAACGACGGATGCACCATCGGCCTCTATGGGCGAGAAGTCCATCTCCCACTTCTTGTTCTTCATATTTATAATGCCGTCCTTGGTAAAGAGCATGCCGTTGCGTCCATTGCGAGTAGGCATCACGCAATCGAACATATCCACGCCACGCTCAATGCCTTCGAGGAGATTCATCGGGGTACCCACTCCCATCAAGTAGCGCGGTTTGTCGGTAGGGAGTATCTCATTGACCACTTCAATCATCTCGTACATTTTCTCGGTGGGCTCACCTACTGCAAGTCCACCGATAGCGTTACCCTCGGCACCTTTCGAAGCAATAAACTCGGCCGACTGACGGCGCAGGTCGGGGTATACGCAACCCTGCACAATGGGGAAGAGCGACTGATGGTAGCCATACTTGGGCTCTGTCTCATTGAAGCGCTTGAGGCAGCGGTCGAGCCAGCGGTGTGTAAGCGCCATTGACTTCTTGGCATAATCATAGTCGGCCGTACCAGGAGCACATTCGTCAAAGGCCATCATGATGTCGGCACCTATGGTGCGCTCAATATCCATCACTCGCTCGGGAGTGAACAGGTGTTTCGAGCCATCGATATGGGAGCGGAACTCCACACCCTCTTCACGCATCTTGCGGATACCCGAGAGCGAAAACACCTGGAAGCCACCACTGTCGGTGAGCATAGGGCGGTCGAAGCCGTTGAACCTATGCAGGCCACCAGCCTTCTCTATCACCTCCAGCCCCGGACGCAGATATAGATGATACGTATTGCCCAGAATAATCTGAGCCTTGATATCCTCTTTCAATTCGGTAAGGTGGACCCCCTTGACTGTACCCACAGTACCTACAGGCATGAAGATAGGAGTCTGTATCTGCCCGTGGTCGGTAGTGATGAGTCCTGCACGGGCATTACTCTTGGGGTCGGTGTGTTGGAGTTGGAATGTCAACATAGTTATCTTGAATTCAGATTCTTCAATTGTATTGTCATTTATGAGAGCGACGGGCCTTCAACTTTCTCGTCCAATAGGGCTATCTGCCATACCTCTTTAATATCGGTGACGTAATGGAAGGTGAGTCCCTTAAGGTATGCTTCAGGAATCTCCTCGATATTCCGACGGTTCTCCTCACAAAGGATAATCTCCTTGATACCTGCGCGTTTGGCTGCAAGAATCTTTTCCTTGATGCCACCCACGGGAAGCACCTTGCCACGCAGGCTAATCTCACCCGTCATGGCAAGATTGGCCTTTACCTTACGACGCGTGAGTGCCGAGGCAAGCGAAGTAGCCATAGTGATACCTGCCGAGGGACCATCTTTGGGGACAGCACCTTCAGGCACATGAATATGTATGTTATAATTGTCGAACACTTCATAGTCGATATCGAGCAGTGTGGCATGTGCCTTGATATACTCGAGAGCAAGCATGGCCGACTCCTTCATCACATCACCCAAATTGCCGGTAAGGGTGAGTTTGTTGCCCTTGCCACGGCTCAGACTAGTCTCCACAAAAAGAATCTCTCCACCTACGGCGGTCCAAGCGAGACCTGTCACCACACCAGCATATTCGTTGCCCTGATAGCGGTCGCGTGAATACTCCTGCACACCAAGAAGGTCGCGCAGTTCGTCGGGCTTGATGTCAGTATAGTCAAAATATCCGTTAGTGGCATAGCTGCATGCCAAGCGGCGGAATATCTTGCCTATCTTCTTATCGAGCTCGCGCACACCCGACTCACGGGTATAGTTCTCTACGATAGCCTCGAGGGTCTTCTTACCTATTTTAATATAGCCCTTCTTGATGCCATTGGCTTCTTCTTGCTTGGGCACAAGGTGCTTGCGGGCAATCTCCACCTTCTCCTCTGTGAGATAGCCACTCACCTCGATGAGTTCCATGCGGTCGAGCAACGGGGCCGGTATGGTAGCGAGGTTATTGGCCGTGGCGATGAACATCACGTTGGAGAGGTCATAGTCCACATCGAGGAAGTTATCGTGAAAAGCATTGTTCTGCTCAGGGTCAAGCACCTCGAGCAGTGCCGACGAGGGATCACCGTTATGGTTGGCCTGACTGATCTTGTCAATCTCATCAAGTATAAACACGGGGTTGGATGAGCCAGCCTTGGCAAGGCTCTTGATGATGCGCCCAGGCATGGCACCAATGTAGGTCTTACGATGGCCGCGAATCTCGGCCTCGTCGTGCACGCCACCGAGCGAAATACGCACATACTGGCGCTTCAACGCTTTAGCGATGGAGCGGCCTAACGAAGTCTTACCTACTCCCGGAGGACCATAAAGGCAGAGAATCGGCGATTTTAGGTCGCCACGCATCTTGAGCACAGCCAAATGTTCGAGGATGCGCTCTTTCACCTTCTCCAGCCCATAGTGGTCGCGGTCGAGCACGCGGCGGGCATTCTTCATGTCGAGATTGTCGGTGGTGTACTCGCCCCACGGCAGGCTCAGCAGCACCTGTAGATAATTGAGCTGCACGTTATAGTCGGGCGACTGGGGATTGATGCGCTCCAGTTTAAGCACCTCCTTTTCGAAGACATCGGCCACCTCCATGGTCCACATCTTCTTCATAGCCTTCTGGCGCAGTTCGGCCACATCCTGATCCTGCACACTACCACCCAGTTCGTCCTGAATATTCTTCAATTGCTGTTGCAAGAAGTACTCGCGCTGTTGCTGGTCGATATCTTCGCGAGTACGCATCTGTATGGTAGCCTTGAGGTCGGCCAACTGCACCTCGCGATTGAGGATAGAGAGCAGGTGTATCGCACGCTCCTGCAACGACTCCTCTTGAAGCAGTTGCATCTTCTCCTTGATGTCGAGGGGGAGGTTGGAACACACGAAGTTGATGAGGAACATGCCATTAGTGATATTCTTGATGGCAAATGCGGCATCCTGTTGCATATCCTCATTGCTCTTCACATAACGTACGGCAAGGTCCTTGCAGTTGTCCACGATAGCGCGAAACTCACGGCTGTTACGGCGAGGAAGCACCTCGGTGAGTGTTTCGGCCTCACCCTTCAAATAGGGTCGTGTGGTTGTAACAGCAGTCAGCTTCAAGCGTTGCATACCCTGCAGGATGACCGTAGTGGTCTGATCGGGCATCTCGAAGATGCGCACCACGCGAGCTGCAGTACCTATCTCATAAAGATCCTTCTGAACGGGGTCTTCTGTCTCAGGAGAACGCTGGCAGAATACGCCGATGGCCTTTTCCTGCTTAAAGGCGTCCTTAATAAGGCGCAAAGAGCTCTTTCGCCCTACCGACACAGGCAACACGATGCCGGGAAACAGTACCATGTTACGCAACGGGAGTATAGACATTATAGGCTCCAATGCATTGTCAAAGAGAGTTTCCTCATTGCCGTCAAAGTCGGCGATGAGAGAAATGGAGTGTCCCGATTCCTCGGGTTCATTAGTGTCGAAATATAGTTTGCTTTTTATCATAGTCAGTCTGTTGAGGCATACCTAGCCAATTAAGGGTGCAAAATTAGTGCAAGGCGAGCGAAAAAGCAAGTTTACTTGTATTTTTCCGATCCGCAGCCTGATTTCTGACTTGCAAAGCGAGACTAAAATTAGTGCAAGGTGAGCGAAACACCAAATTTATTCGTGTATTTCTCGAGCGAGTCGAGCGCAAGCATCCCAAGCCGCAATCTAAATATACCCTCCTTTGTTTATTAAAGGCAGCATTAGGCTGAAGGAAACGAATTGTTTTATCGGCTAAAGTTGAAAAATCTTCATACAGACTTCGCCCTATGGAAAATTTGCATTATCTTCGCAGTCATAAAGATAAACAAAGACAATACGACGATTATGACTAAAAAGATTCTGTTGCTCGGTTCGGGCGAGTTGGGAAAAGAGTTTGTCATCGCTGCCAAGCGATTGGGCCAGTATGTAATTGCTTGTGATGCCTATGAAGGTGCTCCTGCCATGCAAGTTGCCGACGAGCACGAGGTATTCAGCATGCTCGATGGCGATGCGCTGGAAGCTGTAGTAGCCAAGCATAAGCCCGACATCATAGTACCCGAGATAGAGGCCATCCGCACAGAGCGTCTCTACGGATTCGAGGAACAGGGCATACAGGTAGTACCCAGTGCCAAGGCGGTAAACTACACGATGAACCGTAAGGCCATCCGTGACCTGGCCGCTAAAGAATTGGGACTGAAAACTGCCAAATACTTCTACGCCAAATCACTCGACGAGCTGCGCGAAGCAGCCGATAAGGTAGGCTTCCCCTGTGTGGTGAAACCTCTGATGTCGTCATCGGGCAAGGGACAGTCGCTCGTAAAGAGTGCCGACGAGCTGGAGCAGGCATGGATATACGGATGCGAGGGCAGCCGTGGCGACATCAAAGAGCTTATCATTGAGGAATTCATCCACTTCGACAGCGAGATTACCCTGCTCACCGTGACTCAAAAGAATGGGCCTACCCGTTTCTGTGCCCCCATCGGCCACGTACAGAAGAGTGGCGACTACCGCGAGAGCTTCCAACCCGCCCCCATCCGTCCCGACCACCTTGCCGAGGCCCAGCGTATGGCAGCCAAGGTGACCGAGGCGCTCACTGGTGCCGGTATCTGGGGTGTGGAGTTCTTCCTCAGCAACGAGAATGGCGTATACTTCTCTGAGCTGTCGCCCCGACCACACGATACAGGTATGGTAACCCTCGCCGGCACACAATGCCTTAACGAGTTTGAGCTGCACGCTCGCGCCGTACTCGGCCTACCTATCGCAGAGATTGAGCAGTACCGTATGGGAGCCAGCGCCGTCATCCTCTCCCCCATCGCCTCTAAGGAGCAACCCCACTACCGCGGCATGGAAGAGGCTGTAGCCGAGGCCGACACCGACATCCGCATCTTTGGCAAGCCCTACACCAAGCTCAACCGCCGTATGGGTGTAGTCGTATGCAACGCCCCCAACGGCAGCGATATGGATGCGCTACGCGACAAGTGCAAGACAGCTGCTGCCAAAGTGGAAGTGTACTAAGAAGCACCATTATTTTAGAATCTTTCACCCTATTTATTTTAATTCTATTATTAATTGTTGTACATTTGCAGTCAATTTAGACAAAACGGAAACGCCTTCGACGAACAAGATCAACATACAGACACACTGACGAGCATACACGCTCCGGCTACCTGCCGCCACGTATCACAGACATAACTCGGCAAGCACCCCATCAGGGGTGCAGGCTGTTTCTTTTGTCTTTTTTATTAACACTCTGAATTATGGAAGAACAATTAATATACATCATCATGCTCATCTCGATAGCGTTGTCGGCCTTGTGCTCAACGCTTGAGGCAACATTATTATCCACTCCCTTATCCTATATCGCAGGCCTCGAGGAACAGGGAACCAAAGGAGCTAACAGGCTAAAGCGGCTGAAGACCAACACCGACCGTCCCATCTCGGCCATCCTCTGCATCAACACCATTGCCAACACCGTAGGAGCCTCCATCGTAGGTTCGCTCGTGTATGAGGTCTATGGCGATGCGTTAGTAGGAATCTTCTCCACCATCTTCACCCTATGCATCCTTATCCTGTCAGAGATTATCCCGAAGACCATCGGCACCAGCTACTGGCGCACACTGGCCATTCCTGCATCTGTAATCATCGACGGTATGATATTAATCTCCTTTCCCTTGGTATGGGTATTGGAGCACCTGCAGCGCCTCATCTCCTCGAAGTCGAACCAGGTGAGCGTAAGCCGTGAGGACATCTCGGCCATGGTGAGTGTAGCTACCGAGGAGGAGGTCATCGAAACCGAGGAGAAGAAGATGATACAAAACCTGCTAAAACTCGATGAAGTAACCGCCCACGAGATTATGACTCCCAGCGTTGTCGTAGAGATGGTGCCGGGCAGCATGACGATACGCGAGTTCTACAAGAGCGACAACACCCACTCGCGCATCCTTATCTACGATGAGGAGAACGACGAATACATCATAGGATACGTACTCCGCCAGGAGGTGCTGGAGAAGATGGCCGAGGACAAGTTCAACATGCACCTCAGCGAGATTATCCGCCCCATCATGACCTTCGGCGAGGAGGATTCCGTAGCCGACATCTGGGAGAAACTCCTCGAGAAGAAGGAACATATCTCTGCCATCCTCGACGAATATGGTTCACTGCGCGGTATCGTCACCATGGAAGACGTCATCGAGACCATGCTCGGGCAGGAAATCGTAGACGAGAAAGACGAGGTCGTCGACATGCAGGAGTATGCCAAGGACCAGTGGGAGAAAGCCCAGAAAGACATTGTAGCCATGAACGATTAACAACTCTTATTTTATACTATGAAACGTACCTTATGGACTCTGCTAGCCGTGCTGATATGCGCAGGCTCGCCCAAGGCACAGGAGATGCCTACACAGAAAGAAATCCTGAAGACCATGCTGTTGGTCAACGACTACTTCATGAAGAAGTGGCCCGACCCCGCCACGCCCACCTTCGTCAAGAAGGAGCGCCCCAGCAACCTGTGGACTCGCGCCGTATACTACGAAGGGCTCATGGCCTTGCACGAGATCTATCCGCGCGAGGATTTCTACAAATATGCCTACGACTGGGGAGCATCACACAAGTGGGGCATGCGCAATGGCAACACCACACGCCATGCCGACAACCACTGCTGCGGACAGACCTATATAGACCTCTACCGCATCTGCCCCGACCCCGCGATGCTCAAGAATGTGAAAGTATCTATCGACGCCATGGTCAATACCCCCCAGGCCGATGACTGGTGGTGGATTGATGCCATACAGATGGCCATGCCCGTGTTTGCCAAGTTCGGCAACCTCTACGACGACCAACGCTACTACGACAAGATGTGGGACCTCTACGAGTATACCCGCAATCAGTTGGGCGAGAACGGCATGTACAACCCCAAGGATGCCCTTTGGTGGCGCGATGCCGACTACGACCCACCCTACACCGAACCTAACGGCGAGGACTGCTACTGGAGCCGTGGCAACGGCTGGGTATATGCTGCCCTGCTGCGCGTGATGAACGAGATTCCCAAGAACGAGAAGCACTACAAGGACTACCTGCGTGACTTCAAGGCCATGAGCAAAGCGCTCATCAAGTGCCAGCGTGAGGATGGCTTCTGGAACGTGAGCCTCCACGACCCCACCAACTATGGCGGTCCCGAGACCTCAGGCACAGCCCTCTTCGTATACGGCATGGCATGGGGCATCCGCAACGGCATTCTCGACGCCAAGACCTACGAAGAGCCCATGATACGCGCCTGGAACGCCATAGTAGAGAAGGCTGTCCACCCCAACGGTTTCCTCGGCTACATGCAGGGAACAGGTAAGGATCCCTCGGCAGGCCAGCCCGTCACCTATGACAGTGTGCCCGACTTTGAGGACTACGGCCTCGGTTGCGTACTCCTGGCCGGTGCAGAGCTCTACAAGCTGCAGGCACAGATTCTCTATCCCTAAGGGAATCACACTATAGCATAAGAAAAAGAAGAGGGTGTGTCGTAATTCGCGGCACACCCTCTTCTCTTGTTTCAGTTTGCTATTGCTTTTCGCTCATGTCACGCTATAATCACAAGCGCCTCATCAATGCCCCTCTACTGCTTCTCCAGGCGGATAACCTTGCTGGCAAACTGTCCGTTGAGCGCAATCTCTATACCTTGCTGCATGAGGAACTTGCCGGTAAAGGCATGACCCTCCCAATGGTCGGCCCTGCCATTGCGACATATTTCAGTAAGTTTATACGTTGCATCGGGGTCGAGGCCTGCAAAATGGAAGCGAGGACGGAACTGGTCAACATAATGCTCAAACTTATAAGCAAAGAATACGGCATCGGACTTGTCATCAGTGATGTAAAGCTCCGAGGCATAGCCCGTCTTGTCGTAGGGTGAGAGAATGCGATACTGGTTGCCCTGCTGGATAATCGGGCGAATCTCCTTGTAAGTGGCAATGGCCTGTTTGGCATACTCCAGCTCCCTCTCCGAAAGGTCACTCGGCCTCATCTCCAAGCCCAGGCGTCCAGTCATGGCCACATCGAAGCGGAACTTTAGAGGGATGACACGTCCCGTCTGATGATTGGGCGATGCACTCACATGCTGAGCCATGGCACATGCCGGGAAGAACATGCTCGTGCCCCACTGGATAAACAGGCGCTGCTGGGCATCGGTATTGTCGCTCACCCAGAACTCATCGAAATAGGGCATCAGGCCATAGTTGACACGTCCGCCACCGCTTGAGCAGCACTGAATCACCAGGTCGGGATACTTGGCACGGATACGCTCCAGCGTTTTGCGTAGTCCCAAGTGATAGTCCACATAGAGATGGCTCTGATTGTCGCCACTGAGATACTTGGAGCCGAAGTTCTGAATCTCAAAGTTAGCATCCCACTTTATATAATAGGTATTGGGAGTCTCCTGCATGATATTGTCCACCACGCCAAACACGAAGTCCTGTACCTCAGGATTGCTCATGTCCAGTATGAGCTGTGTGCCACCACGTCCTGTGATGGGAGTGCGGTTGGGATGACACACTATCCAGTCGGGATGCTTCTCATAGAGTTCACTCTTCGTGTTCGTCATTTCGGGCTCAATCCATATACCCCACTTAAGGCCACGCCCCTCAGCCGCCTTCTCCAGCGCGGGGATTCCCTTAGGCAGCTTACGGGTGTCGGTAACCCAATCTCCCAGGGCACAATTGTCTATCGAGCGCTGATACTTGTCGCCAAACCATCCGTCGTCCATCACGAACAGCTCGCCACCCAGTTCCTTGATGCCATCCATCATCTTCTCCATACCCTCCTGGCTCACGTTGAGGTACACGCCCTCCCAACTGTTGAGGAGGATTTTACGCAATGCCGTACCGTTGTGTACCTTATTGTTCAGGCGAGCCCATCGATGGTAGCTACGGCTTACACCACCCATACCCTCATCGCTATAGGCAAACGCCAATTCGGGCGTGGTGAACGTCTCACCCCTCTTCAACTTATATTCCGAGTGAGCCTCGCTGATGCCAGCAATCAGGTGGTGCTCCTTCTGGCCACGAGTGTCAATGGTGATGCGGTATGGGCCGCTCCAACACAGCACAGCACCTATCACCCTACCCTCATTCTCGCGGGGCTTGCCATCGAGAGATATCATGATATTGGGGCGATTTGTCATGGCATTGCGCGTGCCGTTCACATCGTGCACCTCGAAGGCGCCCAGCTGCAATGGTTCCTCATAGATATACGACTCCGCTCCCCACGCCCCATGCTGATGGCTCACCCAGGCATCACCTTGGCGGAATGGCATATATCCACTGGCATACTTGAGCAGCGTGACAGGCTTCTTCTCCCCGTTGCGAATGACGCTCCAGGTCTCTATCACATCACTGTTCGTGTAGGCACGGTAACACACGTCGACCCAGAAGTCATACAGCTTATCCTTCATCGTGATGGTATAGAGCGTGGCATTAGGCTCCTCCACCTCCGTATCGCTCTTATAAACAAGCTCCGTACTCATGTTCCCATCGGCATGCTTCACGCTCAGTGCCGGCACATTTTGGCATCCCGCGCCAAAAGCCGGATACGCATGTTCCCACAAGCTATAGGCATTATACACTTGGTCCACGCGATCAATACGTTCGCCATAATAGCTCACGTGCAGAGGTTGCCCCTCATCAGCCTTAAGCAACAAGGAGGTGTTGGGAGTGTTGACCAAGATGTCCTTGGCCTGCATTGACAATGTCATCGCCATCGTCAAAGAAATAAGACTAATTCTTTTCATCGCATTTATGGTATTAGTTGTTTGTCCAAATCGTACTCTCGTGAGCAGAGCTATCGCAAAGGTAGTGTATGATAAGCGAAAAAGCAACATTTGACAACAAAAGCTTCATTAATATTTCATCCGACCCCTTACCAGGCTTCTATGTTTTTCCCGTCACTTTCTTGCGATTCTACAATATTTTTTATAACTTGCCACGGTTTTCAGGCAGGTCGGTAGGGCAGTACTCATAGCTTGTCGGAGCCGAGACATTGGAACGCGAAGAATAATAACGGATTAGAATATAAACACACAGGCATTATGAAAAGACACATCGCTATGCTCCTTGCGTGCTGCTGCACGATGCTGAGCGCACAGACTACCAGTTACAAATTTGACTTCTCGGGCAAGAAGAAGGCCAAGGAAGGATATACGCTCGTAAGTCCCGAGACATTGTACACTCCAGAGAGTGGCTATGGATATGACTTTGTGGGCGACGAGCGAGCAACGGTCGGCGACCAGCAGCCGTTCTACTTCTCAGTGAACGTGCCCGACGGAAACTACCGCGTGAACATTGTCGTGGGCGACCGCCGCAAGGCAGGTGTCACCACACTGCGTGGCGAGAGCCGCCGATTGTTCTACGAGCGCGTGGCAACAAAGAAAGGAGAGTACAAGACCTGCACCTTCACCATCAACAAGCGGGGTACCCTCATCGAGGGTAACGAGCACGTGCGCATCAAGGATCGCGAGAAGGGTAAGCTCAACTGGGACGACAAGCTCACCATCGAGGTCAATGGACCTGCTCCACAGATCGAGGAGATGACCATCGAGAAGGTTGACGATGTGCCCACCATCTTCCTCTGCGGAAACTCTACCGTAGTGGACCAGGACAATGAGCCGTGGGCAAGCTGGGGACAGATGATACCGCGCTTCTTCGATGAGGGGGTGTGCTTTGCCAACTATGCCGAGTCGGGCGAGACGGCGGTAACCTTCATCGGTGCAAAACGTCTGAAGAAGTTGCTCACTCAGGTGAAGCCCGGCGACTATATCGTAGTGGAGTTCGGTCACAATGACCAGAAGCGCAAGGGTGTGGGCGACGGCGCGTTCTACTCCTTCATGTATAATATGAAAATCTTCGTCGACGAGGCTCGCCGCCGCGGAGCTACCCCGATTCTGGTGACACCTACCCAACGCCGTAGCTTCAACGAGGAGGGCAAAATCACCGATACGCACCTCGACTATCCCGAGGCTACCCGCTTCCTCTGCAACCGTGAGGGCGTACACCTCATTGACCTGCATGCCATGACGCGCACCCTGTATGAGGCAATGGGCCCCGAGGCATCGAAGGGAGCCTTCGTGCACTACCCTGCCAACACCTATCCCGGGCAGTCGAAGCCCCTGGCCGACAATACACACTTCAACCCCTATGGTGCCTATCAGATAAGCAAGTGTATCATTGAGGGCATGAAGGCGCTCGACCTCGACATCTTGAAGCATCTGCGCCCCGACTACGTTCCCTACGATCCGGCACACCCTGATGACCGTGCAGCTTTCCAATGGGACGATAGCCGCTTCGTGGAGATTCTTAAGCCCGACGGCAATTGAGGCCGATAAAAAAGAGGGCGTGTCTGCATTTTGACACGCCCTCTTTTATTTCATAAGGAGCAGGAATACTACTTCTTCTCGCAGGCCTTGTCGCAGGCCTTCTCGCACTCTGCCTTAGCTTTATCACATGCCTTGTCACACTCGCCCTTCGCCTTGTCGCAGGTTCCCTTATCGCATGCCTTATCACAGGAAGCTTTGTCGCAAGTAGCCTTATCGCAAGCCTGCTTGTCGCACTGCTTATCACACTTCTTATCACATGCAGCCTTATCACATTTCTTGTCGCAAGGTTTCTCGCACTTCTTGTCACAGGCTTTGTCACATGCCTTGTCCATTTCGCAGGTCTTGTCGCAAGCCTTCTGGCAATCGCCCTTTGCTGCACATTCTGTGTGAGCCTTATCACAAGTTGCGTCCTTAGCTTTCTTGTTGCAGCATGAGGTGAACGTGAGTGCTGCTACAGCCACGAGGGCCAATAAAACTTTCTTCATGATGATTGGTTTTTTAGTTGATAAATAATCTTACTTCATTACAGCGCAAATGTACAAACTTTTTTCACAGTATAGCGATACTATGCTGTTTATTTTGATATTTTTGTGTAATTTTGTGGTCTACGAACACTAATTCTATAGGAATATGACAATGAAACGCATTGAACGCATTCTATTTGCGTCGGCACTGATGCTGGTGCCGATGGGCGTAATGGCACAAGAGTGGCCCGAACTGACACAAAGCGCCAAGCCTGCAGCACGCTGGTGGTGGCTGGGCAGCGCAGTAGACGAGGCAAACCTCGGCTACAACATAGAGGAGTATGCCCGGGCAGGTCTGGGAGAGCTTGAGATAACCCCTATCTATGGTGTGCAGAACAATGAGAAGAACGAGCTATCGTTCCTCACCCCCGAATGGATGCGTGCCCTCGAATATACACAGACGAAGGGTGACGAGGTGGGCATACGCATCGATATGAGCACCGGCACCGGATGGCCATTCGGAGGCCCCGAGACCTCGCAATACGATGCTGCGACAAAGGCCATCTTCGAGCAATACACCATTCATGGCGGCAAGGCCGTGGAACTGGCTATCGCCGTATCGAACAAGAAGGATGCACCCTCATCGACCCTCAACAAGGTAATGGTCTACCAGGGGGGCAAGCATGTGGATGTGACCAAGAAGTGCGACGAGAAGGGTGTCCTGCGCTGGCAAGCGCCCGAGGGTGAGTGGCAAGTGATAGCGCTCTTCGTCGGCAAGACCCGCCAGGCAGTGAAGCGTGCAGCACCCGGTGGCGAGGGATTTGTCATCGACCACCTCTCCAAAGGAGCCGTCAAGCGCTACCTGAGCCGCTTCGAGAAGGCGTTCAAAGCCTCGGGCACTCCCGCACCGAACAATTTCTTCAACGACTCGTACGAGGTATACGGAGCCGATTGGACGCCCGACTTCCTGGAGCAGTTTGCCCGCCGCAGGGGGTATCGCCTGGAGCACTATTTCCGCGAGTTCCTTGACCCTGAGCGCCCCGACATCACCTGCCGCATCGTATCGGACTATCGCGAGACAGTATCGGACTTGCTGCTCGAGAACTTCACCGACCAGTGGACCGACTGGGCACACCGCATGGGTAGCGTCACTCGCAACCAGGCACATGGCTCGCCTGCCAACCTCATCGACACCTATGCCGCCGTTGACATTCCCGAATGCGAGGGCTTCGGACTCTCGGAGTTCGGTATCAAGGGCCTGCGTCGCGACTCGCTCACCCGCAAGAACGACTCCGACCTCTCCATGCTCAAGTATGCCTCGTCGGCCGCCCATATCAGTGGCAAGCCGCTGGTATCGTCGGAGACCTTCACATGGCTCACCGAGCACTTCCGCACATCGCTCTCGCAGTGCAAGCCCGATATGGACCTTATGTTCGTGTCAGGCGTGAACCACATGTTCTTCCACGGCACCCCCTACTCACCACGCGAGGCCGAGTGGCCCGGATGGAGCTTCTATGCCTCCATCAACATGTCGCCCACCAACAGTATATGGCGCGATGCCCCTGCCTTCTTCGACTATATAGGCCGTTGCCAGTCGTTCCTACAGATGGGCAAGCCCGACAACGACTTCCTCGTATACTTGCCCGTCTACGATTTGTGGAACGAGCAGCCAGGACGCCTGCTTGCCTTCGACATCCACAAGATGCATCGCGTGGCGCCCAAGTTCATCGCTACGGTCAACGAGATTTGCAACAACGGCTACGACGTGGACTACATCTCCGATAGCTTCGTGCGCACTACCCGTTGCATCGATGGCCAGCTGGTGACATCGGGCGGTGCTGCCTACAAGGCCATCATCGTACCCGGCGTGAAGCGTATGCCTGCCGATGTGTTGGCCCAACTGGAGAAGCTTGCTCGCGCGGGTGCCACCGTAGTGTTCATCGGAGGCATGCCCGAGGATGTACCCGGATATGGCAACCTTGAAGCACGCCGCAAGGTGTTTGGTAATACGCTGGAGCGGATTAAATTGACAATTCACAAGTCACAAGTCACAATTGACAATTCACAATTGACAATTCACAAGTCACAATTGGGCAAGGGCCGCATCATCCTTGGCGACGACTATCGCGAGACATTGGCCCTCTGTGGCGTACAGCCCGAGGAGGTGAAGACCAAGCATGGCATGCAGTACATCCGTCGCTGCAACGGCAAGGGACACCACTACTTCATCAGTGCCCTGCAACCCGAGGGCATGGACGGTTGGGTGACACTGAGCGTGGACGATGCCGATGCCATGATATTTGACCCCGTAACAGGAGAGAAGGGCCGTGCGGCCACACGCACCACCGACAATGGACTGCAGGTGTATCTGCAGCTGAGCTCAGGACAGAGCCTCATCGTGCAAACCTTCGCTACACCCGTCGCTACCGAGAAGTGGAATTATCTGCAACCACAAAACATTGCCCTCACGCTTGACCACGGCTGGAAGCTAGACTTCGTGGAGAGCACCCCTGCCATCGGAGGCACCTTCGACATCGACTCACCCCGTTCATGGACAACGCTCGACACGCCTCATGCCACTACGACGATGGGCACGGGACGCTATACCCTACAGTTTGACCTACCGGCTATCGCGGCCGACGAGTGGGTACTGGACTTGGGCGACGTACGTGAGAGTGCCCGTGTACGTATCAATAGCAAGGAGGCTGGCACAGCATGGTGCGTACCCTTCCAGCTCTCTGTAGGCAAGTACCTGAAGCCCGGCAAGAACAGCATCGAGGTTGAGGTAACCAACCTCCCCGCCAACCGCATAGCAGAGCTCGACCGCCAGCAAGTGCCCTGGCGCCGATTCAAGGAAATCAACGTGGTGGACCTCAACTACAAGAAAACAGGCTACGCTCATTGGGCACCGCTTCCTTCGGGCCTGAACGGACAGGTGAAGCTTATCCCCATGCAGAAGAAGTCATTATAGGATATAGAAGCAATGTATAACATATCTGATATTCGTAAAGATTTCCCCATCCTCGGTCGCGAGGTGTATGGCAAGCCGTTGGTATACCTCGACAATGGTGCCACCACGCAGAAGCCGCGCACGGTGGTCGATGCCATCACCGAGGAGTACTACTCGGTGAATGCCAATGTGCATCGCGGCGTACACTTCCTCTCGCAGGAGGCCACGCGTCTGCACGAAGCATCGCGCGAGCGCGTGCGTACCTTTATCAATGCCGCCTCCACCAATGAGATTATCTTCACCCGCGGCACCACCGAGGCCATCAACCTGCTGGCCTCCTCGTTTGGCGAGGCCTTCCTTCGCGAGGGCGACGAGGTGATTGTCTCTACGATGGAGCACCACAGCAACATCGTGCCTTGGCAGCTGCTCGAGGCACGCAAGGGCATCCGCCTGCGTGTGATACCCATCACCGACCGAGGCGAAATCTGTATGGACGAGTACGTCAAGCTCTTCAACGAGCACACACGCCTCGTCTCTGTGATGCACGTGTCCAACGTCTTGGGCACCGTCAACCCCGTCCGTGAGATGATACGCATCGCCCACGAGCACGATGTGCCCTTTGCCGTCGATGGTGCACAGAGCATACCGCATATCGCCGTCGATGTGCAGGACCTCGATGCCGACTTCTATGCCTTCAGTGCCCACAAGGTATATGGCCCCACGGGTATCGGCGTGCTGTACGGCAAGGAGCATTGGCTCGACCGCATGCCCCCCTATCAGGGCGGTGGCGAGATGATACAGACCGTCTCGTTCGAGCGCACCACCTTCAACGAACTGCCCTACAAGTTTGAGGCCGGCACGCCCGACTACATCGGCACCACCGCCTTTGCCCGCGCTCTCGACTATGTGTCGGCCCTCGGCATAGACAATATTGCCGCCCACGAGAAGGCACTCACCGACTATGCCCTGCAGCGCCTACGAGAGATTCCCGGTATGCGTATCATCGGCGAGGCCGAAGAGCGCGGCGCCGTCATCTCCTTCAACGTGGGCGACATACATCCCTCCGACCTCGGCACCCTGCTCGACCGCCTCGGCATTGCCGTGCGCACCGGCCACCACTGCGCCCAGCCCCTGATGCAGCGCATGGGTATCCCCGGCACCGTACGCGCCTCATTTGCCCTATACAACACGATGGAGGAGGTCGACGCCCTTGTTGCTGCCGTGGACAGAGTGCGTAAGATGTTCTGATGCAGACCTCTACCCTCAAAGGGTGTTAGCTCCGATAATTGAGCGGAGCAGTGCGTTTGGGCCATTCGTACACTTTTTGCAAGAATTTTCATAGGTGTGAAAAAAGTTTTTCACAGTGGTGATAAAAAATTATCATAGGTGCGACAAAATTTTGTCAAGCCTATGATATTTTTTTATCAAAGGCTCCAAACACCAGTTTGCCTATATCCAAACTCCAGTTTGGGCAAAGAAAAACTGTAGTTTTAACGAAGAAAAACTCCAGTTTGGATAAGCCCAAACAGCAGCAAACTGAGTTTCGACGACGTGACAGCGTATTGTCTGGCACAAACAACCTACAAAGCCTTCAAAGTACGCCTACGCCTATTCTTCTCAGACGTTATAGGTTGTTGCGAGTGGACGCATGGGCTGCTTGATTAAGGGGCTGCTACGGATAAGTTGTAGGGGTTGAGGAATAATAATTTTGTGTGAGGGCACTGATGTTTCGATAAAAAGTGTATCTTTGCGATTGAATTGTGCGGATAAGAGCTATCGGTACAGTTCGAGAGACATATTGGTTAGCGTTTGCTATTTATTCTAAAAATGTTCCGAAACTTGGCCGTGGAAAGAACAGCGACAAGAATAAGTTGGTTAAACGCCTACGTTATACGTGGGCGCAATTTATCTGTCGCTGTGGGTTTCGGCCAAGTACCCAGGAACGTTTGGATAAGTTGTTGTCCACGTTCCTTTTTTTATTGGAATAATGTGCAATTTGCTGATTTTTGTATATGAAGTGACAAGTTATGTCGCATGGAGTACATATATTTGCAGCACAAATGGTAATGCTATGAAGAATGTTGTATTATTGACAAGGTATCTGCTAATAATTAATAAATTGCAGAGAGAGAAAGGTCGTTACGTAATGGCAGGTGAGTTGCTGCAACACGTAAACAGGGAACTGGAGTATCGCGGGCATCCCTCCGATATCAGTCTGAGGACTTTGCAACGGGATATTGCAGATGTCTGTGAGTTGGGATTCCCAATCGAACACAAACACAATTATGGCTACTGCTTGCAGGCCGACCAACCTGTATTCTTTACGAACACGGAAGAAATGTTGCTGAACTTTGACCTACTCAATGCCATAAACAGCGAGAGTGCGGACAATCGGTATATCTTGGCAGAACATCATCGTCCCGTAGGCAGTGAGCAAATGCCGCTACTCATTGATGCCATACGCAAGCAGCATCCTATAAAGTTTGACTACACCCTTGTCAGGCACAATGATAATGTAATATGTGTCAATGCACATCCTCATTTCTTGAAAGAATCGAACCAGCGGTGGTACCTTTTGGCAAAGGTTGGGGATACATTGAAGAGTTACGGAATAGACCGAATAGCCAATATCGAAGTGATGGAGCACGAAAAGTTTAAGCGCGACGAGTCTATAAATGTCGATGAACTATTCAGAGATTCATACGGTATCTGGCAACAAACGGACGTACCGGTTGAGGACATTGAATTGTCTTATGATGCCTTGGATGGCAAGTTCTTGAAGTCCCTTCCGCTGCATCATTCGCAACGTATCGTTTGTGACACTGATGAAGAGTTCCGAATCACGCTACGCCTACGCATTACGAATGACTTTGTTATGGAACTCCTTTCGCGGAGTCGCTCACTGACAGTTATTCGTCCACTGCATTTGCGTGAGAGAGTATATAAGGTTTATCAAGAAGCATTAAAAAGGAATAGTCTATGATTAAATTAAAACCATCTCAGATTTGCACCAATTACAAGCAGTCAAACCGCTTAGTGAAGGCTGGTGTATTGCCAGAAACGGCTGACATGTATGTATATGAGCGTGAAGGACATGAATATATAGGTTTCGGTAGTCCTGACAGCGAAGCTATCTCGCACAAGGCCTTGCCTGCTTGGTCGTTGGACCGATTGATAGATATGCTACCCAAGAAATCCATGCAATTTAGTATTGACCTAGGGATTTGTGGTAATGACTCGGAGAGTAACCCAATCTACATATTCGATGGTCACGAATTTGAAGAGTTCAGTGGTGCAAAGAATATCTATGATGCAACAGTAGAGTTGATAGAAACGCTTATCAAAACACGATTCTTCGAATACGTGGATTGGAGTAAACAGGATGGGAATAAAGTGACAAGGTTTATTAATAAAATAATTAAATGTTAGGAGCGAGTATGGAAAACATTAAGGAAAAACTTATGTGCGAAGGCTTCGAAGGCTTCGTGAGTGTTAGGGATTTGAAGAAGAACTTCGAGAGTGGTGGTATCCCTAAAGTTGAGGGAGTTTATCAGATTTTGCGATTGAAAGATGCTGAACCACAATTCTTAACAAAAGGAACTGGTGGATATCATAATGATAAAGAGCCTAATGTCAGTATTGACGAACTTCGCTATAATTGGATAGATGCAGAACCTATTGTATATATAGGGAAAGCAACGGAACTTTTTAAGCGAATCAAACAGTACATGAGATTTGGAAGTGGTAAAAATGTAGGACATTATGGAGGCCGATACATTTGGCAATTGGCTGACTCTGATGATTTGGTCGTTTGTTGGAAATGCGTAGAAGATTCGCGAAGGGTGGAGGCTGCTATGATTGCAGAATTTAAGAAGAATCATAATGGGAAGCGACCCTTTGCTAATCTTCAAGACTGAATGGTTGAACTTTTAATATATATGTTATGAGACAAAATTTGTATACTCAGATTTGGATGGACAACTTATCTCGTATTATTGAGGTAATGAAAGATGGTGGCGGAGAACTCCAACTTAAAAAGCAGGATTTTGAGGCGGCAGGGAATAGACTAGCCTCTGGTTATGATTTTAATCTTACTATATATGATGCCAATGTGCCTCGCATAGGGAATAGCGCAGTAGCAAGAAACCTAAAAAGGGTGTTGGACAGTAGTGATGAATTTCAATGCCTGGCGGAAGGATATTGGAAAATCAACTTTAAGAATTTTCTTTTAAAGATCCAAAAAATATAATATATTGAAATAGATTTTCAGATTCCCAATTTTATAATTAAAAGTAGTTGTTATGACAATCGAACAATTAAAAACATTAGTGGAAGAGGAACTGAATAGTAGAAACCTGAAAAGTAAGGTTCGTTTCTCCGCGTTGAACAAGGTAGTTCCCTTTATCAAGAAACAATATGGCGTTGATACTTCTTCACTTCCTGCATCAAAGGATGAACTTAAAGGCGCCTACGAAAAATATAAGGGAAAGATTTTGAATAGTGCTGAGAGCAGTGTGATTAATGAGTTTTATAATCAACTAGCACATGTTTGTTCCCATTGATCCCGAAGTACTGATAGAAGAGTTGTACGAGACTTATGGTTATTCCGTCTCGCTTGACTATGCAATAAACTATATTGAAATGAATCCCTACGCCACAGTAGACGATTTTCACGATTGGTATGAACGTGTAATGAATAACAACTGAGAGATATGGATATAAGCATTAAACTACGATTGCTGGAGAAATACAACTTCAGTTTGACGGAGATTCAATGTCTTGACCGAATGAATCTTTCGGATGAGGTAATTGATGTCATCATGTCGGAAGAGTCTTCAGATGTAACAGATAAATGTCTGTTGATAAAAAACGATGCATCACAATCGGATGATAGTAGGTTATTGGCAGCGCGTCTGACAAGAAAGTCCTCTAGTATAGAAGACGATGATGACTGGGATGAAGATGGTGATGAATTTGACAATTATTTCAATGCACCTCCTGAACATCTGGACGAGGATGAAAAAGCAACTTGGATTCAGACACGCGCCGAGAATGAGGCTAGATGGAGAGAAGAAGAAAAACTCTTTTACAAGAACCTGCCTATTGTCAAGAAGTGGACACAAGAAGAGTTTAATGAAAAAATGTTTGCATATATGTGGGAGAATTATCCAGAACTTCACTATGGATACGATCGTTCGGTATTTGTGAAAGCCCGCGATGGATTCCCGAAACATATAGGTCTATATTATAGACGCTGTAATGTTCCAGAAGAAGTGTGGAAAAAATTGGATAATGCCACAGAATATTGCAAAGAGGAAATAAACAGACGTTTTGCAGAATTAGAAATCAGCAATGTTGAACAATGGAAAAATGAATATGTAGAATGGATGCAACAAGAAGGTGTGACTAAGATTAACAAAACTTATATCAGGGCATTCTTCAAAGCACGTAACATTAAGGCATCTGCAATAACAGTTGATAGGATAAAGGAACTATTGGATTAACATACTTGTCAACTTGGCCGAAACCGATAGCACGCCCCGCACTCAATGATAGTGCGGGGCTTTCTTTTAACTCCATGAAGTCTTCAAAGAATAGGCGTAGACGTACTTTGAAGGCTTCGTGGATTATGTCTTTATATGCCCTATCCTTGCGCTATCTCTGCCCAATCCCCAAGGCGAACAAAAAGAACGCAGCCACGGGCCATTAGAAAAATGCAAAGCGTCAGCAAGAAATAGTAAACCGATGACAATCTGCCACGGGAGTTGAAAAGTCTATACTTCCGATTTCTGTGGCGTGTAAGCAAATCGTAGGATTTCCTACCAATATGCTTCGAAAATTTTGTACGGGATTTCTGATCGTTTTGTTTGGTGGAGACAGTAAATTGCTCGTCTTTCTCTCTTATCATATAGAAATCCATACTTTTGGGAAACTTTCTTGGTGGCTGTAGGAAAAAACAAAAAGTTTCGGCTATTTGTATTTACTAAACAAAGTATTTAGTATCTTTACACCGTGAAAAATACAAATGGAGTTTCTGTATGGATAAGAAATTTGTAGATAAGGTGAATTATATGATTGCCGTGATAAGCGATTTTGCAGCGATGCACTCGCTCAGCAACGCGCAGTCGTATCGCTACTTGAACCGTTATAAGGGTCTGGAATTCATTGATAAGTACTATGAGGTGGAGCATACGCTCCCCTTCGAGGATGTAATAACTGACCTTACGGCATACTGCAAACGGAAAGGAGGAGCACTGGCATGAAACTGTACCATGGCACAAACGTAGAGTTTAACGAAATAGATCTCACAAAATCAAAGGTTGGAAAGGATTTTGGTTGTGGGTTCTACCTGTCGGCAAATAGAGAACAAGCCATGGAATTGGCCAAGCGTAAAACCGAACAGAGTGGTGAGGGTGAGCCGAAGGTTTACGAATATGAGTTTGACGAGACACTCTTGCAAGGTAATGAACTATTGGTACAGAACTTCGGTGAGTATAGCAGAGAGTGGGCAGAGTTCGTATTGGCCAACAGAAGAAATAGAACCCGTGACGCTGTGCATCCATACGATGTTGTGATAGGCCCCATCGCCAATGATGCCGTAGGCTTTCAGATACGTCGCTTTACGGCAGGCATTATAGATATGGAGCGCTTCATTCAAGAACTGCAGTATATGAGGGGTATCAGTTTCCAGTACTTCTTCGGTACGGAGAAAGCAATCAAGCATTTGAGACGAATATGAAAAAGGAGGAAATCAATTTCATGATAGAAGAGATAAGCAAGGAACTAATCTTATTGCTTGTCGAGGAGCGTGGTATGGAGTTACACGAAGCATTCGATACATTGTATACTTCGGACACCTATGCACGCTTGATTGACTCAAAAAACGGATTGTACTCACAAAGCACTCCCTATATCTACGAATGCTTGGAACATGAGTTGCTGACAGGAAAGATGATGTGATATCCCCAAAGAGAATAATATGCTGTTGCCCTGCCTACATCCCGAACTTATTGAGGCTGGCTGCGACGAGGCTGGTCGTGGCTGCTTGGCGGGTGATGTGTATGCTGCTGCGGTGATACTGCCGCCCGACTATTCGCACCCCCTGCTCAACGACTCTAAGCAGCTCACCGAGCGGCAGCGCTATGCCCTGCGCGAAGATGTAGAGCGCGATGCGCTGGCTTGGGCGCTAGGCATCGTCACTGCCAAGGAGATTGACGAAATCAATATCCTCAATGCCTCGATCCTCGCCATGCACCGCGCCTTGGATGCGCTCACCCTGCGCCCTCAGTATATCGTCATCGATGGCAATAAGTTCAAGCCCTATGGCGACACTCCCTACGAGACGGTGGTCAAGGGCGACGGCAAGCTGATGAACATTGCGGCAGCCTCGATCCTTGCCAAGACCTACCGCGACGACTACATGAACCGCCTGCACGAGGAGTACCCCCACTACGACTGGAACCACAACAAGGGATACCCCACCGCCAAGCACCGCGCGGGCATCAAGGAGCACGGCCTCACGCCCTATCACCGCATGAGCTACAACCTCTTGGGCGACGGACAGCTGTCTCTCGACTTCGGATGACAAACCATAAAGATAAATATTATGAAAAAGACACTTCTCACACTCGCAGTGCTGCTCTGCTCCTTGGCAGGCATGGCGCAACGTCCCACAGTAAGTATCCTTGGAGACTCATACTCCACCTTTGAGGGCTACCTCACGCCCGACACGATGGATATATGGTACTTTGCCGGTCCGCAGGATGCCCGCCGCACCGATGTGACCAAGGTGGGCGAGACCTGGTGGATGCAACTCATCAAGAAACGCGACTGGAAGCTCGAAGTCAACAACTCGTGGTCGGGCTCTACCATCTGCTACACCGGCTATCGCGACGAGGACTACAGCAACCGCTCCTTCGTGCTGCGTACTGCCGCCCTCGGCAGTCCCGACATCATCCTCATCTTCGGTGGAACGAATGACTCATGGGCAGGTTCGCCCATCGGCGAGTACAAATATGAGGGCTGGCGTCGTGCCGACCTCTACACCTTCCGCCCCGCCATGGCCTGCATGCTCTCGCGCATTCAGGAGCGCTACCCCACGGCCGATGTCTACTTCATCTCCAACGACGGGCTCAAGCCCGAGATCACGGAGTCGATGAGCACTATCTGTAAGCACTACAATGTGCCGTTGATACAGCTCAAGGGCATCAGCAAGACCTCAGGCCACCCCAATGTGGAGGGTATGCGTCAGATTGCCGAGCAGATAGACAAGGCAATCAAGTAAGATTCTCATTGTCTCGTCCTAGAAAAAGTCTACACATTGGCTTACACAAATAACTAAAAGAAAAATCCTCTATAGATCAATTGATTTATAGAGGATTTCATTTGGTACTCGAAGCGGGAAGATTAAATGGAAAATCGCATAAAATCCATTGCAATCCATCATGCACAGACAATCAGCGTAATAGATATGTATAAGCAGTATTAGTCATTGCGCTGAATTGCGCAAAATTTCAATTTGGAGGACAAAAGGAGGACGGAGATTTGTTTTTGTCCTCCTACATGACTACCTTTGTAGAGCATTAAACTTATAAGCTATGGCATCCATAAAGAAATCAATCTCTACAAAACTTGATGGGAACGGATATGGGCAGATATTGTACCGAGTTTCCATTACAAAGAACGCAAAGGTTCGCATTAAGACTAACGTATTTGTCCCGACCAAACGATGGGATGAAGCAAAAGAGCGCATCAATATCGGTAAGAGTATCGGTTTTGAAAGAGCCGAACTTGTAGAGAGTGACGCTAAACTTAAAGACCTTGAAGCGAAGATACTAAGGTTATGCGAAATGTACCCTGCCGAGGTACTTACAAAGGAGTGGATAGAGAATGTATTGGAACTATGTGCTGATACTCCTGCACAACAGCTAACAACTCAACTCATAGATGAGCGCACCGAGAAGCAGGAGCATCCCGAAAGGTTTATCAAGGTTTCATTCTACGACACGATGGAGGAGTATCTAACCGGCACCAGGTATTCCAACGTGAGAGAAGCGAACTTTCGTGTACTGATAAGAGCATTGCGCAGATATGAATGGTTTGTTCGACTGAGCGATAAGGAGCGTAAGGACTTCGTGCTTGATATAGACACGATGGATAAGGAGATTATCAGCGACATTGAATCATTCTTGCGCAACGAGCATACCTTGTTGGAGGAGTACCCAAGAATCTTTAAGAAGATACCTAACACCACAGACAAGCGCAGAAGTCCCAAGCCAAGACCGAGGGGAAACAATACGATATGCGCCATGTTTAACAAACTGAGAGCGTTCTTTAATTGGTGCAACGAGAATGGCAAGACCAACAACCGACCATTCTTGGGATACAATGGAGTAACCTCAGAGATATACGGCACACCCTACTATATAACATTGGAGGAGCGCAACCATATAGCGGACTTTGATTTATCCGAGCATCCGAGTTTGGAGGTGCAGCGTGATATATTTATATTCCAATGCTGCATTGGGTGTCGTGTGTCTGACTTGATGAGGCTAACCCCTACGGATATAATTGATGGCGAGATACACTATATCCCACACAAGACCAAAGAGGAGAACCCGGCAACCGTACACGTTCCATTGAACGAGCGAGCAAGGAGCCTTGTGGAAAAATACAAGGGAGTGGATAAGCAGGGGCGATTGTTCCCATTCATCGCAGCACAGAACTACAACGATAGTATCAAAGAGATATTCCGCAAGTGCGGTGTGGATAGGATGGTAACAATCCTCAACCCCACCACTGGCGAGGAGGAGAAGCGACCTATCTGCGAGGTGGCAAGCAGTCACATGGCGAGAAGAACATTTGTAGGCAACCTATACAAGAAAGTAAAAGACCCCAACCTTATATGCCCTATGAGTGGTCATAAGGTAGGCAGTGCAGCTTTCGCCCGATACAGAGAGATAGACAAGGAAACGAGAGCAGAAACAATTAAATTGATAGACTAATGTACTACAAGGAAGAAGAACTATACAACGGCACGGAGCGTGTATATCTTGAAGAATACAAGTATAATTGGATTGGGGAATGTTGCCGAGTAGGTTTGTGTGTAAACTCGTTAATAATATTCTGCCGTGCGGACAATAACTGCACAGACGGACACGAATTCCTCTCCCAAACAAACAGAGCCTCATCATGGCTGAATAACCTTGATGCCCTCTGTCCCAAAGTAGCTTGGGGTATTACTGCGTGGCTGCTTGTATATACTAACACGGATAGTAAGAAACGCTTGATCTATGGCAATGATACGAAAAGAGGTGTGTTCGCTAAATATAAAGAAGAATGTGTAAAGAGGTATGAGTTTGCCAATAAAGAAGATTACGACTACTACAAAGCAAACGAGGATGAAGCGAGCATCAAGAGCTTGGATGAGGCTTTCTTTGCTGAACACATAAAGACGGAGCGTGAGTATATCCGCACGTTCTCACGACCCGAATGTATTACGGAGGAGTATTACCAAGCAATCCTGCAATGCGCCAACGAGTATATCAAGTGGGTGGAGGATAACAAAGAGGAGGCATCCGCTAATGTGGTGTACACAAACGTGAGCCATGATATTACAGAGAATCTAAATAGGAGAAAAGGTAGGCGAAAGAAATCGTTAAGTGATAACATGATAAACGATGAAAGTGGAGAAAAATTACAGAAACTCCACCATGCCATAAAAGGGAAGATAGGCAAATCGGCTGCTCTGATAATTTTAGCAGCCATAAGAAAGGGATGGATGGAGAAGCCTACCTATACACAAGTAAAAGACGAGTTTGGAGATGTAGGAACACAACAAGGATTTACTCCATACCTCAGTCTGCAGAGATTTAGCAATGAAGAAATAGATGGGGCAATAAATAGCCTTGATTGAGTTTTGGATAGGCTTTAAGATGTTTTTTTAATTGTACTTAATTGTTGAGAATTACCCACAATTAAGTACAATTTCTTTTATTATGCTTTGTTTCATTCTCCTTCTACCTTTGCTGATGCTTTTAGGGTGGTAGGCATCTCAACACCTGCCTAACGAAGAAGCAAGGGTAAATAAGGGACTGGGTTGAGCAGTAGCCCCGACAGCCCAAACTCCTAAACTGATATTAAAATGGAGAACTTTAACAAGGTAGCCGACCTTACAATGGCGAAAACAATTTGCACTAAAGAGGTGCTGACAAGTGCGGAGGTTGCTCAGTATATGGGCATAAGCAAGAGTGCGCTTTACAAACTTACTTGCCTCGGTAAAATACCCCACTACAAGCCAACTGGCAAGCTGTGTTACTTCAATCGTAGAGAGATAGAGGAGTGGCTTCAGTCCAACCGAGTGTTTAACCAAACCAAAGAGGAGGTAGCGGTATGAGTATTCAATCATTATTAGGGCAAGAGAATGTGCTGCTTGTGGTTACGCCTACTCAGCTCAGAGAGTTTGCGGAGGAGATTATCAGCAATGCTCTATCAGCAAAGAAACAAGATGATACAACACTGCTAACAGCTAACGAGGTTGCAGAGCTGCTTAATGTGGACAAGTCTACCCTTTGGAGGTGGGAAAAGTCAGAGTACCTTAAACCTATCCGTATAGGTTCAAAGATACGCTACAAGCAAAGTGAAGTGCAACTGATTAAAAGAGGAGGCAAGTAGTATGACAAATACAACAAAGGGAGCTTTCGCCCCCAATATCACACAAGGCAAAGGTACAAAAACTTTAGTGCGTAAGCAAACAATGTTGAACTTATTACGCAGAGGGCATAGATATACCGCAGTAGACACAAATAGCCTATTCCACTTCAACGATGCACGGAAAATTATTAGTGACCTCAGAAAAGACGGGTACAAGATATTAGATTACAGATTGGCTGATGGTCGCAAAGTGTACTATATGCAGCAAGACAGACAGCTATCATTGTTCGATGAGGTTACCCCGAGGGACAACGAGCCTCAACGAGTTAGAGAGGTAATGAGAGGACTTGCAGATAACCCCGACAGCCTATTGTACTACATCGCTAAACACAGAGAGGAAGTGCGCAATGGGAAATAAGAAATCATCTTTCGTGTATTACCTTGATTGGGCGGAAGAATTGCTTACTTTACCAAGTGAGCTTCGCTTAAAGGTCGATGATGCAGTTAAGCGATATGTGCTGTACGGAGAAGAACCAACCGATAGAGAGGTTATCTATTCCATGTTCGGACTTATGCGAAAGCAAATTGACCGTGATGCCGACAAGTGGAATGATATTCGTCTAAAACGTAGTGAAGCAGGGCGCAGAGGCGCAGAAGTAACCAATCGGCAAAAGTCGGCAAATGACGGCAAGTGTCGGCAAAAGTCGGCAAATTCGGCTGTTAATGTAAATGTTAATGGTAATGTATCTTCTAACGAAGATATTAAAAAAGAAAATTATAAAAAGAAAAGTGAAGAACCATTGACGGAAGAAGAGCAGAGGTTTGTCGATGGGATGAAAAGGGTTTATCCCCGAATAATGAAGATGGAAGAACCTCTAACGTATAAGCAGTATTCAGATGTAGTCGCACAATACGGAGAGGCTATAACAAAAGAAAAGTTAGAAGCAATGCAGAACAGCAAACAGCTATTGGGAAAAAATTCAAGCGCAGTATTAACCCTCCGTAATTGGATAAGACGAGAACTAAAATGAAAGATGTAGTATTACTCCCCAATGATAAGGAGATTGAGAGAGCAGTGCTTGGCACTCTCCTAACGTGTAATGCAGCCTTCATGGAAGTGCAGGATGTACTAACGGAAGAATGTTTTTATCAAGAAAGGTACAAGACCATATACAAGGCTATCAAGCGTATCATAGATAGAGGCGATGATGCATCAATCCTCAATGTTCCGAGAGAGGTACAAGCGGATGGGATTGAGCCTTACGAGATAGCGGAAATAGCTTCTCATAGTATTGTAACAAAGGTCAGACAATATGCCTTAATCCTTGCAGACTTAAATCAACGTAGGCAGTTATGGTATCTCTCCCAAGACCTTGCGAGTAAGTCTGTGAGTGATGAGGCTATACCCACTATTGTAGAGCGATTACAAGATGGTATCAGTAAAGTGCAGGGAGAATTATCCCCCACGACCATAGACCTCAATGATGGTATGCAGATGATATACGACCTTGTAACGAACAATACAAACGGAACTGCAACCGTACAAGGCACACTCACTGGCTTTAATTACATTGACAAGAAGGGAGGACTACACCCCTCAGACCTTGTGATTATTGCAGGCGAGAGTTCTCACGGAAAGACCTCGTTTGCAACCTCAATAACGCTTAATGCAGTGTTTAATGGTAGTCGTGTAGCGTTCTACTCTATGGAGATGACAGCGCAGCAGATGATGGCGAGAATGACCGCTATACGCAGTGGTGTATCAGCAAACCACATCTTGTACAACCCTCTATCCCATACGGAACTTGCTCAGACGGATAGAGCTATCGGAGAGATTGTGAACGCAAGTGGAAATCTCTATATAGATGACCGCAGTACTTCAAACATTGATACCATTATCAGTTCCATTCGCACCAACAAGATGCGCAACAACATTGATGGCGCAGTAGTAGATTACTTGCAGATACTCAACGTGAATATGCGTAACACCAACAAGGAGCAAGCAATGGGCGATGTGGCAAGACGCTTGAAGAACCTCGCCAAAGATTTAGGTATATGGATTATCGCCCTATCGCAGCTTAATAGAGCAGACGGAGAACCGAACATAAACCGATTGCGTGATAGCGGACAGATAGCCGAGGCTGCCGATGTAGTAATGCTTGTGTATCGCCCGGAGAAGAACGGAGTGGCAAGGTATTCTGCACCATTCGACAACGTGGATGTAAAAGATACTGCACTCATAGATGTAGCCAAAGGTCGTAACATAGGAGTGGGTAAGTTCGTGTGCGGTTTCAAAGCTGCAACAACACATTTCTATGACTTGCAGACCTTGCCCACAGCAGTAGTTAGTAACAACGTGAAGATGCCTTTTTGAGTATGGAGATTGAAACGATATACGGGCAGGTAATCGGCAAGGCTAACAATTACATGGTAGTCCCCGATGGCAACGGAAAGAGGCTTATCAAGAACGAGAAGATAAGGGAGTATGAAAGACTGTTTGCTAACCAGTGCAAGATATACCGAAATAAGCGCATTTCGAGCCGTTTTCAGCTATTCGTACACGTTTACAATACAAGCGACCGCTTCGACCTTGACAATGCCTTAAAAACGATTTGCGACTGCCTCCAATATGTAGGTGCAATTACCGATGACAACCTATGTTCAAAGATAGTTGCCGAGAAGTCTATCGACCGCAGAAATCCGAGAGTAGAGTTTATGATAATAGAAGAACAATTAAATTTATTTTGAGTATGCAGACAATTAAATCATCACAAGTCATGCAGGCTAACAAGTGGCTCAGATTAAGAAAAGCCGAAGCCAAGAGAGAGAGGAAGCATCAACAATGGTTGAGGAATAAGCTAACGCAGTTTGCGATTAACGAGTTCCCGGGCTTTGTGGAGGAGTTATCTAAATTAGACGAATATAGACGAGATGAAAGGAGTTAAGACAGGAGGGCGAGTAGCAGGAAGCCAAAACAAGGTAACGGCAGACCTGCGCAACACGATCAAGAAGATTATAGAGGATAACATTGAGCAAGTGAGCGTAGACATTGCTTCACTTTCCCCAAAGGATAGAGTGGCAATAATTGAGAAGTTGCTTCAATACGTTATCCCGAAAGTACAAGCAGTGGAGTTTGATGCAACCAAGACTATATCCACAGCAGCCGAGTTGCTAAGAGGTATGGCAAAGTACGATGATAATCCATAAGTGGATTCATGTAACCTCAATCCCGAATGTGGATTGGGGTTTCTTTTTAACCAGTCCGAATGTGGATTGGTTGAGGCTCGTTCAACAAATTTGTGAAGCGAGATATTGACAACCTTATCAAAAACCTTAATGGGTTTACCCCTAATTAGGTGAAAACCTAACCAGCTCAAATTTGAGTTCGTTACACAATCTTATGAAGCGAGCGCAGTTATTCACAACGTTGTGAAAAACCTCCAAGGGTTTAGGGCAAGTTCGCCCAATACTATGATGGCTCAAAACTGAGCCGTGGTATAAACAACAAAGGGTACACCATGAAGGCATACCCCAAAGCGGTCTATGAGTTTAGAATTAAGGAACGACCGCTTTATACTTCCTCACTCAACAATGATGTTGGGCGAGATTATTCTTTCAGTTCAAACCTTGCGCCACACTTGGGGCAGACAATAGCGTTTGAAGCCTCATCTTCATCCTCAAAGAGTACCGATATAGGAACACCAAGTGCTGCTGCTATATTTCTAATTGTGTCCTCCTTTGGGTTTTTCAGATTTGCGTTCACATTCTGAGGAAGTATGCCCATGCGTTCTGCAAGTTGAGCCTTTGTAATCCCTTTTTCTTTAAGCAATCTATCTATATTCATATTATATAATAGTAAATTATTGTGCAAATATAATAAAGTATTATTAAATCTCATACAAATAATAGAAAAATATTGTTTATATAATTATTTTTTATTATTTTTGCTTGCATATGTAATAGTAAAGTATTATCTTTGCATCAGAATTAAGGAACACAATGTAAAACCAACTAACAAAAAACGCTATGAGTACAACAAGAAGAAATCAGTTATCAGAGATTATGAGCCTTGCATGGCAGTTCGTTAAGCGCAACGGCATGAACATGAGTGAAGCACTCAAAGCAGCGTGGAAGAACCTCAAACTTAAAGCAGCCATGAAACTGGGTATCGTGAAGTTCTACTTCCAAAAGGTAGACGGAACTATCAGAGAGGCATACGGCACACTCAAAGAAACCTTGCTTCCCACCATAGGACAATCCTCAACAAGAAAAGCTAACCCCACCATACAGACCTACTTTGACACTGAGAAACAAGAGTGGAGATGCTTCAAGAAAGCTAACCTTATCTGAATTAACCGCAGGGGAGAAATCCCCTGCACATTATAAACCTATAAAGATTACAACAATGAAGAACGAGAAAACACAACTGACAAGGGAGGAGTTAGACAAAGCGTGTAACATTATCTTTGCAAACAACACCGATGACAATCTGTTAAAGGTTGATGCCGTTGAAGCATTAAGAGTTCTTATATTGATACAAGATGCTATTTCCGTGTTTATGGGTATATATGCCATAAACGACACAATCAGCGATGACGAATCCTATGCAGTGTATATGCTCTCTAAAACCATTAAGAACTTATACAGAACGCTGATAGAAACCAAGCAGCTTGCAGCAAACATTCACGAAGTGCAGGGAAGCAATACAAAGTATTGCGGCCGAGCGAGCGTAGCGAGCGAGGGTTCTTCTTCCAACGATGAGGCTCAATCAGAATAAATTGCTATCTTTGCAGAGCAAATGCCTTAGAGTGTTTGTTTAATGCACCGAGTGTCTGTTTACCAAGCGTGGTAGATAGGCACTCATTTTGTGATAAACAAAAGATGGAGGACAAAAGGAGGACGAAATCAATAAAGAGGAAAAGCCAACCATCTTTATTATCAGATAGTTAGCCTTTCTTTCAGTACTCGAAGCGGGACTTGAACCCGCACAGCCATCACTGGCCAAAGGATTTTAAGTCCTTCGTGTCTACCGATTCCACCATTCGAGCAGCCTTAGAGCGGAAAACGAGACTCGAACTCGCGACCCCAACCTTGGCAAGGTTGTGCTCTACCAACTGAGCTATTTCCGCAAAGCGACTGCAAAGTTATAAAATAATTGACAATTAACAATCGTCATCGGAAATTATTTCGCTTTAGGGTACAATTTAATTATGAACCATCAGAAAATCGCCATTCAATGTTGTCCGATAGCGATACAAGGGTCGGCTCTCTCCCGATTGAGCAACACCGCCGTTGTTGAGGTCATAAACGTTGGAGCACTTGGAGCATGAAGCCTTACCCTCCACGCCAACGGACAATCGGGCAGAACTCCTGTCGCACTGAGGACAACCCAAGTCATAGGCATACACTTCGCCTTCGCCAAAATAGGGACGCCCTATGATAATGCCGGCAAGACCGAACTGAAAGACACGATTCTGCACCTCGGTATATGGATATGTACGCTCCGTACCATCGGGGAGCCTCACCTTATAGCCATCCTTTGTGGCCGTCGGACGCACAGAGAGGAAATAGCCTAACGTTGCCGTGCTATTGAAGGGCGACAAGGACACATCGCAGGAGAAGGACACTGGATATTTGGTACTAAACACGTCGTACGTATTCGTACACGATGCAATGACAATAATGGCCAAGAGTATGAGATGGCGCTTCTTCATCGGCAATATTTATAGGATAAAAATCCTCCCCGAAGGGAGGATATAGGATTATAAGATGTGAACAAACAGTTAGTCAAGCTCCTGATCGGCTTCGTAACCGCCAAGCTCACGTACCTTGTTCTTCAGCATAGCAAACTGCTTGAAAAGGTCGTGTACTGGCTTGTCGCCATCCTTGTGCATCGGTGCCTTGCAATAGAAGGAGAGCCACTCCTGAATGCCCGAAAGGCCTGCACGCAGAGCCACATCAGAGAAGAGCACGAGGTCGAGCGCCAAAGGAGCTGCCAGGATGGAGTCACGGCAGAGGAAGTTGACCTTGATGGTCATGGGATAGCCCATCCAACCGAAGAGGTCGATGTTGTCCCAAGCCTCCTTCTCATCGCCGCGAGGAGGATAGTAGTTGATGCGTACCTTATGGTAGATTTCGCTGTAGAGCTCGGGGTATACCTCAGCATCGAGGATATTCTCCACAGCGCTCATCTTGCTGCGACGCTTGGTCTCGAAGTTCTCGGGATTGTCCAGGACGATACCGTCGCGATTACCCAAGATATTGGTAGAGAACCATCCGTTCACTCCGAGCTGGCGGGTAAAGAAAGCAGGTGCAAGCACGGTCTTCATCATCGTCTGTCCGCTCTTGAAATCCTTGCCGACAATGGGCACCTGGCACTCCTCGGCCAGCTGCCACATGGCAGGTATGTCAACACAGAGGTTGGGGGCTCCCATCACAAAGGGGCATCCTTCGCGCATAGCAGCATAGGCATAGCACATGGAGGGTGCGATGACACTGGTGTCACCAGCCTCGAGAGCCTGCTCGAAGCCGGCCAACGTATCATGCGCCTCGGCATTACGGGCAACGTACTTCTCCGTGCTGGCAATCCATATCACGACTACGCGGTCGCAACCATGCTGGGCCTTGAATGTACGGATATCCTCGCGCAGGGCATCGGTACGCTCCTTCAGGGTACCACACTTCACGTTAGGACCATCAATGTTGGTGGCATATTCCTTCTCGTAAAGCGCCTTGTAAGGTTTGATGGCATGGAGCTCATCGGCAACAGGGTCGATATCGCGCTGCTTGAGCACATCGGCCTTGATGGCTGCTTCGTAGGCATCATCTTCGTAGATATCCCACGCTCCGAATACGATATCGCCAAGTGGAGCTATAGGTACAATATTCCTTACATCCTTATATACCTTGTCTTCCCCCTTGCCCAATCGCATAATGCCATCGCAAGCAAAAGAGCCGATGGGCTTAGCAAGGCCCTTGCGTGCCATAAGTGTACCGATGATAGTGGTCGTGGTCACGGCTCCGAGACCTACGCACATCACACCGAGCTTCCCGTTTGCAGGGCTCACCTTTGTTTCATTCATATTACGTCTGTTTGTTGTGTCAATTGTTTTAATATGCAAAGTAACGGCTTTTTTCTAAATATAGGTGTCAAAAAAGATAAAAAAATCACGTTACCTCAACTAAAAATGGTTTCCTTAAAAATTTCCGCCACCGTGGGGTGAGGGAACACCACGCGCTCAAGCTGACTGGCAGTCATTCCCTGTTCGATGGCAATACATGCACTGCTGATAATCTCGCTACACGGATTACCCAACATGTGTACGCCAACTACACGCCCCGAGGCCTTGTCGGTAATGACCTTGCACACGCCTTCGCCACCTTCGTTCTCGGCCACGAAACGCCCCGAGTAGGCCATAGGAAGTTTCTGACAAACATACTCAATGCCACGCTTTTGTGCCTCCTCTTCGGTGAGACCTACGCCAGCTACCTCAGGGTTGGTATACACGATACCAGGGATAGCATCGTAGTGCATCGTATCATCGTGGCCACACAGGTTATTGATGACAACCTCGGCTTCACGGCTGGCAGTGTGAGCCAAGAGAGAGAAACCGGTAATATCACCAGCTGCATATACGCCATCAACATTTGTACGCATACGATTATCGACCTTGACCGCACCGCGCTCAAGCTCTACTCCCAAATTTTCCAAGCCTAATCCCTGAGTGACTGGGCGGCGTCCTACACTCACAAGAATCTTATCGCCATCAACAGCCTGCTCTACACCGTCGGAATCAACGAATACGACTTTATGCCCCTCTACACCTGTGACCCTACAAGAAAGGTGGAAATGCACGCCTTTCTTTGCATAGCGCGCTCGCAACATGGCACTTATCTCCTTGTCGAGTGCACCCAATATCTCAGGCAACATTTCGATTACGTGCACTTCAACGCCAAGGCTATTATACAAGGAGGCAAACTCCATACCGATAACGCCACCACCGATAATGACCAAGCTTGACGGAGACTCCTTCATGGCCAGCAGCTCCCGATTGGTGACAATGGCATCATTCTCAAGGAGATTGATCCCCGGGATTGGTGGGATAAAGGTCTCTGACCCTGTACACAGCAACAGATTCTTCGCTTCGTAGGTTTCCCCAGCAGCACTGATGCGTATGAGCCCTTCCTCCGAGCGCCCCTCTATCAAGGCTTCGGCCTTGACGACCTGCACGCCGGCATTCTTCATCTTCAAGCCTACGCCTGCTACGAGTTTTCGTATCACCTTAGTCTTGCGGTCGGCCATCTTCTTATAGTCAAGTTCCACCCCTTCGGCACGCACGCCATATTTCTCGCTACCGCGTGCATGGTCATAGAGTTTGGCACTATAAAGCATTGTCTTTGTAGGGATACAACCCTCATTGAGGCATACGCCTCCCAAGTCTTTCTTCTCGAACAGGATAGCCTTCAGGCCATTCTTTCCTGCCTTTTCTGCCGCGACATATCCTCCAGGACCGCCGCCGATGATTGCAATGTCAAACATAGTATATAAGTTTTTAAGTTTATTCGTACCTGACACCTTCACACAATTCCTTGACGAGCTGTGCATATCGTTCCACAACAGCCTCAGCATAGCGCCTACCCTTTTCGGCCGTTGCCGAGCGAGGGTCGCCAATGCCCGTATCATCAGACACCTGTCGCCAATGGCGCGGTACCCAAGCCACCTTCTCGCGCAACATTTGCGAAGTGAAGTTGCGCGAGGCTCCGGCACCAGCTTCGCTTAGGTCAACCAACTCAGGATGATAGTGCATCATCACCGATGTCTCCACCTCATCAGCATGGTCGCCAGGCTGGTCAAAATAGCCAATCTTAGGCACGAAGGTATACCATTCGCTACAAGCGATGAGGAAGTCCGGATAATCGATAGACAGATCGCGTATCATACTCTTGAAAGCATTGCCTCCATGACCGTTAATGATAAGCATGCGACGATGTCCCTGAGCATAAAGAGAAGCCACGATGTCGGCAAGTATAGCCTTTTGGGTCTCGTAGCGATAGTGGATACAGAAGGGGAGCTCACGCTGACCTGGATTCTGCGAACCAGCAGTTACGTAGGGCATGACCATACAGCGTACCCCAAAGTCATCCAACGCCTTGCGAGCCACGTCAACAGCAATATCGTGACTCAATATGCAATCGGTAAGATAGGGTAGGTGCAAATTGTGCGGTTCGGTAGCTCCCCAAGGAAGCAACACCATATCGTAGGTAAGTGGGCGTACCTTGCCATAGCAGCTCACCGCGAGGTCGATTTCTCTTTCCATTGTGTCTTTCACATTATTCTATTGGCAAAGATACGAATAAACGAGCGAGAAAAACAAAGTTTACTTTGGTTTTTTCATAGCGAGTGCAAGTATCTTCATGGTTTACCTCAAAGATACAAAGAAACGAGCGAAATAGCATCAAGCATGATTGATTATTTTTCCACATTCGCGCCCTGCTACAAAAAACAAGAAAGCCTGCCCTTTTCTGAGCAGACTTTCCTTGACTTTTGAGCCTCTTGTCGGATTCGAACCAACGACCCCGAGATTACAAATCACGTGCTCTGGCCAACTGAGCTAAAGAGGCGGGTGGGTAAGCAATCTATATCGCGCCGCTACGACCTAATACCTTTGCTGCGGTCAAGCCCTGGAGGGTTCAAAGGGAGCTGGCCGTATAGGACTTACCCATTTTGCGGGTGCAAAGTTAGTGCAAGGCAAGCGAAAAAACAAATATTTACTTGTAAATTCGCTCAGCATGCACTAATTTTGTCGAAAGATAAATAAAAAACCGACTTATGATACCCGAAGAATTTAAGGACATGCGTCCGTTTGAACCTGAAGAGTTACCCGCCGCGTACGATAGTCTATTGGCCGACCCTACATTTCGAGCCGTAGTAGGCATGGTAATGCCCCAAATTCCAGCCGAAGCATTAGGACCCATGATGCACGGTTGCAAGACCTGCCTTGAGTTTCAGTACACCTTCATCCGTCCATTGCTGGAAGGAGTCATCAAGAAGTGCACTACGGGATTGACAAGCGACTTCAGCCGATTGGAGCTATCAAGGGAGAAAGAAAACTACACCTATATATCCAACCACCGTGACATCGTGCTTGACTCCGGCCTGCTCGACATGATTCTCTTCGTCGACAAGGGTTTCAACACAGTAGAAATAGCCATTGGCGACAACCTGCTCATCTATCCATGGATAAAGACATTGGTGCGCATCAACCGTAGCTTTATAGTGACTCGCAAGGGAGGCATTCGAGAGATGTTGCAGTCGAGCATACGCCTCTCGTCATACATGCACTACGTCATTGGCGAGAAGAAAGCACCCATCTGGATTGCCCAACGCGAAGGCCGTTCAAAGGACTCTACCGACCACACACAGGAGAGCATACTAAAGATGTTTGCCATGGGTGGTGAGGGCACTCCTGCAGAGCGTCTCATCAGCCTCAACATGGCACCGTTGGCCATCTCCTATGAGTACGACCCATGTGACTGGCTCAAGGCTATGGAGTTCCAGCTCAAACGCGATAACCCCGAGCACAAGAAGTCACAGGCCGACGACCTCATGAACATGAAGACTGGCATCTTTGGCTACAAGGGCCGTGTACACTACCAGGCTGCTGAATGCATGAACGACTTCATTGCCGCACTGCCCACCGATATGTCGAAAAATGACTTCTTCGCTACTGTAGCCACAGAGATTGACCGACGAATATACAGCAACTACCACCTCTACCCAGGCAACTATGTGGCTATAGATCTTCTGCAAGGAGGTGACACACATGCCAACCGCTATACAGCTGAAGAACGCGCCACCTTCGAACAATACCTTGCCGGACAGCTACAAAAGATTGACATTCCGGGCAAAGACGAAACCTTCCTGCGAACCAAGCTTTTGGAAATGTATGCCAACCCGGCACTCAATCAGCTGAAGGTTATGGGCGAAGGAATCAATGGTTAAGGGCAAAAAACAGACAAGCACTAATGAGAAAAGCGTTATACCTATTACTCCCCATCCTTGCACTGCTATGCAGCTGCGAGGATGAGGCTGATGACTACCGCTATCCCTCGGTATGCACCGACTTCGTGTGCTTTGCCACTGATGCAACGGGCAAGTTCGAGACAATGCTACTCGACAAGGGAAGCAGCTATGCCGTACGCTTCACCGAAGATCTGCTCGAAGCCTACGACAACAAGCTCCCCACCTATAAGAGCGACACTTTATACCGCCTCATCGGTGTATATGAACTTATCCCTACGGAGCAGGGCGACACAGTGGCAGACATCTATGCCATAGGGAGTATAGCCTCATCCATCCCTACCCCACTCCTCGAAAACGAAGAATTGCATCAAGACCCTGTATATATGCAAAGCATCTGGCAATCGGGCGGATACCTCAACTTCACTTTAGAGATCAAGGCATTGAATGGCAAGCATGCCATCGGCTTTGTCGACACTACTCCCGAAGGCATGCATGGCAAGGAATTCACCTTCTATCACCGAGTGGTCAATGACGTAGAATCGTACCGCCAACAACTTCATGGCTCCATCCCGCTATATCCCTTCGAAAAAGATTTACAACCCAACGATACCCTACGCTTCATTGTAAACCTCTACGACAAGGGACTCACGGTATACGACTTCATCCAATAAGCAGAAACAACTCCTAAAAACCAACTATGAGAAAGGAAGGAAATAGAAATACTACCGCAACATCTAAAAACCGAGCTATCATCGGGATTATTGCATCTGTTATAGCAATAGGTGTCATTATCACCTTATGCCTATCCATAAAGAGCAATCAGACGAACAGCGAAGCAACTTCTATTGCCGACTCCACCCTTGTCAAAGACACCATATATAAATACGGGCTCCCCATAGAGTACTTTCACGTACAGCACGACACCATTCTCGCCCGTCAGACACTTGCCGACGTCCTCATGAAGTACGGACTCTCTGCCAAGAAAATCTATGACCTCACTCAATGCCCCGACACAATATTCAATGTACGTAAGATACGGGCTGGCCAACCCTGCGCCATACTATCCGATACCGACAGCACAGCCCAGCCACACTACTTCATATACGAGGAGAACGCCAAGGAATATGTTGTATTTGATCTGCATACCAACAACGTGACGCGTGGTATTCACCCGACAGCATGGCATGAGCAACAAGTAGGCGGCACAGTAGAGTCTTCGCTATGGAACGCCATGATAGCCAACGCAACATCGCCTCAACTAGCGGTGATGCTTTCACATATCTTTGGATGGACAATCGACTTCTTCGGCATACAGAAGGGCGATACCTTCCGCCTTATCTATGAACAGGAATACGTAGAGGAGCGTCCTATCAACAACTTCCGCATACGAGCCGCCTCCTTCTACACCTCTGACAGCATGTTCTATGCCATACCCTTCGTGCAAGATGGAGAAGAACTATATTACAACGAAAAGGGGAACAGCCTAAAAGGAGCATTCCTGAAGGCCCCACTCGACTACTACCGCATCTCATCGCGCTTCACCAATAGCCGATACCACCCCGTATTGAAACGTTACCGCGCCCATCACGGAGTCGACTATGCCGCTCCAACAGGCACACCCGTATATGCCATCGGTAGCGGTAAGGTAATAGACAAAGGATACCAGGCAAATGGTGGCGGAAACTACGTGAAGATACGTCACAACAGCACCTACACGACAACCTACATGCACCTTTCCCGTTTTGCCAAGGGATTGAAGGTTGGCGACATGGTCGCTCAGAAAGAAGTTATTGGCTATGTAGGTTCTACCGGCCTATCTACAGGTCCTCACCTCGACTTCCGTGTCTACGAGAATGGCAAGCCCATCAATCCGCTCACCATCAAGTCGCAACCCAAGAAACCCATCAGCGAAGACAACAAACCAGCCTTCCGCATCGTATGTGATTCGCTGGTTCAACGGCTCAACACATTACAAGTTTATGAGAGCACCCCAAATTCTTAATCAAATCCTATGAGATTCACAAATATATAATTATATTTGAACCCGAAAACAACATTCAACATCAATACTATGAACAACTATCCCAAAATCGGTATACGCCCGACCATCGACGGTCGTCAGGGTGGTGTACGCGAAAGCCTTGAAGAAAAGACCATGAATCTGGCCCATGCAGTGGCCGAGTTGATATCATCCAACCTGAAGAATCCCGATGGTTCGCCCGTCGAGTGCGTCATAGCTGACGGTACGATAGGTCGTGTGGCCGAGGCTGCCGCTTGCCAGGCCAAGTTTGAGCGTGAAGGAGTAGGTGCTACTATCAGTGTTACCTCCTGCTGGTGCTACGGTTCAGAGACCATGGATATGCATCCTCATTGGCCAAAAGCAGTATGGGGCTTCAATGGGACCGAACGCCCCGGTGCGGTGTATCTGGCTGCTGTATTGGCTGGTCACGCACAGAAGGGACTTCCCGCCTTTGGTATTTATGGGCACGATGTGCAGGACCTTGACGACAACACTATCCCCGCCGATGTGGCGGAGAAGATACTCCGTTGGGCACGTGCAGCCCAGGCCGTAGCTCTCATGCGCGGCAAGAGCTACCTTTCGGTAGGTAGTCAGTGCATGGGTATTGCCGGCAGTATCGTTGATCAAAACTTCTTCCAGGAGTATCTTGGCATGCGCAATGAAAGTGTCGACGAGACCGAGATCCTGCGCCGTATGGACGAGGGTATCTACGACCACGAAGAATATGCGAAGGCAATGGCTTGGACCGAGAAGTATTGTAAGGTCAACGAGGGTTGGGACAAGAACCGCCCCGAGAAGCAGAAAGACCGTGCCGGAAAGGATGCCGATTGGGAATTTGTAGTGAAGATGACGCTTATCGTGCGCGATCTCATGCTGGGCAATCCCCGCTTGCGTGAACTTGGCTTCAAAGAAGAGGCTATCGGGCATAATGCTATCGCTGCCGGCTTCCAGGGACAGCGCCAATGGACCGACTGGAAGCCCAATGGCGACTTCACCGAAGCCCTCCTCTGCAGCACCTTCGACTGGAACGGTATACGCGAAGCCTATATCCTCGCCACCGAGAACGATGCCTGCAATGGAGTGGCTATGCTCTTTGGCAAGCTCCTCACGGGTTGCGGACAGATGTTCTCTGACGTGCGCACCTACTGGAGTCCCGAGGCCGTAAAGCGTGTCACTGGCAAGGAACTCACGGGTCTCGCTGCTGGCGGCATGATACACCTCATCAATTCTGGCGCTACCACGCTCGACGCCACCGGTGCCAGCTGCAATGCGGCTGGAGAACCTTGCATGAAGCCCTCTTGGGCGATGACCGACGCCGATGTGGAGGCATGCCTCAAGGCTACCTGTTGGCCTCCTGCCGACCGTGACTATTTCCGTGGCGGCGGTTTCTCGAGCAACTTCCTCTCCAAGGGTGGTATGCCAGTCACCATGAGCCGTCTCAACCTCATTAAAGGTCTCGGCCCTGTGCTACAGATAGCCGAGGGCTGGACAGCCGATGTAGACCCTGCCATCCACGAGGTTCTCAATATGCGCACCGACCCCACTTGGCCTACCACTTGGTTCGTTCCTCGTCTCGACGAGACGAAGGCTCCCTTCAAGGATGTATATTCAGTGATGAATCACTGGGGAGCCAACCATGGTGCCATTAGCTACGGACACATTGGCGCCGACCTCATCACGCTGGCCTCCATGTTGCGTATCCCTGTATGTATGCACAACGTCCCCGAGGAGCAGATTTTCCGTCCTGCCGCATGGAACGCCTTCGGCATGGACAAGGAGGGTGCCGACTACCGTGCCTGCGCCAACTACGGACCGATCTACAAATAGCCTGAATTAGGAAAGGGCATTCTCCTTTTCTTTAGACTCACGAGAGCGCATATTGCCTGAACAATATGCGCTTTTTTCGACGTAAATAATGTATTCTCAGAAAATAACATTACATTTGCAACAATTTATACATAGTGCTAATCTACACAACATTAAAAATCCAACATTTATGCAACATCATTCTTTTAGAAAAAATGCCATTATTTTTGCAAAAGCTGCAGCAGTATCATTCTTGGCAGGATGCAGTAGCCCAATTAACGAAATGGAACAACCGACAGACTCAAGCCCCCGCATGGTGGGAGTAACCACACGTTCAACAGCTGACATCAGTTATCCCATGACATTATATGCCTTCTACTCGAAATCGGGAGCATTGGCAGGAACAACTACGGCGTTCTCAGCCGATGATATTTTAACCTTACCATTAAGACTGGGCAGTTACCATTTGGTTGCAATGGCTGGAACCGAAGGACTAGAAAAGGTCACTTCTCCAACAGCAGACCAAAGCATCGGAGTTCCTGAAGAGGGATATATCAATTCGGCTGTACAAATAGGACGAGCCGATATCACAGTACAGGACAAAGATATTTCTGCCGACTTAAAAATGAGTTATCAGGTTGCACAAATCGACATAGAATTACATGACATTCCGACTGATGTCACTGCAGTCAATGTCAGCTTGTCTTCATTGTATTCTGACATGACATTCCGAGGCAATCTTAGTGGCGAGCAGACTATCAGCATTCCACTAGAGAAAGTTGAGGGAGAAGATGATACTTGGGAATCTAACACTATCTATACATTGAAAGGAAGTAGCACGCAACTGACACTCAGCATAAGCATGACCAATGAGACCAGCACTAAAACTTATGGGTATACACATACAAATAATTTAGAGGCTGGGACGCCCTACACATTCATCGGAAGCTATATAGAAGGGTTCTATCTCACAGGATCCGTAACATCCGCAGGATGGAACGAACCACAAAAAATTAACTTCACTTTTGGAGTCGGCGCTGGAGCTAATGAAGACAATGAAGAGAACAACGAGGAAGACAATGAAAACGAAGGGAATAACGATGACACCAATAATAGCCAAGGGACTAAAGACGATGACCTGCCCGATGACACCGATGCCAACTACTGGGTAACTACGATTCCTGAAGCTATAAGTATCTGGAATGGACATTTTGTAGGAGCAGTAACAAAGAGCAGCGATAACACGAGTGCAGAGCTGATGCTTATAAGCCTGCAAGAATGGGGAACGACTGCAACCAATGCGGCTACTGTGTGGGATGGATATTCTGAAGGTAATATCGGGAATTGGAGGATACCAACATCAGAGGAAATGATAACAATTGCTTCTTGGGGGAAAACCGAAAATAGTAACACTTTAGACAAAGCCAATGGGAAATTAACCAATGAAGGGGGAGGTACAAAACTTACCAATGGCGAGTACTATCTATGCGATGATGGTGCCAAAATTGTAAAGTTTAGCGAAAGCAAAGCATCTAATGCTGGTAGCGATACCTATCGCCTCCGCCTAGTCAAATCCATTACCGTAAAGATTCCCCAAGAATGAAAAAACTGCTGTTTGTACTTGCCTCGCTATTAACAGCTTGCAATCCTGTGATACTTGAAGGTGAAGATGTTACGCATAGCACAAAAAGTTCTATGCGCATCTTCACCCGCTCAGCCACGGAGATCAGCTATCCTCTGAAAGTATACGCATTCCATAGCGTGACTGGAGATTTAGCTTCATCATTAATCCTGAAAACGGCCAGTGACGAAGCCATACTCCATCTCGAGCAAGGTAACTATTTGGTCGTAGCACTAGCAGGAAGCGACGAATGCGATGTTCCCGAGGAGCCTACTATGACAAGCATCATAAACCTACCCAAAAGCTACATCCTGAGCACTCCTCTCCAAATGGGTAGCGCTGCCGTATATGTCACCCAAAATACAACGGTAAATATCACACTCTACAATCAAGTTGCAGCAATAGACCTAGTTCTCTCAGATATCCCGACCGATGCGACCTCCGTCAGCACCAGTCTATCTCACTTGCATGAGAACATCTCATTAGATGGGAATTATTCAGGGAACACTACCACTACAATAAAACTAAAAAAGGAGAATGAGGTATGGCGAGCCCCACTATTCTATACTCTTCCTGGCAGTGGCAGCAAGCTCACACTTAGCATCACCACTATATCGCCATCAGGCACCCAAACCTATGGCTATACACATAATGAGACCCTGGAAGCCAACACCCCATATTCTATCGTCGGGAGTTTTACAAAGGGATTCTCTGTCAATGGAGCCATCACACTCGCTGGCTGGAATGAGCCCAAAGAAATAAACTTTCTCTTTGGAGAGGTTAACGCTGACTCTGAAGGATCTGACGTAGAGGATTCCAACGATTTCACCCTCGAAGCAATCCCCGAAGTAGGCACTCTATGGGATGAACACCTCATAGCTGCTATACCTGAGACTACCGAGGAGGATGTAGAACTTCTTTTGCTAAGCACGACAGAATGGGCAGGAGTAACAAGTGCATTCCATGCAGAGACAGCCGATATGGCCACCAGTATCGTAGAAGCATATACAGAAAACGGTATAGATGGTTGGAAAATTCCAACTCGTGATGAAGCCCGACTCATCAACTACGCAATTGGAGGAGATAAGATAGACGAGACTAATCAAAAGCTGAACACCTATGGCATACCAACACTCAGCATAGGCGAAGATATGGAAAGTGGCAGCAAGATTCGCTATCTGTGCGACGACGCCAACTATTCATTCAATTGGGAAGATTTCTCAATCAGCAAATGCGGTTCAAAGCGTACCTACCACCTCCGTGCCGTAAAAAGGATTAGAGTAAAGATTGATTCCGACAAAACGAAGTAATCAAATCATGCCTTGGGAACTATAAAGCGATACAGATTGCACCCTACAAAATTACCTGCTACAAGACAGGGATAAAGCACTATTAGTTCAGTTAAATGAGCGCCCGTGTAGGCAACAGGTACTGTGAGATAATAGAATGCATCGGCCAAGCAATGCGGGAAGCCGCAGTTGATGAAGAGAGGTACGCCAAAGAGCAGCGGAAGCATCTTCCCCTCACGGGCAAAGGTCACAACAGTGGTCATAATAAATCCACAGCCAATAGCGAGCAGTCCTGCACGTAAAGGGCCGATAGCAAGTCGACCCTCAAGGATTTTCTGTGCAGCACCACCCAGATCTATAGGAGAAAGGCGAGAGAGCAGCGACACCAACAAACAGCCCGCGATGTTGCCCAACAAGATAAAGAGCAACTTCCCAATTGCTTGCAGCCAGCAGCTGCGACCCTGTTCGTCACGCAGAGGGATAAAACCTGCCGTTCCTGTATAGAGTGGTAATTTATAGCCAACTACAGTTAATAGGCCAAACGAGAAGAGTACAGCACCAATAATATTGTTATAGGCCAGGTATCCCCATCCTGCAATGCCGATGGCAATACCTGAGAGTATGGCGGAACGAAAAGTTGCAATATTCATAAAGTAACAGTTAAAAATCAAAATACATAGATAGCATGCGCTCAGTACGTGTTTTGTAAAAAAACACTCTGCAAAGGTAAAGAGATTCTCTGATTTTTACTACTTTTGCAGGAAGAAAGATGCATTGCGTCGCTCAGAAACGCCATGCAACGCAAGTATTTGTCATTTGTCAATTGTTAATTGCCAATTAAGGTCATGCTCCTCCCTCCCCACAAAGACCCTATGGGCACAGCCATAGCCGACTATTATCGCACTGGACGTGCCAACACACTCCGAGTATTTTCCTCACAGTTCGATGAGGATGAGATTCCCGTCGAGCAGCTCTTCCGTACATTCACAGAGATGCCCACCATAGAGCAGCAAGCCCTCACCTTAGCCACAGGTCGCATCCTCGATGTAGGTGCCGGCAGTGGATGTCACGCATTGGCTCTGCAGGAAATGGGTAAAGAGGTTACTGCTATCGACATCTCCGAGCTTTCAGTTGAGGTGATGCAAGAGCGTGGTGTTAAGGACGCTCGCGCCATAGACCTTTACGATGAGCGTTTCACCGAGCAGTACGACACTATACTGTTACTGATGAATGGTTCAGGCATTATCGGCGACATTGAAGGTATGGAACGATTCTTCTTGCGAATGAAGCTCCTGCTAAAGCCCGGTGGTTGCATCTATATGGACTCCAGCGACCTGAAATATCTGTTTGAAGAGGAAGACGGCTCCTTCCTCATCGATATTGCCGATGACTACTACGGCTTGGTGGACTTCCGTATGCAATACAAGCAGGTGAAGGGCGAAAGCTTCGACTGGCTCTACATCGATTTCGACACCCTCGCCTACTATGCCGAGCAATATGGCTTTACTGCCGAGATGGTCTCAGAAGGCGAGCACTACGACTACCTGGCTCGTCTGAGCTGCTAATAAAAATGATTGGCCATTGCTTACGCAACGGCCAATCCTACCTGAAAACCAAATATCTATTTCTGTCGGATATATATATTAATAGGAGTTCCTGTGAAGTTCCAACGCTCGCGTATCTTATTCTCGAGGAAGCGCTTGTAGGGTTCCTTCACATATTGCGGCAGGTTGGCAAAGAACACGAATGAGGGAACACGAGTGCCAGGCAGCTGCATGCAATACTTGATCTTGATATACTTACCCTTGTTTGATGGGGGTGGTGTAGCCTCTATGATGGGCAGCATCTCCTCGTTGAGCTTCGCTGTAGACACCTTGGTCGTGCGGTTGAGGTAGGTCTGCTTGGCCAACTCAAGCACCTTGAAGATACGTTGCTTGGTAAGCGCCGAGGCAAACACAATGGGGAAGTCGGTGAAGGGGGCAAAGCGTTCGCGAATGGTATCTTCAAAGTACTTCATCGCCTTGGTGCTCTTGTCCTCCACAAGGTCCCACTTATTGATCACCACCACGAGACCCTTCTGGTTGCGCTGTACGAGCGAATATATATTGAGATCCTGACTCTCGAGTCCACGAGTGGCATCAAGCATGAGTATACACACATCAGAGTTCTCAATGGCACGGATGGAGCGCATCACGGAGTAGAACTCGAGGTCCTCGTTCACCTTACCCTTCTTGCGAATACCGGCGGTATCTACAAGGTAGAAGTCGAAGCCAAACTTGGTATAGCGTGTATAGATAGAGTCGCGTGTGGTGCCGGCAATGTCGGTCACGATGTTGCGGTCCTCACCGATGAAGGCGTTCACGATGGAGCTCTTGCCCACATTGGGACGACCCACTACGGCAAAGCGAGGTATCTCCTCTTCTTCCACCTCGGGGGTAGGAGCAGGGAGTTTTTCAATAACCATATCGAGCAAATCGCCCGTACCGCTGCCTGTGAGCGAAGATATACAGAAGGGGTCTCCCAAGCCAAGCGAGTAAAACTCAGCAGCACTGTACTGCAGATCGTAATTGTCTGTCTTGTTGGAAACGAGGATAACGGGTGTCTTGGCACGACGCAGAATGGCAGCTACCTGCTCATCAAGATCAGTGACACCATTCTGTACATCTACCAGGAAGAGCACCACATCGGCCTCCTCAACGGCAATGAGCACTTGCTTTCGTATCTCCTCTTCGAAGATGTCGTCGGAGTTGACAACCCAACCACCTGTATCAACAAGTGAGAACTCACGTCCCGTCCATTCACACTTACCATATTGGCGGTCACGGGTGGTACCGGCCTCATCGGCCACGATGGCGTGGCGAGTCTGCGTGAGGCGGTTAAATAGTGTGGACTTGCCCACATTGGGGCGTCCTACGATAGCTACTAAGTTTCCCATGTTCTATTCAAGGTTATATCCAAAGCTACGCAATTCCTTGTCAGAGTTGCGCCAGTCCTTATCAACTTTCACAAAGGTCTCGAGGAAGATGCGCTTGCCGAAGAATTGTTCCAGCGTGCGTCGGGCCTCGATACCTATTTTCTTCAGAGCCTTGCCCTGATTGCCGATGATGATGCCTTTCTGCGATTCGCGCTCGACATAGATGACGGCATTGATGTGGATGCTCTTCTCCGTCTCCTTGAACTGTTCCACGCTCACCTCACAGGCGTAGGGTATCTCCTTGTCGTAGTAGAGGAGTATCTTCTCGCGTATGATCTCGGTGACGAAGAATCGGGCAGGCTTGTCGGTGAGCTGGTCCTTGCCAAAGTAGGGAGGACTATCGGGCAACAGCTCCTTGATACGGCGAAGGATGACATCCACGTTGAAATTGTTCGATGCGGAGATAGGGATAATCTCTGCCGTGGGAAGCAGTGCATGCCACTCCTCCACAAGTGTGGTGAGGTCGTTCTGATTGCTAAGGTCTATCTTGTTGATGAGCAGCAGAATGGGCACGTCCATGCGCTGCACCTTCTGCAAAAATTCCTGGTTTTTGTCGATTTTCTCCACTACGTCGGTGACGTAGATGAGAACATCGGCATCCTGCAGCGCCGACTCAGAGAACTGCAGCATCGACTCCTGCAGCTTGTAGTTGGGTTTGAGCACACCGGGTGTGTCGGAGAAGACAATCTGCATGTCCTCCGTGTTGAGTATACCCATAATACGATGACGCGTGGTCTGCGCCTTGAAGGTAGCGATGGAGATGCGCTCGCCCACGAGCTTGTTCATCAGCGTCGACTTACCCACATTGGGGTTACCTACAATATTTACGAATCCTGCTTTGTGCATGTGTTTCTTTTAAGGAGATATAGGGAGTTAAAGGGAGATAAATGGAGTTAAATGCCAATAGTTAGGTACACCGCGCACAAGACATTTGGCTTTTATCTCCCAAGGAGCGAAAGCGACTATCTCCCTTTATCTTCTTTAACTCCTTTAATAATTTAGCAAAGAAACCGCATCGGTGTGATGCGGTTTCCTGTTCGATTGATTGAGCCGCAGATTATACTGCAGCCTCTTTCTCGATAGCCAACTTTCCACGATAGTAGCCGCAAGCACCGCATACAGTGTGGAATACATGCCACTCGCCACAGTTGGGGCAGATGGCCAATGTTGGAGCTACTGCCTTGTCATGAGTTCTTCTCTTGGCAGTTCTGGTCTTCGATTGTCTTCTTTTAGGATGTGCCATTTCTTTTAGTTTTAATTATTAATTATTTTCTTTAAACCTTCCCAACGCGGATCCACTGGGGTCTCCGCTTCGTCCGCCTCATCGCCGAACGTAATTGCCTCACCGAAATCTTCATCATCGGTCGAGCGCAACAAGTGCTTGTTCAGCTTACCGGACATCTCCTTGTTGCATTTTCCAGGAGCATGTACATGCTTCATCGGGATTGCCAGCGCTACAAACTCGTAGATATACCAAGCAACATTAATGATACCCTCAGCCTCGGGGATTATCACCACATCACCCTGCTCTCCGTAGTCAGCACCCAGCTTCACCTGCAACTGGCCCGTTGTATGTATGTCAAGGTCCATCTCGTCGAGACAGCGGTCACAATTGACCACCACTACACCATCGAGCACGAAACTCATTTCGTATACATCGACCGTACGGTGTACGTCAAGCTTCACCTGCACCTTGCCCTTCTGTACTTCGGGACCGTCAATATGGGCGAAAAACGCGTTATCGACACTCAAGTCATAAGAGGCATTCACCTCTTGCATCCCTCTCAAGTCTATTTTATAACTGTCAAATTTGCCCATTTTTCTTTCCTTTTTTGGCCGCATCCGAATAGACATAGCCAATCGGGCGACAAAGATACAACATTTTATCCATTTCACATCGAAAAACTGCATAAAACTTTTCAAATTTGTTTCATTTCGCCACATTCCGTGGTTAACGAGCGTTAAAAAGTCTGCAATTCCAACCACATAATGCAAAATAGGACTTTTTTGTTCGCACAATGCGCAAAGACTTTCTCATTATCTTCGCTTAATCATTTTTTTGCACTACCTTTGCAGAGAAATAGAGGTAATACGACAATCGGCACATGAAGAAACTTTTCAAGGGTAAACTATTCAACCGGCTCGACAGGTACATAATCGCAAAGTTCCTGGGGCATTACTTCTTTGCCATTGCCCTGATTATCTCCATCGCTGTAGTGTTTGACTACAATGAGCACATCGACAAGTTTGTAGCCAACGAAGCGCCTTGGAAGGCCATCATCTTCGACTACTACCTTAACTTCATTCCCTATTTCTCGAACCTCTTCAGTCCATTGTTCGTGTTCATTGCCGTCATCTTCTTTACTTCGAAGCTGGCCGAGAATTCAGAAATCATAGCAATGTACTCCACGGGCACGAGCCTTCACAGACTGATGCGTCCCTACATGTTCTCGGCACTGCTCATAGCCATCCTCACCTACGGGTTGGGAGCCTACGTAATTCCGAAGGGTAACATTACGCGACTCGAGTTCGAGAACACTTATAAGAAAAAGAAGAAGGTGGAGAACGCACGCAATATACAGATGGAAGTGGAGCCTAATGTGATAGCCTATATCGAGCGATTCGAGAGCAGCAACAACACTGGCTACCGCTTCTCGCTCGACAGTTTTGAAGGCAACTCCATGAAGTCGCATTTCACAGCCCGCACGCTTGTTTACATAGGAGATGAGGAAAATCCTCACCGCTGGAAAGCCAGAAACTGGCAGAACCGCATAATCACCGATTCGTGCGAGATTATCACAAGTGGCCTACAGTTGGACACTATCATATCAGTAGAGCCTTACGACCTGCTCATTACGAAAAACCAGCAGGAGACGCTCACCTCACCCGAACTCAAGCACTACATCGACAAGCAGCGCCGTAGAGGTATAGCCAACATCAAGGAGTTTGAAATCGAGTACCACAAGCGTATCGCCACCTCATTTGCAGCCTTTATCCTGACACTCATCGGTGTGTCGCTATCTTCGAAGAAGGTCAAAGGCGGCATGGGTATCAATCTCGGCATCGGCATAGCGCTTAGCTTCGGCTACATCGTCTTCCAGACCATCTCATCCACCTTTGCCGTCAACGGAAGCACTCCACCCATTGTGGCTGTATGGATACCAAACATAACATTCCTCATCATCGGCATATACCTCTATTGGAAGGCGCCGAAATAATTGACAATTGACAAATGACAATTGACAATTATAATCCAGAACAAATAAATAGACATGGACTTCTACGATCTCGACCTGCATGACAACGTGCTTGACGCACTCGACGCAATGAATTTTACCACTTGTACCCCCATCCAGGAGCACACCATTCCTCCCCTGCTCGAGGGACGCGATCTCATCGGTGTGGCACAGACGGGTACAGGCAAGACAGCAGCATACCTGCTCCCCATACTGAGCATGCTGAGCGATGGCGGCTTCCCCGACGATGCCATCAACTGCGTCATCATGTCGCCCACCCGTGAACTGGCACAGCAGATCGACCAAGCCATGGAGGGTTTCTCCTACTACGTACCCGTCAGTAGTGTGGCCGTATATGGAGGCAACGATGGCATCCGCTACGAGCAGGAGCGCAAGGGTCTGGCCCTTGGGGCCGATGTTGTGATAGCTACCCCAGGCCGCCTCATCAGCCATATCTCATTGGGCAACGTAGACCTCTCGCGCACCTCGTTCTTCATCCTTGACGAGGCCGACCGCATGCTCGACATGGGCTTCTACGACGACATCATGCAGATTGTGAAGCAACTCCCCGACACCCGGCAGACCATCATGTTCTCGGCCACCATGCCCGACAAGATACAGAAATTGGCAGCCACCATCCTGCACAATCCCGTAGAGGTCAAGCTGGCTGTGAGCAAACCCGCCGAGAAAATCGTGCAGACCGCCTACATCTGCTATGAGACACAGAAGTTGGGCATCATCAAGAACCTCTTCCGCGAGTCCAAACCCGAGCGCGTCATCGTGTTCTCCTCATCCAAGCTCAAGGTCAAGGAGGTGGCCACAGCCTTCAAGCGCATGAAGTTCAACGTGGGCGAGATGCATAGCGACCTCGACCAGGCACAGCGCGATGCAGTGATGCACGAGTTCAAGAACGGCCGTGTCGATATCCTCGTGGCCACCGACATCGTATCGCGAGGCATCGACATCGACGACATACGCCTCGTCATCAACTACGATGTGCCTCGCGACTGCGAGGACTACGTCCACCGCATCGGCCGTACCGCCCGTGCCGGAGCCGAGGGTTGTGCCATCACCTTCGTCTCGGTCGACGACCAGTCGCGCTTTGCAGCCATCGAGGAGTTTATCGAGCGCGAAGTGTTCAAGCTCCCCATACCCGAGGAGTTGGGCGAAGCACCCGAGTACAACCCCAAGAAGCACAATGGCAAGGGACGCGGCAACCGCAAAAGCAGCCATCGCGGCGGCAAGGGACGTGGAGGCAAACAAGCCTCCAAAGGGAAGTCCACCCACCGAGGAGGGAAGAAGCACGGAGGCAAGAAAGCCCCAAAGGCTGGCGAAGCCCCAGCCTAACCCTGTAAGAACCGGCCTGCAATGAATAAGAGCACGCGTTTATGAAGCTCCGCGCCATACTATACACCCTCCTTCTCGCCACCCTCAGCATGGGGTGTGGCGGGCATGGCCACATGCGCCAGCTGGAGCGCTTGGAGGCGCAGCTCGATACCGCGCCCGAGGCCGTGCGCCTCGCGCTCGACAGCATCCCCCTCGCCTCGCTCAGCGATGAGGAGCGGGCACTCTATGCCATACTGCGCACGCAGGCCGACTATAAGTGCTACGTACCGCTCACCACCGACACCCTCATCCGCTATGCTACCGACTATTATAATAGGAATAAGAAAAGCTACCGTGCAGCTATGGCCTGGTACTCCTTGGGGTGCGTGTATACCGAGCTGAGGCGCGATGCACCGGCCGTGGAGGCCTACCTACAGGCACAAAGCCTCTTCCCTGATACTACGGCACGATATTATGGGCTATGCTATCATAAACTTGGGCAGCACTATCTGAACAAGAATATGTCCGATGAAGCACTGGCTGCATATACAGCATACCATAATATAACAGAGGGTGATGCGCATTTGTATGCCGATATAGGATTGGCCCAGGCTTATATCCATAAGAAACAACCTGAGCAAGCTCGCGAGATATTGGAGAAGCTCTTGCAGCATCGTAACGAGATGGATACACTCAGTTGGGGAACTGTGCTTTTCGACTTGGGTAAGATTGAGTATGTCTTCTCCAAAGATTATGATAAGGCCGATACATATTTCAACCAACTCATTGCGCTCTATGGTGCCGATAAGGTAGATGCCACCTATTGGTTCAAGGGAGACATTGCAGAATCTCGTGGACATAGTGATTCAGCCAGCTACTACTACGAGACAGCCATGAAGGGATACGATGAGGTATACCTCCAATACAATTGTTCACGTAGCCTGCTATATCTAACGATGGACTCTATTTCACAGCCCAAGCTTTACGGATATCTCAAACGTTTCGAGCAGAGTAGTGATTCTATCAAACGTATAGAACGTCATTCTGAGATTGAAGAGATCCATGCCGCTCACACTATGGAGTTACAACGGCGTGCACTTGCCCAACACCATCAGCGCTTCATCTTCATTTTTGTATGCCTATTGGCAGTGATTGTTATCGGTGTACTCCTTATTGAGCGTCATCGCAAACAGCATTATCTACGTTTACAGAAAGAGTTGCATCGCAATCAAGCTAAAATTTATAGAGTGAATGAGTCCTTTGAAAAGGAACTTGATAACGACACACATTTGCGTGAAGAGGTGCTTGCCTTGTATCGTGCGAATCTTATGACCAGCATTTCCTTATTTAAAAAGGAGCCTTGGGCCGCGAGGTTGGAAACTTTGAGCAAATTGCTTAGTAAGGATGTTCCTCCTTTTACCGTCAATGAGCGTACACAGTTGACCGAGGTACTGGAAGAAAGTTTTATTACTGTCATCACCAACTTGCGCGACGAAGCTGTTAGATATAGCAACAACAAACTTAGCACTGAAAACATACACCTCTGTCTTTATCTTGCATTGGGATATTCTACTGGTGTTATACGTGAATGTCTCGCCGCATCTACCGACAATGTGGTGAACCAACGCAAGAAGCGTCTCCCCAGTAGACTTCCCGAGGATATTTTAGAGCTTCTTCGAGATATTAAGTAATTAGTTATATATCAGTCCGTTGCTACCCCCCTGTTTATACTGTAGACCAAGCGAGTGAAAATGTCACTATCTTTGTCACTATCTTTTTCCATCAGATATATTGTATTTGATTTAATTTTGCTGCGAAATCAAAAAACAATTATCAAGATGAAAAAAGTATTTATGCTATTGGCGTTGCTTGGCTGCACGCTATCGGGTTTCGCGGAAAAGATGCCTATTCAATTGAAAGAGAAAAAACGACCAGACCCACGTTCCTTGGTACAATTACCCACCGCATCCATTGACGGTCAAGTATTAACCATTGATTTTAGTGAAACTACCGCATCGCGAATCACGGTAATCAGTCAGGGTACACAAGTAATGGTGTATAACGGTTCGTTCACAAACAATCAGATTGTGGTCAATCTACCAGCTCTTTCCGATGGCGAGTATCAATTGGAGATAGAGCAAGGTGGCAACCTCTATATTGGAGATTTCGAAATCTAATAGATTTATAAACTCTTAAAAATCTAAACGTATGAAAAAGACTATCTATTTACTTGTATGTGCATTGATATGCAGCATACAAATGTCTTCACAGACAATTGTCTCTCCTTGATTCATATTTATAGTTTCAATTGCCTGTCAACCGTAACGCAGCTAAACAGGCAACCCTACAAAATACAATGACTCGACAACGCATAGCTTCCCTTGACCTCATCCGTACCGTCGCACTACTGTTGGCTACTATGCTGCTGGTGTTGGACGGATTGCAACTGAACAGGCTTTCGGCTGATTATGTAATCTGCATCTATCAGGCATTGTCCCTAATGGGTGTGCCGCTATTCTTCATGCTCTCAGGGGCTCTGTTGCTGGATGGCGAGCCATTGCCCATCAGCCAGTTCCTGTCCAGACGACTCAAACGCCTACTTCTCCCTTATCTGTTCTGGGGAACATTAGTATATGGCATCTTTGCCATGACAAGCACATACCCCGACATACATAACATTACTGACGCCTTACGAAACTACGTTCCGTATCTGTTGACGGGAAAGATAGCCCCTGCATATTGGTTCGTCTTTGTCTTCATCGGGCTTTATCTGTTCACCCCCTTCATGCAGCGTGCCCTCTCTGACTCTCACCTCAGAAGACTGATGGAGCTTATATTGGCATTGTGGGCTGTATGGTTCATGTTACGCTATCCGCAATTCAACTCCATAAACAACCGTGAGGTGTCAGCCATTGTGTATCTCGGCTTCTTTGTAGCCGGGCATTACTGTATGCGCTACCTCACGGACGAATGTAGGAACAGGCGCATCGGTGCGGTCGGCCTCATTTTGAGTTATATACTCAATGTGTTGGGCTTGGTAAATGGGTTTAGCATTACGATTACTTATGTGACAGGTGCAGTAAGCCTATTCTTGCTGCTCAAGTCGTTCACTGTTCCCTGTCGGTTCACGCCGTTCATTACTTCTACAGGGCGCTATGCCTATGCTGTATACCTCATGCAAGTCCTGTTCATTGATATACTCTGCAGGCTCAACGCATGGGACTGGTACCCGATATGGCTGTGCCCGATAATTGTCGCCTTGGTTTCATTTGCGGTTTGCTGGCTTGTAGCTTGGGCTTTAGACCATATACGCGTAATATCCAATACATTGATTGGTATTTGACACCAATATGCGGAGAAGCATAGAGTGAAAATTATTATATAATCCATATTCATTCTAATCAGAGAGAAACATGAAAAAAAAATTTCAAGATTAAAAGCTTTGTTGCTATATTTGCAGCATCAACACTGTTTGCCTGTACACAAGATGGTATAGACAACTTGTCTGTACAGACCGAAAAAGAGACTGAAGCCATGAACGAATTGCCCAAACGCCGTACTTACGAGGAGGCACTTGCCGTAACGCAGGATGCCATTGGGCTATTGGGTGAAAACAGCACTACACGTTCGGGCAAGCCACGCAGCATCAATACCGCTGATGTACAATATATCATCAACACCTCATCCACCCGCTCGACTGAGGAACCCGATACGCTGATGTATGTGTTCAACTACGAAGACAACGCTGGCTTTGCCGTAGTATCGGCCAATCGCGCTACAGAAGAACTGATTGCGGTGACTGAGCAAGGGAACTATGTTGCTGGCGAAGAGACCGGTAACGGAGGATTTGACCTTTATATGGATATGGCGGAGCAATATGTCACAATGGCAGCAGAACCCTTACCTGGGGTAGGTGGTGATGACGGTATGGTACAATTCGCGGAGACCAAGACCGAGCAGACAAGAACTATCATCGATTGGCGGACTCCACTCATAGATGTAAAATGGGGGCAAGGGAATCCATACAACACTTATTGTAAGAATAGCTCAAACGTAATTATTGATGCAGGATGCCTTGTTACAGCTGTAGCACAAGTGCTTTCGTACTATAAACATCCATCTAGCATAAAGCTGGATTTTGATAATTATAACACGACTATTCCTCTTGATTGGAATGCAATCAATACCCACATTGAATATCCTTGCGGCAATACATGTACAGCCTCTCATGATGTTATAGGAAAAATGTTCAGACAGATTGGGGAAGAACTAAAAATCAAATACAGAGAGAATAAGTCTGCTAATGATGGGTATAAATTACGTAGTGCATTTTCCACATTAGGATATGCAATTGATGATAAACAAGAATATAAGTTTCAGAAAGTCTCAGAAAGCTTGTCAAACCACCATCCTGTCTATGTCATGGCTTTTAAACAAGACTCAAATATAGGTCATGCTTGGCTGATTGATGGTTTCAGAACTGTAAGAACAACAACTACAGACTATATCAAATATATAAACAGTTTCGTTTGGGAAGTGATTGGAGAATACTCGTTTATAACTAACTATAATCATTTCAATTGGGATTGGGATGGAAATTACAATGGATATTTCTCATCTGGGGTATTCAATCCGTCACAAGGATATCTGTACGATGAGTCAGCTGGAGGTCCGGATGTAGCATACAATGATAGAATGGTCATATACACAAATATACGAAAGAAATAGAATTATGAAAAAGACTGTATTTTTCCTGTTTGCCAATCTCGTCCTACTCTGCTCATGCGAGAAGTTTGGCGGCCATTACACCTATGAAACAACTGTTCCCAACACTACTATCAAGGAGAGCCAACTGGGCAAGGTTATAAGCCTCGATGACTTCTTGTCTGTGACTGATGGGGTACGCTACGAGCATGTACGCAGCTATGCATGCCGCAGAGCTGACGATAAAGTGTATTACTCGTATGAGATTGGCGATGTGATTGGTGGCATTTATTGTCTGCAATACCAATTCTATCAGAGCTACATGGAAAAATATATATTTAGCGATGCTCTAAGAAAAGAAGTAACCTTGAAGAACTACGCTTACGATCAAGAGAATATGCGCCTTACCGACATGTACCACATGGACATCAATGAAAATATCGAGAATAAATTACTCTATGCAGACAAGGAGTATCTGATATTCGAGACCAAAGGCATTCTAGATGATGACATCTATTACACCAAAGGGGCGGACTTTAGCCGTATCGTGTATCGTAGCGTAAAGGAAGACGATTTGATAGTACCTGTAGATACTATTTATAAATGGTGATGCAATTGTTTTCTAAATATCAACGCTTTCTGGCAAGTCAGAAGGCGTTGATATTTTATATGCATACCGCTAACAGTACATGTTTGTAACAGATTTGGTACAGACTTGTAGTTAGAGAGCGGTGTAAACGATTTTTATTTTTGGCCTGGCAGAGTGCAGCGGAGCATTCGCACCGCTGCAACGATGACGATAACGTTAACGAAAACTGGGCTGCGGAGCTGCGGATTGAGAGTCGATGGATGATGGTTTGGGTACTT
>JAFTVE010000046.1 GCA_017465905.1 Bacteroidaceae bacterium | reverse complement strand
TGAACTGGTACACTCCCGTGGGCAGCTTGTGGGTGTTGACGGTGCGGCTGAAGGTGGTGGCATGCATCGTGAGCGTATCAATCAGCTCGCACTTGCCGTGGCGCACCAGGGTGTAGCCCAAGAGGCGCTCGGACTCGGGGTACGTGGTGGCGATGGCCACCTGCAGGGTGCGGTCGGTGCGTGGGGTGAGGCGCAGGGCATAACCCTCCTCCTCGGGCTTGGGAAGCGTGAAGGAGTATTCCTTACCCTCGTAGCGTGCCTTCACCTTGGGGCGACGCTCCGTAGGGGTGTAGAGGAAGCTGCCCATGCCGCGATGCTGGGGCGAGAGCACGATCTCGTTGCCTTCGCCATCGCTGAGTGTCTCTATCGTCACGCCCTGCCCGTTCTTGCCCGTAGCCTTGAAGGCGATGCGGTTCTTGACTCCGGCGATGAGGTGGCCTCCCTCGGGCAGGAAGTCGATGTTGAGTGCTTCGGGCCTCTCCGTCTCGGGGCGTTCGATGCCCTTGGCGTTGTAGACCTCCAGCTCGGGATTGCTGTAGTCGCCCTCCTTCTCGGGAGCCTTATATACGGGGAACACGCGTGAGAAGCAGCCGTGCGCGTCGAAGTTGAGCATCGCACGGGTGTAGGCTCTCACCTCGTAGTAGCCGCTGGGGTAGCCCAGCACGCCGCGCTTCTCGTTGGCCTCCTCCACCGAAGCGTCCACGAGGGGCAGCGAGCCGTGGCAGCGGCCGTCGATGACTTGCAGCTTCTGCTGGCGCAGCACGATGCCGGTGGGCGAGAGCAGCTCCACGTAGAGAACCTTACTGTCGGCTGCCGTGCCCTCGGTAGCTTTCAATACGGTGGCGCTGAACCAGATGGTCTCGCCCTGGAAGTAGGCGGTGTTGTCGAAATGCAGGTACACCTTCTCCTGTGGGCACAGACGGTTGAAGTGGTTGATATAGGCGCCTTGCATGAGAATAGCCTGCGCCTGCTCCTGTAGCGTAGGTTGCTGGGCCAGTAGGAGAGTGCTGAAGAGCAGCGCGATGAAGGAAGTGAGTATGTTTCTCATAGACTACTTGCTTGATGTTGCAAAGATACGAATAATTCCTTGCAACTCAGTTGCAAAGTTGAAGCAAGATTGACCTGTGCCCAAGATACATAGCCCCCCTATCGGCAGTATCGGAGAATTGCACTTCCCCAAAAAGCAATGAGGCCCAATCCGTAGGGATTGGGCCTCAGTACACTTATGCTTATAGCAAAATTATGCCTCTGCTGCGGGGATTACAGAAACGTAGCTCTTGTCGTTACGTCCTCTCTTGAACTGTACAGTACCGTCAACAAGTGCGTAGAGTGTGTGGTCAGAACCCATACCCATGTTCTCACCGGGATGGTGTACTGTACCTCTCTGACGTACGATGATGTTACCGGCCTTGCATACCTGACCGCCGAAAATCTTTACACCGAGACGCTTACTAGCTGACTCGCGACCGTTCTTAGAACTACCAACTCCTTTTTTATGTGCCATGATCTAAATGTGTTAAAAGGGTTATGCGATAACTTCTTTAATTACAATCTCAGAGAACTGCTGACGGTGACCGTTCAACTTGCGGTGACCTTTTCTTCTCTTCTTGTGGAATACGAGAACCTTCTCGCCCTTAACGAGCTCGCTCTTCACTTCGGCTACAACCTTAGCACCCTCTACTGTGGGAGCACCTACGGTGATAGCACCATCCTTCTCTACCAAAAGAACCTTCTCGAATTCAACCGTTGCACCATTCTCAACGTTTTGAATGTGGTGAACAAACAATTTCTTGCCAGCCTCGGCCTTGAACTGCTGTCCGTTAATTTCTACAATTGCGTACATTAAAATAAAACTTTAAAAGTTTTCCGGGAGGTGTGCTGCAACCGCTGCAACCGCTTCTTCGAACCCCTTGCGGACTAATCGGGCACAAAAGTACTGCTTTTCCCCGACATGACAAAATGTTTTCAAAACTATTTTTATGCCAAAGCGCTGTCATCTGGCGAGATGGACGGGCATGACGACCCTAACGGCGAGCTCAGGAGACGACATTCTGCGGACAACCTTCGAGATAGGCCCGCAGGTTGGCTTCGCATATCCGCAGCAGGCGTGTGCGAGCCTCGAGCGTAGCCCAGGCGATATGGGGCGTGACAAAACAATTGCGGGCATGGAGGAGCGGCGAATCGCTACGGGGAGGTTCCTCGCACAACACATCGATGCCGGCAGCATAGAGCACTCCGCCGTTCAGCGCATCGGCTAGAGCTTGCTCATCGACCACGGGGCCACGCGAGGTATTGATAAGTATAGCGGTAGGCTTCATCAGCGCCAGGCGCTCGGCATTGACGAGCTGGTGAGTGTCGGGGGTGAGCGGACAATGCAGGCTCACCACATCGGAGGTGGCAAACAGCTCATCGAGCGACTGCTTGGCGATGCCTTCGGGCAAAGCATGCTGCGGTTTGGATGTATAGGCTGCCACATGCATACCGAAGGCTTGCGCAAGGCGGGCAACAGCCATGCCCGTACGTCCCAGTCCCACGATACCCATCTGCTTACCACGGAGCTCCACGAGCGGCGTGTCCCAGTAGCAGAAGTCGGGATTGGCAGACCAGCGTCCTGCCCTATTCTCCTCGGCATAATGGCCTATGCGCTGCGTGATATTCAAGAGGTGGGCCATCACGGTCTGCGCCACCGAGTCGGTACTATAAGCGGGGATATTAGTCACGGTGATGCCATGCCTGCGGGCTGCCTCTACATCTATTATATTATAGCCGGTAGCCTGCACACCGATATATCGCAAGCGAGGCAGCTGCGCCATCTCACGTTCGCCAAAGACCACCTTATTGGTGAGCACGGCATCGGCATCAATGGCACGGGCGATGAGTTCGTCAGGGGAGGTACGGTCATAGATGGTGAGCGTACCGAACTGGCGCAAACAGTCATAGGAGAGGTCGCCGGGGTTGAGGGCATAGCCGTCGAGGATTACGATGTTCATATCTTAATTATGAATTGTGAATTCTTAGAGTTATCAGAGTTCTCGGAGTCCTCTGAGTACTCCGAGTTTTCTATTATTAATATCTATCTTTCCAGAGATAGCGCATCCGCTCCTTCATCTTCTCCTCGGCAGCATTGGCTTGGGGAGTCCAGAGGCGGGTACCGCTGAGCTCATCGGGGAGGAACTGCTGCTCCACGAAATGGTTCTCATAGTCGTGGGCATACTTGTAGCCGTCGCTGTAGCCGAGTTCCTTCATCAGCTTGGTAGGGGCATTGCGCAGGTGTAGCGGCACAGGCAGATTGCCCGTCTGCTCCACAAGGCCGAGGGCGCTGTTGATACCCATATAGGCCGAGTTGCTCTTGGGACTCGTAGCCAGATATACCGTAGCCTCGGCAAGGGGAATACGCCCCTCGGGCCAGCCTATCTTCATCACCGCATCGAAGGCCGCATTGGCGATGAGCAGCGCGTTGGGATTGGCCAGTCCGATATCCTCAGAGGCCGAGATGACGAGTCGGCGAGCGATGAACGAGGGGTCTTCACCGCCCTGTATCATGCGGGCAAGCCAATAGAGCGCTCCATCGGGGTCGCTGCCACGGATAGACTTGATATAGGCCGAGATGATATCGTAGTGCATCTCACCATTCTTGTCGTAGGCGAGCGGATTCTGCTGCAGGCGCTCGGTGACAATGGCATTGGTGATGATCACCTCATCACTGTCGTCGGCCTCGACCACCAGTTCGAGCGTGTTGAGCAACTTGCGGGCATCGCCTCCCGAGAAGCGCAGCAGGGCATCGGTCTCACGGACGGTGATGCGGCGTTGCTTCAGGTAGACGTCTTCAGAGATGGCGCGGTCGAGGAGTTCGAGCAGGTCGTCCTTCTCCAACGACTTCAATATATAAAGTTGGCAGCGCGAGAGCAGCGGACGGATAATCTCGAACGAGGGATTCTCGGTGGTGGCACCAATGAGCGTCACTATACCGCGTTCCACGGCAGCGAGCAGCGAGTCCTGCTGTGACTTATTGAAACGGTGTATCTCGTCGATGAAGAGGATGGGGCTGTTCTTGGCAAAGATACGGTTCTTCTGCGCACTCTCGATAACCTCGCGCACATCCTTCACACCCGAAGCCACGGCATTGAGTGTATAGAAGGGCACTTCAAGACGGTTGGCAATGATGTGAGCCAAGGTCGTCTTACCCGTTCCCGGAGGTCCCCAGAGAATAAACGAGGATATACGCCCCGACTCTATCATGCGGCGCATCACAGCATCTTTGCCTACGAGATGTTTCTGTCCTATATAATTATCAAGCGTCGACGGACGCAATCGTTCAGCCAATGGTTCCATAGCTATCCTGTGTTAAGGCTTAGATTTAGGAAAATGCTCCCGTGTCGTACACTAAGCACTAAATACAAAGCCAATTCATGTTGCAAAGTTAGCTTTTTTTCCTTTACAATCATAGAGCCAGTCTATGTTTAATGTTTTTCGCATCTCAATGCAGGAAGACAGCAAGCACTCGCTGAGAAATATCAAAGCAGGCCCTATATTTCGCTCGTTTATTCGTATCTTTATGGTAAACTATGAAGACACTTTCACTCGCTGTAATAAATATTCAAGACCTGCCTTAGCACTTGGCTTGTCCAAGAAGCTTGATATTTCTCGCTCGTTTATTTGTATCTTTATGGTAAACCATGAAGATACTTTCACTCGCTGTAATAAATATTCAAGCAAGCTTGATATTTCTCGCTCGTTTATTTGTATCTTTGTAGATTAAATGAAACGCCTTCATTTGAAGCCATACTATAATAAATGATAAGGAACAATGTTAACAACTGTAATAATTCTATTGATATCTGCAGCACTGTTTGTGAGCGGCAAGGTGAGATCTGACTTGGTGGCTCTATGTGCCTTACTGGCACTGTTGCTGTTCCAGATATTGGTGCCGAGCGAGGCATTGGCAGGTTTTTCGAACACGACGGTAATCATGATGGTGGGTCTGTTCATCGTGGGAGGTGGTATATTCCAGACGGGACTCGCCAAGATGATTGGCGGACAGGTGATAAAGCTGGCGGGGACAAGCGAGACGCGGTTGTTCTTGCTGGTGATGCTTGTGACGGCACTGATTGGTGGCTTCGTGAGCAACACAGGTACCGTGGCACTGATGCTTCCCATCGTGGTGAGTATGGCTGCCTATGCAAACACTTCATCGCGCCGTCTGTTGATGCCGCTGGCCTTTGCGAGCAGCATGGGTGGCATGATGACATTGATTGGTACGCCACCAAACCTCATCATTCAAGAGACCTTAGCGAATGCCAAGACGAATGGATTGGTGCCGACATCGCTGCCCGACATATCGTTCTTCACCTTCCTGCCAGTGGGTATCATCACATTGGTGGTAGGCATATTGGTGCTGATGCCGCTGACGAAGATGTTCCTGACACCGAAATCGAGCGAAAAGAGCAGCAAGCAGGGCGGAAAGTCGCTGGGCGAACTGGTGAAGGAGTATGGACTGTCGGAGAATCTGTTCCGTGTACATGTGAACGAGGCCTCGAAGGTCATCAACAAGACCATCATCGACCTTGACATCTACCGTAAATATGGCGTGAACGTCATCGAACTACGCCGTAGTGCCGGACACAACAAGTTTGTGCGCACGGTAAACCAGCAGTTGGCATCGCCCACACTGATGCTGCAGCAGGGCGACGTGCTGTACCTCTCGGGCGAGATTGAGAAGGTGCAGCAGCTGACCGAGGATTTCTCGCTCCGGCTCATCGACAACCATACCGACGAGATAGAGGGCAGTTCTTCGAATGCATCGCTCGACTTCTACGATATCGGTATCGCCGAAATCCTTATCATGCCCTCATCATCGATGATAGGCCGAAAGATTCTGGAGATAGGACTGAGAAGCAAGTTCAACATCAACGTGCTGGGCATCAGACGACAGCACGACTACCTGCTCCACAACCTGGGCAACGAGAAGATACACGACTCTGACGTACTGCTCGTGCAGGGAGCATGGAAGGATATTGCACGCCTACGCAACGAGTCGAGCAACTGGGTGGTGCTGGGCGAACCGCTGCAAGAGGCTGCCAAGGTGACACTCGACTACAAGGCTCCTGTAGCGGCACTGATCATGATAGCGATGATTGTAATGATGTGTATCGACTCCATCCCCGTAGCTCCCGTCACGGCAGTGCTCCTGGCTGCAGTAATGATGGTCATCACGGGATGTGTGAGAAGCGTGGAGGCAGCCTACAAGACCATCAATTGGCAAACCATCGTGCTCTTTGCCGCCATGCTGCCCATGTCGACGGCATTGGAGAAGACGGGAGTGTCATCAATGATTGCCGACTTCATCGTCAACACCTTCGGTGCCAGCAGTCCGCACGTGGCATTGGCAGCGGTATACTTCGCCACATCGATCATGACCATCTTCATCAGCAATACGGTGACCGCCGTACTGATGGCCCCCATCGCCCTGCAGTGTGCGATTGGCATAGGCGTGAGCCCGATTCCCTTCCTCTTTGCTGTCACCGTGGCGGCTTCGATGTGCTTTGCCTCACCCTTCTCCACTCCGCCCAATGCCCTGGTGATGCCTGCGGGACAATACAGCTTCATGGATTTTGTCAAGGTGGGTCTTCCACTACAAATTATTATGGGCGTAGTGATGATATTCGCATTGCCTCTGCTGTTTGCATTCTAAGCCATACCGAAACAAAACGATATGCTCTCGATACTCATCCCCACATACAATTACGACTGCCGCGACCTCGTAAACGCTCTGCACAGGCAAGCCGAGCAGGCAGGTATCGCCTACGAAATCATCGTAGCCGATGATGCCTCGCCCACCTATATATATAAGGAGAAGAATCGGGAAATAAACGCCCTTGCTCACTGCCGCTTCATGGAGATGGCGGAGAATCTCGGAAGGGCACGCATACGCAATCGCCTGGCCGACGAGGCCCAACACCCATGGCTACTTTTCATGGACTGCGATGCCGAAGTCATCAGCCCCACCTTCATAGCCGAGTATCTGCGCCATACCGATGCCGAGGTTATCTGTGGAGGGCTGTGCCATGCCGACACCCTCCCCTCCCCCACGGTAAGTCTACGTTATGCGTACGAGAAGCAAGCCGACAAACGACGTGCTGCAAAGTACCGCACCCAACGTCCTTATGAGCAGTTCACTCCCTTCAACTTCTGCATCCGTCGCGACATATTTCAAGCTATACGGTTCGACGAGTCTGTCTGCGGCTATGGCCACGAAGATACACTGTTTGGCATCGAACTGATGCACCGACAAGCACATATACGCCACATCGACAACCCGCTACGCCACATAGGGTTGGAGGTCAATGAAGTATTTCTCGCAAAATCCCAAACAGCACTACGCAACCTCGCCACCATGGAGGCCAGTATGCAAGGACACTCAGCGCTCCTCAGCAGCTACCGCATACTGCGCCACCTCAGATTAGAGAGCTGGGCAGCCAGCTGTTTCAAGCGACATGAGCAACGCCTCACCCAACAGCTCTGTGGCCCGTCACCCAGCCTTATCGGCTTCAAGCTGTATAAGTTGGGATACTATTGTTGGCTAAAGAAAAATGAGGAAAAGTGATTTTCCTTCTCCGCAATCACACTTCTGACTATTTCTTGAATTTCAGTTTCCGAGTAATCTTGGGAAACATCTTGCGGAAGCGAGTGAGATGCAGGGATATCGCACCATCGGACACGACAAAGGTGACAGACACGATTATAAGCAGCAAGCCTATTGCAATATGCAAAGTGAACGCTTCGCCAAACACCAGGACACCGATAGCAACTGCCGTCAATGGCTCCAGAGCACCCAGAATAGCCGTTGGGGTAGCACCAATAAACTGTATAGCTTTGGTAGTGCAGAGCAGCGATAGTGCCGTAGGGAACACTGCCAAGCAGAGAATATTGAGCCACAAATACCATTCACCGACAGGCGGCACATGGAAGTCGTGTGCCACAAGCAGTCGCACGACAAAGAGGCTGGACCCCACGAGAATGACATAGAAGGTCACCTTCAATGTCGCCACATTGCGCAAGGAGGTCTTGTTGATACCCACAATATATATGGCATACGAAAAAGCCGAAACCAGCACCAGCGTCATGCCCATGAGATTGAGCGTACTCCCATCGTCGCCCCGATAAAGCAGCGCAATGCCACTCATGGCAGTGAGTATACAGAGGATGGTCTGCTTGGTCATTTTTTCCTTGAACACCACCGTCATAATAACTGCTACGATAATGGGATATATGAAGAGTATCGTAGAGGCCACTCCTGCATCCATATAGTTATAGCTTTGGAAGAGCATGAGCGACGAGAGAGCGAACAGCAGTCCAAGACTGATGATGGGAGGCAGTTCACGGCGCTTTAATCTGAAATTGCGTCCACGCCACAAGAGCATCATTCCCAAAATAGGGATGGCAAGGAGGTAACGTAGCAGGAGTACCGAATCGGGATTCATGCCAGCCTCATAGAGGGGCAGCGTGAACAAGGGATTCAGACCATATGTAGCAGCAGCAATAATGCCAAGCAGGTATCCTTTGAGTTTGGGATTCATTCTATATAAAGGAGCTTTCGTTTTCGGTGCGCAAAATTAATAAAAATATCCCCATCATTACCATGAAGGAGCATTTTTTACTACCTCACCTCTACAAACAAACCTTCCAGCTCTACCACACCATTCATATATCTCGCAGGAATGATACATAATCCCTTCCGATTGACCTTACGTGCAGGAATATGTACTTGCTTGCGCTCTTCACCATATCCGTAATGCACTATCATGCCATCATGAGTGAATCCCACTTCGGGGCGTACCTTAACACGCAGAGGTTTCCCTGCAGGGTGCTCATAGCTCATCAGCTGGCTGCCATCGGGCAATGTCACCTCACCGTTGCGGTTAGTATTGCTGACAAGGCATTCTGACGACAAAGCAGGCAACGAAGCCACCGAAGAGGCTGACGCCGTATTGAGCGGACTATCACTGACCACCACTCCATCGACATAGCAGATGGCATCCTCCGTATAGTGATGCGGCGATTCGCAGTCGGGCACTACTACAAGACTATGTATCTCTATTCCCCCGGCGCCCTTGATGGCCAATGATACACGCTGCCAGACATCTCCAGGCACATTCTCCGTGGTCATAGCCCAGAACTGTTCGGTATCGGCAGACTGAGCATTGCGGTCGGTGCGCTTGCCGAGCCCTACCACCATAATGCGCCCACTATAGGGGCGGCGAACAAGCAGATGTATGTACTTCTCCGTTGGTGTCAGTTCAAACGGCTCACGCAGGTCGATACGTACACCAAATGTGTTGCTCCCATAACGGGAACGTTGTATAGCCAACACACGATATGAATTATTGACACTATCTCGCTCGGGATTATCGACTACGGCATAGTTACCCTTGAGCTTGCCAGTACGAAACGGCGATTCCTCCCAAGTGTCATATACGCCTATGCCCTGAAAGTCTTTACCCTCAAACTGAATATTTTGTGCGCTCGCGACACCTGCAAAGCTTATAAGAGTCAGCAATACGGTATATATTCTTTGTCTTTTCATCTTCATCTTCTTTTTCGGTTATCCATTCTCCTACCATTAATACACAGCCACTCGGCTAATGAGCGGGCAAGCCTTACTGTCCTCGATGACAATACGCATAGCCTTTACCTGCAAACCCTCATCATAACTGGCAGCAGTACTTCCATTGAGCGGAACGATACGTTTATAGCCAATCGTTGTTGTCTCCACTTGCGTTGCACAAGGGATCCATGTATCATTTTCAGAGAGAGCTTCAATACGGAATTTACGCACACGCTGACCTTTGGCTATGTATTCCATCAGTTCCACGTAGCGTACAGTCTGAGGAGAGTCCCATGAAAGAGTGATTGTAGCAGTAGTCTCGCCATCATTCGTAGCCCAATAAGTATCCTTGTCACCATCCGTCATGTTGATTGGTTCATAATGCCGTGCAGCACCTCTCGTTCTCACATGATCGGCCGTGACAGCAGCTTTGGCTGCGAGGTCGGTACTCAAACGTTGCTGCACCAGTTCACCCATCTTCGTAAGAGCCTCAACCGAAGCATCGGGCAACACACCTGCCTGGTTGGGAGGGATATTGAGGATAAGGGTCGAATTACGCCCAATCGTCTCCAGATACATTTGGAACAGGCGTTCGGGACTGAGCGGACTTTCGCCTTCATGCCAGAACCAGCCACGGTTGGTAGCCTTGGCATCGCTCTCTCCCGGTAGCCAGAACCAGCCATCTTCGGTCCCATACATACCATTCTTCTCGGGTACATAGTCACGATTCTCCGTACTCCAGTTGGTCTGTCCTGCCCATCCGGCCTCATTACCAATCCAACGCGCTTCGCCACCAACGCCCCAAAGCACACAGTCGGGACACACCCGATGTACCGTATCGCGCAGATTGGGCACATCATAGTAGGTGGCACGGTCGATACTGCGCCGACCCTCCTCGCCACCGTAGTAACCATCACCACCATTGGCTCCATCAAACCACATTTCAAACTGGTCCGTACCATATTGGGCAATCTCAGCACATTGGCGCAGGAAAACCTCTTTCACATAGCGTTCCGTACCATACAACGCACTATTCCTGTCCCAAGGCGAGATGTAGAATCCATACTTCATCCCCAAATCACGTGCAGCCTCGGCAAAATCGCGTGGAATATTGGTTTGCCTGCCATAGTCATTGCCCGAGTTGGTGACATTGTGCTCAGTAGTCGCCGTAGGCCATAGGCAAAAGCCATCGTGATGCTTCACCACAGCAATACCTCCACGCATGCCTGCAGCCTTGGCTACTTCGAGCCACTGACGTGGATTAGGCGCTGCTGTCGGTGCAAAAGTGGCACGATCTTCATTGCCATAGCCCCACTCCCGATTGGTATAAGTATTCATTCCGTAATGGAAGAAAGCGTAGAACTCTGTTTCTTGCCACTTGAGCTGGCGCGAATGAGGTACCGGATGTACAGGTACCGGTTCATTGTCAGGATTAGACAATGTCTGTTCCACCAAGGGTAATACAGACTGTGCATACACCACTGGAACAATCCCCAGCAGTCCAAAGCACAGGGCAGCACGCAAGAATCTTCTTTTCATGATATTCGATATATTCATTACAACATTTCTGATGCAAATATAATAAAAAGCCAGTGAAAAAACAAAACGCCACCTTGTACAAAGATACATACACATTGCATAGGACTCAGAAACATGCATACTTTCTCTTGATTTCTGCATATACATACGATACTGAAGGATAAAATTTGTATAAACAACGAATAATAATCAGCAAAAAACATTGTGCGTGTCTCTTTTTTATGTAATTTTGCAGCCGTATTAGAAAATAGGTATAAGTTTTTAGGTAAAAGATTGTTCTACAAAAGAAGATTCCAGCCAATATGGATGCAAACAATATTATCGTAAGATATGCCAACGCCGAGCACGCCGTATATGCCGAGCACATCTGCCAGCTGATATACGAATCGGCCCTGCAGCGTGGCACAGGCATTGCCAAGCGCTCGCCCGAATATGTGGCCGAGAAGATTAATGGCGGCAAGGCTGTGGTGGCACTCGATGGCGACCGACTCGTTGGGTTCAGCTATATCGAGAGTTGGAGCCATGGAGACTTTGTGGCCACCTCGGGACTTATCGTTGACCCCGAATACCGCCAGATGGGCTTGGCCGGACGCATCAAGAAGAAAACGTTCGAGCTGGCTCGCGAGCGATTCCCCTACGCCAAGCTCTTCAGTATCACGACCTCGCTGCCCGTAATGAAGCTCAACACCGCACTGGGCTACGTGCCGGTGACACTGACCGAACTAACGCAGGACGAGGAGTTCTGGAAGGGTTGCGAGGGATGCAAGAACTACGACATCCTGCAGCGCAACAACCGCACCCGTTGCCTCTGCACCGGTATGCTCTTCGACCCCAAAGCCACACCCGTCGACCCCGACGAGGAGGTACCCACCATGTCGAAGTGGCAAAACCGCTTGCGCAAGATGCTGCATCTGAAGAATAAGAAATAATAAAGGGTAAATTACCATTTGACCATTTACAATTTACCATTGATTTAGCATTTAGCTATTTTGCAATTTCATCTACCGCGATGGCGAAATTGTAAATCATCAAATTGTATATAAATTGTAAATAGTAAATTGTAAAATTGTAAATACAGTGATATGGAACAGAAGAAGAAAGTAGTAGTTGCCTTCAGTGGCGGCTTAGACACCTCCTACACGGTGATGTATCTTGCCAAGGAGGAGGGATATGAGGTACATGCCGTATGTGCCAACACAGGCGGATTCAGCGAAGAGCAGCTCCGCACCAATGAGGAGAATGCCTACAAGCTGGGCGCCACCAAGTACGTGACCCTCGACGTCACCCAAGAGTACTACGAGAAGAGCCTCAAGTACATGGTATATGGCAACGTGTTGCGCAACAACTGTTACCCCATCTCGGTGAGCTCAGAGCGTATCTTCCAGGCACTGGCCATCGCGCGCTATGCCAAGGAGATCGGCGCCGACGCCATAGCACACGGCTCTACCGGTGCAGGCAACGACCAGATACGTTTCGACATGACCTTCCTCGTGATGGCTCCGGGCGTAGAGATCATCACCCTCACCCGCGACAAGACCCTCACGCGCAAGGAGGAGGTAGACTACCTCAACGCCAATGGCTTCAATGCCGACTTTGCCAAGCTCAAGTACTCCTACAACGTGGGCATCTGGGGCACCAGCATCTGCGGCGGCGAGCTCCTCGACTCCAACCAGGGCTTGCCCGAGTCGGCCTACCTGAAGCACCCCACCAAAGAGGGTCCCGAACTCCTTAAGCTAGGATTCTGCAAGGGTGAGCTCTGCTCTGTCAATGGTGTGGAGTACACCGACAAGATCAAGGCCATACAGGCCGTCGAAGAGATTGGCGCAGCCTACGGCATCGGCCGCGACTGCCACGTGGGCGACACCATCATCGGCATCAAGGGCCGCGTAGGCTTCGAGGCCGCAGCCCCCATGCTCATCATCGCCGCACACCGCTATCTGGAGAAGTACACCCTCTCCAAGTGGCAGCAGTACTGGAAAGACCAGGTGTCCAACTGGTACGGCATGTTCCTCCACGAGAGCCAGTATCTGGAGCCCGTGATGCCCGATATCGAGGCCATGCTCACCAGCTCACAGCGCAACGTGAATGGCGTGGTAACACTTGAGCTCCGCCCGCTCGGCTTCCAAACCGTAGGTGTAGACTCCAAGGACGACCTCGTGAAGAACAAGTTTGGCGAATATGGCGAGACCCAGAAGGGCTGGACTGCCGAGGAGGCCAAGGGCTTCATCAAGGTAAGCTCCACCGCCCTCCGTGCCTACTATGCTTGCCACCCCGACGAGGAGAGATAAAAACAGACATACTTACCCTTTATAAAAGGGAAAACAACACACAAGCCCGAGCGATTGCCCGGGCTTGTGTCGTATATCGTATACTGGTTCAACACACATAGCCAAGCAGCTCTTTCTGTTCCCACAACCGCACATAGAGGTTCTGCACAGCATCCTCTGCCTCGAACCTGTCGCAAAGCATCCGATATGCCTCGCGATAGAGCATTTGTTGCAATGGCATAAACCGTCTTTTGAATTCTTCGTGCGTCACCTTGTCTGTGTCCGTGTAATGATTGCCTCTACCCTTATGACGGAGAGAATGTCGATTTGTTACACGAAGGACAGATTTTTTTGACAAATAGGTTTATTCTACAATAAAGAGAAATATGCCATATCCTTGTTCCCGTCATACGCAATAGGACCCGCCCTTCGGCGAGTCCTATTGCGTAGTATAGTGTTCACGGATAATCACTTTACCCTTCTTGTCAGCAGCTTCAGCAGTTCGCTCACGATGAGCACGCCGATGGAGAGGCCGATGACCATTCCCCACTGCGGGGCGCTGAGGGCGGTGAGCTTGAAGAGCGTCTGCATGGCAGGGACGAGCATCACGAGGAGCGTCAGCGTGGTAACCAGCGCAATGGTGAGCCATAGCCAGCGGTTGGTGAAGAAGCGATGGGTAAACCACTGACGACCGGCGCGGATGCTGAAGATCATCGTGAACTGCGAGAAGATCATCACGGCAAAGGTCATCGTGCGGGCGGTCTCGATGGAGTGCTCCATGCCAATCATATAGGCACCCAGCGAGGCTGCACCGATGATGAGCGACTGCAATACGACCCTCGTGGTGAACGCACGGGTGAAGATGCCCTGATGGGGCTTTACGGGAGGACGCTCCATGATGTCCTTCGCAGCGTGGTCGACGCTGAGGGCCAGCGAGGGCAGACTGTCGCCCACGAGGTTGATGAAGAGCAGCTGTATGGGCAGCAACGGCATGTCGAAGTTGCACAGCACAGCCACGAACAGCAGAATGATCTCTCCCAGGTTGGTCGACACCATGAACTGGATGCTCTTCATCAGGTTGTCGAAGATGCGGCGTCCCTCGCGCACGGAGGTCACGATGGTGGCAAAGTTGTCGTCGGCCAGCACCACATCGGCAGCCTCCTTGGCCACGTCGGTGCCGGTGATGCCCATGGCCACGCCGATGTCGGCCAGCTTGAGGGCAGGGGCATCGTTGACACCGTCGCCCGTCATCGCCACCACGTTGCCGCGCTGCTGGAAGGCCTTCACGATGCGCACTTTGTGCTCGGGGGCTACACGGGCAAAGACGGCCACGCTGCCGCACTGCTCGCGCAGCTCATCATCGGAGAGACGCTCCACCTCGGCACCCGTGAGCACGCGATTGCCAGTGGTCATGATGCCCAGCTGGGTGGCAATGGCCGAGGCGGTGAGAGCGTGGTCGCCCGTAATCATTACGGGCTTGATGCCTGCACGGCGGCACTGCTCGACGGCAAGGCGAGCCTCCTCGCGTGGCGGGTCTATCATGCCCACCATGCCTACGAAGGTGAGGCCCTCTTCGATGCTCGCGGCACTGATGTCGCTGGGCAGTTCATCCATATATTTATAGGCGATGGCCAGCACGCGCAGTGCCTTGGAGGCCATCTCCTCGTTCTTCTCAAATATGCGATGGATATCGGCATCGGTGATGTTCCGCACCGTGAACGAGAGTATTGACGGCGACTTGTGCGAGGTCTTGCGTGCGGGCTGCGCATTGTCGTCGACATTGATCTTCGTGCAGCACTCCAGCACCTCGTCGACTCCACCCTTGACAGCCACGAGGTAGCGCCCCGAGGCAGCGCGGTGGATGGTGGCCATGCGCTTTCGCTCCGAGTCGAAGGGTACCTCGGCCACGCGCGGCATCTCGGCCAGCAGCGCGTCCTTATCAATGCCGAACCTCAGACCGAGGTCTACGAGCGCCGTCTCCGTGGGGTCGCCGATGGTGGTCACGCTATCATCCTCGCGGCTGATGACGGCATCGTTGCAGAGCACCGAGAACTGCACCAGCTGGGAATGGAGGAGCGACAATGAGGTGAGGCCACTCACCTCGGTGCCCATGCCCATCTCCACCACCGTCATGCGGTTCTGCGTCAGCGTACCCGTCTTGTCCGAGCAGATGACCGTGGTGCTACCCAGCGTCTCCACAGAGGGCAGGTTGCGCACGATGGCATTCTGCTTGGCCAACTTCTGCACACCCAGGGCGAGCACGATGGTCGACACGGCAGGCAGTCCCTCGGGGATGGCAGCCACGGCAAGGCTCACGGCGGTCATGAACATCTCCATCAGCGGACGTCCGTAGCAGAGACCGATGATGAAGATGATGCCACACACCACGAGGCTCACGATGGCCAGCACACGACCCAGCTGGTCGAGGCGCACCTGCATGGGCGTTTTCATCTCGGGCACCGACTCTATCATAGCGGCTATCTTGCCCATCTCGGAGTCGGTCCCCGTAGCCACCACGATGCCACGTCCACGGCCGTAGGTGACGCTGCACGAGGCAAACGCCATGTTCACCCTGTCGCCTATGGAGGCATCGCCCTCAATGGACTCGGTGCTCTTCTCCACGGGCACCGACTCGCCCGTCAGCGCAGCCTCCTGTACCTTCAGGTTGATGGCCTCGGTGAGGCGCAGGTCGGCAGGGATGCTGTCGCCCGTCTCTATCTCCACGATGTCGCCCGGCACCAGCTCGCGCGACTCTATGATGCGGCGCTCTCCATCGCGCACCACCTTACAGCGCGGTGCGGCCATGCGTTCCAGGGCATCGAGCGACTTCTCCGCCTTCGACTCCTGCACCATGCCGATGATGGCATTGGCCACGAGGATGACCAGGATGATGAGCGCGTCGGTGATGCCCTCGCCATTCATATAGCCCGTGACGCCCGAGATGGCCGCCGCGATGAGCAGCACGATAATCATGAAGCTCTTGAACTGCGCCACGAACTTCTGCCACAGTGTCGTGTGCTCGCGTTTCTTAAACTCGTTGTACCCATACTCCCTGAGGCGCTCCATCGCCTCGTGCTCGGTGAGGCCCTGCACGGTGTCGGTATGCAACAGCTCCTTCACAGCCTTGTAGGGCAGGTTGTAGTAGTTCTTCTTTTCCATCAGTTTCTTGGTTTTTGGTTATATAACAATTATTAGCTCTCTTTGTCTCACATATCTCCCATGCTTTTTTATGCGCTCAGGTGGGTGACGAGGATGTCAACGCCGATGAAGAGCAGTATCAGTCCGCCCACCAGCTCGGCCACCAGTTTGTAGTGGTTGCCGAAGAGGTTTCCCACCTTGAGTCCAACGGCCGAAAACAGCATTGTGACCAATCCTACCAACAGCGTTGCCAGCCAAACATCGGCCCCTTGAAAGGCCAGCGACACGCCTACGGCCATAGCGTCGATACTTGTAGCCAGAGCCAACGGGAGCATCGTCTTTACAGAGAAGTCGGGCTTCACGTTCTCGGGTTTCTCTACCCCGAAGGCCTCCCATATCATCATAATTCCCAGTATGGAAAGCAGAGCAAACGATATCCAATGGTCGTACCGCTCTACCAAGGGAGCAAAGCGTGCTCCGACAAAGTATCCCAACAGGGTCATCAAGGCTTGGAATCCGCCAAACCACAGGGCTACACTCAGGTAATGTTGCGGACGAGGATTGCGTGTGACAGTGCCCTTGGCCATCGATACCGCAAAGGCATCCATGGCATCGCCTACGGCCAGCATAAGAAGGTATTGAATGCTCATAGTGTTGTGTAGAGTTTTTTTTAATACTTACTATCGCTTCTGAGACTGCAAAAGTAGACGCAATCCGCAAGAAGTATATTACATTTACAGAACGAAATATATCAAATTCTTCGCTACGCATCCTGTTCGGCCAACGTTTCTGCCACACCGTCAATCAGGTTATAACGAGGCCGATACCCTAATTCGTCGACGAGAGGTGATATGTCGCACTTCCAGTTGCGCTGTGCCAAGATGCGGAACTTGTCGCTATTGAACGTGAAGGAATGCCCGAGCACGCGCCCACATACATCTACAATAGAGGCGGCTATGCGCCCCATCCATAGCGGAACAGGTATGTGCAGGGTGAACGGATTGCCCATAGCTGCCCGTACGGCATCAGTGAAGTCACTGCTATTATAGGTATTCCCGTCTGTAATAAGATAACTGCGACGCTTTACCCCCTTCTCTATGGCCAGAAAGACGGCTTGCACGAGGTCTTTGATATAGACGAAAGTAATCTGCTGTGGCCGTAGGCCGAGCGACAGGTCTATATGCGAGCGTATGCTGCGTATAAGTATCTGATAATCCTTGTCGCGCGGTCCATAAACACCCGTCGGCCTGAATATGACGTAGGGCAATGCACCGACTCCTCTAACATACCACTCAGCTTTTAACTTACTTTTTCCATAGAGCGTGTTCGGACGAGGGACATCCGTCTCTACGAATGACCGATGGGGTTCTTGCTCGTGGAGGGGACCGTAAATGCCGAGAGTACTTATAAATATGAACTGATTGGGTATCATATCCAGGCGCATCAGCGTATCTACAAGCATACGGGTACCCTCATAATTGATGCTGTCAAACTCGTCTTTGTGCTTGCACTTGGTAGCACCCGCACAGTGGATAACGACATCCCAAGTACCATGGCTTTCGCGATGCGCCCTGAGCCGCTGTTCCAGCAGGGCGGCATCGTCAAACTCCAATGTGACACATTGCACATCGGAGCCTTTTAGATAGCTCAGATTGCTCGTGGGGCGAACAGCCGCCCATGTTTCATACCCCATCGACAGGGCGTGGTCTACCATATGGCTGCCAATAAACCCCGAAGCACCAGTAACAAGAATTTTCATCGCAGTATACCCAGTTTGCCGAAGCACTCCGACATCTTGTCCAACGCATAGTCTACCTGTTCTTTAGTGTGGGTGGCCATCAGCGAGAAGCGGATGAGCGTATCGTTAGGAGCACAGGCAGGCGGCACTACGGGATTGACGAAGATGCCCTCATCGAAGAGCATACGCGTGACGAGGAAGGTCTTCTCCATATCCCTCACGTAGAGCGGTATGATAGGTGTCTCGGTAGCTCCTATCTCAAAGCCCAATGCGCGGAATCCGTCGAGGGCATAGTGAGTGACCTTCCACAAGTGCTCAATGCGCTCGGGCTCCTCCTGCATGATATGGAGCGACTCCATAGCAGCAGCCGTGGCAGCAGGGGTGAGCGAAGCGCTGAAGATGTACGAACGCGAGTTGTGACGCAGGTAGTTGATGGTATCCTTGTCGGAGGCGATGAAGCCGCCAATAGAGGCGAACGACTTACTGAATGTGCCCATCAGGAGATCCACCTCATCGGCCACGCCGAAGTGATGGCAGGTGCCACGACCTTCAGGGCCCAGCACACCGAAGCCGTGAGCCTCGTCCACCATGACATTGGCATCATACTTCCGTGCCAAGCGCACAATCTCGTCCATCGGTGCAATGTCGCCCTCCATGGAGAACACCCCATCGGTGACAATGAACTTGATTGCTTCGGGGCGGCAACGAGCCAGTTCACGCTCCAATGAAGCCATATCCCTGTGGCGATACTTGCGTGGCGTGGAGAACGACAAGCGCCGCCCCTCCACGATGGATGCGTGGTCCAGTTCGTCGCAGATGATATAGTCTTCACGCCCTGTCACGCACGACACCACACCGAGGTTTACCTGAAATCCGGTGGAATATACCATCACATCCTCCTTTCCCGTCCAACTGGCCAGTTCGTGCTCAAGTTGTAGGTGCAGATCGATAGTGCCATTAAGAAATCGGGAACCGGCACATCCGGTACCGTATCGGCGAGTTGCTTGGTTGGCGGCCTCAATCACACGGGGATGGTTGGTGAGTCCCAGGTAGGAGTTTGAACCGAACATCAGCACCCGCCGACCGTTCATGATTACTTCTGTATCTTGCTCGCTCTCTATGCAGCGAAAGTAGGGGTACACCCCTTTGGCTTTGATTTGTTGTGGCAAGTCGTAACGAGCCATTCGTTTACGTAGCAGATTCGTCATTTATATAATATAGAGAGGTTCCATCCAATAATATGTTACATGACCAGCACACAGCCTGAACCTCTTTAAGGCTACTACTGGCGTTTCTCTTTCGTTGTATTCTCACATGCAACGTCATGCTCTCATATCACAGCACCGGCGCAAAGCACCTGAAAAGCTGCTCAATGGGTCTTTGCCAACGGGGTCGCTCCCTCCATGCCTGCAGTGAGAGCTCTCGGCAGATGTCCAGGTCATCGAGGAAGATTTGCCTGCAGCTCAATGCCGTCTCGCGGTCGTAGATGAAGGCATTGAGCTCGTAGCTCAGCTCCAAGCTGCGCATGTCCATGTTTGAGGTGCCTATCTGCGACAGGTAGTCGTCGCACACGAAGGTCTTGCTATGGATAAACTCGCCCCCTCGCAGCACGATGCGTATGCCCGCCTCCAGGCACTCCTCGTAGTAGGCCCGGTTGGTGTAGCGCAGCAGCGGATGGTCGGTCTTCTCGGGCAGCATCAGCACCACGTCCACGCCACGCCTCGCCGCCCCCTTCATGGCATCGAGAAGATGCTTGGGCGGAGCGAAGTAAGGAGTCTGTATATACACGTAGTCCTGTGCATGGTCAAACACCCACTCGTAGGCCATCTGCGCCGTCCGCGTGTCCGACGACGGGTCATCGGGCACTATCTGCACACGCTTATCCTCGAAGGCATAGGCCGATGCTATGCGATTGGCCTGTTTCTCATGGGCAAAGTAATGGTCGATGGGCTTGTCGAGCTTTCCGCCCGAGCTGAGCCACGTGTCGAGGAAGGTGGCTTGCAGCATGTCCACGGCATCGCCCGTGAGGCGCATGTGCGTATCGCGCCAGCGGCAGAAGTAGTTGTCGTTGATGTTCATGCCGCCCGTGTAGGCCACGTTGCCGTCGATGACCACTGTCTTGCGATGGTCACGATAGTTGAGCAGCGTGAAGAAACTTATCAGGTTGTGCCTGTAGGGAGTGAAACTGCACACCTCCACCCCATGCCGCCGCATGCTGCGGTAATAGGCGCCGGGGATGGGGATGTTGGCAATGTTCTCGTTCAGGAAACGCACCTTCACCCCCTCCTCGGCTTTTTCTTCGAGCAGCTGCTTGATGCTGCGGCTGCCCTCATCCACGCCAAAGTGGAAATACTCCATGTGTATATACTCCTTGGCCCTGCGCAAGTCCTCCATCAGCATCCGCTGCTTCTCCCGTCCGTCAACGATGATATTCACCGCATTCCCTGCCGTGAGGTTGTTCGTGTTCAGTGCAAGCCTCTTGACCAAGGAAGCGAAGCGCGGATGCACGCCGCTGGTATCCACCTCGCGGCACAGCAGCTCCTTCACGTGAGGTGTGGCCAGGCTGGCCGCAGCCTCCGCGTGTCTGCGCTTGTATCTCCAATTGTTCTTGAGGCTCACTCCGAACACAAGGTAAAGCAACACACATAATATGATGAATACAAACACCATCGTGCGATATCTTTTCGTTGTCCGTCTCTTGTGCTTCACAGGCATGTATGCGGCAGATTCTTGATGATTCATAAACCGTATGCAAAAGTATCGCCTCTGTGGAGAAAATTTATTACATTTATAGACGGATAAATGTCGCAAACTTCGCTTTTAGGGATTTTTTAGAGATTACAATCTATTTGTACTCTATAGTATTACAGAACTCACGTTATAGTAGGTTCACTCTTGTTCGAGAAGTGCTCGTTCACGCTTGAAAGACGTACTTCCCCAAATAGGTTGTCCGGCTGTCCTTGCCGGCCGTAACCAACTGTATATCTTGCGATAAACAAGGACAACCCAGGTTGTCCTCGGGATGTCCTTCTCCTTTATTCTCCGTGATAGACATTTGCATTGTTCGGTTTTCATTTTTCATCTTTCAACTTTCATAGAAAGTGTGGCCTGAAGCTTGTACAAGTGCATGCATTTTCTTAGGTAGGTTCTATAAATTATCGCAGAGATATTTCAAACACTCTTGGTTATTTCTTTTTACCGCTAACTCGGCTTTATCCGGCCTCTTTTGCCGACTGTTTCGGTCATATAGCCCGCTATACTCCCTCAACACTCAACAAAACAGTCTCGGATAAACTCCGACTTTTCGGTAAAGATAATTTATAGAACCTACCTTAAATTTGCAACTATATTTACATGTTATCGATGGCGACCATTCGCGCAATTGCTTGCCATCACTCACGCACATGGTCGCGACCATTCTCGCAAATGGTCTCCTCCGAGAAACTGAAAATTTTGATAAAAATATGAGAAAGACAACAAAGAATCAGTGTAATCACGTGCAATTTGTTTACTAAGAATAAATCAACACGATGACACTGATGAAACAGATAGTCGCGCGTTACACTTGCGATGATACCGCGAAGGTATCTGAAGAATAGCGACAGACATTATGACCAAACCGCAAGGACAACCTCGGGACATCCCAGGTTGTCCTTGTCTATATACAGGAATACAATTGATTACACTCGACAAGGACAGCCGGACAACCTATTCGGGGAAAGTGACTATTCAACAAGAACTATCGTCACCTCGGATTGTCCAATCCGAGGTATTCTTAGACGGGGATTTCAAAATCACAAAATTTCACTATTGATTGCAAGTACATCTTAATACTTAATGCGGCACTTGCTTACATACAGCGTTCTTTGCAGATAGCCTCATAGGCTTGTTGCACTTCCTTGAATTTTTCTTCTGCAGCTTTCTGAACATCCGGACCAAGTGTAGCCACCTTGTCAGGGTGATACTTGACGGCCATCTTACGGTATGCCTTCTTTACCTCTTCGTTGGTTGCGTCAGAAGTAATCTCAAGAATCTTGTAGTAGCTGTCGTTACTGGGACGGAACTGAGCGAAGATAGAGTCTGCATCACTCTTGGATAGTCCTATACTGGTTGCGATAGTCTCAAGAATGTCCGTCTCCCGTTGATGAAGGCCATCACATGCGGCAAGTGCTACAAGATAGTGGAACAGCTGTAGACGCTGCGAGTAGTCCATGCATGAGCGTATCTGCCCACACACCTCATACAGATTGATTTCCTTATCCAGAAGTTCTTGCATGATCTCTTCTGCTTCATTCCCCGCCTGTGGACCGAAGTTTCTTGCAAAGAAGTTGCGAAGTGTCGAGAGTTCCTGCGATGTAGTCTTGCCATCAACCTTGACGACTGATGCCGACAGCACCAGAAGGCTCATAAGGAAACTGTTTCTCTGCCCCTGATTCCATGACTGCTGCTCTCCCTGTGCGGCAGTCGCCTCAGAGAGTTCCTCCAGTTTTGATGTAATAAAATATCCAAGGATGCCTCCAATAGGTCCAAACAGTGCCCATCCGAGTGCTCCTGTTATCCATTTCCCGAGTCCCATATTGTATTATAAGGAGTTTAATGAGAAGACAACAGATGATTATACGAAATGATTTTGTGGTTGCTCAACAAATACTGTTGACGAAGGTGTCTGAACCTGATTACTTGGCACTGAACTTTTTGGTTTGCTGCCCCAAGGGAGCAAAAGCATTGCAAACCATAGCACCAACAATGCGATATAAAGTGCCTTCTGCCATTTCTTGAGGGAGAGCCACCAGTATTTCATTTGTGCACGGAAGACACACCATTTGGCATACAGTTTCTCCCTACGCATCTTCATGCGACCTGCGCCGTCGGCACTGGAGGAACGGCTCTGCTTGCTGTTCCTTACGCGGATGCTTGTGCTTTTTGAAACCCTCTTCCCGGAGATGAGAGCCTTTAAGGTAATGGTCGTTTTCCTCTTTGAGCGTGTCATCACGATGCGTGTGCTACCGCTGTCCGCAATAGGAATGGTATAGCACTTATAGCCCGAGTCGATTGCCAAGAGCAAGGAATCAGGGCAGGCACCGCAGTTCCACTTGACATCGATGAATTCTCCTTCCGATGCCGACTTCTTATTCGTAGAGAGTGATAACTTCTTTTTCATTGGATGATTGTACTTTAGCTCAGCAGTGCCGATGACAGGACTTAAACCTGTATCTTCCATTCCATTCAACGCGTTTGGAGAATGAGTGTTCTGTATTGAACTACATCGGCCATACAGTGGAAAAAAGACATTATCGCTGCAAAGGTAGGGATATGTGCCCAAAGGGGAATTGCAATTTTGGGCACAGAAATGTTCAAAATTTCCTCTTTAAGATTCTTTATGAATCGTACGTTGTGGACGTCCCTATTTGTCAGGACAGCAGCCATGACAAGTAAATGCTTATACCTGCCCTCCATCACGGTACTTGGCGCGAAACTACGAAGGACTGATACCCACGTTGCGGCGGAAGAAGCTGCACATGAAGAAGAAGTTAGAGAAATTGTACTCGTAGCTAATCTCCTTCATCGACTTTTCGGTATTCTTGAGGGTAGACTTCAGTTGCAACAGCAGCATTTCGTCAATAATCTCTTTTGGTCCGCGCCCGTCATACTTGCGGCAGATGCGTCCGAGGTATTGAGAGGTGATATGGAGCTGACAGGCATAGAAAGCAACGTCGTGATGGACCTTGCAGTGCTGATTGAGCAATACCATAAAGCGATTGTAATGGCCCATCGAGTTTCCCGGTTCGACCTTCCGCCATGGCTCCTGGTAGCGGGCACTCTTGTCGCGTATGCCCAACAGAAGGCAGCGAAATACGCACACGCCTTGCTCATACTTACCCTCCGTGTGTTTATCTGCCAAAATCGTTTCGAGGAAGGTGTATACGGCGTGGAATGCCGACGCAACCCCCTGCTGCTCCTCGGTAAAGAAGGTGCGCGACGACACAGGGGAATTGCAGCATTGGACGATAATACCGCACCAGTGGTGGCAGTCAGTCCGAACGACCCTGCCACCCAAGAGCACATCCGCCAAGCCATGACACGCCTTGGCATCACCGACCTCCCCGACTTCGATGCCTACGTGGAGGAATACGATTGGTGATTCCGCACAGTTGCAAGCCCGTCCCCAGTCGCTCACACCATACAGTATATCAGCCACATCCCAGTACCAAATAAATTCAGCAAAGTGAGACTCGAGTCTCACTATAGAGAGATTGCAGTCTCTACACACAGAAATTCCAGTCTCACCACAGTGAGACTGGAGTATCGCTGTGTAGAAATTTATTGGGGATTGTATACCTCACTGCCTATTAATACTTCACTTTGAAGTAGTCTAACAAAGCTTTGTAGTTGTCCTGTGCTGTGAGGCAGGTGTCCATCAGGTAACCCTTGATATGGGGCCAGTGTTGCAGGCCGCGGTAGTAGAACATCTTCAACTCGTCGGTGATGATGAACGGCACATGTCCGCAAGCCAAGCACTCCTTGAACATAATGAGCCGGCCCACACGGCCATTGCCATCTTGGAAGGGGTGTATACGCTCAAACCGCTGGTGCAGGTCGAGGATGTCTTCCAGCGTCTTCTCGTTCTTGGCATTATACTCCTTCAGCAACCTCTGCATCTCTCGATGAACCTCCTCAGGGGGCGTAGTCTCATTGCCGCCCACCTCATTGGGCAAACGCTTATATTCTCCTACGGCAAACCACTCGTGCCGACTGTCCGACGTGCCATTCTTCATCATCCCGTGTAGCCCTTTGATGAAACCCTCGGTGAGGCGCTCTTCGGCACGATCAATGATGAAGTCAAGGCAGCGGAAATGGTTGCTGGTCTCTATGATGTCGTCTACGTTGACGCTCTCGGTGGTGATGCCTATGGTGTTGGTCTCGAAGATATAGCGCGTTTGGTCATGTGTAAGTCGGCTGCCCTCTATGTGGTTCGAGTTGTAGGCAAGGTCTATCTGTGTGCGATGGTAGATGCCCCCTGTCAGACGCATTTGTTTCTGCTCGCGCAGTATCTTGAGCAATGGTAATGCGTATGCTTTGCCCCGCCTGGGTAGCGTGGCCTCGGCAGGGATGTTCCACGTCTTTCCCGTGAGGAAAGCCCCTTCTATCTTCCCCGTAGCACAATAGTTGCGCACCGTGCGCTCTGACACTCCATGCTGTCTGGCAAAGTCTGATACAGATATATACTCCATAATTAAACCCTCTTATCGGCAAGTTCTCTTCATTACAACACCACAAAAGTACTATTTCTTGCCGATATCGGCAAGAAATGATGCTTTTTATTCATTTGTGTGAGCATGATTTTCCGCATAGCGGAGTTTTACCGAATGCAGGAACCGGGAAAGGAACTGAAACGGAGATAAACAAATTTGAGGAATGCTTTGCTATTCCATAGATTTTTGATAAATTTGCGTTACTATGACACAGCACAATGCAATAAAGCTATTCGAAGAGAAGCGGGTGCGCACCATATGGGACGACCAACAAGAGAAATGGTATTTCTCCGTTGTTGATGTGGTATCAGTATTGACCGACAGTGTCAATCCCACCGATTATCTGAAGAAAATGCGAAAGCGCGATCCACAGTTGGCCGAAGGGTGGGGACAAATTGTCACCCCCCTTTCCATACAAACAGCTGGAGGTAAGCAAAAGGTTAATTTCGCTGACACCGAAGCAATGTTCCGCATCATCCAATCCATCCCCTCGCCCAAGGCGGAGCCTTTCAAACTATGGATGGCACGAGTGGCAGCTGAGCGACTCGACCAGATGCAAGACCCCGAACTGTCAATCAACCAGGCCATGATGGACTACAAGCGACTGGGATACTCCGACAACTGGATAAACCAACGCCTGAAGTCTATCGAGATACGCAAGGAGCTTACCGACGAATGGAAACGTCATGGGCTGCAGGAGGGAGTGCAGTTTGCCACGCTCACCGACATCATCTATCAGACTTGGGCCGACATGACTGCTCGCGAGTATAAGCAGTTCAAGGGACTGAAAAAGGAAAACTTGCGAGATAATATGACCAACAAGGAATTGGTGCTGAATATGTTGGCCGAATTGTCGACCAAAGAAATCTCAGAAAGCCGTAATCCCGAAACCTTTGGCGAGCATCAGCAGATAGCACGGCAAGGAGGCGAGATTGCCCGCAATGCCCGTATGGAACTGGAAGAGAAAACCGGCAAAGCGGTAATATCACCAATGAACGCCAAGGATGGTTTGTTGCTCAACAAGAAAGAGGATTAGACAATAGAGGACATAGATTTGCATTTCTCGCAGGGTTTAGCTACCTTTGCGGATAAGTAAACAATACAGTATTAACAAATAAAACGAATTGCCTATGGAGTAACCCGGACAGACGCTTTCGCGAAGGTTTGTGATGCAAAGCATTACTGCTTTCAAGGCTTAATTAAAGCCAAATAAAAACAAATCATTAACACGAAAAAGCGTTCCGTTCGTTCTTAATAAATATAGATATGGAGCTTTTGGCTCTTGTTCTCTTCTTAGTGAAAACCGCCAATTTTCAACACACGAGGACAAGCAGACTGAAGGTTCACCCCGATAGGGTGTGGACTATTCTGTGCTTGTTGTGTGGAAGGTCACTTGGCGGTACCTACTAAGAAGGCGAGTAACGGATGGTTTCACGCCTTTTCTTATATATTATTTGAGTGGAGTAAGAATTTATATGTACATTTGCACAAAATAGATAAATATTATGCAAAAATCCAACAATTGTTTGTCGTACGATAGAGTATTGACCCTATTGCCTATGGGGTTTAAGCCAATGAATATCATAAACTCCAAACAAAAACTGTATCAATCGCCCAAAGGTATAATTCTTCTAAAAGAATCACAGATCTATCGACCTCAAAATGTTTTGTGGTCTGGAGTAGACAAGGACATGTTACTGGAAAAGGAAGTTTCATTCCTTTGCATGACAGCAGGATTTATGGGGATATTGCTAATACCTGTCGAATGCTTAATACAATATATAGAAAACAACAATGTTTCTACATTAAAAAATGGACGCACAAATTTGAGGATACGTACTGATGAAGGGCGCTTTGTTTTATATGATACTAATGCCAAAGAATTGGATTTGACCAACTATTTCATACAAAACGAGTACAACGAATCTTTCCAAGATTCAATATAAGAAATATTGCAGCCAGTACTAATAATATAAATTTGGAAGGAAACGACAATGAAAAGCCTTTTTCTTTCATAAGATTTTGTTGAACAAATTAGTAAAAACTCAAAATGAAGAGAACTTTTATATTTGCGATTCCTATTTTGCTGCTGTGCTGCACCACAGCCCTTATCTCCTGCAAAGAAGAGTCTTCCTATATTATTCCTGAAGTATCAGTTCCTAATGGATATGTTAATTATTTCATAGAGGACTTGTCTCTTGATAGTGATTCTTGCGAAGTTAAGATTGCTTTCCAAATTAACACGAAGTGGACAATGGATATAGTCTATCTTGACGGAGCAACGTCGTGGTGCTATGTAGAACCAAATTCAGGTAATGCAGGTTTACATAAAGTTGTGCTACGAATAGACAGCAATGATAGCGATACAACTCGTTCAGCTAAAATCCAATTAAAAGTTGCCGCAGAAAAGATTGCCGAGATTGTTGTAAAACAGGACAAAGGCGTTAAAACGGTAGTTCCTCCTGATGTAATAGTTATAGAGAACTATTGGAAAACCAAAGCCGATGTAGAAAACGTGGTTTCAAATGCTTACCGCTTAATGACAGATTTTGAATTCTCTTCAAGGCTTTTAGCGTGGAGTGAACTGCGCGGTGATAATGTCATTAAGGGAGACTATGCGCCTACTGACATCAGAAGCATCTTAGATGTTAACCTCCTTCCTACCAATAGCTACACTTCATGGGCTGATTTCTATGAGGTTATTAATAATTGTAATATTGTGCTAAAATATGCTCCCAGCGTTTTGGCTTTAGATCCTGAATATACCGAAGAAGAATGGAATGTTCACCGTGGCGAGATGTTAACCATACGCGCATTGTGCCATTTTTATTTGGTGCGCACATTCCGAGACATTCCTCTACTTACAGAGGTTATGAGTAATGATAGTCAAAATTTATATCCTTCTCAGGTGTCTCCTATCGTAGCTTTAGATCAAATATTAACAGATTTATATGAAGCTGAAATTTTGGTGATGAAGTCTGGGGGATACCCTACGAATACCGAAAACAAGGGACGTATTACTTCGGATGCAGTACGAGCCATTATAGCAGATGTTTTATTATGGAAAGCCGCATTTACTCAATATGAATCGGTTGGCTCTGATGGTCTGTGCGACCAATACTATACAGAATGTATTGCTTATTGTGACCTTATAATTGACGGGTTTAACCAAAGGGGTAACTTTGACTTTAGTAATGACGGAAAAGATTATCCAATGGTCTATAGTTTTAATGACGAGCCACAATCGGAGGGGAACAAGGCCTATGATGTCGTTTTTGGAACACAAAATAGTGAAGAAAGTATTCTTGAATTACAATATAGCAACAACTACTACAACTCTTTTATTCCATATTTTTATGGCAGAGAAGAGGGGAATGATGCTATTATTGTTGCATCAGACTACTTGTCACAAATGTCATCAAGTATAACAGAGGGACTTTATTGTTCTACAGACATTAGACGTGCAAGTTTTATCAATGTTATGTACGAAAGTGATAAGAATTTACCAATAACAAAATACACGGCAAGAACGCATAATGGAGTTTTCTCAAAGTTACATTCTCAACTGACTCCTGTTTATCGCGAGATAGAAGTTATAGACGGGAGACCAGCTATTAACAGCAATTGGATTATGTACCGTATAACAGATATTCTGTTAATGAAAGCAGAAGCCTTAGCGTATCGTGCAGATGCTACATCTATGGATTTGGAGAATGCTTTTGAAATAGTATCTGCCGTATATTATCGTTCAAATAGAATAGACGAAGTTGCTGCAGAAAATAGGCTGTCATTCCCTCAGAATGCAGAAGATATGCGAGCATTAGTGTTAGTGGAAAGACAACGAGAATTAGCCTTTGAAGGGAAAAGATGGTATGACCTTGTTCGCAAAGCTTTGTGTGATGGTGAAACAGCCCCAATGCTTGATTTATTGGTAGAACATAAATATGAATCTAACCATAAGGCTATCCGTACCAAGTTGAGTAATATTAGTAGTTTGTTCTTTCCTATATGCGAACGTGAAATCAACATTAATCCAAATCTCAAGCAAAATGAGGCATATGTAACAGAATGACTATAAAAGAGTCAATCCACAAAAGGCTTTCGAAGAATAGGCGCAGGCGTACTTCGAAGGCCTTCTGTGGTTTTATGGCGCATCTTTTACCGAGCCCAAGATGAAATTTTACAGACTTTAATCAGTATATTGGAAAAATACTGTACATTTGTAGTTGAAACCTATATACAAGATTACCATGTCGGACGAGAACAAGGATTTGCTGCAAGTAGCGTATAGCGACAACATCTTTAAGGATGCGAGTCTCATCATAGAGCAGTCGCGTAGCTATGCCTATCGCGCAGTCAATGTAGCGATGATTCAGCGCAACTGGTTGCTAGGCAAGCGCATTGCCATTGAAGAACTGAAGGGTGAAAGCCGTGCTGAATATGGCAAAGAGGTGGTTGTGAAATTAGCAGACTACCTCACCGAGAACTATGGTAAAGGATTTGCTAAAACCAATCTGTATCAATTCGCACAGTTCTACAAGTGTTTCCCCGACATTTTCCACGCAGTGAGTGGAAAATCTTTGTCACTTGCTTGGACGCATTATCGCGCACTACTCCGTGTGACTGATGATGCCGCTCGCAACTGGTATATGAACGAGGCGATTAGCGAGGGATGGAGCTCGCGTACGCTCGACCGAAACATTGCTTCGCAGTATTATTACCGCCTGCTGCAATCGCAAGCCAAGGAGGCGGTGCGCGATGAAATGCAGGCGTTGACAGCCGACTTCCAGAATGACAAGCTGGAGTTTATCAAGAATCCTGTTGTGGCCGAGTTCCTTGGGTTGTCTCCCAATAGTGACTTCACCGAGACCAAGCTGGAGGCTTCTATCATCACACACATACAGAAATTTGTGATGGAGCTGGGTAAGGGATATGCTTTTGTCGCGCGGCAGCAACATATCCGCACTGACATGGGCGACTACTTCATCGATTTGGTATTCTATAACTATATCCTCAAATGCTTCCTTCTTGTGGACCTCAAGACCTCGCGCATCACTCATCAGGATGTAGGCCAAATGGATATGTATGTGAGAATGTACGACCAACTGAAACGTACCGAAGGCGATAATCCCACCATTGGTCTTATCCTTTGCTCGGAGACAAGCGAGGATATGGCACGATATTCGGTGATGCACGATAATGAGCGCCTCTTCCAAGCCAAATATCTCACTTACTTGCCTACCGTAGAGCAGCTTCGCGAGGAGATTGAGCTACAGAAAAGCGTGTTTCAGGCGCAACAAGGGGAATAAGCGTCATATAAAAGAAAATCCCACACGAAACTAGGGTTTTCAATATCCACAAAATCCACAGAAGGTTTCCGAAGAATAGGCGCAGACATACTTCGAAGGCCTTCTGTGGAGTTATGTCCTTAACAGCCCTTATTCATTTGCCTTTCCCTTCGGCTTTTTCGTCAAGGCTGCCGCCTTCGGACTTTTAGCTAAGGCTGCCGCCTTCGGCCGGCGACCTAAAGGTTCATTGGTTAATCAAGTTCACCACCACCTTACGAAAATCTTCAGCAAGAAGAAGCATGTGGAATTCCGCACATGTATGTGTGTGGTACTATTCTTTCTTGTTGACACCCAACTCTATTATCAGCTCATCCACCAAATACTCATCGCTCATGCAGTGCATATCGGCAATGCCTTCGCTAATGAGCTCGAAGGTTTTGGAATCATAGAACATACCCAAAGCCTCCTCGTAAGAGTATCCAGTTTTTTCGGCAAACATCTGCACTATGCGAGCATATTTACGTTGTAGAATAATCTTATTGGCTACCATTGGTCAGAGTTTGATGGATTCAATAAAATGAAGATGCTTATCAAGTACCAATTGACTGGTGATGCATACCTGATGGTTGGGATGCTTGAAACGTAATTGGTCGAGGGCTTGCTCGTAGGAGTATACTCCAGAGAAGTAGAGATCGATAGTGTCGAACACCTGGTCATCGGCAATACCACCTTCAATAATATCATATATCGTGTGGTCTTGTCCTTTACGGCATGCCGTGACATAATCGAGCCATTTACTATCGTAAGCATTGAAGATGATGCGGGAGAACTCTTGCAACTCTTCGTCCAATTCATAGATGTTCATTACGGCAGTTTCGCCTTTGCGCAAAAAACGTTGCCCATATTTTTCTGCTTGTTCGCGCAATGAAGTCAGGTAGAAACCTCGGCCAAAGTCAAGATGTTCGCGCGAATGACATATGTCAGGAGTGCGAACCTCTACGCTTGAAGTATGATATAGGCGTATCATGCCAGTGCTCCTTTCTTCTTCATATATGCAATTAAATCCTCCACAATGTATTCCTTGGAAAACGAATGCAACACATCATAGCAGGGGACGATGTAGTCTGATATGATACCTGTGCTCTGCAACTTGTGGTACACGTCGCGAGCATTCATCTTTAAGTGGTCGGCTACGCTGCCAACGCAGAAGATGGTAAAGTTTAGAGTCTGCGAGTTCATATCAAGTGCGGATAGTTGTTTGCCATTGCAAATATAGGCTTTTTATTTGTTATAACAATTGTTTGGGCCGTTTTATTGTGGGATAAACTATTTTCTATCGCAACGGTGCCCTCAATCCGCCCAATCCCCAAGGCGGGCGAAAAGAACGCAGCCATGAGGCATTAGGAAAATGCAGGAAGTAAGCAAAAAACTTAGTTTTTGAGCTTATATGTTTTTGAGTTGGGCAAGTCTATACTTCCAATTTCTGCACTGTGTAAGCAAATCAAAGAAATTGCCTTACAAATTGCTACGGATTTTGTACGGGATTTGCAGGCGTTTCGGTTAGTGAAACCTTACATTACCGTCAAAGCGGATACTAACGGTGCCGATGACAGGACTTAAACCTGTATCTTCCATTCCATTCAACGCGTTTGGAGAATGAGTGTTCTGTATTGAACTACATCGGCCAGACAGTGGAAAAAAGACATTATCGCTGCAAAGGTAGGGATATGTGCCCAAAGGGGAATTGCAATTTTGGGCACAGAAATGTTCAAAATTTCCTCTTTAAGATTCTTTGTGATTTGTACAGAAATATCAACGGTTACAAAAAAAAACGAAGCACAAAACAAGGAAGCACGGCGGATTTATAGTTTTTTAGCATTGCGAAGCAAGGCTATATAGCGGAAGTTTCGTATATTTGTCGCAAGAAAGCTGTTTCAAACTTCGCTTTTACACGCTGCTATGGAGAAACTTCGCGACAATATCGAGCACATCGACGTGGCACGACTCATCGCCGAGGGCGGTGGCAAGGACTTCCTCATCAACCTCGACCTGCATCTGCCGCGCAAGGATGCCACCAACCTGCTCCTCAAGGGCGGCTTCATCATCATTCTCTGCAAGGGCAGGGGCGGGCGTGTGGTCATCAATGGCAAGGAGTACCGGGTGGAGGGAAACAACGTGATCGTACTCTCCGAGAACCAGCTCATCAACTACATAGAGCCGGTGCTGCTCACCGAGAACAACATCATAGCCCTGCTGCCCGAATATATCCTGCGGCTGCCCTCGCCCGTGGACACCAACTTTTTCGGCTACTCGCGCTACCGGGCGGTGATCACGCTCACCGATGCCAAGTTCGACGACCTGCACAGCTACTACCGCTTCATCCATAAAGAGATGCACGAGGAGGGGCGCTACCAGCGCGAGATTGTGAGTGCCATCTTCAGTGCCCTCATACTGGAGATATTGGGCGAATATGAGCGTATCTATCACCTGCAGCCCGACATGACCATTCGTCACGAGAGCCTCAGCGACCGCTTCTTCCGCCTGCTGGCACTGCACTTCCGCGAGGAGCACACCGTGCACTACTACGCCGACCGCCTGAACCTTACACCCAAATACCTCTCCACAGCCATCAAGCGCATCACGGGGCGGCCCATCCTGGACTGGATACACGAAGCGCTGCTCATTGAGGCAGCCATGCTGCTGCGCACCACCGACCTCACCGTGCAGGAGATTGCCGACAGGCTCAACTTCTCCACCCCATCGGCCTTTGTGCAGTTCTTCAAGAAGCATACGGGGACAACACCGAAGCGGCTGACGGTGTGAGAAGCAGGACGGTGGAACTATTATTTTTCCTCGTTTTCACCTTTTCGGCCTTACACTTTGCAATTTTGTGTGAGAATTATCGTACCTTTGTAAAGATTTTTATAGGATATATACTTTCAAAAAGTAACAACTATGTCAGAACCCAAGAAGATGGAGCGTCCCCGCACTGGACGTATGCTGGCAGGCGTATGTGCTGCCATCGCTAACTATGCGAACATCGACGTTACGGTAGCTCGTGTGGTATACACCCTGCTGACCATATTCACCGCCTTCAGCGGAATCATCGTATACATCATCCTCATGATATTGATTCCCGAAGCACCTAACCGCTATCTCAACCAATGATTAAAATAGGAATACTTGGAGCTGCCGGATACACCAGCGGCGAACTCATCCGCCTGCTGGTGAACCATCCCGAGGCGGAAATCGTCTTTGCCAACAGCGAGAGCAATGCAGGCAACCTTGTGGCCGATGTGCACGAGGGCCTCTTCGGCGACACCGACCTGAGGTTTACCGATACCATGCCCTTCGACGAAGTGGACGTGGTGTTCTTCTGCTTCGGCCACGGCAAGAGCGAGCAGTTCTTGCAGGAGCACACAATCCCTGCCCACGTGAAGATTATCGACCTGGCGCAGGACTTCCGCATCGCCGCACCTACCCACGACTACGTATACGGACTGCCCGAGATACACAAGGCGCAGATACAGCAGTGCCAGCATCTGGCCAACCCGGGGTGCTTTGCCACCTGCATACAGCTGGGTCTGCTGCCCTTGGCCAAGGCGGGACTGCTCACTCACGATGTGGCAGTGAACGCCATCACCGGCTCTACGGGTGCAGGACAGAAGCCTGTGGGCACCACGCACTTCAGCTGGCGCACCGACAATATGAGTATATATAAGGTGTTCACCCACCAGCATCTGCACGAGATACGCCAGTCGCTCACCGAGCTGCAAGGCTCACTAGAAGCCTCTATCGACTTCATCCCCTACCGTGGCGACTTTGCCCGCGGCATCTTCTGCACCGAGGTGGTGAAGTTCGACGGTGCTGAGGGCTCACCCACTAACCCCACAGCCGAGCAGCTAGCCGACATGTACCGCACCTTCTACGCCGACGCTGCCTTCACGCACTACGTGGACAAGGCACTCGACCTGAAGCAGGTGGTCAACACCAACAAGGCACTCGTACACATCGACAAGTTTGGCAGCAAGGCCGTCATCACCTGCATCATCGACAACCTCCTCAAAGGAGCCGTAGGCCAGGCCGTACAGAACATGAACCTGATGTTCGGCGTTGACGAGAAAGCAGGACTTGGACTGAAGGCGAACGCGTTCTAAATTTTCAATTTTCAATTAAAGATGACTCTCTTCAACGTATATTCCCTCTATCCCGTAGAGCCCGTGCGCGGCAAGGGCAGCTACGTATACGATGCCCAAGGCACCGAGTATCTGGACCTCTATGGCGGCCATGCCGTCATCTCCATAGGCCATGCCCATCCGCACTACGTGCAGATGATCAGTGAGCAGGTGGCCCGACTGGGCTTCTACTCCAACTCTGTAGAGAACAGCCTGCAGCAACAGTTGGCCGACCGTCTGGGTCGCCTCTCGGGCTACGACGACTACAGCCTCTTCCTCTGCAACTCGGGTGCCGAGGCCAATGAGAACGCCATCAAGCTGGCATCGTTCCACAACGGCAAAGCCAAGGTGCTGGCCTTCGGCAAGGCATTCCACGGACGCACCTCGGGCGCTGTGGCCGCTACAGACAATCCCAAGATTAATGCCCCCTTCAACCGCACGGCCAACGTGGAGTTCGTGCCGCTGGGCGATGCCGAGGCCGTAGAGCAGAAGCTCAAGACGGGCGAGTTCTGTGCCGTCATCATCGAGGGCATACAGGGCGTGGCAGGTATCCACTGCCCCTCACCGGAGTTTCTGCGCCAGCTGCGCGAGCTCACCACACAGTATGGCGTGTCGCTCATCCTCGACGAGATACAGTCGGGCTACGGACGCACGGGCCAGTTCTTTGCCCACCAGATTGCCGACATACGCCCCGACCTCATCACCATGGCCAAGGGCATGGGCAACGGCTTCCCCATCGGCGGCGTGCTCATAGCACCGCACTACACTCCCTGGCCAGGCATGCTGGGCACCACCTTCGGCGGTAACCATCTGGCATGTGCAGCAGCCATCGCCGTGCTCGACGTGTTTGCCGAGGAGAACCTCGTGCAGAATGCTGCCGTGGTGGGTGCATACCTCATCGACGAACTGAAGAAGATACCCCAAATCAAGGAGGTACGCGGACGCGGCTTGATGATAGGTATCGAGATCGAGGGCTCAGCATCGGACTTCCGCAAGCGACTGCTCTTCGAGAAGCACATCTTCACCGGTGGCGCTGGCGTGTCAACCGTACGCCTGCTTCCCGCACTGGGCATCAGCAAGGCACAGGCCGACGTGTTCCTCGCCGCATTCAAGGAACTGATTACTGAATAAGAAGAAGCTACTATAATAGTCGGGGGTGTGTCAATGAATACGACACACCCCCAATTGTATTTATCAAGCGATTTACTGCACCTTGAGCTTCACCTCCATCGTGGCACGGTATTCCTTGCCATCGGTGTGGGTGTAGATAATAGCCTGGCGTATGGTGTAGGTCTTGCCACGGGTGAGACGGCCAGGATACTGGCCGACGTAGCAGCCATACTTGTCGGGATAGAACTCGGCAAAGATGCGAGCATTGCCATCATAACCACAAATATTGCCTGAGGCATTGAACCAATGACCGAAACAGGTGGACGAGCTGGTAGAGGTAGTGGTGTTATTGGCAACCGAGCCATTCGGATTGACTCCCACAAAACGTATCTTGTTGGAAGCGCCTACCTTCACCTGCTTCATCTGCGCAGTGCTCAGTCCCAAAGCCTTGCTAACAGCATCCATATCGTACTGTACGCGTACCGAAGAGTAATTGGAGGCATCGTAGGCAAGCTGGGCATTGATGACTACAGTAGTGTCGTGGCGGACATAGTCGTCGGGGTATTCGCCATAGGTGCGGACAGCTCCGTAGGGGTCGGTGCCGCTGAAGCGCACGGCATAGGGCCACTGCTCATCATCGGCATCATTATCGTTCCATGAGTGGCTCCACCATTTGGTGGGGGATCCCATCACAACAAACCACATATGGGTGCATCCCTCAGGTACGGTGATGCTCACCTCGCCCTCGGCATCACGGCCCATCTCACCATAAGTGCGGGTGCCGTCGGCAGCATAGGCCACCAAGCCGTAGCGCCATCCGGCACGTTCGGGATAGATGGAGCGGTAACCCGTAGCACCCGTGAGCCCCTTGAAGGTAGCTTTCACCACGGTACCAGCAGCGGGTACCTTGAGGGGATTGGCATTATATCCATAGTTTTGAGGGCAATAGGCAGGGTCAACAATCCACCAATCGGTCTCGCCATTGAGATGCGAAGCAACGATAGCCTCGGGCACCTCCTGCAGACGTTGCTGCTCGCTCCCTATGAGTCCCTGGCCATACTTCTGCCAAGAATCAATGTCCATGGCAGCGATGTGGGCATAACCAGTGAATTGCTCATCGGCAAAGCTCTGCTCATCGTGGTTGAAGATACGCATATAGGCTTGTATGGGATCTTCGGGCTTAGTAGCCTCGCGCCAAATACGGCCAACGGTATTGAGTCCATGGAGTTGGCACCACCAGTCTTGATAGTAACAGTTGTTGTAGCGGGCACCCTCGTGAATGATGTTCATGTGGTGCATATCTTGATTATTGCTCCAGTTGGAAGAGAACTGCTGGGCTGGGTATACCTTATGTGCCTGCCAGTTGGCACAGTCCTCCCACCACTCATTACCATTGGAGTTGTCGCCCAACACGTAGTTGAGGCCATGGAGCGAACCAAGGTCGGCACTGACAAGGTATTGGAACGTGTGGCCAATCTCATGGGCAACGGTCACATTATCGCTGGCAGCCCAAGCGTTGCAGTGGAAAATACCCACCTTGTGTGACTTCGATGTCTTGCTGGTACCTGTGCCTGCTGTCCACACCTTGCCGTCGACACCGCTACCGTCGGCACGCCACTCTGATTGGTTGACGATATACATCTCTATCTTCACACGGTCGGTAGTGGAGCTGCCCGGTTCCAGAAAGCCGAGCTGATTGACATATACGTCCCATATATTCTCGGCATTGCGCAGCAGCGTGTTCACATTGCATACCGAACTGGACGCACCACCTACGAGATTACCATTGGCCTGCTTGGTCAGTCCCTTAGCCCAAAAGATGACAAAGTGCTCGCTCTCGGCACTGCGCTGGAAGCAGAAGGTGGAGTTCTCATTGTCGTAGTTATTGCCCGAGTAAGTGTTTGGCTTCACCAGGTAACGCTCCACCTCATCGAAACGGTACACTCCATTGGTGCGGTAAGCCTTGGGGATTGATATTACAGTGCCCGAAGCAGTGCTGTTCTTAAAGCGCTTGAGCATTGTCTTGGTAAACTCGATGGAGTCGACATCGGTCAGGTCAATAATCTCATTTTCCATGAAACGGTCCTCAAACTGGAACCACATGGTATCGGGCTTCTCCTGTGCAAAGAGGCCCCCTGCCAAGAGGTTGGCAAAAACAAATGCCTTCAAAAAATTCTTCATCATATCGCCTCCTTATTTCTTCATAATTTTGATTGATGCACCACCTGCGTTCACCACATATACTCCCTGAGGCAGAGTACCGAGGACAACTATCGTGTTGCCTGAAACGACACGTGTCTCGGCCTTCACCTCCTTGCCAGCGGCGGTAAACACCTTCACCAAACCTTCCGTAGGAATCACGAGCTGATTGCCTTGCACCTCTACCCCACCCTCGACAAGCACATTCTCGATGCCGCTCGGATCGTCCTCATTAGAGATATAGAAATTCTTCACATTGGCAAAGCCATAATTGTCGGCATTAAGCATAAAACCACCCTCCACAAATTGAAGTTTGGGATTGGAGTCGCCCCCCAGCAGATAATACACCAGCGTGCCGTCACTGAGTGTAAGCACCAAACTCTTGGCACATACTGCACCCGACAAGAACAGGGCACAGAGGAAAGATATAAAAACTCTCTTTTTCATGATTATTAATTAAGAATAAGCAAAGATACATATATATTTCTATCTTATCGTTCTTATGCTTCCAAAAATAAGAGCTTCGCAGACATTTTGTTATATTAACGCAAGTTTCTGCCTCGCTCGGCAAAAAAATGCAAGCATTTCTTTGCTCTCACTCGTTAAAACTTGGCTGTTCACTCGCTTATTCCTATCTTTGCAGAATAATTAAAAGAAAACATAATGAAGAAATTTACCTGCGTACAAGACATAGGCAACCTGCACGATGCAGTAGCCGAGGCATTGACCATCAAGAAAGACCGCTTCGCCCACGTGGAGCTGGGCCGTAACAAGACACTTATGATGATATTCTTCAACTCATCGCTCCGCACCCGACTGAGCACACAGAAGGCGGCGATGAACCTGGGAATGAACGTCATCGTGCTCGACGTGAACCAAGGCGCATGGAAGCTCGAGACCGAGCGCGGCGTCATCATGGACGGCGACAAGGCCGAGCACCTCCTTGAGGCTATCCCCGTGATGGGTTCCTACTGCGACATCATCGGCGTACGCTCCTTTGCCAGACTCACCAACAAGGCCGAAGACTATGAGGAGCGCATCATCGAGCAGTTTATCCGCTACTCGGGCCGCCCCGTGTTCAGCATGGAGGCAGCCACGCGCCACCCTCTGCAGAGCTTTGCCGACCTCATCACCATCGAGGAGCACAAGCGCACTGCACGCCCCAAGGTAGTGCTCACCTGGGCGCCCCACCCCAAGGCATTGCCACAAGCCGTGCCCAACTCGTTTGCCGAGTGGATGAACGCTACCGACTACGACTTCGTCATCGCCAACCCCGAGGGCTACGACCTCGCCCCCGAGTTTGTGGCGGGAGCCAAGGTGACCCACGATCAGGACGAGGCACTGCGCGGAGCCGACTTCGTGTATGCCAAGAACTGGAGTGCCTACGCCGACCCCAACTACGGCAAAGTGCTCTCTGCCGACCGCTCATGGACCATCGGCACCGAGAAGATGGCACTCACCAACAATGCCTTCTTCATGCACTGCCTGCCCGTACGCCGCAACATGATTGTCACCGACGACGTCATCGAGGCCCCCACCAGCCTCGTCATCCCCGAAGCAGCCAACCGCGAGATTTCGGCAACAGTGGTGCTGAAAAGACTGCTTGAAGGGTTGAGCGATTAACATTGAGATTAACGAAAATCATGATAAAAGTAGTAAAGATAGGCGGCAACGTCATTGACGACGCCGCAGCGTTGGAGCGATTCCTCACCAAGTTTGCCGCCCTTGAAGGCCCCAAGATGCTCATCCATGGCGGAGGCAAGCTGGCCACACGCCTGAGCGCCCAGCTGGGCATAGAGACACAGATGATTGATGGGCGCCGCGTCACCGACCGTGACACACTCGATGTAGTCACCATGGTATATGCCGGCCTCGTCAACAAACAGATTGTGGCACGCCTCGGCGCCCTCGGCTGCAAGGCCATAGGCCTCTCAGGAGCCGACGCCAACGTCGTCCCTGCCGTGCGCCGCGCCCCCAAACCCATCGACTATGGCTATGTGGGCGATATCGTGACCGAGCGTATGAACGTGTCCTTCCTCGCCTCGCTCGTAGAACAAGGCATTGTACCCGTTTTCTGCGCCATCACCCACGACGAGCAGGGCTCACTGCTCAACAGCAATGCCGATAGCGTAGCCTCGGCCATGGCCGTAGCCGCCTCGAAGATACAGCCAACGAGCCTCATCTTCTGCCTCGAGAAGAACGGTGTACTCACCGATGTGGATGACGACCTCAGTGTCATCCCCACCATCACCCGCGAGAGTTTTGCCACTCTGCGTGCCGACGGCACCGTCAACAAAGGTATGTTGCCCAAGATTGAGGGTGCCTTCCGCGCCATCGACGGTGGTGTACAATGCGTGGTCATCAAGCATGCCGACAATCTCGGCAACGATCTGGAAACAAAGATTGTGAACGGCTAGCATTGCCACATATCAAGAGAGAGAGTCAGGCTTCATGGCGCTTAAACTTACAATATTTTCGCTGAATCGGATTTTTTTTCTAATTTTGTAGCTCTAAAATTATATAAGGAATGGCTTGTATACTACATATAGAAACCTCAACGGATGTGTGTTCAGTGGCACTAAGCGAAGACGGAGCGGTGCTATTCTCCAAAGAGGACTTTGACGGGCCTCAACATGCCGTAACATTGGGAGTATTCATAGACGAGTTACTCTCCATGGCCGACAGCCATGCCAAGCCCATCGATGCCGTAGCAGTAAGTTGCGGACCCGGCTCATACACTGGATTGCGCATAGGAGCCTCAATGGCCAAAGGCATCTGCTATGGACGCAGCATACCGCTAATAGCTTTGCCTACACTCAAGGTGATGAGCGTGCCAGTATTGTTGATGGACGAGTTACCCGAGGATGCTTTGCTGTGCCCCATGATTGACGCACGCCGCATGGAGGTATATGCTGCTATCTACGACCGTGCACTAAACCCCGTAAAGGAAGTGAGTGCCGATATCATCACAGCCGACAGCTATGCCAAGTACCTGGAGGAGCATCCCGTATACTTCTTCGGCAATGGAGCAGCCAAGTGCAAGGAGGTTATCACCCACGAAAACGCACGATTCATCGATGGCATACAGCCATTGGCCAAATGGATGTTCCCACTTGCCGACCGACAGTTCCTTGACGGCACATTCCAGGATGTTGCCTACTTCGAGCCCTTCTATCTGAAGGAGTTCGTGGCTACGGTAGCGAAGAACAAAGTGTTTTAGAAAACCATTATTATTGTCAATGAAATACAATACACAGGAGAAAAGACTGCCGATGCCCGAATATGGGCGTGCAGTGCAGAAGATGGTAGACCATGCAGTAAGCATTGAGGACCGTGATGAGCGCCAGCGATGTGCCAATACCATTGTGGCAGTAATGGGCAACATGTATCCTCAATTGCGAGATATGCCCGACTTCAAGCACAAGCTATGGGACCATCTGGCAGTGATGGCCGACTTCAAGCTCGACATCGATTACCCCTACGAGGTAGCCAGTCCCGAAACGCTGCACACCACTCCGCAACGCATCGAATACCCCAAAGGAAACATACGCTATCGCCACTACGGACGTTGCGTGGAGGAGATGATGAAAAAAGCCTGCGCCATGACCGATGGTGAAGAACGTGACCAGCTGCTACGCCTCATCGCCGCCCAGATGAAGAAGGAGTATATTCTATGGAATAAGGATAGCGTAGAAGACGAGAAAATCGTAGAAGACATCAAGGAATACTCCAACGGAGCCATCAGCTTAGATGCCGAGCAGCTCAATCTGGGAGTATACCGTGCCCCGGCACAGCAGCAAAGCAAGAACCAGAAGGGTAAAAACAACCGTAAGAATAAGAAGAAACACTAATAGATATAGTTTAGAGTTTAAGGTTTAGAGTTTACAGTTAAAGGAGCTCCGCAATACCCCCTCCTAATGCATACTCTCAACCCATACCCTATAATCCCTAATTACTATGGCCTCATTCATCATCGAAGGCGGACACCGCTTGCAAGGAGAAATTACTCCGCAAGGCGCCAAGAACGAAGTGCTTCAGATTCTGTGTGCCACACTGCTCACCCAAGAGACGGTAACAGTAAACAACGTTCCCGACATATTGGACGTAAACAACCTGATAACCATGATGCAATCGATGGGCGTATCTGTCGATCGCCTCGGCGAGGGTCGTTTCAGTTTCACAGCCAAGAACATCGACGAAGCCTACCTGCAAAGCGATGAGTTCCTAAAGCTATGCTCCAGTCTCCGCGGTTCAGTAATGCTTATGGGGCCTCTGCTTGCCCGCTTTGGCCGCGCACTCATCAGCAAGCCAGGTGGTGACAAAATCGGACGTCGCAGACTCGACACCCATTTCTTGGGATTGATAAAGTTGGGAGCCTCATTCTCATACAACGAAGACCGTGGCATCTATGAACTGGCAGCCGAGCAACTCAAAGGCACTTATATGCTACTCGACGAGGCTTCGGTGACGGGTACAGCCAACATCATCATGGCTGCCGTGCTGGCCGAGGGTACAACCACCATATACAATGCAGCTTGCGAGCCCTACATACAGCAGCTGTGCCGTATGCTGTGCCGTATGGGCGCCAAGATTGAGGGCATCGCCAGCAACCGCTTAGTGATTACAGGCGTCGATTCATTGAGCGGATGCGAGCACACGGTGCTACCCGACATGATTGAGGTGGGCAGCTTCATCGGCATGGCCGCCATGACCCGCAGCGAGCTCACCATCCGCAACGTGTCATTGGAGAACCTCGGCGTCATCCCCGACAGTTTCCGCCGCCTTGGCATCCTCATTGAGGAGCGTGGTGACGACCTCTACATACCCCGTCAAGAGCACTATCAGATTGAGTCATTCATCGACGGTTCCATCATGACCATTGCTGATGCGCCGTGGCCAGGCCTCACTCCCGACCTGCTGAGCGTGCTGCTCGTTACGGCCATTCAGGCCAAGGGTAGTGTGCTTATCCATCAAAAGATGTTCGAGAGCCGTCTGTTCTTTGTAGACAAGCTCATCGAAATGGGAGCACAGATTATCCTTTGCGACCCGCACCGTGCCGTGGTCAATGGCCACGACCATACCATCAGCCTGCGTGGCCGCACCATGACATCGCCCGACATCCGTGCCGGCATCGCCCTGCTCATCGCAGCCATGAGTGCCGAAGGAACCAGTCGTATCGACCGCATCGACCAAATTGACCGCGGATACCAGAATATTGACGAACGCCTCAACCGCCTCGGGGCACGCATAACCCGCGTAGAACTATGATACGTCCCGAAGAGGTATACTGCATAGGAAAGTTCACCCGCACGCACGGCGTGCAGGGAGAGATGGCATTGTCGTTCACCGATGATGTATTCGACCGTGTCGACTGCCCCTACCTCGTGTGCGACATGGATGGTATTCTGGTTCCCTTCTTCATCGAGGAGTACCGCTTCAAGAGCAACAGCGTAGCGCTCATCAAGTTCGAGCGCATCGACACATCTGAAGATGCAGCTATCTTCACCAACAAGGAGGTCTACTTTCCTAAGTCCTATGCCGAGCAGGCCGAGGACGGCGAGTACAACTGGCAGTATTTTATCGACTTCACTGCCGAAGATGCCAACCATGGCTATTTGGGCACGTTGGTAGCGGTAGACGAGAGTACCATCAACACTCTCTTCATCGTCGAACGACCCAATGGAGAGGAACTCCTCATCCCCGCTCAAGAGGATTTCATCGAAAAGCTCGACCACGACAAACGTATAATAAAGTTTAATTTACCTGACGGTTTGTTAGAATAATCAGTCCAAATAGGCTTCATACCGCTTTTTTTCGTAATTTTGCCACCAATGCATAAGATATGAGTAGGAAGAAAAAAAACACAGAGGGCTTCTGGCATCAGTTTTTCCGCCGCTACGACGTGATATTCACCCAACGTAGGGGACGTGATGTGGAGCATCGCATCTCCACCTCACGGTTCATCAACACACTGTACATCATTGCCTTTGTGATTGTAGTTGCTACAGCCACCACCCTACTGCTTTTCTACTCTCCTTTGCGCTCACTTGCCCCAGGCTACGTAAGTCCGCAAACACGGGAACTCATGATAGGAGCCTCGTTACGCCTCGACTCCCTAAACGAAGCTGTACAGCGCCATCAGCTCTATGTAATGAACATTCAAGACATTCTGCGAGGCAACGTAAACATCGACTCCGTCAGTACCATCGACTCACTCACCATTCTACGCAGCGCCGACCTCATGGAACGCACCGAGCGTGAGAGCGAATTCACCCACGAATATGAGCAGAATGAGAAGTATAACCTTACCTCTCAGAGCCTCCACAAGAGCGACATGGATGGCCTACACTTCACGACACCACTGCGCGGTCTGCTCGTGCGTACGTTCGATCCTGCCGACCTCCACTTCGGTGTAGACATAGCCCTTGCCAGCACCAACCAGAACGTATGCTCCGTGCTCGATGGCACCATACTGATGAGCGGATACACCGCCACCGACGGCTATGTCATGGTAGTGCAACACGTGGGCAACCTGGTAACCACATACAAGCATCTCACAGCTATCCTCAAGCGCGAAGGTAATAAAGTGAAAGCTGGCGAGGCTATAGGAATCATTGAAAAAAAGGGGAACAAACAGGCCGACCCCAACCTGCACTTTGAGCTATGGCACAAAGGTACAGCCCTCAACCCGACACAGTATATTTCATTCTAAGCGACACTTATGAACAAGACATCTCTACATGAACAGACCGCACGGAAACGACAGATAGCCATTCTCGGCTCCACTGGTTCGATAGGAACACAGGCACTTCAGGTCATCGAGGAGCATAGCGACTTGTACGAAGCATACGCACTGACAGCCAACAACAACGTTGAGCTGCTTATTGAGCAGGCACGCCGCCACCAACCTGACGTGGTGGTCATCGCCAATGAAGCCCACTACACCACGCTACGCGATGCTCTTGCCGACCTTCCCATCAAGGTATATGCTGGCAGCGATGCTCTGAACGAGGTCGTCGAGGCCGAACCCATCGATATGGTATTAGCCTCAATGGTAGGATACGCAGGCTTGCGCCCCACAATGAATGCCATCCGCGCAGGAAAAGCCATCGCCCTGGCCAATAAGGAAACGCTCGTGGTAGCCGGTGAACTCGTCACCCAACTGGCCTTGGAACACCAAGTACCCATCCTGCCCGTCGACTCTGAGCACTCGGCTATCTTCCAATGTCTATCCGGTGAGGCACACAACCCGATAGAGAAGCTGCTGCTCACCGCATCGGGTGGCCCGTTCCGCACCTGGAGCATGGAGCAGCTGCAACATGCCACCCGCGAGCAGGCACTGAAGCATCCCAACTGGGATATGGGTGCAAAAATCACCATCGACTCAGCGTCAATGATGAACAAGGGTTTCGAGGTCATCGAGGCTAAGTGGCTCTTCGACGTCACACCGGAGCAGATTGAAGTGGTGGTACATCCACAGTCGGTAATACACTCCATGGTGCAGTTTGCCGATGGCTCTGTGAAGGCACAACTCGGTACACCCGATATGCGTCTCCCCATCCAGTATGCCTTCAGCTACCCGCAGCGATTGTCGCTCAGTAGCCAGCGTCTCGACTTCTCCACCCTCTCTTCGCTCACTTTCGAGCAGCCCGATCCCGTGCGTTTCCGTAACCTCGATCTCTCGTTCGAAGCATTGGAACGTGGTGGCAATATGCCCTGCATTCTCAATGCTGCCAACGAAGTATGCGTAGCCGCCTTCCTCAAGGAACGCATCGGATTCCTGCAGATGAGCGACGTGATAGAGCAGACGATGCAGCGCACCAGCTTCATCACATCACCCACCTACGACGACTATGTAGCTACCGATGCCGCAGCACGTCGCATAGCAGAAGAACTCATAACTCATAACTCATAACTTAAAAACAATGTCTGTTTTTCTAATAAAACTCATTCAAGTAATCCTCTCACTCACCATTCTTGTGGTCATCCACGAGTTGGGACACTTCATCTTCGCACGCCTCTTTGGTGTGCGCGTCGAGCGCTTCTCGCTCTTTTTCGGTAAACCCCTCCTGCGCTACAAGCCCAAGCGCAGTGAGACTGAATATGTAGTAGGCTGGCTCCCCTTCGGCGGATACGTAGAACTGTCGGGCATGATTGACGAGAGCCTTAATCTGGAGCAAATGAAGCAACCACCCCAGCCCTGGGAGTTCCGCACCAAGCCAGCATGGCAGCGCCTCCTCATTATGGTGGGCGGTGTATGCTTCAACCTCATCCTTGCCTGCTTCATCTACGCCATGGTGCTCTTCACTTGGGGCGATGCCTATACTCCGCTCAACAACAGCAAGTATGGCATGGAGTTCAATGAGCGCGCCGAGGCCATCGGCTTCCGTGATGGCGATGTTTTGGTACGCACCAACAAGACAGCCTTTGAGCGCTACAATGGCGACATGCTACGCGCCATAGCCAATGCTGATGAAGTCACCGTACTTCGTGATGGCAGTGAAACCGTCATTAGCATGCCTGAGGACTTCGGTCTCTTCGACCTCCAGAAGGACGCACAGCCCTTCATCGCTTTCTACATGCCCATGACCATCGACAGCGTAGTAGCCGGACAGGGTGCTGCACGTGCAGGTCTTCTCGCAGGCGACCACATCGTAAGCGTCAATGGCAAGCCCACCGAAACCTGGACCACCTTCAACACAGCACTCACCCAACTTAAGCTGCAGGAAGAGGAAGGCGAGATTGTCAACCACGACATCAGCATCGTATATAGTCGTGCTGGCGTGCTTGATACCGTCACCGTCGCCACCGATGAGAACTTCAAGGTAGGTGTCAGCGTTGCCTATCCCTATACACCCGCCATCAAGGAATACGGGTTCTTCGCCTCTATTCCTGCCGGCATTGCCTATGGTTGGAACACGTTGAAAGGCTATGTCAGCGACTTCAAGTATATCTTCACCAAGGAAGGAGCCACCTCGCTCGGCGGCTTCGGCACTATAGGTAGCCTCTTCCCTGCACAGTGGAACTGGTACAGCTTCTGGATGATGACTGCCTTCATCTCCATCATTCTCGCCTTCATGAACATCCTCCCTATCCCGGCCCTCGATGGAGGTCACCTCATGTTCTTGCTCTTCGAGATGATTACCGGTCGCAAGCCCAGCGACAAGTTCATGGAGTATGCTCAGTACACAGGCATGATTATCCTCTTCGGTCTGATGATATACGCCAACTTCAACGACATCATCCGCTTTTTCTTCTAACAAGAGCAACGAAGACACATAAAGCCTAGTCAGGCAGCATTCACAAGAATCAAATCACCCATAACAGACTGAACTAAGAGAATCTGTTATGGGTGATTTCTGTATATGGTATCACTTGATTCCAACCATTTAATAGGAGAAAAGTAGTATATTTGCTCACTGGAGCAGGCATCATAATTTAGTTTTCCACTGCTGTATAGACAAAGGTGTGGGCTACGAAGCGTTGCTCGATGAGGCCAAAACGAATGAATTGAGCTAACAGGCGTACGGCACGGTGGCGAGGAAGGCGACCAAGGCGGATGAAGCGATTGAGCGTGAGAGGCTCGGGAGCCTCGGTGAGCATCTGCAGCAGGGCTTGCTCGCGCGGAGTGAAAGGGAGCAGGGTACCGACGTCATCGGTTGCTTCGCGCCAAAGTGCCATCTGCACGGGTGTGGCCACGATATTTTCATCGGCGATACGGACGAAAGCACAGAGCTTGCCGTCATCGAGCCGAGCACATACGGGGGGACGTTCTACCGCATCTACCTCAGCAATGACAACGTTATGTCCCTCTTCACGGTGAATGCTCATACGGCACTCTACGGGCGGGGTGCAATAGAGGGAGGCAGCAGCCTCAACCATATAAATCTCTTCATCGCTACGTACACCAGCTATCTTGCCGTTGTCCTTCACGCCAATGAGCAGACGGCCCCCGTCGGTATTGGCAAATGCCGAGAGGGTGCGCGCAATCTTGCGTGCATCGGAGATTTCATACTTGAAATCCTGCTGCTGGTGTTCGCCTTCAGCGATTAGACGATGAAGCACTTTGTTTAATTGACAGTTAAAAGATGATAGATGATGGTTCTGAGTTTTGAATTGAACGTTTGGAGATGAAAGCAGTCATCCGAACGAAAAGTACTTTCCACTTTCATCTATCAACTATCCACTTTGCTCAACCCCATCTCACGAGCCTTTTTCATCATGTATTCATAGGCAGCATCGTGCTCGTTAGGGATGATGCCGTCGAGGATGGCATCCTTGATGCTGCTTTTGAGTGCTCCCACTTCGGCACAGGGGGTGAGGCCGAAGGTGCGCATAATCTCGTCGCCATCAACAGGGGGCTGAAAGTTACGTATTAGGTCACGCTCCTCGAGATCCTTGAGTTTGACGCGCACGAGGCGGAAGTTATCAAGGAAACGTTGCTTACGCAGTTCGTTCTTCGAGGTGATGTCGGCCTCGCACAGCATCATCAGGTCGTCGATGTCGTCGCCAGCCTCGAAGAGCAGACGACGAACGGCGCTGTCGGTCACCTCCTCATCGGCAATGACGATGGGACGCATGTGGAGTCCCACGAGTTTCTGCACATACTTCATCTTCTCGTTCATCGGCAGCTTCATGTTGCGGAAGATGCTGGGTATCATCTTCTCACCAATGAAGTTGTGGTTGTGGAAGGTCCATCCCAAGCGTGGGTCCCAGCGCTTGGTGCGCGGCTTACCGATGTCGTGGAGCAGGGCTGCCCAGCGCAGCCATAAGTTATCGGTGTGGCGAGCAATGTTGTCGAGCACTTCGAGCGTATGGTAGAAGTTATCCTTGTGGGCTCGCCCGTTCATGATTTCCACGCCCTGCAATGCTGCCAGCTCGGGGAAGATGAGGGGAAGAAGTCCACTGCGGTCGAGTTCCACAAATCCTTTGGAGGGGACAGGCGAAGCAATGATTTTGTTGAGTTCATCAATGATACGCTCCTTGGAGATAATCTTGATGCGCTCGGCATTGCGTGTGAGCGACTCGAAGGTCTCCTCCTCAATATAGAAGTTGAGCTGCGTAGCAAAACGTATGCAGCGCATCATGCGCAGAGGATCATCGCTGAAGGTGACATCGGGGTCGAGCGGTGTGCAAATGAGGCGGTCCTCCATATCGAGAAGTCCGTCAAAGGGGTCGGTAAGTTGGCCGAAGCGCTCAGCATTGAGGCATACGGCAAGCGCATTGATGGTGAAATCGCGGCGGTTCTGGTCGTCCTCCAGGGTACCATCCTCCACGATAGGCTTGCGCGAGTCGTGGGTGTAAGATTCCTTGCGGGCCCCCACGAACTCCACCTCCATGTCGCGCCACTTGAGCTGTGCGGTGCCGAAGTTACGGAAGATGCTTACATGGGCACCCCGGCCAAGTTTCTTGCGCAGAGCCTCAGCCATGGCGATACCGCTACCTACGACCACCACGTCGATATCCTTGGAGGGGCGCTCCAGATAGAGGTCGCGCACATAGCCGCCCACGACGTAGCATTCAAGGCCCAACTCATCAGCTGTAGTGCCGATAAGGTGAAACAGCTTCGTGTCGAACATCGCTTTCAGCTCTTCGGGAGATATATGTTTCATAGAAAAAAGCTATATAATTGGCTAAGGTTTCCACCACGCCACTTTTTATGTTCACAAAAACCTTGCGAATTTACTCAAAAAAAACTGTTTTTCTTCGATTCTTGCCAAAGCTTTTCACTTTTTTGGCAATATTGCTATTAAATATGGAATAATAACACTACTTTTACACCATAAATAGGCAAAATATAACCATACACAACATGAGAAAGAAAAACATCATTCTTACCACTGCAATACTACTCATAGCAGGATGTGCCAACAAGGAGCAGCAAGAGGCCCAAGCATTGCTGCAACGTGCCACACAAGCATACCAGCACCAGGAATACAGCAAGGCCAAGCTTCAGCTCGACAGCATCAGAGAGCTATATCCCAAGGAATTTGACACAAGGAAACAGGCTATACGCCTACACCAACGCATCGAGCTGGACGAGACCCGTATAGGGCTTCACTACATCGACAGCAGCCTCACCACTGCAAGAGCAAACATAGAGCCACTCACCCAAGGGCTGAAGCTCGACAAGAACCCTCGTTACGAGGAGATAGGCCACTACTACTCCCCACGCCACAGCACGGAGAAGAATGTCGGCCGTAGCTATATGCGCCCACAAACCAGCGAAAAGGGCACATCGTCGCTCATTGTCTTCCACCATGGCAAGCCCATCGAGGCACACACCCTGCGCATCAGCACCAACAACGACAGCTACGTAGAGCTCAAGGCTTCGGAGCCAGCATACGCCACAAGCAATGCGATGGGACGCACCGAGCGGGTCGACTTCCCCACCGAGGGGTTGGACAATGCTGCCAACTTCCTTGCCAGCCTGAACGGCAAATCCATCAAGGTCACCCTCGTGGGAAATAAGGGTAAGGCTACTCTCCCCCTCAGCAAGGCCGATAGCGAAATCCTCGTGCAGGTAAGCCGCTTAGGTTCAGTCATACGTACCGTCAAACAGCTTGAGAAGCAGCAGGACGAGCTAAAGCGTCAGATAGAGTTCATCAGCAACCGTATGAGCAATGACTCCGTCAAGTGAATGCCTTAGTTCATAGGAGCAAGACATGATGCTATTGGGGCAAACGCCAAGAAGACAGTAACACAATAAAGAAGCTCACGTCACGTTTATTATTATACAATAAAACTATGACACGATATTTATTACTACCCATATTGCTTCTTGCGCTACTGCCAGCAAAAGCGCAGAATGAGCTGGAGGTGGACTGGGCGACCTATGCGCAGGACACGGTGACACCGGTGTTCACCCACAGCATCGACCTCGGCTACGACCACGCAGGACACACCTACAGCGTCGCCATCGAATATCCCGAGCTGAAGCCGCTCACGACAGAGGAAATCGCACGCTTCCGTCTGCCTGCCGAGGCTGGACTCCCCGAATGGCCAAAGATGGATGTATACAAAGGCATCAGTGCCAAGCGCGGACAACTGGACATCTCGTTTACTCCCATCATTTGGCGCGACGGGAAGTATCAGAAGATTGTGAGCTTTACACTTAAGGTGAAGAGCACTTCATCTGCGGTTAAGGCATATGCTAGAAGTTCTTTCCAAGAGCAAGAAGAGGCACTCCATTCTCAATTGAGCAAAGGTCGCTGGGTGAAACTGCGCGTGGCGGAGAATGGTGTCCACATGCTTACCCATACTCACCTCAGGAACATGGGCTTCAGCGACCCCAGCAGGGTACGTCTCTTTGGATATGGCGGTCACCCTCTTTCTGAGAGCGATACCGACTCATGGATTGATGACCTCTGCGAGGTACCTCTGTGGCGTACAGACAATCACCGCTTGCTTTTTTATGCCAATGGTCCCATAAAGTGGACGCTGCAAAGCGACAACACCTTCACTCATACCCGCAATCCCTATTCCGAATATGGCTACTACTTCTTGACGGACGAAGCGGAGGGCGAACCGGCTACATTTGTCTGCGAGGATTCGCTTCCTATAGTGGAGCCTGTCATTCAAACGACACCAGCCTATGTGTTGTACGAGGTGGATGATTATGCATGGTTTCACGGAGGACGCCAGTTGGTAGATAGCTATGACTATGCAGGCGGTAACATAAAGCGCTACCCTTTGGATTTCCTCAGCTATGCTCCCGAAAAGGCTGTACTCGATGTCTGCTTCACCCACAATGGCAGTAGCAGCACCTCGCTGTCGGTGGTTCTAGATAGCACCTCACTGGGTACCCTTACGCTCAGCCCTGTGGGTCGGCATAGCGAAGCTTCGAGTACTACGCGCAGCTACACGATTGATATGAAGACATTAGGTGGTGCTATCGGTAACCATACGTTGACACTGACTCATAATCGTCCGACAGGCACATCGGGCCGTCTTGACTATTGGCGTTTCAACTACACGAAAAGCAACCTAAGAGGAGGAGGAGGACCCATCTATGCCACCAGCGAAGGCATCCATACTTACGATGTAGGCATATGGGGTGATGAGCATACGGTCGTGTGGCGTGTCACCGATGCAACCTCGATAAGGCAGATACCCTTCGACAAAACGACGAATACCTTTACGGCCAATGGGACACATGGTGATATGTTCATTGTCGTTGGCACCCAAAGCAACTACCCCATGCCCGAAATAGTAGGCGAGGTGGCTAATCAAGACCTGCATGCTACGGAGCCGATGGACTATATCATCATCGTGCCATCGAGCGGCAAGCTCACCACACAGGCCGAGCGCTTGGCTGAGGCACACCGCACGCATAGCGGATTACGTGTAAAGGTGGTGCGTGCCGACGAGATATACAACGAGTTCTCCTCGGGAACACCCGATGCCACGGCCTACCGCCGTTACCTGAAGATGCTGTACGACCGCGCCGAGACGATGGACGATGCGCCCAAGTACCTGCTGCTCTTCGGCGATGCCGCTTGGGACAACCGTATGCTGTCATCGGCCTGGAAGGGGCAGTCGCCCGACGATTACCTCTTGTGCTTCGAGGCCGTCAACTCATTCAGCTCCACCTCATCGTATGTGATGGAGGACTACTTCGGCCTGCTTGACGATGGCGAAGGCAAGCGCCTGCTCCTCGACAAGGTGGACATCGGCGTGGGACGCTTCCCCGTGACCAGCGTAGCGCAAGCACGCGATGCCGTCGACAAGGTCATCACCTACATGGACAACGCCAATGCCGGAGCGTGGAAGAACACGATTCTCATGCTGGGCGACGACGGCGACAACAACCAGCACATGAGCGATGCCGAGCAAGTGGCACTCATGCTCGAAGGCAACTACCCCGACTATATGGTGAAGCGCATCTACTGGGACACCTACCCCATGGAGGTGACCGCCACCGGACACAGCTACCCCACCGTGCGCAAGCGCCTGCTCGAGCTGCTCAACGAAGGTGCCCTGATGGTCAACTACAGCGGTCATGGCAGCCCCGACGTGCTGTCCCACGAGATGGTCATCAGCAAGACCGATATGGAGCAGCTCGCCTCGCCCCGTCTGCCAGTGTGGGTGACGGTATCGTGCGACATCAGCCCGTTCGACAACTCCACGACCTCGTTCGGCGAGTATGCCTTCCTCAACCCCAAGGGAGGAGCCATCGCTCTGATGACCTCTACGCGCACCACCTTCTCCGACCAGAACCGCCGCATCAACTACTTCTTCTCGAAGTATGCCTTTGCCCGCGACGAGCACAACCGACGTTACAGCTTGGGCGATGCCATACGCCTGGCCAAATGCAGCCTCATCACCACCACCAACGGTTCGTTGCAGGACATGAGCGAGAACAAGCTCAACTACGCCCTCTTGGGCGACCCCGCACTCATCGTGGGCAACACCGACTACAACATGGTGATTGACGAGGTCAACGGCATCAGCACAGCGGGAAAAGAGGACATCACGCTGAAGGCAGGTGCCCGTGTCAGTGTCAAGGGCCACGTGACCACGCTCGACGGCACCCAAGCATCGGACTTCACCGGAGTGATGCACGCCACCGTATTTGACAACATAGAGATTGTCAACTGTCGCAACAATGCAGGCAGTGCATCGCAGCCATTCAGCTTTAGAGAACGTACGAAGACACTCTTCATCGGCGGCGACTCGGTGCGCAACGGAGAGTTCACCTTCACCTTCCGAGTACCCATGGACATCAACTACTCATTGAAGAGCGGCCTCATCAACCTCTATGCCGTGAGCGATGCCCACGACCGCGAAGCCAAGGGCATGTTCAACCAATTCCTCCTGGGCGGCACAGCCGACGGACTGGTCAACGACAGCCTCGGCCCCAAGGTAGAGCTGTATCTCAACTCACCCGACTTCGTCAGCGGCGACCAAGTGAACGAGACCCCCCACCTGCTGGTGATGCTCGAGGACCCCGACGGCATCAACACCGTGGGTAACGGCATCGGTCACGACCTCATAGCCATCATCGATGGCGAGGCATCGCTCACCTATAACCTCAACAACTACTACACCTCAGAGTTAGGCGACTATACCCGTGGCACCGTATCGTACCGCCTCCCCGAGCTGAGCGAGGGTATGCACACCCTGATGTTCCGCGCTTGGGACATGATGAACAACGCCACCACCGTAACCGTAGACTTTGAGGTAGTGAAGGGACTGCGCCCACGCATCCTTGAGGTTACAACCACGCATAGCCCAGCCCGCGAGCACACCACCTTCATGCTCACCCACGACCGTCCCGAGACAGAGGTAACGGTGAAGTTCGAGGTGTTCGACTTCTCAGGCCGCACGCTATGGACCCTCACCGAACAGGCTACCACGCCCGACAATCACTACACCGCCGACTGGGGCCTCTGCACCTCGGCAGGCCAACCCCTCGCCTCGGGCGTATACCTGTATCGCGTCACCGTGACCTCGGCAAGCGGCAAGTCGACCAGCCGAGCCAAGAAACTGACTATTTTGCGCTGACGAAGGCAATAAAGTTTAGGGTTTAGAGTTTAGAGATTAAAGCAACCTGTTATTTGTAAATAGTAAATTTAAATATGAAGAAAACACTCTTGATACTATCCGCCATACTGCTTGCCACCTCGGCAATGGCACAAAAAGACATGTTCAACCCCGTACTCACGGGCGTGACCTCTCTCTCCATCGCTCCCGACTCACGTGCCGGTGCCATGGGCGACGTAGGTGCCGCTACCGACCCCGACGTGAACTCCCAGTACTGGAACCCCGCGAAGTACCCCTTCGCCATCAGTCCTGCAGGCTTCTCGCTCGCCTATACCCCTTGGTTGCGCCAGCTCGTGAGCGACATCGACCTTGCCAACCTCGTAGGCTACTACCGCATTGGCGACTACCAGGCCATCAGCGGTTCGCTCACCTACTTCTCTTTGGGCGATGTATATGCCGACAACTACGTTATCCGCCCCTATGAGATGGCCATCGACTTTGCCTACTCACGCATGTTGTCAGAGACCTTCTCGGCCTCTGTAGGTCTGCGTTTCATACACTCCGACCTCCAGTACAACTACGATGAGGACATCACCTCGGGCCAAGCCTTTGCAGCCGACATCGCCATGTTCTATACCAACTACGTGATGCTGGGCCGCCGCGAGTGCCTCTTCAACCTCGGTCTGAACGCCTCCAACATCGGAAGCAAGATCTCGTATGACGGTGGCAACACCAACCAGTTCATCCCCACCAACCTGCGCCTTGGTGCCTCCATCCTGGTGCCCATCGACGAATACAACACCATCTCCTTCAGCGCCGACGTCAATAAGCTCATGGTACCCACCAAGCCCTCGTACCGTCAGTTCCTGAACGAGGAGTTCGGTGAGGATTTCGTTGACGACAGCTACTCCTACGCCTCAGAATATCAGTCCTGGCTCGATGCCGGAGGCTACAACGACATCTCCCCCATTGCCGGCATCTTCCAGTCCTTTGCCGATGCCCCCGGAGGCTTCCGCGAGGAGCTGCAGGAAATCTACTGGGGAGCCGGTGTGGAGTATGCCTACAACAACCAGTTCTTCCTCCGTGGAGGCTACCACTACGAAAACGAGTACAAGAGCAACCGCAAATACTTCACCCTCGGTACAGGCTTCAAGATGAATGTATTCTCACTCGATGCAGCCTACCTCATCTCCATGGCGCAGAGCAACCCGCTCGACCAGACGCTGCGCTTCACCCTGTCGTTTGACATGGATGGCATACGCGAAATTATGGGAAGATAAAGCCGATTTACAATCTGACAATTTACGAATTACCATTTACTGCGCGATTGTGTAAACTACAATTTCAATGTCGCGGTTCTATAAATTGTCAAGTAACCAAGTTGTAAATCAATTGTAAATTGTAAATAGTAGAATTGTAAATGAAGATACGTGTAGGATTCGGATTTGACGTCCACAAATTTGCCGAGAACCGTGAACTTTGGTTAGGTGGCATACGCCTTGAACATGACCGGGGCCTTCTGGGCCACTCCGATGCCGATGTGCTCATCCATGCCATCTGCGATGCCCTGCTGGGTGCAGCCCACATGCGCGACATAGGCTACCACTTCCCCGACAATGCGGGCGAGTTCAAGAACATCGACAGCAAGATACTGCTCCGTCGCACCATAGAGCTCATCGCCACCAAAGGCTTCCGTGTGGGCAACATCGATGCCACCATCTGCGCCGAACGCCCCAAGCTGAAAGCCCACATCCCCCTCATGCAGCAGACGCTGGCCGATGTGATGGGTATCGACGAAGAAGATGTCACCATCAAGGCTACCACCACCGAGAAGCTTGGCTTCACAGGTCGCGAAGAGGGCATCTCGGCCTATGCCACCGTGCTGATAGAGAAGGTGGAGTTCGTTTAGGGTTTAGGACTTAGTGTTTAGAGTTTAATGTCTAATGTCATCCCGAACATTTGTGAGGGATCCCTCGCGCTGCGGGATGACACAGAAGTGTTTGTTTTTTTAGGAGTACCTTGGCGGCGAAGTACTGGGTACCTTCTACGGCATTCTTGCCTGGGTTCTTCACTTTGGATACTTTGTAGGTAATCATGTTGGTAATTCTGAATTATAATGATTCGTATTAAGATTCCTTGCTTGCTCGGCATAGTTCAAATAAATTTGACTCTGCTCTCGCTACGCTGCGGAATTGTGAATTCTGAATTCTAAAATTGCCTCCGGATGACTATTCGTGAATCTTCGAACTCGGGTTAATAATGGGTTGCTTTTTGTTCTTCTTCTACGCTGCAAGTTTCGTGCCAACGAGCGCATGAATGCTAGCTTTCATGCTCAGCGAGAGCAGCCGAAACTCGCTTGTCATCTAATGACATTGCAAAGGTACTGCATCGGCAAAATACGATGCGAACTAATGGAAACTAATGGGAACCAATGGAAACTAATGGAAACTAATTACACGCAACTCTTTGACCTACAGCGAAAAAAAATATTTTCGCAAATTCGGCATTTCGTGCCGCGCTGTAGCCGTTGAGCGCGGCGCGGCGAACCGTGGAGCCGTCATCATTCAACCTAACTCATTGACGGCGCTCTACCTGCATAATACGCGTGCGCCACGCGCGAGCGCAGGTATTTGTAGACAGTAGACAGTAGACAGATACCTGCTCAGTCGATTCGTGCCGAGTGTGTATAATAATAGGGCATTATTTAAGTATAGAATATACTACGTATATCCTATACAAAAATAATGAATTTTACACATGAACATTTTCTCGTCCAAGGTGAGTGCGCATATTAACTGTCTACTGTCTACTGTCTACTGTCTACCTCTTGCACAATCCGAAACTCTTCGTAAATGGAAGTCTTGCAAAAAAATAAAACATCCGAAAAACTTGCATTGCTACTCGCTTATTCGTACTTTTGCAGTATAGTTCACTTCTACGCAATATTACCAAACCTTGACAACCAACAACATCATCTAACTCACTGATATAATGAATGAAAAATGATAGTTTGATAGCAATTACTCAGCATGTAGAAACGGAGGATTACGTAAAACACGCATTCCTCGACAGCAGAGGGTATAGTAAATACATCCACAAACAAAATATTCAGCAACTATGCGCCGACTCGCCCTGCTACTACTGACAATATGTACCTTCGCCTCGTGCACCTCGCTGCGCTACACGGGAGTGAGCCGCATACGCCACTACGACATCGCCTCGCCCGATGTGCCTGAGGCTTTTGACGGGTATCGCATAGCCTTTGCCTCGGACTTCCACCTGGAAAGCAAGTTCAAGGAGCGCCAGCTGCGCGGTACGGTGAAGGCACTGCAGGCTCTCGCTCCCGACGTGATCATGCTGGGCGGCGACTACCAGGAGGGATGCGAGTTTGTGGAGCCACTGTTCGAGGCGTTGGCACAAGCGACCCCACCCGATGGCATCTTTGCCGTGATGGGCAACAACGACTATGAGCGCTGCACCGAGCTTATACGCTCGGCGATGCAGAAGTGGGGCATAAGGCTGCTCGAGGAAGAGGTCGACACCATCGGCCGAGGCGACGAGCATATCCTGGTATGGGGAGCCAATGCGTATGCCGGGAGATACCCCACAGCAAGAGCGGTGCAGACGCTGCCGGCGGAGCACATCGTCCCTGAGGACTTCACCATACTGCTCACCCACACACCCGACTATGTGGACGATGCGGGGGTTACCGCTGCCGACCTCGCCCTCGCAGGGCACACACATGGGGGACAGGTCACCCTCTTCGGGCTCTACGCTCCCGTCACGGCCTCGAAATATGGCATGCGCTACCGCTCGGGGCTCAAGCGTAGCCGACAGGGAGTGCCCGTGATCGTATCGAATGGACTGGGTACCTCGCGCCGCCCCATCCGAGTGTTTGCCCCGACGGATGTTGTCGTCGTGACATTGCGGCACTAATTTTAGTGTCCGCTGCGCGAACACAGAACCTTTAGGTCGCCGGCCGTAAGGGAAAGGCAAATTAGGCTGCGGTTCGGAAAAATGCAAGTAAACTTGCTTTTTCGCTCACCTTGCACTAATTTTGTCGTCAATAAACGAATCGACATAAGAATATGATACTATCAATGACTGGCTATGGCAAAGCCACAGCCACTTACGGAAGCAAGAAGATATGCGCAGAGATAAAGTCGCTCAACAGCAAAGCACTCGACCTCTCTACACGCATCGCTCCACTCTACAGGGAAAAGGAGATGGAGATACGTACACTCATCGCCCAGTCGCTGGAACGCGGCAAGGTAGACTTTAACCTCTGGATTGAGGAGGATAGCGCACAGCAGGGAGCGCCGGTAAACAAAGCCATCATAGAGAGCTACTACGCACAGATAAAGGCGGTGAGCGAGGCTACAGGAATCCCCGAGCCTGCCGACTGGTTTGCCACACTGCTGCGCATGCCCGACGTGCTGACACGCACCGAGGTGAAGGAGCTCGGCGACGAGGAGTGGGTAACGGCACTGACGGCCGTGAAGGAGGCCATAGAGAAGCTGATGGACTTTCGCCGACAGGAGGGCGCTGCACTGGAGAAGAAGTTCGGCGAGAAACTCGACAACATAGAGAGCCTGCTCCATAGCATAGCGCCCTATGAGCATGAGCGCACCGAGAAGATTCGCGAGCGCATCCTCGAAAGCCTGCAGAAAAGCCTTGGCGTGGAGTACGACAAGAACCGCTTCGAGCAGGAGCTCATCTTCTACATCGAGAAGCTCGACATCAACGAGGAGAAACAGCGCCTCACCAACCACCTCAGCTACTTCCGCGAGACCATGCGCGAAGGTCACGGACAAGGTAAGAAGCTCGGATTCATAGCGCAAGAGATGGGTCGCGAAATCAACACCACCGGCAGCAAGAGCAACCATGCCGAGATGCAGAATATCGTGGTGAAGATGAAGGACGAGCTGGAGCAAATCAAGGAACAGGTATTGAATGTCATGTAGAGGTTTGGCTTTCATTTTTCAACTTTCAACTAAAAAAACATGGGTAAACTAATCATATTTTCCGCACCATCAGGCTCAGGCAAGTCCACCATCATCAGTTATCTCATGCAGCAGGGGCTGGGACTCGCATTCTCCATCTCTGCCACCAGCCGTGCTCCGCGCGGCAGCGAGCAGCATGGGGTTGAATATTTCTTCCTCACTCCCGAAGAGTTCCGCTCACGCATTGCAGCAGGCGAGTTTCTCGAGTATGAGGAGGTGTATCCCGACCGTTTCTACGGCACCCTCAAGGCTCAGGTAGAGCGTCAACTCGAGGCCGGGCAGCATGTCGTCTTTGATGTCGACGTGGTGGGGGGCTGCAACATCAAGGAGTACTATGGCGACCGAGCCCTCTCGCTCTTCATACAGCCGCCATCGATAGAGGAGCTGCGCCGCCGCCTCGAAGGTCGCGGCACCGATGCACCCGAGGTGATACAGCAGCGCCTCGACAAGGCTGAGTATGAGCTCTCTTTTGCGCCCAAGTTTGACAAGGTAATCATCAATGATAACCTGGAAACGGCTAAGGCCGATGCCCTGGCAGTGATAAAGAGTTTCATCGAGGAGTAAAAAAGTCGCCCAGCCCATGAAGCGTATCGGTATCTTTGGCGGTTCCTTCAACCCCATCCACCTGGGGCATACAGCCCTTGCAGCCTCTATCTGCGAGCAGGGGCTGGTCGACGAGGTGTGGATGATGGTGAGCCCACAGAATCCGCTGAAGCAGAACCTGGAACTTCTGGACGAGAACATGCGGTTGGAGATGGTGCGCCTTGCGGTGGCCGACTATCCCATGCTGCAGGCGTGTGACTTTGAGTTTCACCTGCCTCGCCCCTCCTACACCTACCATACGCTGGAGGCGCTGCGCAAGGCATATCCCGACCATGCGTTCAGCCTCATCGTCGGCGAAGACAACTGGCAGCACTTCAATCGTTGGTACCGTGGCGACGACATCTTGCGCGACACCACACTGATTGTATATCCACGGAGCGAACAGGCGGCATCAGACGATGCCCAGCACCGGCAAGGACTAAAGAGCATCCGCAAGGCTGAAGTCCGGACACACGACTTCGAACTGCCCCTACTGCCCTATAGCTCTACCGAGGTGCGCGATGCCGTTGCCCGAGGCAAGGACATCAGCGCCATGGTTCACCCCAGCGTGGCTGCTTATATTAGGGATAGGGGAGTGTATGGCGGCGGTTCGGAAAACTACAAATAAATTTGCCTTTTCTCTCGGCTTGCACTAATTTTAGTGCTTGCTGCGCAAGCCCAGAAGTTAGGCGGCGGTTCGGAAATATTCAAATAAATTTGATATTTCGCTCACCTTGCACTAACTTTGCAAATTAATTCAAAGAAACAACATATATCATTATGATAAGCAAGATAGAAGCACTCATGGCTGAGGTGGAAACCCTCACCGCCAATAGCGCAGAGGAGCTGGAAGCACTGCGCATCAAGTATCTGAGCAAGAAGGGCGCCATCAATGACCTGATGGCCGACTTCCGCAACGTACCCGCCGAGCAGAAGAAAGAGGTGGGCATGCGACTCAATGCACTGAAGACACGCGCCACAGAGCGCATCGCCGAACTCAAAGAGGCCTTCGAGACCAACGACAGCGGTGCTGCCGAGATGGACCTCACACGTACGGCCTACCCCATAGAGCTGGGCACACGCCACCCGCTCTCCATCGTAAAGAACGAGATCATCGACATCTTTGCCCGCATGGGCTTCGCCCTGGCCGACGGTCCCGAGGTGGAGGACGACTGGCACGTGTTCTCTTCGATGAACTTCGCCGAAGACCATCCCGCCCGCGACATGCAGGACACCTTCTTCATCGAGGCACACCCCGACATCATCCTGCGCACCCACACCTCATCGGTGCAGAGCCGCGTGATGGAGACCAGCCAGCCCCCTATCCGCATCATCTGCCCCGGACGCGTATACCGCAACGAGGCCATCAGCTACCGCGCACACTGCTTCTTCCATCAGGTAGAGGCACTCTACGTGGACAAGAACGTGTCGTTCACCGACCTCAAGCAGGCCCTCCTGCTCTTTGCCAAGGAGATGTTTGGCGAGGACACCAAGATTCGTCTACGCCCTTCCTACTTCCCCTTCACCGAGCCTTCGGCCGAGATGGACATCAGCTGTAACATCTGCGGCGGCAAGGGATGTCCCTTCTGTAAGGGAACCGGCTGGGTAGAGATCCTCGGTTGCGGTATGGTAGACCCCAACGTGCTCGAAGCCAACGGCATCGACAGCAAGGTATACTCAGGCTATGCCCTCGGTATGGGTATCGAGCGCATCACCAACCTCAAGTACCAGGTCAAGGACCTTCGCATGTTCTCCGAGAACGACGTCCGTTTCCTCAAGGAGTTTGAAGCAGCGAATTAGGTTTAATTAGGAGTTAGAAATTAGGAGTTAGGAGTTAAAGCTAAATGGTGGTCTCATCGGGATAGCATAGCTCCTAACTTTTAATTATATATCCTATGTCAAAAATGTTTGTTCCGCGAAACTCCTAATTAAAGCCCCCCTCTGTGTCATCCCGAGCAATGCGAGGAAACGTGTTCGCCGCCCGTAGGGGCTAAAGGCAATGCTTGCGCTCGGCTTGTCCGAGAATCTCTCACTCCGTTTCGAGATGACACTGAATACCGAAATGACGAATGATGGGCAACTCATAACTCCGAACTCATAATTCACAACTCAATGCCTCGCCTCTTCACCCCCAGCTACTGCCTCATGCTGGCAGCCAATTTCCTGATGTTCTTCGGATTTTGGATGCTGGTCCCCGTGCTCCCCTTCTATCTGGCCGAAGTGTTTGCGGCCGAGGGCACGCTCATCGGCATCATCCTCTCGTGCTACACCGTCTCGGCACTCTGCATACGTCCCTTCTCGGGCTACCTCATCGACATGTTTGCCCGCAAGCCGCTCTACCTCGTAGCCTACATGGTGTTCACAGCCATCTTTGCCGGGTATAGGTTTGCCGGCACGCTCACCCTCTTCGCCCTCTTCCGTGTGGCGCATGGCCTGGCCTTTGGCACCACCTCGGTAGGTGGCAGCACCATCGTCATCGACATCCTCCCCTCGGAGCGTCGTGGTGAGGGACTGGGATACTTCGGCCTTACCAACAACTTTGCCATGTCCATCGGCCCCATGCTCGGCCTGATGCTTCACGGCAGCGTCTCCTACGACGTCATCTTTGCCATTGCCTTTGTAGCCACCTTCATTGGCTTGGTAGCAGCAGCGCTGGTGAAGACACCGCCCAAGCCCCGTGTGGTGCGCGAGCCTCTCTCCTTCGACCGCTTCATCCTCAAGAAGGGCTTGCCTGCAGGACTCAGTCTCCTGCTCATGTCTGTCCCCTATGGCATGACCACCAACTATGTGGCCCTCTATGCCGAACAGATGGGATTGGCCGTCAATACCGGACTCTTCTTCACCTTCATGGCCGTGGGCATGGCCATCTCGCGCATCTTCTCAGGCCGCCTTGTCGACCGCGGACGCCTCACCCAGCTCATCGCATGGGGCATGTATATAGTGCTCGTATGCTTTGCCCTGCTGGCCGCTTGCCGCTACATCATCGCATGGAACACGATGGCATGTGTATTCATTTTCTTTGCCACGGCCCTGCTGCTGGGCGTAGGCTTCGGCACCATGTTCCCTGCCTACAACACCCTGTTTGTGAACCTCGCGCCCAACTCCAAGCGCGGCACAGCCACCTCCACCTACCTCACCTCATGGGACGTAGGCATCGGCATCGGTATGCTCGTGGGAGGCTACATCGCCGAGGTGTCATCGCTCAGCTACGGATACCTGCTCGGCGCCCTACTCACGCTGGGGTCGCTCATCTACTACAACAAGATTGTGGCACCACACTTCATCAAGAACAAACTGCGCTGACAAGCAAGCCCCATATATCATGAAGAAACAAGAACTATACGAACGCACGATAGCCTACTTCAAGGAGGCAATGCCGGTAGCCGAGACGGAGCTGCACTATGACTCCCCCTTCAGCCTGCTGGTAGCAGTGATACTCTCGGCCCAGTGTACCGACAAGCGGGTCAATATGGTGACACCCCAGCTCATGCACGACTACCCCACCGCAGAGGCTATGGCACTGGCTACGCCCGAGGTCATCTTCGAATACATCAAGAGCGTGTCGTACCCCAACAACAAGGCCAAGCACCTGGTGGGCATGGCACAGATGCTCATGAAGGAGTTTGGTGGCGAGGTCCCCGACACGCTGGAGGAACTGGTGCGTCTGCCCGGCGTGGGGCGCAAGACAGCCAACGTCATCCAATCGGTCGTATGGGGCAAGGCCGCCTTTGCTGTCGACACCCACGTCTTCCGTGTGAGCCACCGCATAGGCTTGGTGCCTGCACGCTGCACTACCCCCTACAGCGTAGAGATGGAGCTGACGAAGCATATCCCCGACGAACTCATCCCCATCGCCCACCATTGGCTCATCCTGCATGGACGCTACACCTGCATAGCCCGCAAGCCCAAGTGCAATGAGTGTGGGCTGAAAATGCTATGCAAGTATTACAAGAAGATGAGTCCCCTCGACAAGGAGTGATAAGCCGTAAAGAGAAAAAATGTCATTTAACGAGATTTAATCGCTTTTTTCGTGCGAGTTAACAAACTTTTGTTAACTTTGCAAGAAAGTGCGAAGATTACGTAAATAAAGATTTATTCTATTACTTTAATAACAATACAAGTATTATGCAAAACATTGACAACTACAGCTTTGCCGGCAAGAAGGCAATCGTTCGCGTGGACTTCAATGTTCCCTTGAACGAAGAAGGTAAGATTACTGACGACACCCGTATCCGCGGCGCTCTCCCCACCCTGAAGAAGGTTTTGGCCGATGGTGGTGCACTCATCATCATGTCGCACATGGGTAAGCCCAAAGGCAAGGTGAACGCAAAATTCTCACTCAGCCAGATTGTTGACGCTGTATCTGAGAAGCTCGGTGTACCCGTACAGTTCGCTCCCGACTGCGCTAAGGCTGCCGAGGCTGCTGCTGCGCTGAAGCCCGGTGAAGTGCTCATGCTTGAGAACCTCCGTTTCTACCCCGAAGAGGAGGGCAAGCCCGTAGGTATCGACAAGGCCGACCCCGCATACGAAGAGGCAAAGAAGGCTATGAAGGCTTCACAGAAGGAGTTTGCCAAGACTCTCGCTTCATACGCTGACTGCTACATCAACGACGCTTTCGGTACCGCTCACCGCAAGCACGCTTCTACAGCCGTTATCGCCGACTATTTCGATGCCGACAACAAGATGCTCGGCTACCTCATGCAGAAGGAGGTACAGGCTGTTGACAACGTATTGTCAAACATCAAGCGTCCCTTCGTAGCCATCATGGGTGGTTCAAAGGTGTCTTCAAAGATTGGTATCATCGAGAATCTGCTGGGCAAGGTTGACAAGCTCATCCTCTGCGGCGGTATGACCTATACATTCTCAAAGGCTCACGGTGGCGAGATTGGCGACTCAATCGTTGAGATGGACAAGCTCGATGTTGCTCTGGGTGTTGAGGAGCTGGCCAAGAAGAACGGCGTAGAGCTGGTACTCGGCACTGACTGCACCGCTACCAACGGCCTCGACTTCGGCACAATGAGCGTAAAGGAGGGTGCTGAGATCATCACCTGTCCGTCAAACGCAGTTCCCGCTGGCTTCGAAGGCGTTGACGCCGGTGTAGAGAGCCAGAAAGCATTTGCTGCTGCTATCGAGGGTGCCAAGACCATCCTGTGGAACGGTCCTGCCGGTGTATTCGAGTGCGATGCCTTCACTGCAGGTTCACGCGCTATCGGCGAGGCTATCGCCAAGGCTACAGCTGAGGGTGCCTTCTCACTCATCGGTGGTGGCGACTCAGTAGCTTGCGTAAACAAGTTCGGACTGGCCGACCAGGTATCATACATCTCTACCGGTGGTGGTGCTCTGCTCGAAGCTATCGAAGGCAAGGTGTTGCCGGGCGTAGCTGCTATCCAGGGCTAAGGCTTAGTTAGACAATTATGGTTGAGGGTGTGTCAGCAGTTTTGACACACCCTCAACTCTTTTACTGAAGGTACACGGTTTTTCCCACTGCAAAAACAAAAAACCGCGATGGAGTGAACGGAGTTAGGAAGATTTACGTTAACTTTGCATTTTTGTGCAATATAAGCAACACCTATTACAATAAAAAAGTGACGAAGAAGAGCGTATGAAGATAGATGCATTGTCGGACAATCGGATGGAGTTCATCAGAAACAGACAGTTCTACCATTTCCTGGAAGAGCTCACCGCCGCAATTAAGGAGGCGGAGCTGTGGGAACTGGAATATGAGCTGAGCGGAATCATCGCCACGTATGATGCGCTGATTGACTATTTCAACCAAGGAGCCGACGACCCAGAGCGCGACCGCGTATACCAGCAGCTCGTAGGGCATGCCCTGCAGATTGCCGACCGCTGCGTCATAGCTACACACGGTGTCAAGGAGCTCCCCTACTACACCACGCAGAGCAGAACAGCCCGACGGGAGTCGCTCCACGTATACCAACTGCAGCTGGAAGCCTTCGCCGAGGGTATACGCTCCACACACGACACCGAGGAGCTGAAGCAACTGGCCACGACACACGACAAGCAGCTCGCAACACTCTTCACCGACCTATGGACACAGGGGACATGGAATGCAGCCACGGCTTCGGAGGCCGACAAGCTGCTGCTCTCGTCCACCATCACAGAAGCCGACCAGTGCGTCATCGTGAGCGCCGTGACACTGAGCATACTGCGCATGTTTGACCCACTGAAGCTGATATTCCTCTGCGATGCCTACTACCACCCACAGCAGACCGTGAGCATGAGAGCCCTGGTGGGTATTATCATTGCCTGCTACTGCTGGAGCGAACGCATAGGCTACTACAGCGATGCCAAGGCACGCCTGGCCCTACTGACCGACGACCCCATATTCAGCAGTCAGGTGGGCGACGCCATATTGCAGTTCACACGCAGTGCCGACACCGAGGAGATAGACCGCAAGATGCGCGAGGAAATCATCCCCGGGCTGATGAAAAATCCCAAGCTGCGCCGTATGCCCAACATAAAGAAGGAGGAGTTTGGCACCGACGACATCAACCCCGACTGGGAGCAGTGGATGCACGAGAGCGGACTGGAGGAGAGCATGCGCGAGATTACAGAATGGCAGATGGAGGGAGCCGACGTGAACATGAGCACCTTCTCACAACTGAAGCGCTACCCCTTCTTCTATAATATCAGCAACTGGTTCCGACCCTTCGACGCATGGCAAGCCGATGTGCTGAGCATCATAGGCAACCCCAACGAGAGCAACAACCCGCTGGGAAAGACGATACTGCAGTCAAACTACATGTGCGACTCGGACAAATACTCCTTCTGCTATGCCATACGCGAGATACCGCAGATGCAGCGCGAAGCAATGATGGCACAGCTCGAAGAGCAGAACACAGCATTGAAGGAGAGTGCCGACATGCCTGACCTGAAGCGGCTGAGCAAGCAGACGACACAGAGCATCATGCGCCAATACGTGCAGAACCTGTACCGGTTCTTCAAGCTATTCCCCAACATCAAAGAGTTCGACAACCCGTTCGACGACCTTGCGCAACGCCCCATACGCAGCAATCCGCTCTATGAGAACATCATGGAAGCCGACACGCTGTTCAAGCTCATCGGGCTCAACATCAAGCAAAAGAACTACTTCGGAGCCATCAGCTACTTCGACTGCCTCGACGAATGGCATCCCGACCGCATGGAAGCGACCCAGCTGCAACAGTTCGGTCTATGCTATCAGAAGGTGGAGTTCTACGAAGAGGCCATCGAGGCCTACACAAAAGCTGACCTCCTGCAGCCCGACAGCTACTGGACCATCCTGCACCTGGCACAATGCTACCGCGCAGACTCACAATACGAAAAAGCACTCGAATACTACGAGATTGCCGAGAGCATAAAGCCCGACAACCTGAACCTCACCTACCACATAGCCGAGCTGCACCACCGACTGGGCGACTACGAGGAGGCACTGCCCTATCTGCACAAGGTAGACTACCACCATCCCGAATCATTGAAGACGGTGCGCCTACTGGCAGAGTGCAACCTGTTTGACCACAAGTTTGAGCAAGCAACCAAGTACTACGAACGTATGATGGCAGAGCACACCGACGAACTCACCGTACAGGACTGGAAAAATGCGGCATACAACTACTGGCTCTTGGGCTGGCGCGAGAAATTCTTCAACTGCATGCAACGCGCCGAGAAGCTGCACGAAGAGCTACCCCACGAAGAGGTGGAGATTGACGGACAGCTGTATACCGACAAGCGAACCTTTGCCAATGAAGTGCAGAACGACTTCACCACGCTGCATGCGCTCGGCATACGCAAAGAGGAGCTCAACTATTTGTACGACGCATATTGCAGAGAAAAGAGGCGCTAAAAGTTTGCGATTTTGCTCGGCTTGCACTAATTATAACAAACAGAAGATACACGGCGCCTCGGGATAAAAAATAAATACATTTATTTTGTTCTCCTCTCGGCTTGTTGTATCTTTGCAGCCGCTAATATAATATAGGTATATAAACTAACATTAGATATGGGAAAAATCATTCTTACGGGCGACCGCCCTACTGGCCGCCTTCACTTGGGACACTTCGTAGGCTCACTGCGCCGTCGCGTGGAGCTGCAAAACTCGGGACTCTTCGACAAGATTTTCATCATGATTGCCGACGCTCAGGCCTTGACCGACAATGCCGATAACCCCGAGAAGATACGCCAAAACATCATCGAGGTAGCCCTCGACTACCTGGCTTGCGGCATCGACCCCACGAAGAGCACCATCTTCATACAGTCACAGGTGGCCGAGCTGTGCGAACTGGCATTCTACTACATGAACCTCGTCACCGTGAGCCGCCTGCAGCGCAACCCGACGGTGAAGACGGAGATCCAGATGCGCAACTTCGAGACGAGCATCCCCGTAGGATTCTTCACCTACCCCATCAGCCAAGCATCGGACATCACCGCCTTCCGCGCCACCACGGTGCCTGCCGGTGAGGACCAGCAGCCGATGATTGAGCAGGCTCGCGAAATCGTGCGCCGATTCAACGGCATCTATGGCGACACCCTCGTAGAACCCGAGATATTGCTGCCCGACAATGCAGCCTGTATGCGTCTGCCGGGCACCGATGGCAAGGCCAAGATGTCGAAGTCATTGGGCAACTGCATCTACCTGTCAGACACCTCCGAGGAGGTACGCAAGCGCGTGATGAGCATGTACACCGACCCCGACCACATCCGCGTGGAAGACCCCGGCAAGGTGGAGGGTAACACCGTATTCACCTACCTCGATGCCTTCTGCCGCCCCGAGCACTTTGCCCAATACTGGCCCGACTACAGCAGCCTCGATGAGCTGAAGGCCCATTACATGCGTGGCGGACTGGGCGACGTGAAGGTGAAGAAATTCCTCTACGCCATCCTTGAAGAGCTGCTCACCCCCATCCGTGAGCGCCGCAAGGAGTGGGAGAAGGATATCCCCGCCGTATTCGACATCTTGAAACGCGGTAGCGAAGCAGCACGCGAGGTAGCAGCAAGCACTCTGGCTGACGTTCGCCGCGCCATGCGCATTGATTACTTTGACGATGCAGAGCTGATAGCCGAACAATCACGCAAGTTTCAAGGTTGAATCTTTTGGTTAAGGGATGATGGTCGAGAGTTAAAGGATGATGGACGATAGAGTCCATAAACCATAAACCACAAACTGTAAACCATAAACCATCATCCAGCAACCATAAACCATAGACCAGCAAACATGCAGCAACTTATCATTGACATAGGGAACTCATCTGCCAAAGTAGCCGTCTTCGAGAACGACTGTCTTGCTAAGCATCTTCGTGTAGAGCATGCCGAACTGCCCGAGCTGCTCGCAGCCAAAGCACAAGATGCCTCAATAGGGAGCGCCATACTATCGTCAGTGATTCCGCTCAGCGAGTCCCTTGAGGAGGCTGTAATGGCACTCCCCTTCCCCTGCCTACGGATGTCGGCCATGCTGAGAATGCCCTTCAGCATAGCCTACAAGACACCCGAGACCCTTGGCCCCGACCGTCTGGCAGCTGTAGCCGGTGCATGGTGCCAGCAACCTAATGCTGACCTGCTCGTCATCGACGTGGGCACCGCCATCACCTACGACCTGCTTACGGCAAAAGGCACCTATCTGGGAGGTAACATATCGCCCGGAATAGGCATGAGACTCAAAGCACTAAACCACTTCACGGGCAAGCTCCCTCTGGTGAGCAAGGAGGGTGAGCGAGTAGCGCTTGGCAACACCACCGAGACCGCCATCCGCGAAGGCGTTTTGCAAGGCATAGATTGGGAAATTGAAGGTTACATACGCGCGTATACCTTAAAATACCCTAATCTTTTGATTTTTTTAACAGGAGGAAACGCTTTTCTCTTGGGCAATCAGACAAAAAATCGCATCTTTGCAGATAATTTGCTTGTCCTAAAAGGGCTTAATAGCATATTGACCTTAAATAGATGAAAAGAATTAGGATAATCGTCTCACTCATGGCCCTACTGACGGCCACCATAGCGCTTCGTGCTGATAATGGCATGAACTCTCCTTACACACGCTACGGGTTCGGTCAGCTCGGCACCATGGAGCTGGGTGTCAACAAAGGCATGGGAGGCACAGGTATCGGCTTGCAAAACAATAGCCAGATTAATCTGCTCAACCCCGCCTCGTACGCAGCAGTCGACACGCTGACCTTCCTCCTCGATGTAGGCATGAGCCTGCACAATACCAACTTCGCCGAGGGAGGAGTGAAGATGAATGCCCGTAACACCACCTTCGACTATCTCGCCATGCAGTTCCGCCTGATGCCCAAATTGGGTATGACAATCAGCATGACGCCCTTCTCGAACATCGGCTACAACTTCAGCAACACACAGACCATACGCGACGACGAAGACGGACAGGTGACCACCACCAACCGCTACTACGGCGATGGTGGGTTGCGTCAAGTGACCATGGGTCTGGGTTGGAGCCCCCTTAAAGGACTGTCGGTAGGTACCAACCTATCATATCTCTACGGCGAGATCTACCACTACGTATACAACCAGTACAATGAGACAACCATCAGTACACGCACCAAGCAATACAAGGCCGACGTAACCAGCTATATGGCCAACTTTGGTATGCAATACCAAACTATATTCGGCAAGAACAAGGTGACTGTGGGTGCCACATACCAGCTGGGACACAACATTGACGACGAAACCTACATCATCGACCTGGTATCCACAGAATCTGTTGTCACCAGCAGCGACACCCTCACAACCACACCTCTCAGTATCCCCTCAGGATTCGGCATCGGTGTATCCTACACCTTTGACGAACGACTCACCTTTGCTGCAGACTATAGCACACAGCACTACAGCACCGCCAAGTTCTTCGGCATGAAGGGAGCCAACTATCACCGCGCATCGGCAGGCTTCGAATACATTCCCGAGCGCATCACCCGCAACCTCTTCCGCCGTACACGCTATCGTGCCGGCATCCATTATGCTACAGCACACTACACTGTAGACGGTCGCCCAGGTCCTACAGAATTTGGTGCGAGCATCGGTATAGGACTCCCTATCATGAACGGATGGAATGCGAAGAGTATCATCAACATATCAGGCCAGGCCGTCCATGTACGTCCAGGAGCACCCGGCATGATCACAGAGAATTACCTGAGACTAAACATAGGACTCTCATTCAACGAATCGTGGTTCGACAAGTGGAAAGTCCAGTAAGAGAAAAGAAGCACAAAAGACGAATAACAATAACAACCTAACAGATAAAAGACAATGAGAATCAAAGCTATTATTGCATTATTTGCATTGACCTCTTCTGTAGCAATGGCGCAGAAAGGAGTAGAAGATGGTTCGCGTTTCGGACACGGACAAGACAGTATCAATTGCTTGAACAACATCAGCCTTTACCAAGAGTATGTAAAGACTAAAAACTACGCAGAAGCGTATACCTACTGGCAGAAGGTATTTACAGAAGCACCCTTTGCACGTATGGACACCTATACCAACGGTGCCAAGATTCTGAGAAGCCTCATCGCAGGCACAAAGGACATGACAGAGCGCAAGAAATATGCTGACGAACTGATGGCAGTATACGACCAGCAGCTCCAGCACTTGGAAAAGCTCAACATGCTCATCCGCACCCCGCTCAAGAGCTTCAAAGTAAAGGGTACCAAGGCTCATGATTACATCACCTACTACCCTGGCATGGATGTAAACAAGGCATACGAAATGCTCGCCGAGGTTATTGCAGAGGGTAAGGCCAGCAACGACTACTACATCGTAGGCGACTTCATGAAGATCTCTACCCAGAAGTTCAAGAAGGACGAGGCACACCGCGAGCAGCTCATCCAGGACTACCTCACCGCATCAGAGTACATCAACGTGATTGCCGAGGCTGCCCACAAGAGCACATCAGCTCAAAAGGATGCCCTCATCAAGGCTGCAGCTACCACCAAGGAAAATGTTGACGCCTACTTCATCAACAGCGGTGCTGCCGACTGCGAGCAGCTGGAGTCTATCTACGCACCCAAGATTGAGGAGAACAAGGATAACCTTGAGTACTTGAAGAAGGTTGTGGGCATCATGGGTATGCTCTCATGCAACGAATCAAATGCTTACTACACTGCATCTGAATATGCTCACAAGATATCTCCCACAGCCGAGACTGCTGCCGGATGTGCTGCCAGCTACCTCAAGCGTGGCGACATGGCCAAGTGCGTAGAATACTTTGAGCAAGCCATCGAACTCGAAGCTACCGATCTCGGTAAGGCCGAGTATTGCTACAAGACCGCCATCGTCCTCAACTCTGACAAGCAACTGAGCAAAGCCAAAGGCTACGTCACACGCGCCATCAGCCTGAACGGCACCAAAGGCGCCTACTACATATTGCTGGCAAACATCTATGCCGCTGCACCCAAGTGGACAGATGATCCTCATCTCAACAACTGCAAGTATTTCGTAGTACTCGACAAACTGTATCAAGCCAAGCGTGTAGACGAGTCGGTTACCGAAGAGGTAAACAAAATGATTGCCGCATACTCAACCCACACACCCGCCGAATCAGATCTTTTCTTCCTCGGCCACAAGAAGGGTGACCAAGTGAAGGTTGGCGGTATCATCAACGAAACCACCACAATCCGTTAACAGTGCGTCATAAACACATATCCCCCTATAGCATAGCAACCGCCATATCAGCGGTTGTTATGCTGTTTCTATCGGTATCATGCTCAGGAGGAAAGGAACCTGTCACTGATGCCATCACCAACCGCGACTCAGTGCCGGTAATGGTGACACGCGACGTATCAACCTACATCAGCGACTCTGGCGTGGTGCGCTATAAAATCATCACCGATGAATGGAGAGTATACGACCGTCTCGACCCCTCCATGTGGACCTTCGAGCAAGGCATATACCTCGAAAAGTTCAACAACGACCTCAGCATAGAGGCCGTCATCATTGCCGACACAGCCTACTACTACGACAAGCAGGAGTTATGGGAGCTACGTGGCAACGTACATATCGAAAACGAGCAAGATGAGGAGTTTGACACCCAGCTACTCTTCTGGGACCAGAAAACCAAGCGAGTATACTCAGACCTCTACATCCGCATCCGCCAGCAGAAGCGCATCATCACTGGCATAGGTTTCACATCGAACCAGGATTTCACGCGCTACACAATCAAGAACACCCAAGGCATATTCCCCATCAAGGAAGAGACCGCCCCGACCGACAGCATTTCCATGGCTGCCGACACCACAGCTGTAGCTACTGACAGCATAATTTGATAACTCCTGCTACAAATCCAAGGAGTCTACAGGTGGGAAATCAAGAAAAACACACCTAAAATGGAGTAAGGTGCTATTTTTTTGGCCTAATCCTTATGCCATTAAATGGTTTTTTTGTACCTTCGTGCGCTCAAACCGTTTTAGAAACAATAAAAACTAAAAATAACAAAAAATGGCAACATTACAATCAATCAGAAAACACGGAGCCTTCCTGGTGATTATCATCGGTCTCGCTCTGTTTGCATTCATTGCAGGCGATGCCGCACAGGTATTGCAACCCCACCAAAACTCACAGAATGTGGGCGAAATCAACGGTAACAAAATCGACGCACAGCTTTATCAGCAGTTGGTAGAGGAGTACACACAAGCCATCAACTTCGTTCGTGGTACCAATTCACTCACAGAGGCTGAGAATGCACAGATTAAGGACGAGGTATGGAATACCCTCGTAAGCAACACCCTCATCGGAGAGCAAGCAAAGAAGTTGGGCCTCACCGTAACTACAGCCGAGCTTCAGGCCGTTATCGACGAAGGCACCGACCCCTTGTTGACACAGTCTGCTTTCCGCAACCAGACAACAGGTCAGTTCGACCGCGACGTACTCATGAAGTTCCTTGCCGACTATGCTGCTATGGACCCCGAGCTCATGCCCGCCGAGTATGTAGACTACTATCACCAGCTCTATAATTACTGGAGATTTATCGAGGACAACCTCAAGAGCAGCCTTCTCATGCAGAAGTATGAGGCGCTCATCACCGCAGCACAGCTCACCAACCCCGTTGCTGCTGAATACAACTTCAATGCTCGCAACACCCACGCTGAGGTAGCTTACGCAGTAGTACCTTTCAATAGCATCGCCGACTCACTCGTTAAGGTAAGCAGCTCTGACATCAAGAAGCTATACGATGCCAAGAAGGAGCTCTACAAGCAGCCCGCTGAGACACGCGGCATCAAGTACATCGATGTAGCTGTAGTACCCAGCCAAGCCGACCGTGACGACCTTCTCAAGGAGGTAGGCGAATATGCAGCTCAATTGACAACTGCCGAGGACCTGAGTTCAGTAATCCGCTTGTCAAACTCTACCGTAGCATACTCTGAAGTACCCGTAACAGAGAACGGCCTTCCCACCGACATCGTAGCTCACCTTGATTCAGTGAAGGGCGATGAGGTATATGGTCCCTATTACAATCAGGCTGACGACTCATACAACGCATTCCGTATCCTTGGCACCACACAGCTCCCCGACTCAGTACAATACCGTCAGATTCAGGTAGTCGATGCTGATGCAGCACGCGCTAAGGAGTTGGCCGACAGCATCTTCGATGCCTTGAAGAAGGGAGCTGACTTTGCAGAACTCGCAGCTAAGTACAACCAGCCTTCTGAGCCCGTATGGATTGCCTCTTCACACTACGAAGGCGCATCACTCACAGGCGACAACGCAACATACCTCAACACCCTCTTCGGCATGAAGAAGAAGGAGCTCAAGCAACTCAACCTCGGTGGTGGTGAGATTATCGTAGAGGTACTTGACACCAAGAACCCCGTAGAGAAGTACACAGCCGCTGTCATCAAGCGCCCCGCATACTTCAGCAACGAAACCTATGCTGCTGCCTACAACAAGCTCAGCGCATTCGTAGCCGACAACCAGACACTCGAAGAAATCGAGGCTAATGCCGAGGAGGCAGGCTTCCGCCTCTATCCCATCAATGAGATTAGCAACGCTGCTCACACCATTGGTGGCGTACAAGGTACACGTGAGGCACTTCGCTGGGCATTCAATGCCGAGAAGGGTGAAGTATCACAGATTTTCGAAGCAGGCGCAAACGACCACCTCATGGTAGTAGCCGTAGCCGACATCCATAAGGCTGGTTATCGCCCCGTAGAGCAGTTCGCCGACATGTTCCGCATGCAAGCACTTGCTGACAAGAAGGCCGACAAGATTCTTGCCGATGCCAAGAACGTGAAGACCATGCAGGAGGCTCTTGCACTCAATGGTGTTAAGTCCGACACATTGCGTCGCGTTAACTTTGCCTCACCCGCATACGTAAGCAAGGTACCTGCAAGCGAACCCGCACTGAGCGGTGCAGCTGCTACTCTCGAAGAAGGCGTACTCAGTGCACCTATCAAGGGTAATGGTGGTATCTACTTCCTCCAGGTAATCAAGAAGAACAACGGTGTAGCCAAGTTCGATGCTGCAGCAGAGCAGAAGATCCTTGAGGCAACTGCTACACGCAACATCAACAGCAACAGCATCATCAACGAGCTCTATCGTCAGGGCGACATTCAGGACAACCGCTACATCTTCTTCTAAGATACGGTCATAACCAAGCGTACATTTAATTTCCATACTATGGCGCGATGCGAGGGTACACTTCAAGGTGTATCCTCGCATTATTTTTAGTAATTACATTGGCTTGGGAAAGAAGACTCACATCAGCCTAACCGAAAGTATGGCAAGCCGTAGAGCCATTCCAACTCAGCCTCAACATAGGTGAGGCAAGCTGTGGACTCACAGAAAGAGTCGTAAAAAAAAGGAGTAACCTCAGCTTTCAACAAAGGGCAAGATATGTCACAAGAACTAATGAGTACTTATGAGTACTTGCGAGGATAACGCAACAAAATACCGAGCAGGGAAATAGCGCCAAGGGCAAAGGGATAGTAGAGATAGCCGATGATGGCAAAGGGGGTAATGGAGGCAAGTCCTGCAGCCATAAGAAGCTGAGCACCGTAAGGAATGATACCTTGGGCAAAGCAACTGAAGGTGTCGAGCAATGAAGCACTCATACGACGGTCCACCCCATAGCGATCGGCAATATCGCGAGCCATTGGTCCAACGGTGATAAGAGCTACGGTATTGTTGGCAGTGCAGAGGTCGGCCAGCACGACGAGCAGAGCAATAGTAAGCTTGGCTCCACGCTTGCCGTTGATGCGGCGGGTAAGCACACGGATGAGGTAATCAATACCCCCATTGTGACGTATCAGCGCAAGCATACCGCCTGCCAGAAGGGTGACAATGATGAGTTCACTCATGCCCATGATACCTTCACCCATAGCGGCCATCCAGCCCATGAAGTCGAAGCTGCCGCTGAGTATACCGATAGTACCTGCCAGCACGATGCCAATGAGTAGCACAGCAAGGACATCGAGTCCCATGACAGCGAGTACGAGCACAGCCACGTAAGGAACCACCTTGTACCACTCGGGCATAGGCACACTGGCAGGAGCCTCTACTCCACTGCCGATAATGATGTAGAGTACCAGTACAATGATAGCTGCAGGGGCAACAAGGTAGATATTGGCCTTGAACTTATCGCTCATGCGGCACTGCTGGGTCTGCGTAGCCACGATGGTAGTGTCGGAGATAAAGGAGAGGTTATCGCCGAAGAAGGAACCACCCACCACAAGGGCAACAATAAGAGGAAGCGAGGCACCAGTCTGCTCGGCAATACCGACAGCCACAGGGGTCAACGCTACCACAGTACCCACCGAGGTTCCTATGGATAGGGAGATGAAACAAGCTGCAATGAAAAGTCCTGGCAGGAGCATCCCTTCGGGAAGTAGCTTGAGTGTGAGGTTAACGGTGGCATCAATAGCACCCATAGCGCCAGCAGCTTTGGCAAAGGCACCGGCAAGAATGAATATCCACACCATGAGCATCATGTTCGTATCGCCAGCACCACGAGAGAAGATGGCCACGCGCTCCTTGAGACGCAGTTTCGGTGTGATACATACGGCATAGGCCGAGGCTGTGAGGAAGGCGACCGTCAACGGCACCTTATAGAAGTCACCGGCCAGCAGTGAACCTATGAGGTAGACTGCCATAAACACGAGCATAGGGGATAGAGCAAGCATGATTTGTGTTGAGGGTTTATTGTTGAGGGCTGAGAGTTTTAGCATGTTGGCATTCGAATAGCATCCTAAACACTAAACTCCAACCCCGTAACGATTTTAACTAAATATAATCTTTGCGCGGCAAGCTACCTCGCCTGCTTCCTTACGAATCTCAACATCGTATTCATGTCCATCCTCTTTCTTGTCCATAAATACGGAGAGACGTTCGCGATAGAAGCACTCGGCACTGTAACTTACCTCGACGCGGCGTATGGTATGTGTGCGGAAGATCTCGAGAGGTAAACAGTTGAGTATATGCTCAATGTATTTCACGCTGTTGAGATGTCCGTTGTAGTCAATATCGCAATAGAGCGGCATGAACTCGCCTGAAGGCTCGGTAGCGGTGACACGAGCGCGACTCACGCCCTTGATGGGGCACTCTTCATCACAGCTGTAAGCTGCCAATTCACCATCGTAGAGCGTGGTGAGGTCGGCAGGTTGGCGTGTGGCAATATCGATGAGCGCCCAAATGGTACGAGCGTAACCTATGGCACGGCCATCAGCTGAGAGCACCCGGAAATTACGCGACGTGAATAGGCGATTGACACTCTCGACCCAAGTCTCCACGAAGTAGGTGTCGCCCTCGCCAGGGTATTCATATATCTCAATAGCTAAACGCGAGAGTACCCACGTCTTTCCATCAGCACTAAGACGTTCCTTACCGAATCCGCGCTCATTGGCGTGGTTACCTGCAGTAATAAGCATCTTATTAGCCAAAAAGCCAAACGAGAGACCGCCTGTATAGTCTATTTGAAAGGTCTCAACCTCGAAAGGATATTTCCCAATCAGTGATTTCATTTCTTTTACTTAAAGTTTATTGTTTTTGCTACAAGTCGTTTTTTTGATTTGAAAATCACGACAACTTTAAGTTGCAAAGGTAGCACAAGGCTCTGAAATACCCAAATAAATTTGGTATTTCTCTCGGCTTGCAGTACCTTTGCAGCTACGATTAATAATAGACATATAAAGAATTATGGCAGAAATCAATCCTAGCAAGACGATTGTTGTATCGTACGACATGTATACCGAGTTTGAAGGCGTTAAGGAGCTTGTAGAACAGGCTACCGAGGAACATCCCTTCCAGTTCACCACAGGCCTCGGCTTCACCTTCGAGGCTTTCGAGGAGAAGTTCAAGACACTGAAGGAGGGCGACACCTTCAATTTCACTCTCACCAAGGACGAGACCAATGGCGACCGCCGCGACGACCTTGTCTTCGACGTAGACAAGAACATCTTCTGCGTGAATGGCAAGTTTGACGACAAGCAGATATATCCCGGCAACGTCATTCCCCTCATGAACGCTGATGGACAGCGTATGAACGGGCTTGTAGTTGAGGTTAAGGAAGAGGCTGTTACCATCGACCTCAACCACCCCTACGCTGGCATGAACCTCGTGTTCGAAGGAAAGGTGCTCTCAATGCACGATGCCACCAAGGAGGAGATTCAAGCACTCATCAACATCATCACTGGTCAGGGTGGTTGCAGCTGCGGATGCGACAGCTGTGGAGGTGGATGCGACGGATGTGGCGACCACGATGGCGGCTGCGACTGCGGACATTGTCATTAATTGGGTTGATAGTTGATGGACGATGGATGATGGACCTCAACTCTAAACCCTCAACCATCGTCCCTCAACCATCGTCCCTCAACCATAAACCCTCATCCCTCATGAACACCTTTGGAACCCTCTTCACCCTCACCTCATTCGGTGAGTCACACGGACCCGCCATAGGAGGCGTGATCGACGGCATGCCGGCAGGCATCGCCATTGACATGGAGTTTGTACAAAAAGAGATGCGCCGCCGTCGCCCAGGACAGAGTGCTGTCACTACAGGACGCCACGAGGCCGATGAGGTGGAGTTCCTATCAGGTATCTTTGAGGGGCACACTACGGGTACGCCCATCGGATTCATCATACGCAACACCTCGCAGCACTCGGCCGACTACGATAACTTGCGCGACATCTACCGCCCTTCCCATGCCGACTTCACCTACCAGCAGAAGTACGGAGTACGCGACCATCGTGGCGGCGGACGCACATCGGCCCGCGAGACAGCCACACGCTGCGTAGCTGGTGCACTGGCCAAACTCGCCCTGCGAGAGTTGGGTATCACTATACAGGCCTACACGTCGCAGGTAGGACATATCGCCTTGGAGAATGACTACACCCGCTACGACCTCTCGCTCACCGAGAGCAATATCGTGCGTTGCCCCGACCCCGTGAAGGCACACGAGATGGAGGAACTCATCCTTCAGGTCAAGAGCGAAGGCGACACCATAGGCGGCATTGTCACCTGCGTCATCACAGGATGTCCCATAGGGTTGGGCGAACCCGTTTTCGGGAAACTGCACGCAGCACTGGCTGGTGCCATGCTCAGCATCAATGCTTGCAAAGGATTTGACTACGGGCGCGGCTTCGATGGTATCAGCGAACGAGGTTCCGAGCAGAACGACCCCTTCACCACTACGATCGACGGCAGGGTAGCCCCCCTGACCAATCGCTCGGGAGGCATACAAGGTGGCATCAGCAACGGGCAGCCCATCTACTTCCGCGTAGCCTTCAAGCCCGTAGCTACACAACTGGGTGAGCAGACCGTCCTCGACATCCACGGCACCGAACACACCCTACAGGCCAAGGGCCGTCACGACCCCTGCGTAGTGCCACGCGCCGTTCCCATCGTAGAAGCCATGGCTGCCATCACCCTCCTCGACTATTATCTACAGAGCAGACGATAAATTCAATGTAAGTATTGTCATACCCTGTAGTCATATATTTACCGAAGAAGGACTATTTATTATCCAAATATCTATTGAGTTGAGGCAAAGCAGAGGCATTTACGGCATGGAAATTAACATTATCCACTGTGAGTGCCTCAACATGAGACGTCCTGCTTACCGAGTCGGCCACACAAGCCACATCAATGTTTCTCAACACCACATTGCGGATGGGCAGACGCTCATCGCCACGAAACTCGTAGATGGCTTTGGCTGAGTCGACCTCAATGTTGGAGAGATAGATGTCATTAATGCGTGTCAGCGTATCTTTATACGTAGGCACCAGGTCGCGCCACTGATACAGCACATCGGTGTCAATCTCAGCCACACGCAGGGTACCTCCCGTACGGATGTTGTCCATATAGATATGCTCCACGAAAGCTCCACGGCGATGGTTGGTCTTCACAAAGAAGAGTCGGTGCACCGTGCCCGGAGCCACGCAATTGGTCATATATACGTTGCGCACGCCACCAGCCAACTCGCTGCCGATGCCCAGCAAGGTATGGCCATTCTTAATAATGCAGTTGCGCACCACGATATTCTCGCACGGGGTATTGAGACGCCAAGCGTCGTGATTACGTCCCGACTTGATGACTACAGCATCGTCGCCCTGGTCAAACACACAGTCCTCCACGAGGAAGTTGCGGCACATCTCAAGATCAATGCCATCATTGTTATGCCCGTGTGCCTTCACACGCAAGTTGCGTGCCACGCCTTCGTCGCACAGGTAGAGGTGAATAGTCCAGAAGGGGCTGTTCTCGATTTCAAAGCCATCGAGCAATACATTTTTGCAACGGTTCAGATGGATGAGGTGAGGACGGAAGTTATTGTTGTTGACCGCCATCTGACGCTCCTCTACAGACACCCCTTTCGACATCTGATGATAGAGCGATGCCAAAGCATCCATGTGTGCCTTGGGACGGCTGAACCACTTACGCCATAGCCCCATCTTGGGATAGAGCTTGCCAGGACCAGTGATGGCTACGTTCTCGCACTCATAAGCATATACCAAGGGGGAATAGTTATAACACTCCATACCCTCCCACGAGGTATACACAGCAGGCAGATAATCCTTGGGATTGTCGGTAAAGCGCACCACAGCCCCTTCGGATAAGTGTAGGTTCACATTGCTCTTCAGATGTATCGGTCCCGTGAGCCATTGTCCGCTCGGGACAATGACACGGCCTCCCCCAGCCTCGTGGCATGCCGCGATGGCTTTTGCGATAGCCTCGGTACAGCATTCTGCATCTGAGGGCACCGCTCCATAGTCGGCAATACAGAAGTCCTGCCGAGGGAATACTGGTACTTGGATAGCCTCCATCTCAAATGGGGCCTCCACACTGATACTCTCATACGTCACTTGTGGCGCATTGCATGCCGTCATCGTGCCTACTGCAAACGCGAAGCACAGCGTCTTGATTGCATTCATCTACATCGTTGTTCGCTTTTATTTATCGTATAGGTAGAATATGCGCTCCATCATCTGCCACTTCTCGTCGGCCGTGTCGCCCTCGTTGCAGTCTTGGAAGATAGCCATATAGTCTTCCCACTCCTGCTGGCGCGGCAGGGTGGCCAGGCGTGCCATGGCGCTGTCCCAGTCGAAGTCGAGGGGAGTCTCCACGATCATAAACAGGCGATTGCCAAGCAGGTATATCTCCATTTCGAGGATGCCCACCTCGCGTATGCCGCCAAGGATTTCGGGCCACGCCTCGCCTTCGCTATGGCGGTGAATGTACTCGCGTATGAGCGCATTATCAGGTTTGAGGTCCATGGTGCGGCAGTAGCGCTTCACGGGCACAGGGTGCTGTTTTGAGTTGTATCCGGTCATTTTAAAAATTGAAAATTGAAAGTTGAGAATTGCCTACCGAAGAGGTTAAATGCCAATTATCAAGGCTTTGCATCAAGGCTTCTGGCTCCTAATTAAAAACTTACAGCCAGCACGGGAGCAATGGCATTGGTATTCTTTTCGGGGAGTGTCACTACGAGGCCTTCGGGACTGTTGGTGAAGGGCACTGCGCCATAGCCCAGCAGCTCTACGCCTGCCACCTCACCGTTATAGTGGGGCGATGCCGGGCCTAATGATTTTATGGTATAGGTGCGCACCTCGGGCCAGCGCATGATGGTGGTGAACACGGTATCGTTACGTTGTACGAAGCGTACATCGGCAGCCGAGTAGTTGTTGTTCTCATTGAACCCCTGCGCATTGATGGGGCGCGAAGCCTCAGCCGAGGGGCCTTCGCCAAAGGTCTTCCAGGGGCGTGTACCATAGATGGAGCTACCGTTCACGTCCATCCACGCCTTGATGTCGGCCAGTATGGCCATCTCCTTATCGTCGATGGAGCCGTCGCCACGTACAGGCACCGAGAGCAGCAGGTTACCGTTCTTGCTGACGATATCTACCAGCATGGAGATTACCTGCTCGGCACTCTTGTAGCGATTCTCATTATATATGGCGATGTCGTAGTGCCAGCTACCTATGCAGGTGCAGGTCTGCCAGTACTTCTCCTGCGCACGGTCGGGAGCGCCGCGCTCCACATCCCACATCATCAGGTCCTTGTGCTCTTCCTCCAGCACCTTGCCCATAGCCACCACCTGCTGCTGGCCGCCATTGAGGCGAGCGCTGCGGTTGTAGTAGTGTGCCAGGATATTGAGCCCCACCCGGTCGTCGCATCCGTAGAAGGGCAGCACCGTATCGTCAAAGTAGAGCATATCGGGGGCGTAGTCGTTGATGCACTGGAGCACACGATTCTGGAACTTCATCTTGTACTCCTCCGAGGGTAGCGAAGCACCGTTCTGCCATCCCCATTGGGCATGTATGCTGCCCTCTCGCTCCCAGCCTTCGCTGTGTTCGTGGCATTGTGCATAGAGTTCCTGTGGGTCGTAGCCCTCCCACCATTGTCCCTTGCCGTCGGCCTTGGTGAGGTTACCGTCATAGTCCTGCGCCTTCTCCATCCACATCCAGGTGTGGCTGCCGTGCATACTGATGCCCAGTGGCAGGCCATACTTCTCGCATGCCTCAGCCCACTCGCCCACGATGTCGCGCCTGGGGCCCATGTTCACCGAGTTCCACTCCTGATAGGGCGAGTCCCAGAGGTCGAAGTTGTCGTGGTGCTGGCCGAGGGTGAAGAAGTAGCGAGCCCCCACGCTCTTGTAGAGCGCTACCAGCGAGTCGGGCTGCCAGCGCTCGGCCTTCCAGTCGCGTATGAGCTCCTTCATGCCATATTCCGATGGGTCGCCAAAGTGCTCCTTGTGCCAACTGTTCTGCCAATGTCCGTCGTAGTACATGTGTCGGGCATACCAGTCGCCCCGCATCGCCTGACACTGCGGTCCCCAGTGCGCCCAGATACCAAACTTGGCATCCTTGAACCACTCGGGACATTCCCATTGCTTCAGGCTCTCCCAGTCGGGAGCAAACTCACCGGTCTCTACCGGCACATTCTTGGGGGCACAAGCTGCCAAGGCAGCCATTATGGCCATACAGCCCCATACTCTTCTTGTCTGTTTCATAAGTAAAAAGATTTATGGGACAAATATATATAATATGCTCCGATTCTCCAAGACTTGCGCCTCAATAATCGGACGAAGGAGCCATTTATGAAGCGCTGTGGCCGATGCCGCTTGCTATGAGCGAGCAAGGCAAAGAGACTCTTCGTCCCTCACTTTCTCAGCGAGAAGTCAAAGCGCAGGCCGCCTTCCGGGCGATTGGTGGCAGTGATGGTGCCTCCGTGAAACTGTACGGCGTGCTTCACTATAGAGAGTCCGAGCCCCGTACCCCCCTTCTGGCGCGAGCGGCCCTTGTCGACCCGATAGAAGCGCTCAAACAGTCGGGTGAGCTGCTCCTCTCCCACTCCACAGCCATCGTCTTCGAAGCGTATGCTGCACTGCCGCTCGTCGTTCGCGGTGAGTGTGATGTAGATGTTACGCCCGCCTGAGTAGGCAATGGCATTCTCCGTGAGGTTGCGGAAGATAGAGCCGATGAGCGACAGGTTGCCCTCTATGGTCACCTGCTCGGGGAAGTCGGTATGCAGATATAGGCGCTCCTCCTCGGGCATGACGTTCAGTTCGCAGGCTATCTCATGGATGATGCTGTTGATGACGACGGGCTCTTTGCCGATGAGTGCGCTGCCATCTTCCATGCGTGTGATGAGCGACACCTCCTCCAGCAGGCGGCGCAGACGCTCGGTGTGGGTGTAGCAGCGTTCTATGAGCTCCATCTGCTTCTCCTCGCTGAGCGTTATGCCCGAGAGCAGGGTTTCGAGACACACTTGTATGGAAGCTACGGGAGTCTTGAGCTCGTGGTTGATGTTATTGGTGAGTTGGCGTTTGAGGCGGTTTTTCTCCTGCTCGGCTTCGTAGTGGTTGACGCGCTCAATGTCCTTGCCCAGCTTACGGGTAGTGAAATAGGCCACGACACTCATGGCCAGGCTGACGGATATCATTATCAGCAGAAAAGTCCAGTCGGCTTCGAGCAGGGTGCGCAGGGTACTCGAGTATGGGATGGCCGTGCGCACGACGACTCGTTCGCCCCGCGTGGCAGAGTAGAAGTACTGCCGCCCGTCGCTGGTGGAGTGGCGCCCAATGTGGTAACCCGAGCCATGCTTGAGGGCAGCTGCCACCTCAGGACGGCTGTGGTGATTGTCGAGCGAGTCTATAGAGATGGTGTTGTCGTAGATGACCGCTCCCGAGAGGGTGATGAGTGTTATGCGCAGGTCATCGAAGGGTTTCTCATGCGAGGCTACATACTCTTCGTACGGTTCGCCCTCCTCGACGGCCACCAGCAGATGGTGGTTGTACTGTTGCAGTTGGGCGCTCAGGAACTCCGACTTGTACTCCTTCTCCCTCAGATACTGGAATCCAACGAAGCATAGCACGATAGCCCATGAGAAGGCGATGAGCTGCACGAAGAGCCGTTTGTGAAAGGAGAGCCTATTCGCGGAAGCCATATCCGAATCCTGAGCGGGTTACTATATACGAGCCGTATGTGCCAATCTTCGAGCGCAGGCGGGTAATGTTCACGTCGATGGTGCGGTCGAGCACCACCACTTCATCGCTCCACACGCGGCTCAGTATCTGTTCGCGCGAGCATATCTTACCCCGGTGGCTGATGAGATAGGCCAGTAGTTCAAACTCCTTCTTGGCCAGCTTCACCTCCTCGCCATCCACCGTGCAGCGCTTGAACTCGAGGTCGAGGCACAGCCCCTCCACCTTTAGCACATGAGGTTTTTCCGCTATGGCACTGCTCTTGTGCCCTGCGGTACGCCGTAGCACGCTCTTGACCCGTGCTATTACATTGCGCACGGTATAAGGCTTCATGATGTAGTCGTCGGCACCGATGTTGAGCCCCATCACCATATCATCTTCCGAGTCGCGTGCCGTGCAGAAGATGATAGGTATATCTGCCGTAGCCACATCGGCCTTCAGCATCTTTGCCATCTTGATACCGCTTATCTCGCCCATCATAATGTCGAGCAGTATCAGTGAATAGCCTTTCAGGTCGTAGGTCAATGCCTCCTCGGCACTGAAGGCAATGTCCACGTCGTAGCCCTCATTCTCGAGGTTTAGTTTCAGCACCTCGCACAGGGTCTCCTCGTCATCCACTATCAGTATGCGTTCGGCCATAGCTTACCATCTTATTATTACACTGCGAAGATAGGGAGAAATCTCGACTTTGCGGCCACGCTCGATGAAATTTAACGAAAATGTAACAAATCTGCTGTCCCTAAACGGCCTTATGGAGCGAAACGCAAGGAAATCCTGTACAGAAATTTTGTAGCAGATTGTAAAGCAAATCCTGCGGATTGCTTGCACGGCACAGAAATCGGAAGTATAGACTTGCCCAACTCAAAAACTTTTAAACTCAAAAACTCACGTTTCGCTTACTTTCTGAAAAATCCTAATCGCTCATGGCTGCGTTCTTTTCACTTGGCCTGGGGATTGGGCGGAATGATGGCAAGGATTCCCCTATTCCTTTCTTTTGTGAACATAAATTGCCGTAAATTGGGTAGTAGTTTGAATTAGAAACGATATTGCCTTAAGGTATTTAGAATCAAAAAACTTTTGAAACAGTATCGGAAATATCCGATTTGAGTTCGTTATACACAGCTATCCCCTTCACCGTGAGTAAATACTTTTGACGAGGGTGTTGGGGCGAGTTTGGATAGAGCAGTCGCACATATCCGTTAGCTATAGATGGATTGAGGTAGTTCTCCAAGAATGTTGGTCTATGTTTCAGACCTATGGCCTCCATTATCTGCTTCACAGACATCTCTTG
>JAFTVE010000045.1 GCA_017465905.1 Bacteroidaceae bacterium | reverse complement strand
TTTGCTTCACTATCCGGGGCACTTAGCTACGGCGGTTCACTTCCCCGAAACAATTTCAGGAAACTATGTCTCACTTAATGGTCAGCGTTATTTAGTGTGTGATCCAACCTATATCGGAGCAGACATAGGTATGGCTATGCCTAAGTTTATTAATTCAAAGGTGGAGGTTAAGGCTATATGGTGATAAGCTGAATTAACAATTAAAAAAAACAAATATTTATGGAAAATACTGATTCATTGAAGGAACTTCACTAGTGTCCCGTTAAATTATTATCCAAGATATTTTTGAGAAAATGAGTTTTGTAACTTGCTGATAAAGAACAATGGTATTCTTTTAGAGAATCAACTTTTTCAGAAGTTTAATTTCAAATCCGTTTCTTTTAAATATTGCCATAAACAGCTGTTGCTCAAATACCTATAGAGATAACAGTGGATTTTAATAGGACACTAATGTAGTAATTATTCTTATTCAGGGGAAAAGAATCCCGTTAATGACGGTGGTGAAAATAGAGTTATACGTGGCGGAGGATATAAGAACACACCCTCATATTGTCGTACGATTTATCGGGGAAGCAAGAAATATGATGGATCTGCCGAAACTATAGGCTTCCGATTAGTATTAAACGAATAAATAAGAACTACAATGAGATTCTATCAACTTACAATTCTATTAATGTGTCTATGCCTTGTTTCCTGTTACTCAGAAAAGGACAAATATCTTAATAGATACCAACAATTCACTACTGATATAATAACGAATGCTTCAACTTATACGGCGGAAGAATGGGAAAATGCGATAACTGTTTACAACAAGTTGAAGAACGAATATATCTTGTATTCAAGAGATATGACTATTGACAAAAGGGCATATGTAGAGGAATTAAACAAGACTATCAATAAGGAAATAGTACGAAATGCGGCCACTGAGACTTTTGATTTCTTGAAGGATGCAATAGATGAGGTCTCAGGTTTACTGGATGACTTCTGGGAGGAATAGGCCTAGTCCATAATCATTCATGAAAATTTATGGCCAATTTACGGCAATTTATGTTCACAAGAGAAAAGGAATAGAGAATCCTTGCAATCTTCCCGCCCAATCCCCAAGGCAAACGAAAAGAACGCCGCCATGAGCGATTAGGAAAATGCAAAGCGTCAGCAAGAAACAAGGAACCGATGACAATCTGCCGCGAGAACGGAAAAGTTTATACTCCCGATTTCAACACCATGTAAGCAAACCGCAGGGTTTCCCTTACATTATGCTACAAAATTTTTGTACAGGATTTCCTTGCGTTTCGTAAAAAACTAAACTTTTCAAACGTAACAATAAGCAGTAAGTTACTTCATATGGTCTTCTTAATACCTCATCCTTGCATTCGATTTAGAATGAGGACAAGGTGGAGGAGTAGTGGGAACTCGTATAGGTATTCGTCCTATTGTTTTTACATTTGTAAAAAAATCCTTTCAATTTCCTTTCTTTTATCCATAAAAAGGGGGTAACTTTGCAGTCGCTAAGAAAAATTAGTAACATTTAAGGTATTCACAAAAAGGTTTTTTGGAAAAAACGAAAGGATTAGTACATCATGGAATGGTTGGTTAATCTATTCAGTGGCAGTGGTGTAGCCCACTCCGTTTTCATTGTAGCCCTTGTCATTGCAGGAGGACTCTGTCTCAACAAAATTAAATTTGGTGGCGTATCTCTCGGTGTCACATGGATTCTTTTTGTAGGCATTCTTGCCGGACACTTAGGTTTCGTGCTCGATCCCGTCACTTCACATTTCGTCAAGGAATTTGGCCTTATCCTCTTTATATATTCTATCGGTCTTGAGGTAGGTCCCGGTTTCTTCTCCTCGTTCCGTAAAGGAGGCATAACGCTCAATATGCTGGCAGCAGGTATCGTACTACTGGGTTGCTGCGTTACCTATGCTATCCACCTTATAACAGGGCAGGACCTCATCAGCATGATTGGCGTGCTCAGCGGTGCTGTCACCAACACGCCGGGTATGGGTGCTGCCCAGCAGACCTTCTATGACATGACAGGACAGACCAACACCACTATCGCCCAAGGCTATGCTGTAGCCTATCCGTTGGGTGTTGTGGGTATCATCCTCTGCATCATCGTACTGAAACATATCTTCCGTGTCAACTTCGACAACGAGCGCCGAATCATGATGGAGCGTAACAAGGAGAATGCCGAATCGCTTGAGGCAGTTACTCTTGAGGTACACAACGACTCTGTTTGCGGACACACGATTCGGGAGATTCAGGAACTCTTTGGCCGTAAGTGCGTAATCACCCGCGTACTCCATGAGCAGACCCACGACATTGAGTTGGCCGAATCGAATACGAAATTAGGCATGGGCGACAAGCTCTTCCTCGTGGCCAATCCGCTCGAAGTTGAGGCATTGACATTTCTTATAGGTCCTCGCATCGACATGAATATGGCCGAATGGGATGCCATTGAAGCCAATAATCTTACGGCAGAACGCTTTGTCATCACCAACCCTGCCATCAACGGCAAGCGTCTGGGTGACCTTAAGTTGCGCCAAACATTCAACGTCACCATCTCACGTATCAGCCGTGCAGGTGTTGACCTCATCGCAGAACCTCACCTGCTACTTCAGCTAGGCGACCGCGTAGTTGTAGTGGGCAAGCCCAAGAGTATAGAAAAGATTTCACGCCTCATGGGTAACTCTGTGAAGCGTCTCGAAGAACCTAACCTTGCAGCCATATTCCTTGGTATCGCACTCGGTGTTGTATTGGGATCACTCCCCATCTTCATCCCCAATGTACCGGTACCTGTGAAACTCGGTCTTGCTGGTGGTCCGCTCATCGTTTCTATCCTTATCTCCAAGTTTGGTCCACAGTTCAAGCTCGTCACCTACACCACCTCATCTGCCAATAAAATGATACGTCAGATAGGTATCACTCTCTTCTTGGCCGCTGTAGGTATCGGTGCAGGCGATGGATTCATCGATACTATCATTGGAGGTGGCTACTGGTGGATACTCTATGGCTTCCTCATCACAATCATTCCCTGTCTTACTATCGGCATCGTCGCACGCAAAGCTTGCAAACTCAGCTATTTCACTATCGCTGGTCTCATCTCTGGTGCCATGACCGATCCTCCAGCGCTAGCCTATAGCAACGAGATTTGTGGAAACAACCAAGCCTCTGTAGCCTACTCAACGGTGTATCCGCTCACCATGTTCCTCCGTGTAATCACGGCACAGATACTTGTGCTCATGGCATTGTAAGGTAGCGTCCTATGAGAGCATACAAGCTGTTTGCAATCGCAGCCACATCGCTTCTATTAGCCTGTTCGGCACCCTATAGCCAAACTGAGCGAGGAGTCGAAGTGCGCATAGTCAACAGCAGCAAGGGCGCTCCACAAAAGGTGCGCCTGGAGGCTATTACGCCCAACATTATTCATGTAACAGCCACGCCCGAACGCCGCTTTACCGATATTACAAGTTTGATGCTACAGGATGGCGTGCTCTCTACACCTCCACCCACGTTCGCAGTATATCACAATGGAGATACGGTAACACTGACTACCGAGAAGATAAAGGCACATGTACTGCACAGTACGGGGCGCGTATGGATGACTCGACTCGATGACACGCCCCTACTCTCCATGACCGAGGATGGTATGAGATTCTCTCCAATTAAAATAGAGGAGAGTAAGGGCTATTCAACATGGCTGCACTTCGAGTCGCCACAGGATGAAGCATTCTATGGTTTAGGACAGCATCAGGCCGACGAATGGAATTACAAGGAGAAGAACGAGGAATTGTTCCAATACAACACCAAGGTATCAATACCCTTCATCCTCTCCACCAAGGGTTATGGTTTATTGCTCGACACCTACTCGCTCTGTCGATGGGGCCACCCAGAAGACTATGCCCAACTGAATCGTCTGTTCACCCTATACGATATAGAGGGCAAGGAGGGAGCACTTACGGGAACCTATGTTAGCGCCAATGGCAAGCAGCGCATCGTACGACGCGAAGACTCACTCTACTTTGCTGACCTCACTACCATCAAAAACCTGCCAGAAGGATTTCCACTATATGGATCCGAAGTAACTTACGAAGGAGAGATTATGTATGCAGGTAATGACACCACGCCTGTAGCTATCGACTTCCAGCTCTACTACGCAGGCTATATGCAGGTACAGATTGATGGTGTTAACGTGATGCCAGAGGTATGGCGCACAGCATGGAATCCCAACACGCGCAAGTTCACATACAAGTTACAGCCAGGGAGGCGATCAAGAATAAAGATCTCTTGGCATCCTGATGGAGGAGAATCGTACTGCGCACTAAGGGCATATGCTCCCGACACAGACAAAGCTCAAGGTGACCAACGCTGGTGGAGCGAGATGACACCACAGCTCGACTTCTACGTGATAGCATCAGAAAGCCCCGACTCCATCATAAGTGGCTATCGTACACTCACTGGCAAAGCACAAGTTATGCCCAAGTGGGCAATGGGATATTGGCAGAGCCGTGAGCGCTACAAAACACAGGATGAGCTGTTGAGCACACTAAATGAATTCCGCCGAAGGGAACTTCCCATTGACAACATCGTGCTCGATTGGAGTTACTGGCGCGAAGCTGAATGGGGCAGTCATGAATTTGATGAGACACGCTTCCCTACCCCACAATCTATGGTCGATTCGGTGCATGCGCTCGATGCACGTATGATGATTTCCGTATGGCCCAAGTTCTATACCTCTACCGAGCATTTCCGCCAGTTCGACGAGCAGGGCTGGATATACCGTCAGTCCGTAAACGATAGTCTGCGCGACTGGATAGGCCGCGGATACCACTACGGATTCTACGATGCCTATAGCAAAGGTGCCCGCCAACTCTTCTGGCAACAGATGGAGCGTACGCTCTATCCCTTAGGCATTGACGCTTGGTGGATGGATGCCAGTGAACCCAACATACGCGATTGCACCCCACTCGACTATCGCAAAGCATTATGTGGCCCTACAGCTCTAGGGCCATCGACACAATACTTTAATGCCTATGCACTTGTCAATGCCCAAGGCATCTACGAAGGACAACGTGGTGCCGACCCCAATCGACGCGTATTCTTGCTCACGCGTTCAGGTTTTTCAGGTCTGCAGCGCTACTCTACAGCCACTTGGAGCGGCGACATCGCTACACGCTGGGAAGACCTCAAGGCACAAATTTCTGCAGGACTCAATTTTGCAGTATGTGGCATTCCCTATTGGACAATGGACATTGGTGGATTCTGCGTTGAACGACGTTATGAAAATGCCTTTAAGGAATATCTGGCCCAAAGTAACAAAGGTCTTACTACCGAAAGTGCCGATCTGCGCGAATGGCGCGAACTAAACACCCGTTGGCACCAGTTTGGTGCGTTTTGCCCTCTCTACCGTTCACATGGCCAATACCCCTACCGCGAACCCTGGCACATTGCTCCGAAGGGACATCCTGCCTATGAGAGCATTGCCTTCTACTTACGCTTGCGCTATCATCTAATGCCCTACATTTACACATTAGCGGGCATGACTTGGCACAACGACTACACCATTATGCGTCCCCTCATTATGGACTTCATGGCTCAGTCCGAAGTCTATGACATCAGCGATCAATACCTTTTCGGCCCTGCTCTGATGGTAGCCCCTGTTACCGAGTATGAAGTTCGCGAGCGAAAAATCACTTTCCCAGAAACCCCAGGCGGATGGTACGACTTCTACACAGGGACTCATGTGAGCAAAGGCTGTGAACGTAAACTTATGTCTGCACCCTATGAACAAATACCACTTTATGTAAAGGCTGGCAGTATCATACCTACAGGGCCAGCCATCAGCTCCACTGCAGCAGGACATCCCGAACACCTAACACTATACGTCTATGCTGGAGCAGACGGCACCTTCACCCTATACGAAGACGAGGGAACCAACTACAACTATGAGCAGGGAGCCTACAGCCATATCCCCATCAACTGGAATGATGACACACGTACTCTCACCATTGAAGCCCGAGAAGGTTCGTTCAGCGGTATGCTCCCCACCCGCACTATCACCATAGTACTCATCGATGTCCTTCATGCACAACCTTTCAGTCCTAATGCCATAGGCCATACAATTACCTATTCAGGCGATGAAATAAGTGTAGAGTTGTGAGTATGTATAAATGTTCTAATAAAAGAAAGACACGTACAATCACTATACGTGCCTTCCTACTATAAACTATTTACTTATATTACTCAGCTTTCTTTGCGGAAGCTCTCTTGGTAGCGGGCTTCTTGGCAGGAGCTTTCTTGGGTTTCTCCTCGGCAGTGGGGAGAGTGACGCCCTTGATTTTCTCCAACTCCTTGGTGAGTGCCTCGATCTCCTCATCCTGGTTCTTGATGGTGGTGAGCAGGGCATTGAGTTCCTCGTTGTCGATGTCTATGGGGTAGAGTGAGTTGACGCGGCTGATGAAGTCGCCGAGGATATTCATGTAGTTAGTAAAGGCATCGTAGGGTGAGTCGTAGATGCTGCGGTTCATAGCCACGCTGTTCTCCTTGGTGGTCATGAAGCGGAAGTTGTTGCTTGCCTGCAGGTAGTCCCAGTCTTGCTTGATGCGCTTGTCGAGACCAATGAGCACGCGGTCGGCCACGCTATAGAGCTTGTTAAAGGCCTCGCGCTGCATGGTGTTGCCCAGCCAGCAGCTGATGTCGCGCTCCTCGTCGACCCACGACATGGGGTAAGGAACGTCAACGGGACCTACCGACTTGTAGTTCTTGATGACCTCGCTCGGGGTAGAGAACGAGATGCCGCGCTCACGGGCACACTCGGGCAGCGCCTTGAAGAACTCGAGGATATTGGAGCTCAGGGGCTGGAAGATACCGAGGGCAGAGAGCTCCATGAAGATGTTGATTACCTCCTCCTCGGCGGGAGTAGCGGCAATCCAATCCATGTATGTACCTGCCATCAAGGGATAAGCATCCCAAGAGGTGTTGGAGAAGCGGAGTGAGATATCGTCAGAGAGCTTGAAGTCGCGGAGCAACACCTTGAGGTTGGGGTTGGTATTGGCGTGATAGAGGTAGTGGGGGCTCTTCCAACCGAGGATATGCTTGGCACCTTCGGTGAGCACGCCCTTGAAACCCATAGCGGCTACCTGAGCACCTATATCGTCGCTGTAGATAAGGCTTGAGTTGCGGAATACCTTGGGAGTCTTACCAAATACCTGCTTAATCTTCTTGCACATGCGGTCAACATCGCTGCGGAAGCATTCTTCGTTGGCCAGTGAGGAGAGACCGTGTGAGTAGGGCTCGGCGAGGAATTCGCAGCAGCCGGTTTTGTTGATTTCCTGGAGGAGTTCAACTACCTGGGGAGCATAGCGCTCGAGCTGCTCGAGGCCTACACCTGAGAGTGAGAAGGCTACCTTGAAGTATCCGTTGCTGCTCTTGATCATGTCGAGCAGGGTGGTGAGAGCGGGCACGTAGGAACGCTCTGCTATATCGCTGATACTACTCTCGTTGGCATAGTCATCGTAGTAGTAGTGGTCGGTACCTATATCAAAGAAGCGGTACCGTCTCAGATGAACGATCTGATGTATCTCAAAATAAAGACATATAGTTTTCATAACTTGAATATTTAATCTTTTGAATTCTTTTGTTTTAAGCGTAATCGCCTCTTATCTTATATGTTTTACCGCATTGAGGTAGTCGTCATTGTTGAAATAGCCACGACCACAAAGCTGATTGTAGCACTCGCGTATGCGCAAGCCAACCTTCTCCCATGTGATACGGTCGACCTCCTTGATGCCTTCCTCAGAGAGGTAGTTGTAGAGGGCTTCGTTGGTACATACGCTATACATGGCATCGGCCAAGGCGTTGATGTCCCAGTAGTCGACCTTGATGACATTGTCCAGGATTTCGCCGCAACCGGACTGCTTTGAAATGATGGAGGGGCAACCGCACTGCATAGCCTCCAAGGGGGCAATACCGAATGGCTCAGATACGGACGGCATCACAAACACATCGGAATTCTTGTAGGCCTCATATACTTGACGTCCCTTCTGGAAGCCGGGGAAGTGGAAGCGGTCGGCAATGCCGCGCTCGGCAGCCAAGCGAATCATCGCGTTCATCATATCGCCGCTACCGGCCATACAGAAACGGATGTTGTGGGTGCGCTGGAGCACCTTGGCAGCAGCTTCCACGAAGTATTCGGGACCCTTCTGCATGGTGATACGTCCCAGGTAGGTAACCACCTTCTCCTTGGGGTTCTTATTGGGGACGATATCCTGCAACTCCTGACTGAGTGGATAAACGGCATTGTGCATGGCCACGCACTTGCGCGGGTCTTGGTGATACTGATGAATGACGGTCTGACGGGTATGCTCCGACACGCACATGATGCAGTCGGCATGGTCCATGCCGTCCTTCTCGATGCTGTACACCGTGGGGTTAACTTGACCACGAGAGCGGTCGAAGTCGGTAGCATGTACATGGATGCACAATGGCTTACCGCTTACCATCTTGGCATGTACACCTGCGGGGTATGTGAGCCAGTCGTGAGCGTGAATCAAGTCGAACTCCTCACTACGGGCCAAAACGCCTGAAATGATGCTGAAGTTGTTAATCTCGTCATGCAGATTGCTGGGATAACCACCGGCAAACTGTATGCAGCCCATATCGTCGAGGCCTTGCAGATAATTGAAATCGGCATAGAGATGGTCGCGGAAACGATAGTAGTCCTCTGCCGTATGGCCAACGAACCTATCCTTGATCCAATCGTAATTGACATCGCGCCATACAACAGGAACCTGACTCATGTTTATAATTTTCAGGAACCTCTCTTCTTCGCCCGTGGGCTTGGGCAGACAGAAGGTGGTTTCCACATCGCCCTGAAGGCTTAATCCCTTCGTTATACCATAACTGGCAACTGCGAGACCTCCATATATCTTAGGAGGAAACTCCCAACCGAACATTAATACTTTCATATATCGTTCCTCCTATTTGTTAAATATCATACTCCTTTAATACATCCAATATGCGCAGTATCTCGGCCACGTTCATGGCGAAGGCTACGGCACCGCGTCCACGGAACGGTGGATTGCCATCGAACAGCTCGGGGATTGAGCCGATACAGTGTGATGTCATCTCATCCTCGAAGCCGATGAGCTGGCGCTCTACGAACGAGAGACCGCTCATCTTGTGGATGCGCAGGTATGCCTCCATGTAGAAGCCACCGAGCCAAGGCCATGCGGTACCCTGATGGTAGGCATAGTCGCGTTCAACTTGCGGCCCCACATAGTTGGGGTTGTAGCCGAAGCTCTTGGGGCTGAGTGAGCGGAGGCCTTTCGGGGTGAGGAGCTCCTTGGTAACGATATCGAGCACGCTCTTCTGCTGCTTGCGGTCGAGGGGTGAGTACTCGAGAGCGACGGCAAAAATCATGTTGGGACGTACGCTCCAATCGGGAGTATCGCCATCCACGAAGTCGTAGAGCCATCCATGCTCGTTGAGGAACGTGCCAACGAATGAGAGTTGACAGCGCTGAGCGAGGTCGTTCAACGTCTCTGACATATCTTCATTGCCACCCACATGACAGAGCTCTGATACGAAGCGCAGGGCGTTGTACCACAAAGCATTGATCTCTACCACATATCCGGTACGAGGCACTACGGGACGACCGTGAGCGGTAGAGTTCATCCAGGTCACTGCCTTGTCCTTACCGTTGGTATAGAGCAGGGCATTGTCGTGGAGGAAGAGGTTGTCGTGCTTGCCACGACGGATGTATTCGATGACATCCTGGAGCAGGGTGCCATACTCGTCCCAGCATCGCTTGAGCGAGGTCTTCTTGGCATACTGCTGCAGTGTCCATACAGCCCAGAGCAACACGTCGGGGTGCTCCATCTCATATATCTTGCACTCGCTGGGGCGTTCATTGATGAAGTCGTTGATAGCCTCGGCAGCGGTCTTCATGGCCGACTGGAACTCGTTCATCTCATCTACAGCAAGGGTCAAGCCCGGAAGCGAGATGAACATGTCGCGAGCGCGGCACTTGAACCAAGGATAGCCTGCAAGGATGTAGTGGCGGTCGCCCTGAAGGTTGTGGAACTGATGTCCCGCAATGAGCAAGCTATTCTTGAATGTATCGCGTGGAGGACGAATCTCGTACTCGTGCTCAAACATCTGCTTGAGCTTGCGTGAAGAGGCCTCTGACACACCGGCAGAGAAGACGATGGTCTCACCCTTCTTGATGGGTACCTCGAAGTAGCCGGGCACGTAGAGGTCTTCGTTGAAGTGGTAGCCACGCTCCTGCTCCTTAGGATACTCCATGCCACGGTACCAGTCGGGGTTGTATACAAACTCGCTCTTCTTGTTGGTCTGCATATAGAGTTCGGGATAGCCCGGATACATGCATGTCTTGATACCGTTGTCCACCACCTGATACTCCTTGTTGACCTGCCAGTTCTCATGTGTAAACTGACGTACGCTGCGGAAGGCCAGGAAGGGGCGCAGGCGCAGGGTAGTGGCCGAATGGGCTTCAAGCAAAGTGTAACGGATGAGGATACGGTTCTCGTGATGTACGAAAGCCTTCTCCTTTTTGAGGATTACGCCACCGACACGGTAGATGGTGGTCGGTACTCGCTCCCATTGAAACTCTCGGATGTACTTGTGGCCCTGGGGGCTGAAGTTTGTACCCGAATACTTGTGTACGCCCAGATTAAACTCGGCGCCATGCTGAATCACTGTCTCGTCGAGGCTTGAAAGCAACACGTGATTCTCATCGTCCATTTCGGGAATGGGGATAACGAGTAGTCCATGGTACTTTCTTGTATTGCAATCCACGATAGTAGAGCAGTGGTATGCTCCCGACCGGTTGGTACGCAATATCTCGCGAGGGAGTGACTCTTCCAAGTTCGTCATTAACGTCTTGTCGAATCTAATATATCCCATAGCTTATATTATATAAATGTAAGGTGACCCAAAAGTAGCAATTTTTATTTAGATAAAACCTAAACTTTTCCCATTATTTTACATTTTTTCAAAAAATAATGCTTTTTCGGCCTCTTAAGGTCTCATTTTCGGTATGTTCACACCCAAATACCCGACTTTGGACAGAACAAAGTGGCGGTTAATTTGTCATACATACAAGTTGTGGCATGTTATTTGTGAATAATAATTTATAAAAGGTATGGGGAGACACCATTTTGCGTGTTATCTTTGTATCGAAAAACTAACGAGACAGAATATGAACGGACAATATTCACAGAAATTATCAGACATACTCACCTATAGCCGTGAGGAGGCTAACCGCCTGCATTGCGACTACATCGGTGCCGAACATCTGCTGCTGGCCATCTTCAGGGACGGCAATAACCTGGCTGTGGACCTCCTGGTGAAGCTTCACACTGACCTTCTGTATGTGAAGCGACAGCTCGAGAGCGACATCGAGCGTAGCAACACCTTCAACGACCACGCACAGATGCCCGACCTCAACAGCATTGCCAACAAGATCATGCGCCTCTCCATTCTTGAGGCCCGCATGCTCAAGCAGCCCGAGGTTGGTGCCGAGCATCTGCTATTGGCAATCCTTAGAGACAATCACAATATGGCGGCTGACGTTTTGACACAAAACGATGTCAGTTATGACAAAATCATCAGTCTGCTCTCCATCAAGTCTGACACGCCCAGCGGAAGCTTCATCGACGATGAGGACGACGAAGACGATGAGTTCCCCACCGAGCATCGCGCCGGAGCTGGACAGTCGTCGGCAGCATCGGCCACTCAGCAGGCATCACGCACTTCGAGCGATACTCCCGTGATTGACAACTTCGGTGTGGACATGACACGCGCAGCCGCAGAGGGCAAGCTCGACCCAGTCATCGGACGCGAGAAGGAGATTGAGCGCATCGCCCAAATCCTGAGCCGCCGCAAGAAGAATAACCCCGTGCTCATAGGCGAGCCCGGTGTGGGTAAATCGGCCATCGTGGAGGGACTGGCTCTGCGCATCGTGCAGAAGAAGGTGTCGCGCATTCTCTTCGACAAGCGTGTAGTGATGCTCGACATGGCTTCCGTGGTGGCAGGTACCAAGTATCGCGGACAGTTCGAGGAGCGCTTGCGCTCCATCCTCAACGAGCTGCAGAAGAGCCCCAACATCATCCTTTTCATCGACGAGATACACACCATCGTGGGAGCAGGATCCGCAGCCGGCTCCATGGATGCTGCCAACATGCTGAAGCCTGCCCTTGCCCGTGGCGAGATACAGTGCATCGGTGCCACCACGCTCGATGAGTACCGCAAGACCATCGAGAAGGATGGTGCCCTGGAGCGCCGCTTCCAGAAGGTGCTTGTAGAGTCGCCCGATGCTGAGGAGACCATCCATATATTGACAAATATCAAGGACCGCTACGAGGACCACCACAATGTGCGCTACACCGACGAGGCCATCGAGGCTTGCGTGAAGCTATCGGAGCGCTACATCACCGACCGCTGCTTCCCCGACAAGGCCATCGACGTGATGGACGAGGCTGGCTCGCGTGTACACCTGACCAACATTCAGGTGCCTCAGGAGATTGAGGAGCAGGAGGCCCGCATTGCCGATGCCCACAATCAGAAGAACCTCGCCGTGAAGAATCAGGACTATGAGCTGGCGGCCGACTATCGCGACATGGAGCGCCGCCTCGAGAACGAGTTGGCCGAGATGAAGCGCAACTGGGAGGCTGGGCTCAAGGAGCATCGCGAGACGGTCGACGAGGAGCAGATTGCCGAGGTGGTATCGATGATATCGGGCATTCCCGTTCAGCGTATGGTGCAATCCGAGGGCATGCGCCTCAAGGGCATGCGCGACGCGCTTAACCATACCGTCATCGCGCAGGAGAATGCCATCAAGAAGCTGGTGAAGGCTATCCAGCGCAACCGCCTTGGCTTGAAGGACCCCAACCGCCCTATCGGCACCTTCATGTTCCTGGGTCCTACGGGTGTTGGCAAGACATTGCTCGCCAAGGAGCTTGCCCGACAGATGTTCGGCTCTACTGACGCACTCATCCGCATGGACATGAGCGAGTTTATGGAGAAGCACACCGTATCGCGCCTCGTGGGTGCCCCTCCGGGCTATGTGGGCTATGAGGAGGGCGGACAGCTCACCGAGCGTGTACGTCGCCGCCCCTACTCCATCATCTTGCTCGACGAGATTGAGAAGGCTCATGCCGATGTCTTCAACCTCCTGTTGCAGGTTACTGATGAGGGTCGCCTCACCGATGGTAACGGACGCCTTGTCGACTTCCGCAACACGGTCATCATCATGACTTCGAACGTCGGTTCGCGCCAGCTCAAGGACTTCGGCCGTGGCGTAGGATTCTCCACCCACATGGAGTTTGACGACAAGGAGCACTCGCGCAGTGTCATCCAGAAGGCGCTCAACAAGACTTTCTCGCCCGAGTTTCTCAACCGTATCGATGAGATTGTCACTTTCGACACGCTCGACGACAAGGCTCTGCGCACCATCACCGACCTCGAGGTGGACAAGCTCATACAGCGCCTTGCCACAGCTGGCATACAGGTCATCGTCGACGGCGAAGCCCGCTCATACATCAGCCGCAGGGACTACGAGCCGCAATACGGTGCCCGCCCCATCAAGCGTGCCGTGCAGACTTACCTCGAGGACGAGCTTTCGGAGATGCTCATCGAGGAGTCCATCCACGAGGGTCAGCACATCCGTGTTGCCTATGATAATGCCAGCGACAAGTTGCTGTACACGAAGGAGGATTCCATGTTATAAGAACAGGAGATAAAGGGAGATAAAGGCCAATAGTTCTACACGCGTTAGAGCTATTGGCCTTAGCTATTTAAAAAAGTGGTTTCGATATAAGATTCCTTTAATTGTAGGCATCTGACTTTCCCTCTGTTTATAGAGGGGGAGTTGCAGAGTATCAGTATGTCCTCAATCCATACACGTTAGGCAAGGCGCCGAGGGCGGTCTTCAGTTGCTGTATCTCGCTATGTGAGTGGACATACACCTCGAAGTCGGTCGATACGATGTCGTCCTCGATGGTCGAGTGCAGGTTTCCCAGGCTCAGGTGCATCTGCTCCGACACGAGCGAGACGATGGCCAGCAGCAACTGGTCCTTGTTGACCGAGCGTATGTGGAAGTGTACGGGGAAGGCAAGCTGTTCAAACTCGGTGATGTCGACCCTGCGCTCTATGCTGTCGCCCTTCTGCGCAGCCTTCTCTATGGCCTTGCGGCACAAGCACTTGTGCACCTCAATCTTGTTGTCGGACAGGCGGAATCCGATGACCTCGTCGCCGGAGATGGGGTTACACACGGGGCACATCACAAACTCGTCGCTCACCTTGGCGGGCTGGCGGTTGAGGAAGCGGCGTACGCCCATGCGTGCCTTGTAGGTCACCACATGTTCGAGCCACGACTTGTCTATCGAGGGTTCGTCGTCGGTACCTATGCGCACGCGGTCGCCCTTGCTCAGCACCGTCTTTGCCGAGCACAGCTTGTCGTTGATGACGGCAAACTTCATCTGCTCGCCCAGCTTGTTGTGTATCTCGAAGGCAAAGTCGATGGCCGTAGCTCCCTTGGGGAGAATCACCATCTTGCCCTTGGGTGTGAACACGTAGATGTCGTCCTCGTAGAATGTCGAGCGTACATCATCCATGAATCCGCCCGAGCGTCCCTGCTCGGACAGCTCGCGCAACACGTTGCGGAAGTTCTCTATCCACTTGTCCACGCCATGCTCGCGCTCGACCAGGCATCCGATGTTCGATATTCGCTTCATCTCCGTCGATGCTATGTGCACCTCCATCCAGCGTCCTTCGTTGCCCATGAGCTTACAGTGCAGGCTACGGTAGTTGTTGTCCTTCGACACGTCGAGGTAGCTGTTCATGCTGCCTGGCTTCTCGGTATAGAGCGATGTGATGATGGAGTACACCTGCAGTGCCATCTCCTTCTCGGTCATCTCCTTCTGTTTCCAGTTGTTGTATACGATATGCACTACGCGTATGTGCTCCACCTCGCTGAAGGATATCGAGTCCTCCTGCATCTTTGCCCATATGGAGTATGCCGAGCGCGGCTCGCAGGCCACCGTAGCCACTATGCCGCGGCGTCCCAGTGCGGCACGTATGGGTGCCATCCACGCCTCGGCAGCCTCGGCATGGGCCGCCACGTAGCGGGAAATCTGTCCGCGCACCTCTTCATACTCATTGGGCAGGCGGAATCGGAAGCTCAGGTTCTCCAGCTCCGTCTTGATGCGATACAGGCCCAGCCTGTTGGCCAGCGGCGCGTAGAAGTAGTCCGTCTCCGACGCTATCTTGAGCTGCTTGTGCGTAGGCATCGACTTCAGTGTGCGCATGTTGTGCAGGCGGTCGGCCAGCTTGAGCAGCAAGGCACGTATATCGTAGTGTATCGACTGCAACATCTGCTTGTAGTTGTCCACCTGCAAGGATGTCTCGTAGTTGTCGGCCTTGCGCTTGGTGACCACGCTCACCAGCGTTGCCACATCGTCGCCAAACATCTCGCGTATCTCCCTCACCGTATGTTCGGTATCCTCCACCACATCGTGGAGCAGCGCAGCGCATATCGGGTTGGCTCCCAGGCCTATCTCGTTGGCCACGATCATCGCCACCGCTATGGGGTGCAGTATGTAGGGTTCGCCACTCTTGCGACGTTGTGGGCGGTGCGCCTCCTCGGCCAGTTCATAGGCACGGTGTATGCGGTCAATCTCATCGTCCTCAAATCCGCGTTTGTCAACGCAAGCAAACAGTTCGTTGCGCTTGGCTATCACCAGCTGTCCAAAGTCCTCCATATAATATACAGTTCGTTATTTTTTATGAGTAACGTCAAAGTCCATTTTTACATTTAGTTGCGCGAAGGTACGAACAAACACCCATCGATGCAACACTTTTTATAAGAATCTTTTCTCAGAAGAGCATAATCTACTAGAGTTATTACTAACATACTACAATTTTATTCATAATCCAGGATGCACACTGCTTTATTTTACGCATTCTGTGGCTCTTTTTCACTCCTTATAAGTAGATAAGAAGAAGCATCCCTTTGTTATTCTTCTACACACAAAGATACTGCATCGGCAAAATACGGTAATAATTATTGATAAATGTTTATAACTATTGATTAATTAGGGTCAGTCGTAAAATAGTTTAAGAAATGCAGCCAATTGATTATTAATATGATGATATTTTGCATCTTAGTAAAAGACATAAGAAATCCCCCGAACCTCAGAAAAAGGTCAAATTCGGGGAAAATGAAGCTGAAAGCCTTATGGCAAAGATAGGAAAATCATCCGACATTTAGCAAGAATTTGCATTTACAGAGTTTGATTTTTATCAGCGACACGAAGAGTTCACTCAGAAAGGTAGAGGCGGCAAGAATGAGATAAAGAATGCTACCAAAAAGGAACTTGCCAGAGTGAGGGCGACTGCGATGGAAGGCTCATTCGGTCTTTTGTGAAAGATGCTTTCTTGTTTTGGACTACTTTTTTATTTTTACCAGTCGAACTTCAGGTGCTTCACCGTTTTCTTCTCGTCGATGATCATGCGCAGTGAGGCGATACCAATGTTTAGGTGGTCATTCACGTAGTTCTGCGTCACCAGGTTGTCGCTCTTCTCAGTTTTCACTCCTTCAGGAGTCATCGGCTGGTCCGATACAAGAAGGAGTGCGCCGGTAGGTATACGGTTAGCAAAACCAGTGACAAAAAGGGTGGCCGTCTCCATATCAACCGCCATGGCGCGAGTGGCACGCAAGAACTCCTTGAAACCTTCATCGTGCTCCCAAATACGACGGTTGGTGGAGTATACAGTGCCGGTCCAGTAGTCGTGCCCCATATCGCGGATGGAGGATGACACGGCACGCTGCAGCATGAATGCCGGTAAGGCAGGTACCTCAGCTGGCAGATAATCGTTTGATGTACCTTCGCCACGGATAGCAGCCAAAGGGAGTATGAGGTCGCCCAGCTGCTGTTTCTTGCCTATGCCGCCACACTTACCTAAAAAGAGACATGCCTTGGGCTTCACGGCACTGAGTAGATCCATGATGATAGCCGCATTGGGACTTCCCATGCCGAAGTTGATGATGGTAATGCCATTAGCCGAGGCCGATGTCATGTTGGCATCGCGCCCCACCACCTCTACGCCAAACTTCTCAGCAAAGAGTTCTACATATTTATTGAAATTAGTGAGCAAGATATACTCATTGAACTCCTCAAGTTTGCGTTTCGTGTAGCGTGGAAGCCAATTCTCCACGATTTCTTGCTTTGTTTTCATATTTGTTATATTTTTGCAGAATCATGATGGTTACCCATCATTGACCATATTAACCGCAAATATACGAAATGTTAGAATTAAACTTACCTCCGTATGAAAAAAAAATAACAAAGAAGGACGACAAACCGTTCATTCTCGATGTTATTCGTCGTCAATACGTCGCATTGACACCTGAGGAGTGGGTACGTCAGAATTTCGTACATTTTCTTATCGAGTACAAAGGATATCCCCAATCGCTCATGGCCAATGAGGTACAGCTCAAGCTCAACGGCATGAGCCGCCGATGCGACACAGTGGTGTATGATCGTACCTTGCGTCCTCGCGTTATTGTAGAATATAAGGCTCCATCGGTGAGCATCACTCAAAAGGTGTTTGAGCAGATATGCCGCTACAACATGGTGTTGCAAGTCGACTACCTTATCGTGAGCAATGGCCTCGCTCACTATTGCTGTCGCATCGACTACCCCACACGCTCCTATACCTTCTTACAAGAGATCCCTGAGTATCAATCATTGTTTTAGAAAACTTTTTTGCAGCTTGGTTTGTTTGCATAAACAGACATTATAAAAGCTAATGAAAGTATGAATACAATGGCAAAAAGTTTTCTTTTGGGCTGTGCTGCACTATGCGGTAGCGCAACATCATCAATAGCATGTACCGGCATATCACTGACAGCCAAAGACGGCAGCTATGTACAGGCACGTACCATCGAAGGAGCCGAACTGAAGCTCATCAGCGAGTATGTAATCATCCCTCGTGGACATGAGATGCAATCATATACGCCAAATGCCAGAAATGGCATGAAGTTTACAGCCAAATATGGTGTGGTGGGACTCTGTGTCGTGGAAAAGGAATTCATTGCCGAGGGCATAAACGAGGCAGGATTATCAACAGGACTTTTCTTCTTCCCCAATTACGGCAGTTACCTTCCATATAATCCAGAGGAAGCAGACTGTAGCGTAGGTGACCTGCAGCTGAACACATGGATGCTATCGCAGTTTGCCACAGTGGACGAGGTAAAGGAGGCCGTAACTGCTGGTAGAGTGCGCGTAGTAGGACTTGATGCCGAATCGGTAGTACATTACCGTATAGGCGACAAAAGTGGCCGACAAGTAGTGCTTGAGTTTGTTGACGGTATCCCTCACTTTTATGAGAATACCGTAGGTGTACTCACCAATTCTCCTGGATTTCCCTGGCATCTGGCCAATCTGAATAACTACGTAAACCTCTTCCCGGGTAGTGCCCCCAACCAACTACTTGGACAACAAGCGTTGAGTCCTTTTGGGGGCAACTCGGGAATGCTCGGGCTCCCAGGCGATGCTACTCCTCCATCGCGTTTCGTTCGCGCAGCCTTCTTCCGAAGCACTTCACCTCAGCGCCCCGATGGATTCAGCACCGTAACGCAATGTTTCCACATTCTCAACAACTTTGACATACCTATCGGCATTGAGCACAAGAAGGAAGAGGGGCCTGACATCCCAAGCGCCACACAATGGACCTCGGCGATTGATCTCACCAATGGCAAAGTATACTACAAGACCTCATACAACAACACCATACGCTGTATCGACTTGAATGACATTGACTTTGCGCAGGTCAAGTATCAGTGGCATCCGATGGACAAGACTGAATCGCAACCCGTAGAGATGATAAAAATAGAATAGTATCCTACCCACGTATATAGAGCGAGCAGGAATCCAACCTTTCAAAGGCAGATTCCTGTTCGCTTATTTTATCATGAAGGAAGAGACGAAAACCCTTGATTTTCCCAACAGAAATCCGTACTTTTGCAGCCATAATGAAGAGAGTTGCAATACAAGGATTTGAAGGCTCGTACCATGACATTGCTACGAGACAATTTTTTAAGGATGAGCAAACAGAGCTCATTTGCTGCGAAACATTCAACGAGGTTTTTGAGGCTATTGCATCAGACAGCAATGTTGTTGCCCTTGTAGCCATAGAGAATACGATAGCAGGAAGTCTGCTCCACAACTACGAGTTGCTGCGTGACAGCGGGTGCATCATTGTCGGTGAGCAGAAACTGCGCATAGCACATTGTATCTGCTGTTTGCCCGATGAGAATTGGGAAGACCTTCGGGAAATTCACTCACATCCCGTAGCCTTGGCACAATGCGAGGCATTCCTGCAACGCCATCCAACCCTAAAAGCCGTACAAGCCGATGACACAGCACTCAGCGCCAAGGAAATTAAGGAGAAGGGACTGCGAGGACATGCTGCAATATGCTCTACCTATGCTGCACAGATGTACGGGATGCGCATATTGGAAGAAAACATTGAAACCAACAAGCACAACTTCACCCGTTTTCTTGTCATTGCAGACCGCTGGAGAGCCGATGAACTGAAAGTTGAAGGAATAGGCATGAATGCCGACAAGGCAAACATTGTATTCTCGCTGCCTCATCAAGAAGGAAGCCTGTCACAGATACTCTCCATCTTCACATTCTATCGCATCAACTTGACAAAAATACAGTCACTCCCCATCATCGGCCGCGAATGGGAGTACCTGTTCTATGTGGATGTCACCTTCAATGACTATACACGCTTCCACCAAAGTATTGATGCCGTTAGGCCACTCACCAAGGAACTGACGATATTAGGCGAATACAAAGCCTTCGAGAACAATAGATAAAGAAAAAAGAGCTTTCGATGTGAAAGCTCTTTTCTTTATCCTAACAGTCAGCGTCGTTACTCTGCTGATTCTTGCTTGTCGGCCTTGCGGATAGCACGCTTGCGTGTCTTCTTCTCGGGAGCCTGTGTTGTTGTCTCCTTTACACCTGCCAATTCGGGGTCTATCATGATACGGCCACAATATTCGCATACAATAATCTTCTTGCGCATCTTGATATCAAGCTGACGCTGGGGGGGAATCTTGTTGAAGCAACCACCACATGCATCACGCTGTACATATACAACGCCCAAGCCATTGCGTGTATTCTTGCGAATGCGCTTGAATGACTGCAACAGACGAGGCTCGATAGTGGTCTCCAAAGCCTTGCCACGCTCACGAAGCTTCTCCTCCTCTTCTTTAGTCTCAGTGATAATCTCTTCCAGCTCTGCAGACTTCGCTTCAAGATCCTTGATACGCTCTTCCAGCAGATTCTCTGTGCGAGCAATCTCCTCCTCCTTGGTCTTCTGCTCAGCAGCATACTGACGGAGCTTCTTCTCACAGAACTCAACCTCCAATGCCTGGAACTCTATTTCCTTGGCCAGCAGGTCGTACTCACGGTTATTACGTACGTTATTCTGATCATCGGTATACTTTGCTATCATGGCCTTTGCCTCCTCGATCTTCATCTTGCGCTTGCTTTCTTCAGCCTTGATGCTCTCGATATCAGCAGAATAGTTTGCAATACGAGTGCGCAAACCAGCAATCTCGTCCTCCAAGTCTTGCACTTCGAGAGGAAGCTCGCCACGTAATGTCTTGATACGGTCAATCTCTGAGAAGATAAGCTGCAGCTGATACAACGACTTCAGTTTCTCTTCTACAGTGTAGTCCTGCAAATCTTTCTTAATTTCTCTTGCCATAATTATAAATAATTTATCGGGTTTGTATTCAATGATGTCTTCACTATTTTCAGTTCGGGGAAGTTAGCTTGCAATATCTCCGCGAAGATATCTATCGTGTATTGTTCGCTCTCATAGTGTCCCATCTCAGCAATGAGCAATTCGTTATCATGCCCAAAATAATCGTGATAGCGCATCTCGCCAGTGAGGAATGCATCAGCTCCCTGAGCAATAGCATTTGGAAGCAGGAAACCGCCAGCTCCACCACAAAGAGCCACACGACGTACTTTACGCCCACAAAGTGCATTGTGACGAATGCATTGTATGCCGAAGAGAGACTTCAGACGCAACAAGAACTCTCTCTCATCCTCAGTAATAGACAGTTCTCCTATCACGCCAGCTCCTGCAGGTACGGCAGTAGTCTTGGCCTCAAGGAACGAGAGATTCTTCAAACCTATCTTATCGGCAATACGATAGTTGACACCACCCTGCGCATTATCAAGGTTAGTGTGAGCTGCATAGATGGCGATACCTCTCTGTATGGCCTTAACAACACAGCGCTCAACATAACTTTTTCCCGTAATGGACTTCAAGCCATGAAACAAGAGAGGATGGTGAGCAACAATTATGTTGCACCTCTCGCGATCAGCCTCATCAACGATAGCCTCAGTCACGTCCAAACACAATAATGCCCCTGTAACTTCCTGCTCCGCTGTCAATCCTATTTGCAAGCCTGCATTATCAAAACCGTCTTGCAAAGGCAGAGGAGCATACTGTTCAAGGGCGTCAAACAATAGCTTTGCCTTCATTATTTCTGAAAATCAATGCAAAGGTATAAAATTAAATTGAATTATGAATTATGAATTATGAATTATTTACACCCTTATTAATCAACTTCGCATGTAAAGGATTACAGGAGTTCTGAGAGTTGAAACAACGAAACTGATAAATATAAAACATTTATCCTTTCATCACCTGCCTCATCCGCCCATAGCCATCAAAAGCTTGCTTGGTCGACAGATTGATAGCAATTATCAACGAAAGCATTGAGGCCGACATGGTAACCACCACTATCATTATCTGATATTTGATAGCCACATTCGGACTACTTCCACCTAGAATCTGGCCAATCATTGTACCTGGCAGCGACACTAGCCCCATAACCGCCATATTTGCTATAGCTGGGCTGAACGCCTTGACAATAGCCTGACGCACGAAAGGCTGCAAAGCTTCACTACGAGAGGCACCGTTACCTAAAAGATAGTAATAGAGATTCTGCTCACGCTGCAATGTAGAATAGAATGTACCCACAGCTATCACATTGACCGAAAGCATATTGCCCAACAATATACCCATAATCGGGATGAAATACTGTGCACTGAACACGTTATTGAGCTGCAATACAACACCCAAGAAGTACAACCCGATGAGTACACTAGCCACAACAAATCCGACAATAAGCGGCATCATCAGGATGTTACGCCTCACCTTGGTTCGCGTAATCGCAGTCTCAGCGGCTATATACACCATCACCAACACCCACAAGCAATTGATGACAGGGTTATCCCACTCGAAAAGATAACGCAGATAGACACCGATAAAAAGCATCTGCACCACCATACGTACAGCACCCACACAAATACTTTTGAGCAATTTGGTTTCGTAACGCCATACATAATAAATAGGTATAAGCAACAGAAGCAGACCAATGCCTAAACTGAGGTATGATATATCTATAGTGCCCATGTCAGTCGAGTTGAATAATGGTAGAACACTGCGATGCAAAGCATGCATCATGCGATACGGCAACAATCGTCTTGCCACGCTTCTGCTGCTTCAACAGGAAATCGATGACACAATCGCGCGAAGCCTCATCAAGAGCTGCTGTAGGCTCATCAAGTAGCCAGATATCCTTGTCGAGCAAAGCCAATGTAGCCAACATGACACGTTGGCGCTGACCGCCCGAAATCTCAGAAACGCGCTTATTCAGCAAATCCTCTTCAAGCCCTAATCTCTGTAAATTCTCACGCAATAAGGAAGTGGACAATTGTACATTCTTCACCTTCCCGATACGCATAGTTTGAGTCACAAGCTCATCAACCGTTTCACTAGGAAACGACAGTTCCTGAGGGAGATACATAGTATTCTTGCGTACAATATTGCATGTCTTTTCATTCAGCACACACTCCCCTACTCTAATCGTTCCACCAACAAGAGGAGTCAGTCCTATAAAAGCCTTCAGGAGCGATGTCTTGCCACAGCCAGAAACACCCGTTATGCAAGCAAAGTCGCCTTTCTTCACATGACACGAGAAGTGATCGAGTACACACTCGTCACCAAAGCAAATAGATATGTCATCCACTACAAGCATCCCGTGTTTTTATTTTGAAAAGCAAAATTACTACTTTTAATGTAAGTGAACAAAATTAACTGAAACATTTTAATGCATACCTTGTTTTAATTGCCAGATAACCTTTAACCTTATTCATTATGAAAAAAGTACTATTCCTAACAAGTGCCATTTGCTTACTTCTCAGCACCATGTCGTTTGCCCAATCAAACAGGAGTGAACGTGAAAAGGAGTGGCGAGCCGAACGTGAGCGCCGCCGCGCCGAAGCAAGAGCCTTGGAGATGCAGCAAGACTCCGTAGCCTATACCCAAGCCGTATCAGCACTCAAGGAGGGGAATTGGGCCTTAGAAGCCAATAACGTCAACTTCTTCAACGGCATCACCCGCTTTGTCTCCTCAAATACCAATTACATAAGCTGTGAAGATGGCGAAGGAACCGTACAGACCGCCTTCAACAACTTCAGCTACAGCCCCAACGGACTTGGAGGCGTAACCGTGCAAGGAGATGTGTTTGGCGAACGCATGTCGACTGACAAAGATGGCAACATCTATTACAGTTTCAGCATACAAGGCGGAGCCATCTCAGCAACCGTATACCTCACTTTAACCGGCGGTACCAATCAAGCCAGCGCCACTGTGAACCCCAACTTCTCAGGTCGTTCCATGACCTTCGACGGCTACCTCGTCCCCTACGACAAAGCTAGCATATTCCAAGGAACACCGCAGTGGTAATTTCAAAGATAACTCAAAACAGAAAACCTGTCAATGGCAGGTTTTCTGTTTTAAGTGCAAAAAAACAAACATTGTCAAGGGGTAAATACAAATCATTATATAGCAGGAATTAACAATTATTTAATGGCTGATTGAGCTTGTTCTGAAATTTTGCTGTAACTTTGCAAATTGATACGAATATTGATGAAAAAAGGTGCAGCGATATCGGGCGTATATGTATGGATAGCATTGTTGCTATGCATAGTGTATATGAGAGGACAGGCAATGATTTCGTCTGACTCGGATTTGCTACAGGGTACGACCGAATCGGGCATACTGATGGACTGCAATGGGACAGAGCACTGCGAATATGCCTCGATGCTGACTGCCCCACTCGACCACACGCAGGAGGCGAAGCGCGAGAGCAACCGATGGGCGACACCGGGAACTTCGACATCACTGCAAGGCATAAGCGGACGATCCATTACCGCCAGCAATGCCCTGCAACGCGTTGTACGTACGCACAGTGCATCACAAGAGGAACAAGAGCACAGCATACTGCACCAGACCTTCGACACAGAACAGGCTGTTTTTGCCAAACGATTCCACTCTGGATATTACATCTACCACCGTTGCCAGATGCGGTGTTAGCGAGATTTCCCATTTTTCTTACGTCACTTTATTCCTATACATAGGAACTAAATGTCCTGCTACAGGACTTGCTAATTTGTGTACAATGTGCACGAGCAGTTATTAGCCTTGTAAAAAAGGCAATACGTATTATTAAACACTAAAAAAAAGAAACAATGGAAATCTCACATAATGAGGAGGCTGTAAAAGCAACGGCATCCTACCCACAAGCTATAGTAGAAACAAAGTCGGCCATCAATCCCCAATCGTTGCTATGGGCATTGATTGCTGTAGTATTATTCGTCATTTACAACCAACAGGAGGACAAGGATTCCACATTGGGAATCATACAGATATCGTTGGTGATGGTATGTGCCATAGTGGCAATCATCAAGATGTTTGCAGGCAGCAAGAAGTTGACCTACCAACCCACGGGAAGCATCGTAGACAAGCAGAGCTACAACTACAACGTATCGCTCGACAGCGACATCCGCCAATGCCTCAAGGAGGGCAATACAGCCCGACTCAAGGCGCTCAAGACCGACAGTGCCGGGGGGCTGCAGGTAGAGTTTATTGAGTCGCGCGACAAGGTATATACTGCTGCCCGCTTGCTCAAATATGAGCCTTGTGGCTACGAAGTCAAGACTGATTGGATGATAATGAACTAAGAAGGTAAAAAGAACATTATATTAAAAAGTATTTATGAGTTATGTATTGTTAGCAGTAAGCCTTGCGATGCTTGTGATAGGCGCCAATTGGCTTGTTGATGGGTCGGCAGCCATTGCACGACGATATCATCTGTCAGAATACCTTATTGGCGCTACCATCGTCGGCATGGGTACGAGTATGCCCGAATTGGTGGTGAGCAGCATTTCGGCCATTGGCGGGCACGGAGACATTGCCATAGGCAACGTGGTGGGGAGCAATATCTTCAACGTGTTTCTCATTTTAGGTATCACCGCCTTGATGATGCCTATCAAGTACACCCGTGAGAACATCCGACGCGACATCCCACTCAATGTGGGAATCTCTATCATTGTCCTCATCATGTGCGCCTTGGGCATAGTGTGGCGTGGCGAGTATGGCTTGGGGCGCATCGATGGTCTGCTGTTGCTCGTCATTTTCGCCATCTATCTATGGAGCACCATGAAGAGCGAAAAGAAGCAACAGGCAGCTAGGGAGAGCGGCAATCCACTGCCCGATAGTGATCAGGTGGCCTCGGTCGATACCAGCCGTTACAAGTCAATGACTGTATGTGTATTGGCCATCATCTTCGGATTGGCCGGACTGATTTTTGGAGGCAATATTTTCGTAGAGTCGGCCTCAGACATTGCCCGCGAATGGGGAGTATCGGAGGCTATCATCGGACTCACCATCGTGGCAGGAGGTACTTCGCTGCCCGAATTAGTGTCATCCATCATTGCAGTCACCAAGAACAAGGGACAGATGGCATTGGGCAACATTGTAGGCTCCAACATATTCAACCTGCTGCTCATTCTGGGTGTCAGCTCTTCCATCCAGCCTCTCACGATGGGCGATATCACCTTCGCCGACTGGGGGGTAATGGTATTCTCGGCCATAGCCTTGATGATAGCAGCCGTCACTTTCAAGAGGAATCAGTTGGACCGTGCTGATGCCTTCATCTTCCTGCTTGCCTATGTAGCCTATATGGCATGGCTCACCATGATGCAATAGACATAAATAACATCATACTTGAAAAATCTCCGCAGACATATACGTTTTGCGGAGATTTTACGTTTACATATAATAATGAAAAAGGTAGCACTTCTTATACTATTGCTGATAAGCACATCGCCCTGCTTTCTGTTCGCACAGGAAAGCATGGATAGTGGTGCGACAATCAAGGGTAAGGTGACCGACGAAACAGGTAGCCCCATAGAGATTGCCAACGTATGGGTGGGACGACAGATGAAGGGTACCACCACCGATTTAAAGGGCGAATATAGTCTACGCATAGCTACGGCCGACACAGTAGAGATTACCTTCTCCATGATAGGGCACCAATCGCGCCGACGCATTCTAGTGAAGCCTTCGGGCATTATCACGATGGACATCATGCTCCCTCACGTCAACAATACACTACAGGGAGTTACCATCCGTGAGACACGCCGACAGACAGGCGCCATGCAACACCTCTCACAGAAGCAGGCACGACTATTACCCGATGCCACGGGAGGAACGATTGAATCATTTATCGCCACACAAGCAGGAGTAAGCTCCACCAACGAGTTGTCATCGACCTACAATGTCCGGGGTGGCAACTACGATGAGAATTCCGTATATGTCAATGGCATAGAGATCTATCGTCCGCTTCTCATTCGTGCAGGGCAGCAAGAGGGACTATCGTTCATCAACCCCGACATGGTGGAGAGCATAGGCTTCTCATCGGGTGGTTTTGAGGCAAAGTATGGCGATAAGATGAGTAGTGTGCTCGATATCACCTACCGCCGCCCTACCCGTCCAGAGGGTTCCGTATCAGCAGGATTGCTCGGTGCCAATGCCTACATCGGCATTGGAGAGAAGGACAAGTGGAGCATGACCCACAGCCTGCGCTACAAAACCAACCAATACCTGTTGGGGACGCTCGATACACACGGTGAGTATGACCCTTCGTTTGTCGACTATCAGACCTTCCTCACCTGCCGCCTTACAGAGCAGCTGGAGGTGGGTTTCATCGGCAATGTATCACAAAACCGCTACCGTTTCACGCCGTCGGACCGCAACACATCGTTCGGTACTTTGGAAGATGTCAAGGAGTTTAAGGTGTACTTTGGTGGGCGCGAGGAGGACATGTTCCGCACATGGTTCGGGGCCGTGACACTGGATTATGACATTAACACCAACAATCGCATCTCAATCAACACATCGGCCTATCGCACCGACGAGCAGGAGACCTTCGACATCATCAGCCAATACTGGCTCAACGATGTGGATGAGGACAAGAACATGGGCGTAGGCACTTACATGGAGCATGCACGCAACTACCTCGCCGCTTCCGTAGCTTCCGTAGGACTCAGCGGCAGCCACAAGATGGAGCAACACGAACTCCACTGGGGAGCAGAATACAAATTAGAGACTATCAGTGACGATCTCAACGAATGGGAGATGCGCGACTCGGCCGGATACTCCCTGCCACACACGGGGGAACGCATTGAACTAATCTACAACCTTCGTTCACAAAACGATGTACGCAACCATCGGCTATCGGCTTTCGTACAGGACACGTGGCGCAAGCATTCTGATATAGGGCTCTTCGTCATCAACGGAGGAGTACGCTTCTCCTATTGGTCGTGGAATCAGGAACCCCTCTTCTCACCCCGTGTATCTGTTGGTTTCATTCCCGAGGATAATGACAAGTTCACCTTCCGCCTTGCCACCGGACTCTATTATCAAAGTCCCTTCTACAAAGAGTTCCGCGATACGGTACAGGCTGGCGGTTCATCGTTCGTACGACTCAACAGAGACATCAAGTCGCAACGCTCCATACAAGTCGTTGGTGCCATGGACTACCAGTTCCGGGTGTGGAACCGCCCGTTCAAGCTTACTACAGAGGTATACTACAAGGCATTGTCGAACCTCATACCTTATAATATAAATAATGTACGCCTCACGTACTATGGCGAGAATTGCGCCTCGGGCTATGCCACAGGACTTGACATGAAGCTCTTCGGCGAATTCATACCTGGCACCGACTCCTGGCTCACAGCCTCCATCATGAGCACTGAGGAGAAAATCGACGGCAAGTGGTATCCACGCCCTACGGACCAGCGCTTCAACCTCTCCTTCTGCCTCACCGACTATTTTCCTGGCTCAGACCGTTGGCAGATGAATCTCCGTGCGGTGTACGCCAACGGATTGCCTTTCGGCCCTCCCCATTCGGGACGAGAGAAGCAGCTGTTCAGAGCGCCAGCCTATCGCCGAGTCGACATCGGCATGAGCTACCGCATCCTGAACAATGAGGAACGCAGCATCCGAACGGGATGGCAACAGCATTTCCGCAACATATGGCTTGGTGTGGATGCCTTCAACCTGCTCGGCATCAACAACGTGAACTCATATTACTGGATTACCGACACGGAGAATCACCGTTATGCTGTTCCCAACTACCTCACTGGTCGGCGCATCAACGCTCGCCTGCTCATCGAGTTCTGACACCACATTTCTTTGCCACAGAGAAAGTTTCATGGGATTTACACTTGTATGTTAAAAAAAAGGTGTAATTTTGCAACAATATAGCCATATAGGCGACTACCAATCAACAACATTGGAACTTAAACACAAAACAATAATACAATGGCAAAAAAGAACAAACATTCGTGGAGCTTCGAGAACATCGGAGGCTCTACTCGCGTAAAGATTACCACCGGTGCCGACATTGCGCACCTCGACGAGCTGGACCCCAAGATGTGGACCGTCCTCTCATGCCCGGCAAAGGGACTCGAGATTGACGACAAGAGCCTGCAGTACATGGATACAGACAGCGACGGCAAGATTCGCGTCAACGACATAGTAGCCACAGCCAAGTGGATTACATCGGCCATCAAGAATGCCGACCTGCTGATCAAAGGCGATGACCATATCGACATCGATCAACTGAACATAGAGGATGCCAATGGAAAGAAACTTTACAACTCGGCCAAGCAGATTCTGGCCAATCTCAACAAGGAAGGCTCCGTAATCTCATTGGCCGACACAGCCGACAGCGCAGCCATCTTTGCCAAGACCCGCTTTAATGGCGACGGCATCATCACCGAGCTTACCACCAACGACCTTGACGAAAAGGCCGCCATTGCTGCTGCCATCGCCACATTGGGTGGCGTAGCCGACCGCAGTGGAGACAATGGCGTCAATGCCGAACTCATAGAGAAATTCTATCAGACACTGGCCGACTATGCCGCCTGGCAGGCTGCCACAGTAGAGGCACCCTACGGTGCCGATACCGACAAGGCCATCGAGGCATACAATGCCTTGGACAGCAAAGTGAAAGACTACTTTGTTCGTGCCAAACTGGCTTCATTCTCGCCCGAGAGCACAGCCAAGCTCGATGTGCAGACAGCACTCATCGAGGCTATCAGTGCCGATAACCTCACCGGCAAGACCGACGAGATAGCATCCTACCCCATTGCACGCATCACCGATAAGCAAGAGTTGGATATTGACGCCCCCATCAACCCTGCATGGGCCGCCCAGTTCAACACACTCATGGCAATCGTGAAGCCTGCCGAGAAAGCTATCACCGAAGCATCATGGGCTGCCATAGGCACTACATTCGCCACATACAACACATGGAAAGCAGCCAAGAAGGGTGCCGAAGTGGAGTCGCTCGGTATCGACACCGTAAAGAAGCTGCTTGCCGATGACAAGAAGCAGGCATTGCTCACCCTCATTGCACAAGATGCCGCACTCAAGGAAGAGGCCGAGAGCATCGATATGGTCGACAAGTTCCTCCATGTATACCGCGACCTCTACCGTCTGCTTCGCAACTTCGTTACCTTCCACGACTTCTACGACAAGAGCAAGAAGGTAAACGCCATTTTCCAGAACGGCCGCCTCATCATCGACCAGCGCGAATGCCGCATGTGTATGGAGGTTTCCGATATGGCCAAGCACAATAGCTCGGCAGCAACCAGCGGCATGTATCTCGTATATTGCGACTGTACCACCAAGAGCAAGCCTGGCAAAATCACTATCGTGGCAACAGTCACCGTGGGCGACATTGGCGACCTCATCGTAGGCAAGAATGCCATCTACTACGACAATAAGGGATTGGTATGGGATGCTGTCATCACCAAGATTATCGACAACCCCATCAGCGTAGGTCAAGCCTTCTGGTCACCCTATCGCCGCATGGCCACTACAATCGAGAACCTTATCAGCAAGAATGCAGCCGACAAGGACGCCGCCATGATGAAAGATGTGAACGCCAAGATTAATGCCGCACCCGCCACCACTGCTGCACCTGCTGCCGATGCCGCCAAAGCTCCTGCCCAGCCCTTCGACATAGGTAAGTTCGCCGGTATCTTTGCAGCCTTAGGTATGGCTGTCGGCATGATTGGCACGGCACTGACATCCATCTTCAAGGGTATCTTCGCCCTCAAATGGTGGCAGCTCATTGCAGCATTCGTCGGCATCATGCTCGTCATCTCAGGCCCCGCCATGGTAATGGCTTGGCTGAAGCTCCGTCGCCGCAACATAGCTCCGCTGCTCAACGCCAACGGATGGGCTGTGAACGCGGCATCGAAGATCAGCATCCCCTTCGGCGAAACTCTGACCGACATTGCCAAATTCCCCAAGCTGAAGCTGAAGGATCCCTATGCCAAGAAAGGCCTTGCCCCATGGAAGAAGTGGTGCATCTCACTGCTGACATTGGCCGTAGTCATCGTAGCGCTTTGGCTGGTCAATCTGCTGTCATGGGCAAAGCTTCCCTCTCCCCTGCCCTTCTTTAATAAGGAGAAGGTAGAGGTAGTAGAGACACCTGCCGCAGAAGCAGCACCTGCCGACACCCTTGCCGTGCAGTAATGCAATAATGGTGAGTTCAAAATACTGAATTCAGAATAGCAGAAAGAGAGGGTGCGTCGAATGACGCACCCTCTTACTATTGCATAGGTTATCAATTGGTAAAGGTCAGTCCATCGGGGCCGGCATCAACCACTATCTCGCGTGAACGGTCTACCTCCATACCCAGTATCTTGGTGGAGAGCACATTAAGCAGCAGGTTCTGTATGGCTCGCTTCACGGGACGTGCACCAAACTCGGGGTCGTAGCCCTCGTTGGCAATGTAGTCTACCGCCTTCTCGGTGAGCCGCAAGCGGATATCGTTGGCGGCCAGCATACGGCATACGCTGTTGACCTGCAAACGCACCACCTGGGCTATCTCCTCGCGGTTGAGCGGAAGGAACATGATGGTCTCGTCGATACGGTTGAGGAACTCGGGCTTGATGGTCTGCTTAAGCATCTCTAGAAGCTCGCTGCGCAGCTTTTCAAGTTGAAAGTGAAAAGATGAAAGATGAAAATCTTCTTTCGTGAGGTCTGAAGCCCCCTCTCCTTGGGAGAGGGATGGGGAGAGGCTTCCTAACCGTTCACGGATGAGCGAGCTGCCGAGGTTCGACGTCATGATGATGATGGTATTCTTGAAGTTCACCGTACGCCCCTTGTTATCGGTGAGGCGGCCATCGTCGAGCACTTGAAGGAGGATGTTGAACACATCGGGATGGGCCTTCTCAATCTCGTCGAAGAGCACCACGGAGTAGGGTTTGCGGCGTACTGCCTCGGTGAGCTGTCCGCCCTCATCGTAGCCGATGTAGCCCGGAGGTGCACCGATGAGTCGCGTCACGGAGAACTTCTCCTGATACTCGCTCATGTCGATGCGGGTCATCAAGCGCTCGTCGTTGAAGAGGTAGTCGGCCAGGGCACGCGCCAGCTCAGTCTTGCCCACACCTGTGGTGCCGAGAAAGATGAACGACCCGATGGGGCGCTTGGGGTCCTGCATTCCGGCACGACTGCGGCGCACGGCATTGGCCACGGCCGATATGGCCTCGTCCTGCCCGATGACACGGCGGTGGAGCTCCTCTTCGAGATGAAGCAGCTTGTGACGCTCGCTCTCGAGCATCTTGCTCACGGGGATGCCCGTCCAGCGGCTCACCACATCGGCAATGTCGTCGGCCGTGACCTCCTCCTTGATGAGGGCGCCACCGCCCTGCTTGTCGTGGAGTTGCTGCTGCGTGGCGGCAATCTGTGTCTCCACCTCCTTGAGGCGGCCATAGCGTATCTCGGCCACACGGCCATAGTTGCCCTCGCGCTCGGCACGGTCGGCCTCCACCTTGAGCTGCTCCACGAGTTGCTTCTTCTGCTGTATCTCGTCGATGAGCGCTTTCTCGGCCTGCCACTTTTCCGAAAGGGTATTTTCCTCGGCACGCAGCTTCTCGATCTCTTCTTCCAGCTGAGCGAGCTTGGCTTCGTCCTTCTCACGCTTGATGGCCTCGCGCTCAATCTCCAATTGTTTGAGGTGACGGGTAATCTCGTCCAGTTCCTCGGGCACCGAGTCGCGCTCCATACGCAGCTTGGCAGCAGCCTCATCCATGAGGTCGATGGCCTTGTCGGGGAGGAAGCGCTCGGTGATATAACGACTCGACAGCTCCACGGCTGCTACAATAGCTTCGTCCTTGATACGCACTTTATGGTGGTTCTCGTAGCGCTCCTTCAAGCCACGCAAGATAGAAATTGAGCTGGCTTCATCGGGTTCATCCACCATCACCGTCTGGAAACGACGCTCCAGCGCCTTATCCTTCTCAAAATATTTTTGGTACTCATCGAGCGTGGTGGCACCAATAGAGCGCAGTTCGCCACGGGCCAATGCCGGCTTCAGGATGTTGGCAGCGTCCATAGCACCCGAGCCGTCGGCACCGGCCCCGACAAGGGTATGTATCTCGTCGATGAAGAGGATGCACTCACCGGCCGACTGTATCACATCGTTGACGACACCCTTGAGGCGCTCTTCAAACTCACCTTTATACTTGGCTCCTGCCACCAATGCACCCATGTCGAGCGAGTACACCTGCTTGCGCTTGAGGTTTTCGGGCACATCACCACGAAGGATTCGGTGGGCCAAGCCCTCTACGATGGCCGTCTTTCCTGTGCCTGGCTCTCCGATTAATATAGGATTGTTCTTTGTTCGGCGACTGAGTATCTGAAGGATACGACGTATCTCTTCATCACGGCCAATCACCGGGTCGAGCTTACCATTCTTTGCGGCCTCATTGAGGTTGATGGCAAAGCGGTTGAGAAAACTGTTTTTCTCATTCTGGTTGTTTGCAAAATTTCCGTTCATAGCCTTTTCTATAATTAATTTATACTAAAAATGAAATATTCATTCGTTTGATGAGCGACAAAGCTTGGTCCAAAGCAAAAAGAGGAAAACGTTTCGGACATTTTGTCCGATAAAACACCGCAATCATGACAAATGTTCACATTCAGAGGCAATAGTGATGCCTCCTTCAATGTCGACTAACCGAAACACAAATACACCTATTTTGAAAAATCAAGAAAATAAATCACTTTTCACATCCGCAAGTCAAAAGAAAGTCGTAACTTTGACACCAAATAGTATTTTATTAAATATAACCAATTTTTATCATAAATAACAACATGAAAATCTCAAAAATCGAACACCTCGGCATTGCTGTAAAGAGCATCGAGGAGGCACTGCCCTACTATGAAAACGTATTGGGCTTGAAGTGCTACAACATCGAGACCGTAGAAGACCAGAAGGTACGCACCGCATTCCTTATGGTAGGCGAAACCAAGATCGAGCTCCTCGAGCCCACATCTGAGGAGAGCACCATCGCCAAGTTCATCGAGAACAAGGGCGCTGGCGTACACCACGTAGCATTTGCCGTTGAAGACGGCGTTGCAAACGCACTTGCCGAGTGCGACGCTGCAGGCATCCGCCTCATAGACAAGGCTCCCCGCAAGGGTGCTGAGGGACTCAACATCGCATTCCTCCATCCGAAAGCTACACAGGGCGTATTGACCGAACTTTGCGAGAAACCGTAAATTAATTCTGAATTTTGAATTATGAATTGTGAATAAACCCCGCGATGAGGGATAATTCATAATTCATAATTCATAATTATAATAACTATGTCACAATTAGATAAAATTAGAGAACTCGTAGAGCTGCGCGAGAAAGCCCGTCTGGGCGGTGGCGAGAAGGCCATTCAAAAGCAGCATGAGAAGGGTAAGTATACCGCACGTGAACGTATCGATATGCTGCTCGACAAAGGTTCATTCGAAGAGATGGACATGTTCGTAACTCACCGCTGCCACAACTTCGGCATGGAGAAGAAGCAGAGCCTCGGCGATGGCGTGGTAACAGGTTATGGTACCATCGACGGCCGCCTCGTGTATGTATTTGCACAGGACTTCACCGTGAATGCCGGTTCTCTCTCTGAGACCATGGCCATGAAGATTTGCAAGATTATGGATGCAGCCATGAAGATGGGTGCTCCTGTTATCGGTATCAACGACTCGGGTGGTGCACGTATCCAGGAAGGCATCAACGCCCTCGCCGGCTACTCAGAAATCTTCCAGCGCAACATCATGGCATCAGGTGTGATTCCTCAGATTTCAGGTATCTTCGGTCCCTGCGCCGGTGGTGCCGTTTACTCACCTGCCCTCACCGACTTCACCTTGATGATGGAAGGCACCTCATACATGTTCCTCACCGGTCCCGCCGTAGTGAAAACCGTACTTGGCGAAGACGTTACTCAGGAGCAGCTCGGTGGCGCATCAGTACACTCAAGCAAGTCAGGTGTGACCCACTTCACCGCACAGACCGAGGAAGAGGCTCTTGCCATGATCCGCAAGCTCCTCTCTTACATGCCCCAGAACAATATGGAGCAGGCACCCCGCGTAGTGTGCACCGACCCCATCGACCGTAAGGAAGACCTCCTCAACGAGATCATCCCCGACAACCCCAACAAGGCATACGACATGTACGAGGTTATCGGCGCTATCGTCGACAACGGTGAGTTCCTCGAGGTACAGAAAGACTATGCCAAGAATATCATCGTAGGCTTCGCCCGCTTCAACGGCGAGTCAGTAGGTATCGTAGCCAACCAGCCCATGGCCTTTGCTGGCGTGCTCGACTGCAACGCCTCACGCAAGGCAGCCCGCTTCGTACGCTTCTGCGACGCCTTCAACATTCCTTTGGTAACACTCGTCGACGTTCCAGGCTTCCTCCCCGGTACAGGCCAGGAGTACAACGCCGTTATCCTCCACGGTGCCAAGTTGCTCTACGCCTTCGGCGAGGCCACCGTGCCCAAGGTAACCGTTACCCTACGCAAGAGCTATGGTGGTAGCCACATCGTGATGAGCTGTAAGCAACTCCGTGGCGACATGAACTACGCATGGCCTACAGCCGAGATTGCCGTAATGGGTGCCAGCGGTGCTGCTGCCGTCCTCTATGCCAAGGAGGCCAAGGAGAAGGAAGACCCCAAGGCATTCATTGCCGAGAAGGAGGCCGAGTACACCAAGCTCTTCGCCAATCCGTACAATGCAGCCAAGTATGGCTACATCGACGACGTTATCGAGCCTCGCAACACCCGCTTCCGCATCATCCGTGCGTTGGCCGAGTTGCAGACCAAGAAGCTCGAGAACCCGAAGAGAAAACATGGTAATATACCTCTTTAATAATTGACAATTGAAAATTGATAATTGACAATTATGAAAAAAGTTCTTTTTAGTATAATGATGGCCTTGGCCACCACTGCAGGCTTTGCGCAGGGTGCCAAGAACCTCAAGTTCAATGAAATTCTCGTCACCAATACGGGAAGCATACTCGATGAGTATGGCTGCCGTTCGGCATGGATAGAATTTCACAATGATGCTTTTGCCTCAGCCAATGCACGCAACTGTTTCCTTACAACCAACCGTGCCGTGCTCAACGAAGAGCTGAGTGCTCCCGAACGCATCAAGATGATGTACCAGATACCCTCTGGCGATGTAGCTACAGGCATCCACGGCAAGCAGAAGATGCTCTTCTTTGCCGACAACATGCCCAAGCGCGGTATCTTCCACACCAGTTTCACTTTGGCCGACAGCACCGAGAACTGGATTGCCCTGTACGATGCCAACGGTACTACCCTACTCGACTCAGTCACCGTACCCGCCCTCGGCGAAAACCAGTCATGGGCCCGCGCCAAGGATGGTGTAGGTGAATGGCGCATCGTGACTGCCGACAATGTGACTCCCGCCGCTACCAACATCGTAGAGCAGGGCGAAGGCAAGATAGCCAAGTTCAAGCGTCTCGACAAACGCGGCCTCGGCATGACCGTGATGTGTATGGCTGTAGTATTCTCGGCACTCGCTATCCTCTGGTTCCTCTTTGCCATTATCGGCAAGGTATTCGCCAACACCGTCTCAAGCGCCAAGAAGGCTCCTGCCCAAGCTGTCGCTCCTGCTCCTGCAGCTAACGATGGCAAGGCCGATGAAGAGATGGCCGCCATCTGCATGGCACTGCACGAGCACTTCGGCAACGTACATGATGAGGAGAGCGACGTGCTCACCATCGACGGTGGTGAGTCAAGTTGGCACATGCTGACACATACACACTCACATCCGTATCCGTATAACTAATAAGTTATTCAGTTTATAAGTTTTTGAGTTTGTAGATTTATTCAGAAAGCAAATTCAGAAACTAAAGAACTTAAAAACTTAAAATCAATAAGTTATTCAGTTTGTAAGTTTTTGAGTTTGTAACTTACCTTCCGGATAGAAGGGAAACAGCTCAAAAACAAAAGAACTCAAGAACTCAAAAACTTAAAATAATATGAAAGAATATAAATACAAGATTAACGGCAATGAGTACAATGTTGCCGTAGAAGAACTTGATGGCAACAAGGCCAGCGTTACCGTAAATGGTAAGACATATCAAGTTGAGCTCGACCGTCCGGCCAAGCCCGCAGTGACCAAACCCGTAGCACGTCCTGCAGCTGCCCCCGCAGCAGCTCCCGTTGCAGCTGCTCCCGCTCCACGCCCCGCAGCTGGTGGTGCAGGCATCAAGGCTCCGCTGCCTGGTGTCATCCTCGACATCAAGGTGAAGGTAGGCGACACCGTGACCAAGGGCCAGACCGTAGCTATCCTCGAAGCCATGAAGATGGAGAACAACATCAACGCCGACCGCGAAGGTCAGGTAGTTGCCATCAACGTAGAGAAGGGACAGTCTATCGCAGAAGGAACCGATATTATTACATTGGGATAAGTTGATTAGTTTATAAGTTTTTGAGTTTGTAGATTTATTCAGAAAGCAAACTCAGAAACTAAAGAACTTAAAAACTTAAAAACTTAAATTATTATGAACGACTTTTTTAACTTTATCGGAAACAACCTCGTAGACTTCTGGCAATACACCGGTTTTGCCAATGCTACGTGGGGACATATCGTGATGATTCTGGTAGGATGCCTCTTCATCACACTTGCCATCAAGAAGGGTTGGGAGCCATTGTTGCTCGTGCCCATAGGCTTCGGTATCATCCTGGGCAACATCCCCTTCAAGGCCGATGCAGGCCTCGAGATTGGTCTCTACGAAGAGGGTTCAGTGCTCAACATCCTCTATCAGGGTGTGAAGACCGGTTGGTACCCACCTCTCATCTTCCTCGGCATTGGTGCCATGACCGACTTTGCTCCGCTCATCGCCAATCCTAAGATGATGCTCGTAGGTGCAGCCGCTCAGTTCGGTATCTTCGCAGCCTATATCATTGCACTTGCCCTCGGCTTCGAACCCGACCAGGCAGCAGGTATCGCCATCATCGGTGGTGCCGACGGTCCTACCGCCATCTTCCTGTCATCGAAACTCGCACCCAACCTCATGGGAGCCATCGCCGTGTGTGCCTACTCCTACATGGCCCTCGTGCCCGTGATTCAGCGCCCCATCATGCGCCTGCTCACCACCAAGAAGGAGCGCCTCATCCGCATGGAGGCACCCCGCCAGGTATCACAGACCGAGAAGATCATGTTCCCCATCATCGGCCTGCTGCTCACCGCGTTCATCGTGCCCAGCGGTCTGCCCCTCTTGGGTATGCTCTTCTTCGGTAACCTGCTCAACGTAAGTGGCGTAACCGGCCGTCTGGCCGAGGCAGCCAAGGGTCCGCTGATCAACTGTATCACTATCCTGCTCGGTCTCACCGTAGGTGCCTCTACCCAGGCAAGTGAGTTCCTCACCCCCTCTACGCTGAAGATCCTCCTCGTAGGTATCACCGCCTTCGTCATTGCCACCGCCAGCGGAGTATTGTTCGTGAAGTTCATGAACCTCTTCCTCCCGAAGGGCAAGAAGATCAACCCGCTCATCGGCAACGCCGGTGTATCTGCCGTGCCTATGGCAGCCCGTATCTCTCACGACGAGGGTCAGAAGGCCGACCCCACCAACTACCTGCTCATGAACGCCATGGGCCCCAACGTAGCCGGTGTTATCGGTTCGGCCTGTGCAGCTGGTGTATTGCTCGGATTCTTGATCTAAGAATAGAGGAGATATACATTCAAAATGGAGCGTCCATTAAGGATGCTCCATTTTGTACATAACTAAATGTAATAATAATCTTATGACCGAAAAAGAAAAGATGCTGCGTCAGCTCATGTACGACGCCAACTACGACCAAGAACTCATCGCCGAGCGCCAGCAAGCCAAGGAGCTCTGCTACGACTACAACCACCTGCGCCCCTCCGACGAAACCAGCCAGCGAGCCATCATGCTGCGCCTGCTGGGCAGCAGCAAAGAGGCCTTCTGCATCCTTGCGCCCTTCTGGTGCGACTACGGCTATAACATTGAGATAGGCGAAAACTTCTTTGCCAACCACAACACCGTCATCCTCGATGCCGCCAAGGTCACCTTTGGCGACAACGTCTTCATAGCCCCCAACTGTGGCTTCTACACTGCCGGCCACCCCATCGACAGCGAGCGCCGCAACCAAGGCCTCGAGTATGCCTACCCCATCACCGTGGGCGACAATGTATGGATAGGTGGCGGTGTGCAAGTAATGCCGGGTGTCACCATCGGCTCCAACGTAGTCATTGGTGGCGGCTCCGTAGTGGTGCACGACATCCCCGACAACTCTGTAGCCGTAGGCAATCCCTGCCGCGTGATTAGAGCCATCACCGAAGCCGACAAGCACAAATCATGGGACAGAGGGTTATGAGTCAAGGAGGAAGAATTAAGGGTGTAGCATTACAAACTCATAACTCCTAATTATTGTTTGCTTCTGCAAACAGATTCTTAGAATGCGTCTCAAATAAATGTAATAATTATTTGTATGTGTCCGATAAATCAAATTATCAATAGAAGGTTGATTAAATTTTGTGGATTCAGTCCTTTGTTGCTATTTAGTGATCCTTATACTCTCCAAACAACAATAAGCAAAAATTCACATTTTATCAGACAATCACTATATTCTCAAGTAATAAAATTGCTTGACAAATCAAAAATCTTTCAGACCAGCCAAAAAAAGGGCGGAGAACACTATAAGTTTGGATTCATCTGACAGTAGTGTTCTGTGCCGTCATCAAGTGATTTGAATCATTGTGTGAGATGCGCCGATGACACGAAAAGAAACATTATTGGGTCGTGTCATACCGTGGCAAATGCCCAAATGTTTAGCTATACCCAACATTGAGGTGGCGGAAGAGGGCTTTTGCTTCAGCCTAACAGAGTTCACATTCAAGCAATTGCACACAGTCTCCTCATCCAATACATCTTCCCTTGTCACCACCAAGATCCATTGAATCCTGCTGAACATACTGACCTATGGACAAAGAGTATAGACAAACGTGGGCTGATCTATGATTTTCTGAAGAGCTTTTTCAGTCCTTCAGATAATAGTCAACGCTGGTGACTACGCGCACATTCTTCATATAGGGAGTGTTGCTGTCGCGATCAGTGATGGAGAACTGACCTTGGGTAGCTCGCTTTATTTTACCTAGCTTGCTGTCGCTGTCAGCGGCAAACTTCTCGGCCGTTTCACGAGCATTTTTGGTCGCAATCTCTATCATCTCGGGCTTAATATTATTGAGTCCTGTGAAAGAGTATACGGTTTGGTATTCCCAATTGTTGGTGGTGGCTATACCCTTCTGCAAGAGTTCACCCTGCTGCGACTGCAGTTCCACGATAGTATCGACCTTATCGGTACATACCGTTACTACAGAGGTAATGATATAGTTGTACTGGTTCTGACTACCGCTCCATTCGGTACGTGTATCTACAACCTTCGGAGCCGATACAGTAATCTCGTCTTCGTTCATCCCTGCAGCCTTAAGGAAGTCAATAATGATGCGGTTCTTCTGCTCTATGGTGACGTAGAGTTGCTGAAGATCGTCACCACCCACTTTATAGGCAAATGGACAAATCACCTTATCGGCTTTTACCTCTCGTTCACAAAGGCCCTTCACTGATACTATGCGGTCGTCGGCACGACTGGCCTTGATGGCATTGCCCAGCAATATGGCACCAACGATGAGTCCAATCATCAGGCAGCAACCCAAACCTTCGTTGTCAATATTGATTAACTTATTGCTTTTCTTATTTTCTTCCATAATTGTAATGTTTTATATGACAACACTCTTTATTCAACAAATCACTATTGACAAAGTTTGCCGACGATTTCCTTTAAACTGGTAGCAGATTAATCCAGCTTCAGCACGGCAAGGAAGGCCTTCTGCGGAACCTCCACATTACCAATCTGCTTCATGCGCTTCTTACCCTTCTTCTGCTTCTCCAGAAGCTTGCGCTTACGTGACACGTCGCCACCATAGCACTTAGCCGTAACGTCCTTGCGCACCTGCTTCACGGTTTCGCGAGCGATAATCTTACCTCCGATGGCAGCCTGGATAGCGATGTCGAACTGCTGGCGCGGTATGAGTTCCTTGAGTTTCTCGCACATACGACGGCCAAAGTCATAGGCATTATCGATATGGGTAAGTGTAGAAAGAGCATCGACGGGTTCACCATTGAGCAGGATGTCAAGTTTGACCAACTTCGAAGGACGATAACCTGCAGGATGGTAGTCAAACGAGGCATAGCCCTTGGATATGCTCTTGAGTTTGTCGTAGAAGTCGATCACGATCTCACCCAGCGGCATCAGATAGTGTATCTCTACACGATTGCCCGAGATATACTCCTGCTTCACCAGCTCACCGCGCTTGCCAAGACACAGCGTCATGATAGGGCCAATATAATCGGTAGTCGTGATGACCGAAGCTTTAATGTAGGGCTCCTCGATATGGTCAATGAGGGTAGCATCGGGCATGCCACCGGGGTTATGTACCTCGATACACTCGCCATGCTTGTCATATACATTATAAGATACGTTGGGCACGGTGGTGATGACACTCATATCAAACTCACGGTCGAGACGTTCCTGCACAATCTCCATGTGGAGCAATCCGAGGAATCCGCAGCGGAAACCGAATCCCAAGGCCAATGATGACTCGGGGAAGAACGAGAGTGACGCATCGTTGAGCTGCAATTTCTCCAATGAGGCACGCAGGTCCTCATAGTCTTCTGCATCGATAGGATACACACCGGCAAACACCATCGGCTTGCTCTCCTCGAAGCCTGCGATAGCCTCCGTGCAACCACCCTTGATGTGCGTGATGGTGTCGCCCACCTTCACCTCAGTAGAGGTCTTGATGCCTGAAATGATGTAGCCAACGTTACCGGCCTTCAATTCCTTCTGTGGCACCATATCCATCTTGAGCACACCGATTTCATCGGCATCGTATTCCTTGCCAGTATTAAAAAACTTCACCATGTCGCCTTGCCGGATAGTACCGTTAAGAATCTTGAAGTAGGCGATAATGCCACGGAATGAGTTGAATACCGAGTCGAAAATCAAGCACTGTAGAGGAGCGTTCTCATCGCCTTCAGGAGCGGGGATACACTCTATCACAGCATTGAGGATATCCTCGACACCCTGTCCAGTCTTGCCCGAAGCACGGATGATCTCTTCGCGCTTGCATCCGAGAAGTTCGATGATTTCGTCCTCCACCTTCTCTGGCTCAGCGCTGGGCATGTCGCACTTATTGATGACAGGGATAATCTCCAGGTCATTGTCGATGGCCATGTAGAGGTTCGAGATGGTCTGTGCCTGTACGCCCTGCGATGCGTCTACCACAAGCAATGCGCCTTCACAAGCTGCTATTGATCGAGACACCTCATAGGAGAAATCTACGTGTCCCGGAGTATCAATAAGGTTGAGCACATACTTCTCTCCTTTATATATATACTCCATCTGGATGGCATGACTCTTAATGGTGATGCCGCGTTCCTTTTCCAATTCCATATCATCGAGCATCTGTCCTTCAGTCACCTTAATGGTATTGGTATACTCCAATAGGCGGTCGGCCAATGTTGACTTGCCATGATCGATGTGCGCAATGATACAGAAATTTCTAATATGCTTCATTAATATATACTTTATCTAATAAAGTGCAAAATTAGTGTATGACGAGCGAAAAACCAAGACTTGCATAGAGTTTTCGCTCGCCTTACACTAATTTTAGCTCTCTAATTAAAACAGAAATTAGGCGGTGGCTCGGAAAAACTCAAAACAAGTTTTGGTTTTTCGCTCGCCTTGCACTAATTTTGCAGCCAAGAAAGCAGTTGGACGGTCTGTCGCTTGCTCCTATGAGGAGTATGAGGAAAGTCCGGGCAACAGAGAGCATCCCGCTTGTTAATGTGCAAGGTGTCGGCGACGGCAGGGAAGACGCAGAAGAAAACAACCGCCCCGCTCAGGCGAGGTAAGGGTGAGAAGGTAGAGTAAGAGCCTACCAGTCAGGTTGGTGACATCCTGAGCTGTGCGTTCCGGGAGTTGCAAGGTCATGTATACCGGTGATTGAGGGTTGCTCGTCCGAGCCGGAGGGTAGACCGCTATAGTCTGCTGGCAACAGCAGGCACAGATAAATGACAGGCGCTATGAGGTTTTTGCCACATAGTACAGAACCCGGCTTATAGGCCAACTGTTTTCCTTTTTTTTATACATGTGCCATGATTGAAAAATTCAGACAGTTAATTCACTTCCTCACTCGCTCTCTATGGCGAGTGACCGAGGACGACGTTAGCCGCAGCCGCTACACCAGCTATAACCTGCTAAAGATAACCATCCAAACCATCAAGCGCTTCATCAAAGATCGTGTATGGATACGGGCTGCAGCCCTCTCCTACACCACTCTATTCTCCATCATCCCCATCCTGGCATTGCTCTTTGCCATAGCCAAGGGATTTGGTTTCTCTAACCTCATGGAACGTCTACTACGAGGAAGCATGGTGGAGAACAGCACGGTGGATATGATAATGACATTCATAGACAACTATTTAGAGTATGCCAAGAGCGGCGTGTTTATCGGGGTTGGTATAGCAATGTTACTATGGGCCATCATTAACCTGGCCGACAGCATAGAGAGTAACATGAATACTATATGGGATGTAAAGAAGCAACGCTCATACTTCCGTAAGCTTACGGACTACATGGCACTGTTTGTCATATTTCCCGTCATCATCATTCTGTATGCTGGTATCAGTATTTTCATGACCACCATATATGAACGATTAGCTGAATATTTCCTCATCAGCTCATTCGTACATATATGTATCAAGCTGGCCCCATATGTCTTATCGGGACTCATCATGACAGGATTGTTTGTATTCATTCCCAATACAAAGGTTAAGTTCCTCAACGCTTTCATTCCAGGCATGATTACAGGTGTCATCTTCCAGGCGTTCTTGTACGTATACATTCAGATACAGATGTCTGTATCGAGTTACAATGCAATCTATGGTTCGTTTGCCATTATCCCGATGTTTATGTTATGGGCTGACATATCGTGGAGTATCATTCTATTCGGCGTGGAGATGAGCTACGTGAGCCAGAACATAGAGCAATACAACTTCGGCGAAGAGGTCGACAATGTAAGCCGTCGCTATCACGACTTCATGTGCGTAGTAGTAATGTCGCTCATCTGCAAACGTTTTGCACAAGGCGATAAGCCCTATACTGCCAATGAACTATCTGATGACGGACAGATACCCATACGCCTCACCAACCGACTGCTTGACGAACTGGAAGAGGTAGGACTCATACATGGGTTCAGCGCCGATGCCAAGTCAGACATTGAGCACTTTGTTCCCGCAATAGACATCAACCAGCTATCTGTAGGCAGACTGCTATCTACCATTGAAAGCAAGGGATGTGAGGACTTCAAGATTGACCACTCCAAGGAGTTTAGCAATCAGTGGGAAGCATTCATCAAGAACAAGCAGGAAATGTATGTGAAGAGCAATGGTATATTGCTAAAGGATTTATAGAATCAACGATAACGAAGACGAAAACCTTTGGCGATGATTAAGAGCGATTAACCTCGCCAAAGGCTTGTTGTCAAGTTATAATCTTTATCCTTTATTTTTTAATTCAGCAAAAGCTCCTCTTGTAAAATCAGGAATCTTGACAGGAACTCCTCCACCCAATGCCGACTGTTCGCTCAGTTCGGCTATGCATGACCACTCTGCAGCATCGTACACGTCAATGTCGAGTGGCAAACCTTCGCGCAGACACTCAATCAAGCGACGATCCATGGTATAGTTCATGATATTGGGTACTCCAAGTTTGTAGCCATCTTCCTGCAGGCGTGCAATATGAGGGTTGGTATACTTTGCGATGATTGGTTCTACAGCACCGCCTTTCATGGGTTCCTGTCCATCAAACATTATGCAACGTCGTGGATACTTCTGTACGAAGCCACGAGTACCACACACAGTCTGCATACGGCTATAAGGCCGAGGTGTGGTTACATCATATTGCAGCAGAATGGTCTTTCCCATGACAGTGCGTATTAGCGTGTTGTTGACACACACATCGTGCGGAACATCCGTTGAGGGGGTCAGCGAAACAAGATAGTCGAGTCTATCGCCACGATGAATATTGAGCAACTGACAAACTGGGCCAATGCCATGTGTGGGATAAGGATTACCCTTATGCTCTCCGCACAAACGCGCCATCCAGCCCTTGGGACCATCAGCATCATACTTATCGCGAAGATCATGAATATAAGCTCCCTCCAAATGTGTAAGCGTACCCAGCATACCCTCTTTGACCATCGTCAGTGTTGCCTGATGAAAAGTATCATAACAGCAGTTCTCAAGCATGAAACAATGGCGCCGGGTGCGTTCAGCCGTATCAACAAGCTTCCAGCACTCCTCAACGGTTGTTGCAGCAGGAACCTCGATAGCGACATGTTTTCCCTGCTCCATAGCATAGCAGGCCATTGAAGCATGAGTGAGCCAATCAGTACATATATATATAAGGTCTATTTCATCACGATGACACATCTGTTTCCAGCCATCACTCGAGTCCAACAAGTCTGGTGAATACTGCCCATCAGCTTTCAGAAGTGATGCAGCTTCAGTCAGATGAGTTTGGTTGATATCGCAAAGAGCCACGATTTGCACGCCATCAATTACGAGATATCTACGCAAGGTAGCCATCCCCCGATTGCCTAAGCCAACAAAACCTATGCGAACGACTGGCATAGGAGGGCAAGTCAATTGTAATACATGTGATTGCTCCATAACGATGCAAAATTACATATTATTACACTATAAGCAAACAAAAATGGGACATCTTTTTTCCAAGATGCCCCATAAAAGCTATTTGACTATCGTGATAGAGCCATCACCTACGTTCTCCAATGGGAAAATTGATACCGAGAGTGACATGCCCATTCATATTGTTGACTGGAATGAACTGAGGAGTCACTCGTGTTATCATATAGTCACTGCCTATGAAGAAATTAAAGCCCACAGGATGGATATTGAGCATCCAACCAAACGATGTACCGAAGGTAGAGAAGCCTAAGTTGGCAGATGCCTCGACCCAATTCAACGGAGCCACATTGACATAGGCTCTAAAGTCGTTCCATCCACCAAACTGGCCAAAACGTTTTCCATATAGAAGAGCAGCAGAAAGGGGCTTATAGAAAGGCATGCAGTACTCAGCGCCAAGATACATGGTAGCACCAAGGCCAGTAGAACTCTTTGACACACCGTCAGAATAGAGCTCGAGCATTTTCTCTGCATCTTTGCCCAACTGATTCAACTCATCTTCTACGCTGCCCTCAAAGTCATTAGGGTCAATTTCGGTAAATCCATCAAACTCAACCTTAGTTTCGCGCGTTGAAGCTTTCATCATATACCTCCAGTTAAGAAGACCCATATCTACAACAGATGCAGAAACACTGAGACCTTCCACCAAGTCGTTCATGTCATATACAGCACCCAAATCGACAGCAAAGCCAGATGCTGCCGGTTTAAACGAAGCTTCCTCGAGAATAGGCAACTCAACATTATCGACAGTACCCGATTCATTGGCTGTAAGACGTGCCTCAGCAAAGAGAGCAGCCTGTGCCGCAGCATGACTTTCAACCATCCAACGATTCTCACTCAATTCAACATTCAGCTTGTCGATATGAACGTTTGCATATGCCAATCCCATCAAGAATTTGGCATTCATACCCACACGAAGCCCGTCAATGACCTCACGCGAGTGTCCCACTGTAAAAGCCAAGTAATTCATTGTACGTAGATTGAGGTCAGAAAAGCTGTATGAACTCTGCTGAAACCCCTTCTTGGCAAATTCAAAAAGTCCTCGAGGAATGTTGGTCGACACATGACTACTCAATGTCAGCCCCATCGTAGTATACCCACCCAGCATTCTAAAACCACCAGCAAGCAAGGTCATATCAATGTCCGTAGATAGACGAACCGCCTTAGGCAAATTGCCAAGAAACTCATTCTGGTTTACTGTCCCACTCATGAAAGTGGTGAGTTTGTCCTCACCATACGGATAGATGAAGTTGGATATACCTACATTACCATTGGTCGCCAACGAGAAGTTACCGCCCAAGATGGTGAAGAAACCGCGCTCTGCATTCATGGCTGGGTTGAGAAGATAATTATGGTATGCGCCATCCAAGAAGTATGCCGACTTGGCGGTTTGTGCCACACCCATCAATGTGCTTGCAGACAACAGAAATGCTGCAGCTATATATCTTACATATTTCATTATCATAATCTAATACTGTTATTTTCCACTCAATTCAGTTGCTATATCTCCTGAAATCTCCAATACGATATTAGAGATTTGTATGCCTTGGTCGCCCTTAAGTGCCACACCACCCTCAGTCTGGTCCGTGTAGGCATCAAGCGTGAAGGCTAGTTTGTCAAGACGCGACAGATTGCCTGTCTTGCTCTTGATAGCAAATTCTACCTTCTCACCCTCAGTAGCCTCAAGGATTGACGAGCCATTACCTGCAGACAATCTCAAAGGATCAATCTCAATATCCTCGATAACATTGTTTTTGTCATCCAGAGCCTTTACACCTAACGAAAGACCTACAGGAACCGTATTCTTGACATTCATTTTAGCCTGAAGAGATATATTACTGAATATATCCATCACCTCGCCAAGGCTTACCTGAAGGCCTTCGATAGTATCATTGTAGCACATATAAAACTCTTCAAACTTGAGCGGTATAATAACCGAATAGTCTCCCTTGAAGCGAAGCGGCTGGCTCAAATCCACATGGTGTGTCACATTCTGGTTTACAACAGGTAGAACTGAAAGAGAGATTGAACTAGGCAATCGTTCAAGCAAACGTGCCAAGTTGGGGATCTCTACATTCTGATAACCCTGCATTGACACCTTACTTGTATCACTCGTAATGAACAACTTTGTCTGACGAGGGATAATGCTTCCCGATGATGCGTCATATTCAGCAGACTCAATATGGAACACATTAGTAATCAACGAAGACTCTATAACAACACCATTCTCATCTTTTCCTGAGAGCTGTAAATCAATATCCACAGGTATCCCAATAGTATTCTCAAACGCAATCAGTATCTGAGGCTCAGCCAATGTGATGCTGTTCTTCTCATCCTTCAAGAAATCCAGTCCCTCGCCTAAATCAAGTTCAATATTCTCTTCAATCTTATCAAATTCACCACGATACAGGCCATTGAAATCTTTGACCTCAATGTTGCCAATATTGATAGCTACATTCACCACTATGTCCTCCATTGACTCCAACACCTGGGAATGGAATTCCATGCCATCAATATACGCATCACCTACAACAACTATCTCATCCTGATATGCAAGATAGCTATTGCCATCAGTAGAGTCTTTTGGCGTGAGACCCTTACCATTGAATTCCTTGCCCATAAAATCAAGGCCATCACACTGAAGATTTATCTCAAGAGGCTTACTATCAGAAGGGTTGTATACAGCTTTAACCAACAATGAATCCTCCAGTACCTGAGCCTCAGAGCCATTGCTACTCAGCTTCAGGAACGAAGGCAAGGCCACATGCAAATCCAGATTGACATTGGTCTCTAGCTGTTCCAGACCATCTATGTCGATAGCCAAAGTAACGGGAACATTGTCAACAAAGCCAATTGATTCTATTCTACCAATCTCACTGGGCACCTTTTCGTTCAGAGCAAACTCTGCATGTGTATCCAGCGGAGCAATAATCTTCTCGGTGTGTACAATCGCATCATTGATTGAGAGGTGCGAATCGTCTATTGAGAAGTTTGCATTCTTTTGTTGCAGAGATTTTAGTGTTGCAGTGAGAGATTCCAACTTCGCGCCAGCCAGCACCAAGCTATTGGTCGTTTCCGATGAAGGATTAACAGCTGTAATCTCAGCTACGACATCAATATCAAAAACGCCATCAACAACAGGCTTCTCCAAGATCATACGGTCAAGTGCCAGCTCCCAGTGAGAGTGAGCAAGCGCCTCTAAATCATAGATATAGAACGCATGTTCATCAACTCTATACTTAATCTTTGGCTGTTCATCCTCTTTTGTCGGGTATACAGACAAAGCCTCATCGATAACCAATTCCTCGGGAAACGACAGCTTAAGACCATACCCCTCCTTCAGGAAGAAGGGACTAAATCCACCCTCCATATCGGTGTCAAAGATAAGCACACTATTCTTTGCATCAAACAGAATAGAATCGATGCGGTCAATATATTGCAGATTATCAAAATGAGCATGAAAATCCATATGAATCGGTTCGAAATCAATCGCTATATCATTGGTTTCACCTGCAATATCGCGGAATCCCAATGGGAGATTCATATCCACACTGAACTTAAACTCTTCCAGTTCTGTCTTTTCCGAAAGCGTAATCTCACCATCCAGTTTATACTCTACAGAATACTTGATGAACTCATCCATACTGAGAGTACCCTTTGCTTCATCTATGTAATTCTCCAGGCCTGTCAACTCATCCATATAGAATTGTATGGTTGTCAGATTTCCCTCAGCCAACAATCCGGTAACAGTCAGCTTATGGTCGTTATCCAATACATAGTTATCAATACCCTTAGCTGTCTTATCCAATGAAATTCGGAACGACTCAGGGAACTCAACGCTAAATGAGAGAGTCTTATCCACCCCATTCAAGACCTCGGGATGGCGGACGTTAAACTGTATCAGCGAGCCCGTCGAAGTACCCTCTTCATCCTTACGATTTGCCAACTTGATTGTTGACAGACTCTTAATCTGCTCAGGAAGCTCATAAATCATCTTACACGAGACCGTATCACTGACAGTAAATTTGTCCCTGTTGGAATCAAATGTGTATTTGGGAGTAAAATACATTGGGCCGACCATGTCTTTTACGGTCTCGAACAACGTTTTCAACTCATCGTTCACCAAGCTTGCCGTAACACTTGACGACAAGTTAGGGAGATTCTCGTTCAAGTCATCAAGCGACACACTCGGAACATTGAACACCGCAGGTTGGGGCGTCATACCTTTTATGTCCACCTCCGTAATATCCACCTCTACAAAATTAATTTCCGTAGAGTACTTTTGCGAAGGTATCGACAACGTAATCGGATCAATTTCCACATCAAAAGGCACTGAGTCAGAGATATTGATGCTATACACCCCATCCGTTTGCTCTAGAATATCAATATCCTCCACGCTGAGCAGAGAATCGAGCATTATAGCCCGCAGGTTGCCCAAAGGCAAAGCCAACTTATTACCCTCAATCTTGACATCGGTAACGAGTTCTTTATTAGCCAAATCATACGTATCATCAACGCACGATGCCAATAGAACAAAAGTTCCCATAAGGAACATCCGAAATAGTTTCCTGTACATAAATACCTGTTTTATTATTTATAAATAGATCTCTCTAAACAATCCTAGATACCTCTTAAGCCAAATATCGCCACAAAGATAGTAAGAAACGAGCAAAAAACATGAAGTTGACTTCAATATTTTTCACAGCGCCGACGCGAAATTAGCGTCGGTTGCTACGAAGGAAGCTTTAGCTTCCCCGAGGAGTGCTACTTGCAGCCTTATCCTATATATCTTTGAATCCGTAAAGATATTAAAAAAGACGATTAAGAAAACTTAACCGTCATTTTATTTTCATTTTCAATCGAATATGTCGTTCTGCTTTACTATTACAACCTTGTTATCATGGATATATACACCTTTATCCATTGGTTTGCCATCCAGGTGAACACCTTGCAAGGTATACCAGCTCTCATCCTGGATGAAGAGTACCGCGCTAATTCTCGTGTCACATATGTTGACAAGCAGATAGAATGCCACATCGGTGTTGAGCATATACGCTTCAAAAGGACGTATATCGCGCAAGCCTGCGACAAACACACTGGCTACCCAGCAAAGCAATCCGTCCGTACTTCCAGCAGGACTCATGGGAGTGATTATGTTCTTCTCCTCGTTCATAATCTGCTGCACATCGAAGGGGAGTACCATTGCTTCCCATCTACCAGAGACGCCTCTGCGTGTCTCCACAGCATGTTACCATTATCATTCGCAGACCCCCGATCAAAATATTACAGCCTTGCAATAGTAGAAATCTCTTTGTCAAATTTGAGAAATGCATGTGTGCAATTCAAAAAAAACGCCTTTTTCGGCTGTAATTTTGCTTTTCGCTTGCTAATAACTAACTTTGCATCGAAGAAGACAATCAACATGAAAACCAAAAGAAGAAGACTATTCTCGGCCATTGTGATTGCCCTAATGGGGATACCTGTGGTAGCTCAGAGTAGCGATCCACTAGGAAGCGCTATTGTGAATGGTGTTCCCTGGACAGACAATCTGGGTCGGCCAGTAAATGCGCACGGTGCCTGCATCGTGGAGGAGGATGGACGATACTATCTCTTCGGAGAATGGAAGAGTGATACTACGAATGCCTTCCCGGGGTTTGCTTGCTATAGCAGCACTGACCTGGTGAACTGGACCTTCGAGCGGGTGGCTCTGTCCCTACAGGAGTCGGGGTTGCTGGGGCCAAACCGTGTGGGTGAACGTCCTAAGGTAATGCGTTGCCCCAAGACAGGAGAATACATCATGCTGGCCCACACCGACGACATGCGCTACAAAGACCCACAAGTGGGACTTGCCGTAGCAAAGGAGATAACGGGTCCGTACACCTTCATAGGCCCCCTACTCTATGAGGGCAAGCCCATACGGCGATGGGACATGGGAACCTTCCAAGACCATGACGGTACAGGCTATCTGCTGATGCACCACGGCGACATCTATCGACTGAGCAAGGATTACCGCAGGGCAGTAAAGAAGGTATCCAGCGGCATCAAGGGAGGAGGCGAATCGCCTGCCATGCTACACAAGGATGGCACGTACTTCCTCTTCGGTTCGAACCTGACAAGCTGGGAGCGCAACGATAACTTCTATCATACGGCACCGAGCATAGAGGGACCGTGGACAAAGCAGGGCATCTTCTGCCCCGAAGGCACGCTGACCTACAACTCGCAATCCACATTCATACTGCCACTGCACCGGGGCGACTCCATTATATATATGTATATGGGCGACCGATGGTCGTATCCGCATCAGGCCTCCTCGGCCACTTACGTGTGGATGCCCATGCAAGTGGAGGGCCACAAGGTGAGCATACCGGAGTACTGGCCCGTATGGGATCCCGAGACCATGCAGCCCGTAAACGACTTGGGCGGAAAGGTTGTGCCCGTTAGGTTCAAGAGCAAAGAGAAAGGAAGCAAACTCACGCTACCCTTCGAGGGCAATCGCATTGCCATCAAGGGACATACATTCAACAACGGTGGCTACGGACGCATTACGATTGTAGACAATCAGGGCAATACCGTGCACACCAACCTCATCGACTTCTACAGCAAGGTGCCCGATGATGGACTACGCTATGTGAGCCCGCTACTCCCTCAAGGAGCCTACACTCTCATCGTGGAGTGTGTGGGCGAACATCCCCATTGGAGCAACAAGCGAGGCGATTACTTCGGCAGTCGCGAAGATTGGGTAATGGTGGAAGAGGTGCGGATATATTAAGCACCAACAAGCGTGTAGACCACGCCAATGATGCCAAAGAGCATCACGGCGACACCGATAACGCGATTGAGCATCCAGATTCCACGTACATCGAAGCGGCTTCCCAACTTGCTCACGAGCCATGTAATAAGGAACCACCATGCCGTAGCACCTACCCAAATGGAGAGGTAGCCAGCCAAACGATCGACGACGCCAAGCTCGGGCAACACAAACGACATGCGGGCAAACAGGGCCACAAACATAAGGATGATAAGGGGATTGCTGATAGCAAGCGCAAAGCCAGTTGCGAAGTTATAGGCGAGTTTTCCCTTTGTCACGGGATAGGCTCCAATCTTATCCATCGGATTGGCGCGATAGCTATGCGGATTGGTACGAAAGGTATGTACACCAAAGATGAAGAGCAAAATGCTACCCACCACCTGGAGGACAAACATGTTGTGTGCATTGTTGATGAAGTCGAACACGAACGACATACCGAATGCTGTAACGGCCGCATACGCTAAATCGCTCATCGAAGCACCTATACCGGTCATGAAGCCGTGCCAACGCCCTTTATTCAGGGTACGCCGTATGCACATGACACCTACCGGTCCCATAGGGGCCGATACGATGATGCCTATCATAATACCCTTCAGGATGAGTTCTACAAACGATATCTGCTCAGCAAACTGCTCCAACCAATTCATGCTACAAAATTAGTGCAAGCCGAGAGAAATGCCAAATTTATTTGCAGTTTTCCAAGCCTTACACTAATTTTGCACCTTCAAATTCAATATATAATATGGCAACACTACGATTCGAAGTCATTGGCGAGGCCTTCAAGAAACGTCCATTGGAGGTGGCAATACCCGCAGAACGCCCATCCGAATACTTTGCATGCAACGTTTTTAATAAGGAGAAGATGGCCCGTTATCTCTCCCCCGAAGTATATGGCAAGATGGTCGATGTCATCGAACATGGTGCACCAATGGAGCGAAACATTGCCAATCAGGTGGCCGACGGCATGAAGCGTTGGGCCATGGAACTGGGTGCCACGCACTACACTCACTGGTTTCACCCCCTCACCGACACCACCGCCGAGAAGCACGACGCCTTTGTGGAGCACGATGGACATGGCGGCTTGATAGAGGTGTTTGACGGCAAGCTACTCGTACAACAGGAGGGCGATGCATCGTCATTCCCCAATGGAGGTATACGCGCCACCTTTGAGGCACGTGGCTACTCCGCTTGGGACCCCACATCACCAGCTTTCGTCATGGACGACACGCTATGTATACCCACCGTATTCCTATCATACACCGGTGAAGCGCTCGACTACAAAGCGCCACTACTCAAGGCTTTGCATGCAGTGGACAAGGCCGCCACAGAGGTTTGTCACTACTTTGACCCTGAAGTGAAGCGCGTGACCTCATATCTAGGTTGGGAGCAGGAGTATTTCCTCGTGGACGAAGGACTCTATGCCGCACGCCCCGACCTTCTGATGTCGGGCCGTACACTTATGGGGCACGGCTCTGCCAAAGACCAACAGCTCGAAGACCACTACTTCGGCGCTATACCCGAGCGTGTGGCCGCCTTCATGAAGGAGCTAGAGATAGAGGCACTGAAGCTCGGCATCCCCACCAAGACACGCCACAACGAAGCCGCTCCCAACCAGTTTGAACTGGCCCCCATCTATGAAGAGACCAACATTGCCTGTGACCATAACATGCTGGTGATGATTCTGATGAAGAAGATTGCCCGCAAGCACGGCTTCCGCTGCCTGCTCCACGAAAAGCCCTTCGCCGGCATCAACGGCTCGGGCAAACACAACAACTGGAGTCTCGGTTCCGACCGCGGTCATCGCCTGATGTCGCCCGGCAAGACCACCGAGGACAACCTCATGTTCATCACTTTCGTGGTCAACACACTGGCGGCCGTATACCGACACAACGGACTCCTGAAGGCCTCCATCATGAGTGCCAACAACACCCACCGCTTGGGCGGACATGAGGCCCCCCCAGCCATCATCTCCTCATTTCTAGGCAAGCAGCTCACCGAACTCTTCGATGCACTGGAGAACTCATCGAGTGAGGAGCTCTTCAAGATTGCAGGAAAGACGGGCAAGCGCATCCTCGAAATGCCCCAGATACCTGAGTTGCTCATCGACAACACCGACCGCAACCGCACCTCGCCCTTCGCCTTCACCGGTAACCGTTTCGAGTTCCGCGCCGTAGGCTCCGAAGCCAATTGTGCCTGTGCCATGATAGCGCTCAATGGTGCCGTGGCCGAACAGCTCGTGGAGTTCAAGCAACATGTAGATGCGCTCATTGCCAATGGCATGGACAAGCGCGAAGCCCTTATCAAGGAGATTCAGAAACTCATCACCTATTGTAAACCCATCCGTTTTGACGGCAACGGCTATAGTGAGGAGTGGAAGGCCGAGGCTGCACGCCGAGGACTCGATTGCGAGACCTCAGCACCCAACATCTTCAAGGCATACGCCAACGACACCAGCGTAAGAATGTTCGAGAGCCTCAGCATCATGAATCGCGCCGAGCTGGAGGCACGCAACGAAATCAAATGGGAAATCTACACCAAAAAGATACAAATCGAGGCACGCATCTTCGGCGACATGGCCCTTAATCACATCATCCCCGTAGCCACCAAGTACCAGGGACAGCTTGTCGACAACGTGTACAAGATGAAAGAGATACTTGGCACCGAGGGTGAAGCCCTGTCTGCATCTAACATCAACCTCATACGCCGTATCGCCAGCCTCGTGCATGCCATCGAGAGCGGTGTGGCCGAAATGATTGAGTGCCGCAAGGTTGCCAACCGTATACAGGGACAATATGAGAAAGCTTTGGCATACCACGACACCGTGGCGCCCAAGCTCGAAGTGCTGCGAACCTACATTGACGATTTGGAAGAGGTGGTCGACGATAGCCTATGGCCCCTGCCCAAGTACAGGGAGCTGCTCTTTATCCGATAGCGTCAAGCATTGACATTATCCCGATCTGTAAAGCCATATTTGGTGATTATTGTGCAAATATATCTGCATCGAAAGGTAATAACCGAAAAAATACCTTATCTTTGCATGATTAAACAATCTATACACACGAGTGTATCAATAATTAGAAATATGGAGCAAGCACAGCAACCGTCACTCATCAACATCGCCATGAATATGGGCGCAGTTGTCGGTGTGTACTACATCGCCAAGTTCTGCTTGTTCCCCCTGAGTCTACACTCCACACTGGCCGCCATGCTCTTCCTCGGGCTGACGTTGATGGTCCCCTTCCTCGTCTATCGCCTCACTAAGTTATATCGCGACCGCTATATGGACGGTTACATTGACTTCACACAAGCCCTGGTCTTCGTGCTGCTCATCATGGGATTCGGCTCGCTACTCACAGCAGCAGCCCACTACATATACTTCGCTTATATTGATAGAGGCATGATGGTGGAAGCCCTCGAACAGAGCATAGCGCAACTTGCAGCTATAGACTTGAGTACCTTGGAAGGTATTGAGGGAGTTGAAACCATCGAGACCACCAAGGCACAATTTGACCAATACATTGGGATGATGCGCACCACCGCCGCACAGATAATGGCCATGACACCCATCGACATGACCATAGGCATGCTGAGCAACAATGTGTCGTGGGCAATAGCAGTAGCTCTGCCTGTAGCCCTAATTGTCAGAAGAGACAAAACTCATGGTTAATGAAAAACACTGATTAGAACTTATAAAACGATAGTACTCATAAAATACATAATAATATATGGACATATCCGTTATCGTACCTCTGTACAACGAAGCCGAAAGCCTCCCCGAACTACATGCTTGGATCAAGCGCGTGATGGACGAGCACCACTTCAGCTATGAAATATTGTTTGTCAACGATGGCAGCACCGACGATTCATGGAAGGTAATTGAGGCCTTGCACGCCGCCAACCCCGAAGTCAAGGGCATCAAGTTCCGCCGCAACTATGGTAAGTCACCTGCACTCTATTGTGGTTTCGACCGTGCCGAAGGCGATGTGGTCATCACCATGGATGCCGACCTTCAGGACTCGCCCGACGAAATTCCCGAGCTCTACCGCATGATTACCAAAGATGGTTACGATCTGGTATCCGGCTACAAGCAGAAGCGCTACGACCCCCTTTCGAAGACCATACCCACCAAGCTGTTCAACGCCACCGCACGTAAGGTGTCGGGCATCAAAAACTTGCACGACTTCAATTGCGGCCTCAAAGCATATCGCAAGGAGGTGGTGAAGAATATCGAGGTATATGGCGAGATGCACCGTTACATTCCCTACCTGGCCAAGAATGCCGGTTTCACCAAGATTGGCGAAAAGGTCGTTCAGCACCAGGCACGCAAGTACGGCGTCACCAAGTTTGGGCTCAACCGCTTTGTCAACGGTTACCTCGACCTGATGACCCTCTGGTTTCTCAGCAAGTTCGGAGTTAAGCCCATGCACTTCTTCGGCCTTTGGGGTTCAGTGATGTTCATCATCTGTTTCTTGTGCGTAATCTTCATCGGTGCCAACAAGCTCTATAGCCTTGCCAACGGCATCCCAGCACGCCTCATCACCGATAGTCCCTACTTCTACCTCACTCTGGTTGGCATGATTCTGGGCGTACAGATGTTCCTCACAGGATTCCTCGGTGAGATTGTCAGCCGCAACTCACAGGAACGCAACAACTATAAAATAGAGAAGGAGTTCTGATGTATCGTTTCCGCCACATAGCTTACTTGCTCGGCACCACCCTCTGCCTCATAGCAAGCATGACCGCCTGCTCAAGCGAAGACTGCCCCATCAACAACACCGTAGCAGGAAAAATGGTATTCTATAGCCATCTTGGCGATGCCGTAGCCATCAACGGCACTCTAAGTGTGAGTGTAGTGCGCCCGCAAGGCGACTCCGTTGTGCTCAACCTCAAGAGCAACGCATCAGACATCACCTTCCCGCTCAGTTACACACACGAGACCGACACCTTCATCTTCGACTACAATGCAGGTCTGGCCTACGACACCCTCTACCTCAGCCATATCAACACCCCCACCCTCGTATCTGTAGCTTGCGGCACGGCCATGTTCCACACCCTCACCAAGGTACAAAGCACCCACCACGTGATAGATACCCTAATCATTAAATCCCCCGAAATCAATTACGATGAGCGCGAAAATATACAGGTTATTTATCATACTGCTAATTAGTGCTGCCCCCATCCTGTTTCCACAACAGGCAATGGCCCAGTCGACAAAGGCTGTCAGCGCAGCTCAGGAAGAGAAGCCCGAAGGCCCCACCTTCCGAGGCATATATCTCTCGGCCGACATGTTTGGCTACATCTACCCCATCTTCGTCAAGGACAAGTATTACAGCACAGAAATCTCCGCAACGGTGAACCTCAAGAACCGCTTCTTCCCCGTCATAGAAGCAGGATTCGGTCATACCGACATGGTGAGTCAGCTCTACGAGATAGGCTATCGTGCCAATGCCCCCTACTACCGAATCGGCATGGACTACAACATGCAATATAAAAACGGCAAGCCCAATTACATCTACCTAGGCGCTCGCCTTGGATATACCACCTTCAAATACGATGTCAATGCGCCCTCGCTCCACGACCCTATATGGGGCGATGCAGTACCCATGCAGCTCACGGACATGCCCTGTCAGGCCATTTGGGCCGAAGCCGTGGCTGGCGTACGTGCAGAAATTACAAAGAACTTCTACATGGGTTGGTCGCTCCGTTACAAATACCCCCTCCGCAAGACCCCAATGTCCAATGGAGGTCCATGGTACATCCCAGGCTTCGGAGCAGGGAGCGGAAACGTAATCGGTGCAACGTATAACATCACCTATTACCTCAACTTCACGAAACGACGCCCATGACTACACTTGAAATATGGTTCACCGCCCTGGCACTCGCCATGGACAGTTTCACTATAGCCGTTGCCAGTGGACTCATATTAAAGCGCATCACCATGCGTCATTTCCTTACTATCGCCCTCTTCTTCGGATTGTTCCAGGCAATCATGCCCCTGATGGGTTGGGCAAGCTCGGTATACTTCTACCACTTCATCGAGCAGTACGACCACTGGATAGCCTTTGCCCTACTCACCTTCCTGGGAGTAAAGATGATACGCGACGGCATCAGCGGCGACGAAGAACATCACTTCGACCCCACCCGCTTCACCACCGTCCTCACCCTCTCCCTAGCTGTGAGCATCGATGCCCTTGCCGTGGGCATCTCCTTCACTTGCATCGGCATGAGTACTCTCCAACAATTAGCCTTCCCTTTGTTTGCCATCGGCCTAACCTCCTTCGTCCTTGCTCTCATCGGCTGTTTCATCGGCAGCCTTGTCGGTAGCAAGCTCCGTTTCCCCGTTGAGCCCATAGGAGGCCTCGTACTCATCATCCTCGCTGTGAAAATCCTAGTCGAGCACCTCGCCTGACAACCATCGAACTTGCGACATTAACGGATTTCCAACATTCTTAAAGATCTTTAACCTGCAACAAATCACTGAAAACGAGGGATTCATGATTGAAATTCTGGTTTACATACTGGTTTACATGAAGGCCGTAAAACAGACAAATCCACGAGTTTTATGCTAAATTCCAAAAGAAAAACTCTAATAGTTAATAATATAACAATTAGAGCTTTAACAAGAGCGGCAAACGGGGCTCGAACCCGCGACCCTCAGCTTGGGAAGCTGATGCTCTACCAACTGAGCTACTGCCGCATTTCTCCCATAATGACAATGCGAAGTTACACACATTTTCGGGATTATGCAACGAAATGTTTCTTTTTTTGATTTTTTATACCTAACTTCGTCCCACACATATTTTTAATCGAGATATTATGTCAAAAGGCAACTATAAGGAAGAGAACATTGAGTTTCTGAGAAGGAAGGCAACCGAGGAGGGCGTACACAAGACAGCACAAGGCATCCTGTACGAAGTATTGCAGTCGGGAAGCGGACTAAGAGCTACCTTGCGCAGCATCGTATCGGTGTACTACAAAGGAATGCTCATCAATGGAGACGTGTTCGATGACAACACCACCCAAGGCTACCCCGATGCCTTCCGCCTCTCCGATCTCATTGTAGGCTGGCAAATAGCCCTCACTCAAATGTGCGTAGGCGATAAATGGCGCATTTATGTACCCTCTCAAGTCGGCTATGGAGCCATGAGCGTGGCTGGCATCCCCAAGCATTCCACACTGGTCTTCGAAATCGAGCTAGCAGGAGTAAGTTAGCAGAAGCGACACGTCAAGGTAAGTTTGCCGTCTGTCAATATATTGAGGAACATCCTCGGTTAACAGAGACTGTGGATTTAGAACAATTTGAAATCTTTCAGCTTAGGATTCTTCTTTACCATAAGGAGCATTTCCAGCAATAAAAGCACGAAGGCTATCCAGGCCATTACAGAGAATTGTTCGTCGTACTCAGAGTAGACCGTTGTTTCCACATCGGCCTTGGCAAGCTTGTCTATTTCTCGCTGTAGTATGCGCTGAGCATTGTTGGTATTGTCAATGCGAATGTATACTCCATTTCCAGCAGCTGCAATCTCCTGACACATCTGCTCATTGAGCTTGGTAACAATGACGTTTCCTTCCTTGTCGCGGCGGAAATCGTTGGTACGTTCACCGGGAATAGGCGCACCCTCAGGGGAGCCAACACCCATGACATATACCATCATACCTTTCTCGGATGCTGCCTTCGCAGCCTCAACGGCACCTCCTTCGTGGTTTTCACCGTCAGTAATTATGATGATGGCCTTACCTACTCCTTCTCTGGGAGTAAAGCTACGAGTAGCCATATCGATAGCAGCTTTTATATTGGTTCCTTGACGTGCAACAATGCCTGGATCAATGGATTCAAGGAACATCTTAGCAGAAATGAAGTCATTCGTAATGGGCAGCTGTATGAATGCATCGCCGGCAAAGACTATGAGACCAACCTTGTCGTCCTCGAAGCCATCAACGAGCTTGGAGATAATGTTTTTGGACTTCTCCAGACGGTTAGGAGCTACATCCTCGGCCATCATTGAGTTTGATACATCAAGGGCTATCACGGTCTCGATACCCTGGCGTTTGACAGTCTCCATCTTGGAACCAAACTGCGGACGGGCTAGCAGCAACACCATGAAACAAAGAGCGGCAAAAGTGAGCCAGAATTTGAGTGCGGGTCGAAAACGCGATGCCTCAGGCATCATTGCACCGAGCAGTTCGGGCGAACCATATCTACGAATAGCGCTCCTACGCTTGTGATTAGCATAGAAATATACCGCTAATATCGCAAGAAGCAGGATATATAAGAATAGGGCATTAGGATTTGCAAACTTGAACATAAATTCAATTTACTATTTACATATTTACTATTTACAATTTCACCTTTCAATTTACATTCTATAGCGAAGTACTCTTACGGTATTCTTCTCAAAATCGTCAGGCGCAACAAAACCTCAAGTATGAGGCACACCATAGCCCATAAGGCAAAAGGCATGTACTCCTCAGACTTGCGACTGAAGTCCTTGACGTTGAGTTTGGTCTTCTCCAGTTTATCAATCTCTTCGTACACCTCCTTAAGTTTCGAGTTACTGGTGGCACGGTAATACTGGCCATCAGCGGTCTTAGCTATCTGCTGTAGGGTACTTTCATCAATCTCAACTGGCATATTGATATACTGCACACCGCCCATCGTGGGATAGGGATATGGAGCAGTGCCATTACTACCTACGCCAATGGTATACACACGAATGCCGTAGGTCTTGGCTATCTCAGCTGCAGTGAGAGGAGATATATCACCACGGTTGTTAGAGCCATCAGTAAGGAGGATTACCACCTTCGACTTGGCCTTACTATCTTTAAGGCGGCTCACTGCATTGGCAATTCCAAGGCCAATGGCTGTACCATCTTCAATGATTCCATTTGTCGCCATATCACAGCTTACACTATTGAACAGATTGAGCAACACGGCGTGGTCAACCGTCAAGGGCGACTGAGTAAAACTCTGTCCTGCAAAGATGGTGAGTCCGATATTATCGTTAGGACGACCGTTAATAAAGTCTGCAGCTACTTGCTTGGCAGCCTCAAGGCGATTTGGTTTAAGGTCTTCGGCCAACATACTGGTAGAGACGTCAACGGCCAACATAATATCGATACCTTCAATCTCAGAACTCTGCCAGCTATCTGTTGATTGGGGGCGAGCAAGCACCACAATAAGCAGCGACAGGGCTATCATACGCAACACAAACGGCACATGACGCAGGTATACCTTGTAGCTCTTTGGCATGGTTACATACATGCGAGTCGTGGAAACACGCAAGGAAGGTTCGCTCCTCCTACCCTTCAATATATACCATATTATATATGGCACGAGAAGAAGCAGTAATAGAAAATATGCAGGATGGGCAAATGTCATGATTATTACGATTTTGTAATTCTGTAGTTAAAACTTGGAACCCCATTATTAAAAGAACAAGTGAACGGCCTCAACAACAGCAGTGTACAAAGCTCCAACAGCCAACGCACAAAGCAGGACAATTCCACTGATCAGGAGTATCTTGGCTTGTTTAGAGCGTCCCTCCTTAACAACGATTTCCTGAACCTCTGGAGTTGCAGGAGTTGTATCCTCCACCTTTGTCTTATTGATAAAGTCAATGGCGTTGATTAGGTTCATGTCATTCTCATTGATGAGCGGCTTATATTTGGCAAACTTCACAAGATCCGACATATTGAAGAGGTTACGCAACTCTGCTATCCACTCCTTGTCGGGCTGTTCATTAAGTTTGTCGATGATTTCATCCGATGTCATCTCCATAGCATTGAAGCCAAAGCGTTCCTGCATGTATATACGCAAAGCATCGGTGAGCTCGGTATAATACCCCTTGACATCCTCTTTCTGCCAGCCTTTTTCTTCCTTTATGCGGTTCATCTCCTGCAATGCCACCTGATGTGGAGGAAGTTTCGGAGTAATGGTCACACGTCGCAATATAGGCTTATTATCCTTATAGCGTCCCAACAGATAAGGTATGAGGAAGCAGAGTCCAATAATCAGAAGCACCGAAATCAACAGAGGCAACATCTCTGTAAATGTTATAGGACGTTCCACGATTCCCTTGATAGGAAATATGGCCTCTACGTTCACCGTATCTATTTCAAAGGTAAACACTTTCAATGCCAAAGGATTTGATGCATACGATTGGCTATCTACCAACACCTCGAATGGAGGGATAAAGTAGAAGGCTGTATCGAAAGAGGTCACCGTAAACTCCTGCGTTACAAGCATCTGCTTATCCTTGTTCAGATATTGTGTGTCGGCCTTTACCTCACCCACGATTTCTATACCATCCATCAGGTAATTGTTGGGGTATGTAGGCATAATGAGTTGTCCATCCGTAGGACAGCTCACCTCAAGCTTCACATGGGCCTGCTCGCCAATATATAATTGCAGTGAGTCAATGCTGGCATTGACGGTTACTTGTGCCTGCAATGGCATGACAATCATAAGCAACGCCAACATAAGGGAGTGTTTGTTAAATATCTTCATATTTCATCCAGTTTGTCATTTTGAACGAAGTGAAAAATCTCTCCATCAGCAATTCCTCTTATTCTCATTGCTACGAGCGAGATTCTTCGTTTCACTCAGGATGACATTCATTCTTAATTTCTTTTAGCAAAAAGACTCATTAGCGACTTCACGTAGTCCTGGTCGGTGCGTACGGAAATAGCGTCCACTCCCGATTTGGTGAAAGTGTCGTGCAATCGCTCCTGGCTCGCCACCCACCACTGATGATGATGGGCACGCACCTTACGCGACGAGGTGTCGATATACATGTCCTCGCCACTCTCGGCATCCACAATCTTCATCAGTCCCACATCGGCGAGCTCCTCCACACGCTTGTCATACACCTGGATAGCCACAACATCGTGCTTGCGGTTGGCAATGGTGAGCGGACTCTTGAAATCCTTGTCCCCGATAAAGTCGCTAAGCAGGAAGGTGGTGCAACGTTTCTTGATGGCGTTGGTCAGGTACTGCAAGGGCACGGTAATATCCGTTTGCATACTCTCGGGCTCGAAGCTGAGCAGCTCACGTATAATATAAAGGATATGCTTGCGTCCCTTCTGAGGTGGGATAAACTTCTCTATACGGTCGGTGAAGAAGACAGCCCCAATCTTATCGTTGTTCTGTATGGCTGCAAAGGCCAGTGTAGCGGCTATCTCTGTAACCATATCCCGCTTATACATTCCCGAAGTACCAAAGTCGAGACTCCCCGACATGTCCACGAGCAGCATCACCGTGAGCTCACGCTCCTCCTCAAACACCTTCACGTAGGGTTTGTTGAAGCGCGCCGTTACATTCCAGTCGATATCACGCACGTCGTCACCGTACTGATACTCGCGCACCTCTGAGAAAGCCATACCACGTCCCTTGAAGGCCGAGTGATACTGGCCGGCAAAGATGTTGCTCGACAGTCCACGTGTCTTGATCTCAATCTTACGTACCTTTTTTATCAGTTCGTTTGCGTCCATTTTATATTTTGAGGAGTTAAACGTAGTTAAATGAAGATAGTCGCATTGCTCCTTGAGGAGATAAAGGCAAATAGTTCTTTCTCGTATAACGACATTCGGCATTTAACTCCATTCATCTCCATTTATCTCCTAAATAATTAGGGTACCTCTACCCTATTAAGAATCATGCTGATAATCTCTTCTGTAGTCAAGTTGCTTGCCTCGGCTTCGTAAGAGAGACCGATACGATGGCGCAGCACATCGTGAGCCACGGCACGCACATCCTCGGGAATCACGTAGCCACGACGCTTGAGGAAAGCGTATGAGCGGGCAGCCAGTGCCAAGCTGATAGAGGCACGGGGCGAACCACCGAACGAGATCATCTCCTTCAGCTCCTTCAAGTCATACTTCTCGGGATAGCGGGTAGCAAACACGATGTCGGCAATGTAGCGTTCTATCTTCTCATCGATGTATACCTCCTTCACCACCTCACGAGCCTTGATTATCTCCTCAGCCTTCATGATGGGGCGCACCTCATACTTCTCACCATTGATATTCTGGCGGATGATGCGCATCTCCTCTTCGAGTTTCGGATAGTCGATGACCACCTTAAGCATGAAACGGTCCACCTGTGCCTCAGGCAGTGGATAGGTACCCTCCTGCTCGATGGGGTTCTGCGTAGCCAATACGAGGAAGGGCTCTGGCAGACGGAAGGTATCCTTGCTCAGTGTCACCTGACGCTCCTGCATAGCCTCGAGCAGTGCACTCTGCACCTTGGCCGGAGCACGGTTGATTTCGTCGGCCAATACAAAATTGGCAAAGATGGGACCCTTCTTGGAGATGAAGGTCTCGTCCTTCTGACTATAGATCATAGTACCCACCACGTCGGCAGGCAGCAAGTCGGGAGTAAACTGTATGCGGCTATACTGTGCATCGATGAGCGAAGCCAGTGTCTTGATGGCCAATGTCTTTGCCAGACCCGGCACACCTTCGAGCAACACGTGACCATCAGAAAGCAATCCGATGAGCAGTGACTCCACCAAATGTTTCTGACCAACAATCACTTGGTCCATACCAGCCATCAGGTTGGTAACAAAGGCACTCTGCCTTTCAATCTTTTCGTTAAGTTCGCGGATATCAATCGTTCCAGCCATAGATATTTAGTTTTTAAGGTTTTTTATTTTAGCTTAGCTGCAAAGTTAACAATTAATTATCAATTAGCAAATGTCTATTCACAAATAAGAAGTTGTTTTAAATATATTTCAAAGAAGACATCCCGCAATGAAGCAACGAGGCCTCTAGAGCCATACCTCCAGAAGCCTCGCCAAGTTCCCAGGATCGGGAACAAGTCAGTAACGAATCCTTACGCCTTGCTCACGTCAATCAATGACCACCTTCTTCCTATTTATAATATATACACCCCTCTCCGTGGGCTTGCCACTCAGGCGGACACCCTGCAGATTGTACCAAGCATCGTCGGCACGCTGTATCAGCAGATTGTCTATATCCGTAGTGCCCTTCTTCCCGATACGCAGATAGGGAGCTGCAGTGGGCTGGTTGCTATATATGTATGCCTCGAAGGGACGGATGTCGCGGCTATCGGCCACGAATATACCTCCCGGCAAATACACATCGCCATCGGCAGCATACTCCTCATCATTCAAGGCATATACATAGCCATCAGAGGCAGTGCCCTCATAGTTACCCATCATCGTGTAGCCATTGCCCATGTCATGATTCATATCAGTGGTAACATACACCGTAACGTTCTCGGCACCGAAGCTTATGGCACCCTCTACATTATATATATCCTGATACTCATCGCAGTTGGGTACCTCCATGATGAAAGGCCTGTTAGCCTTGATAGAGTCAATATAAGCGAACGAGCCATCAGTCTGAAGTTGAGCTATCCAGTAAGGAAGCGAGGTGGTGAAGTCGGCTTCGCCGAAAGGCTTCAGCTCACCTCTGTTTTCGCTTGTCACGGTTTCCACATCAAAGGGGATTACCATGGCTTCCCATCCACCTGCAACACCTCGCTCTGTCTTTTTCGTGAACTGGCGGGTAAAGGTAATGTTGCGTGCCGTGAACTCACGGATATTGCGCAAAGGCTGCTCATTGGTAATGGCAATCCTCTCGGCCACCCCGTCAACAATCACATTACCTTGGTAGGTAACTTCTGTGGCAGCATCCTTCACATACACCAACAGGTTTCCATGGCGGGCCGGTTCGTCAAAGCATGCCGCATCCACCGGAGCTGTTGTCTCCCATTCGATGTATGAGAGGTTGTTACATCCATAGAATGCTCTATAGCCTACCGAGCTTACATTCTCAGGAATAACCACAGCTATCAGATTCTCCGCACCCATCAATGCACGTTCCTTGATCCCATTCACAGGATAGCCATACAAATCTGCAGGGATAACGATTGTTCCTGTCAGATTCCCTTCATAGTTTGAAAGCTCAAAGGTTTCGGTCTCTTCATTCAACACATACATCAACCCTTGCGAGTCGGTCTGCATATTCTTGATGAAGAACTCTCCACCTACCGTCACGTCATAGGCAGGCATAATGCCCGGCACCCCAATCCATCCCGAGAAGGTGAATCCCTCCTGTTCGGGACTTTCAATGGGTGTAATGCGTTCATTGTATGTGATAGAATCGGTGTGAATGGTCTCCCCGCCCACCACATAGCTGATTTGGTACTTATTAATGATGAATGTTCCATTAATAACAACATCATACGCCGGCATCGTCTGGTGACTCTTTTCCCATCCGCCGAACGAATATCCCTCCTTGGTGGGTTCGGCAATATCCTTGATTTGTCCACCATATACTATAGAGTCGGTATAGTGTGTCACGTCATCTACTGTATAGGTCACCTTATATTTATTGATGCTGAACGATCCTATTGTCGTCACATCGCTCGCCGGCATCTTCTCAGGAATATCCACCCATTCTATAAAGGTATAACCCTCTTTCACGGGATTCTTGATAGATGTAATATATGTTCCATACGCAATAGAGTCGGTATGATAGACATCTTCTCCCACGATATAGGTAATCTGATACCTATTTATCGTGAACTTACCGCTTACCGACACATCATTGGCAGGCATAGTCTCGGGTATCTCACTCCAGCCACTGAAGCTATAGCCCTCCTTCACGGGAGCGGCTATGACGGCTATCGTGTCACCGTACTCGATACTGTCCGTATGGTGCTCAACACCGTCGACAGTATAGGTTATCCTGTAGCTGTTGATACTGAAAGTTCCCGTTATAGTCAAATCCTTTGCCGGCATGAACTCGGGTGTTTCACTCCACCCACTAAAGGTATAGCCCTCTTTGACAGGATACTTGATAGTAGTGATTTGTGAGCCGAACGCAAGGGTATCGGTGTGATACACCTCTTCTTCAACGACATAGGTAACCGTATAGCTGTTTATCAAGAAATTACCGATAATGGTAGTATCATTGGCCGGCACAGTCTCGAGCAGATTCTGCCATCCCCCAAAGGTGTATCCCTCACGCTCCGCAACCTCAGGAGGTACTATTGCAGTGCCATACTCCAAGGAACTGGATGATATCACGACACCATCGAGTGCGAAATTCACAAGATACTTATTGATGGTGAATGTACCGCTGACAATTACATCATGCCCGGGCATCGTCTCGGGTATCTCGCTCCACCCACTGAAGGTGTAACCTTCCTTGACGGGTTCTTCAAGGGGCGTAACGGCCGAAGCACGAGTTACCGTGTCGGTTGCATACACCTCTCCATCCACTTCGTAGGTAATGACATAGTCGGCATACAGGACCGTCACCTCGCACGAATCACTCGCTTCACCACCATCGATAGCCGCAGCAGTAATGATAGCTGTTCCTGGAGCCACAGCAGTCACCTTGCCTTGGTTATCTACAGTAGCTACGCTGGAGTTACTACTGCTCCAAGCAATGAGATTCTTATCCATATCTTCTGGCGTCAAAGTGATGGTAAGGGATAATGATTCTCCTTCAATAAGCGTTGCCGATGACTGGCTTAGCGCAATATCGGTGATATATTCTCCCAAAGCAAGAATCGAGCCAAAACCACTCCATGGTCCCGTAGCCTTGTAGCTATCCAATGCGCTATCAGGTACGCGCAGAATGGCATTTCCGAAATTTGATACATTAAAGGCATCAATACTTGTTGAAGGCACACTCTCGGCATAGCAATATACATTGGACAGTTTTGAACAACCATAAAAAGCGCCATTACCCACAGTCTCCAAGCTCTTAGGCAACACAATAGAAGTAAGCCTACCACAGTGCCCAAAAGCATCCCCTCCAATATTCTTCACACCCTCAGGAAGGATGACAGAGGTGAGACCGCATTGTCCAAAAGCATTACCCTCAATGCTCGTCACACTCTCGGGGATGGTGATGGAAGTAAGGCTACTGCATCCATAAAAGGTACAGTCTTTAATGCTCGTCACACCCTCGGGGATGTTGATGGAGGTGAGTCTGCTGCAACCAATGAAAGCATAGCTTCCAATGCTCGTCACACCTTCAGGAATAGTGATGGAGGTGAAGTAGTAACCATCGAAAGCAAAGCCTCCAATACTCGTTATACCTTCGGGAATAATTGTAGTTGACGTTCCCTGAATCAAGGTATTAGTACTTGTTTCTATAAGAGCATTGCAATTATTACGGGAATCATAATGTACATTCCCCTCTGTCACTACTATGGAGGTGAGGAGGCAACTACGGAAAGCATCGTTTCCAATGCTCGTCACACTCTCGGGGATGGTGATGGAGGTGAGGCCACTACAATTAGAAAAAGCACCACCTCCAATGCTCGTCACACCCTCAGGGATGTTGATGGAGGTGAGGCCACTACAATTAGAAAAAGCATTACCTCCAATACTCGTCATACCCTCAGGAATATTGATGGAGGTGAGGCCACTACAATTAGAAAAAACCCAATTCTCAATACTCGTCATACTCTCGGGAAGGGTGATTGAGGTAAGACCACTACAGTCCCTGAAAGCGCCATCTCCAATACTCGTCACGCTCTCAGGAATGGTGATTGAAGTAAGGCGGTCACAACCACTAAAAGCTCCTCCTGATATACTTTTTGTACCATCTTTAACTTCAACAGATGTATCTTTAAACATCACACCTTTATACTTGTAAAGCACCTTTCCTACATATAGTATACCATCGGCTTGATTATTATACCATGCAGTTTCACTGAAAGCATCGCCTCCAATACTCGTCACGCTCTCGGGGATATCAATAGTAGTGAGGCTACTGCAACCATAAAATGCATAGCTTCCAATGGTTGTCACATTATCTCCAATGGTTACCTTGGTGAATTCACTTCCAAGGAAAGGAGCATTATAATATGATCCAGAAGGTATATTGCAATTCACTGTCAACTCGCCTGTGCAACCAGAGAAAGCATTGTATCCAAAGCTCGTTACGCTCTCGGGAATGGTGATAGAGGGGATACTACACTCATAAAATGCATTATTTCCAATACTCGTCACGCCCTCTCCAATGGTTACCTTTGTAAACTTGCTTCCTTTGAATGCACCATAATCTTTATGAGATTCAGGTATATTGCAATTCACTATTAACTCACCTGTGCAATCTTGGAAAGCATCACGTCCAATGCTCGTCACACTCTCGGGGATGGTGATGGAGGTGAGGCCGCTGCAATTAGAGAAAGCCCGCTCTCCAATGCTCTTCACACCCTCTCCAATGGTAATGGAGGTAAGTCCACAACAATCACCGAAAGCGACAGCTCCAATATTCGTCACACTCTCGGGGATGTTAATAGTAGTGAGGCTACTACAACCCAAGAAAGCATAGGTCCCAATACTCGTCACGTTTTCGGGAATAGTGATGGAGGTAAGGCCACTACACCTATTGAAAGCCCTCTCTCCAATACTCGTCACACTCTCGGGGATGGTGATGGAGGTAAGAGGACAACCATCGAAAGCATATGAACCAATACTCGTCACACTGTACTCAACCATATCATAGGTGACGTTGGAGGGAATAACGACTTCGCCCGAATAAGATGCGATACCAATGTTATGGCACGTCACCTCCACCGTCAAATCCTCTTCGGAAGTAATGTTGTAATAAATCCCATCCACCACAAAATTGTAGGCACTTGCCGCTACACTACAAAGTAGCAAGATTAATGTTGAAAACAGATATTTTACGTGTCTCATACTGCGTAGAGTTTATAGTTTCTTTTCCTTTGTAACCAATGAGAATCCCTGGACCTCGGCCAACACCTTATTAAATAAAAGACGTGGGATTCTGTACAATCGCTTATCCCACGATCAGGCTCTCGCATTGCCTCCACAGAGGATAAGCAACGCATTAGCCCACGCCGTGCGGTTTATAAACGACCATTGCCATTGCACAATTGCGAGATGCTTCACTTCGTTGCCTTTGGCCCCTTACGGGCGGCGAACTTCGTTTCAGAATGACAAAAGAAGATTTCTCGGTTGTGAACAGGGTGATATAAACGCCCGAAGTGGACGCTTCCGTTGCCGCATCTTCTCTGTGTTCAAATTTGCGAGATTCGATCGTAGAAGACAAACGTCCGTAAACGTCCTTTCTCAACATGTCGTGACCCACTCGCCCACTGTGGGCCAATGAATCATGGGACAAAGGTAATGAAAGCCGAGAGAAGAACAAAATAAATTGCCGAAAAATGAAAAAATCCAAAGGAATAATTCCTTTCCCTCTCTGTCACGCTACAACCACAGCTTGGTTTTCCGCACATTCGATAAGTCCTAAGATTTTGTCAGGTAGAAAATGTGTTGGGATTTATCCTGATACATCTTTCTACCCAGTATTTTTTAACGCTTCATATTGCTATTCAACCGACTTTATTTACAAGAACATGGTCATATACACAGGTATGTAATCTACGCCATTTTCTCGTTTGTAATCCTTTGTGTAAATCACATATTTGTTCATTATTCGATCTGAGAACTTAGTACAAAACTCATCCAATGATTTATGGGACTTATATCCAGATGATTTAACTTCAACAGGAGAGATTTTATGCTTCTCGGTGATGATAAAATCAATTTCATAGTATTTCTTGCCATTTGCATAAGGTATAGTATGATAGAATAAATTCTTCCCAGTTGCTCTTAACATTTGGGCAATCATATTCTCATATACATATCCAAGATTAGTACTTAGTTTATCGCTGAGTAATTTCTCGTATATAATATTTTCCGTTATATCACTATCCTTGAATGCTAGTGTAACGAATAGACCGGTATCAGAAGTATACATCTTAAAATACTCAGGATTCTTGGTCAGAGCTAAACCTACATTTGGATCATCCGAATGAAATGCGATATTGGTTGTCATCGAATCCTCCATATCTTTTACGATATTGATAACTCTATCCACTTTCTCTTCTGGTATGGCATTTCCAACTTGATAGCGAGATGTATTCCTGCTTAATTGAGCTGGTATAGCATCATACATAGCCTTTGCTCGTCCCGAATCATCAATCTTGCCGAAATCCTCCTCATACAAAGCAATAATGTCTCGCTTAGCTAAATCCACCGCAGTAAAATTGTTGGTTTTAATGTATGCAGCAACAGCTTGAGGCATACCACCAACAAGCATATATAAGCGGAAATCGCGCATAAGTTTCCTATGAGTAACATCACCAAGAGATATCTTTTTATCAAATGCACTCCGCAACAGCGGTATGGTCGCCGTATCACCCAATGCCCATCTGAACTCCTCATAGTCCATTGGAAACATATCAACCTTTGTTTCTTCGCTTGGAATGATGATGTTTTTACTTTTAGATCTTACAGAAATTAAAGAGCCTGTTTCTATATAATCATACCTATGGTCCTTTACAAGGTGCTTGATTGCTTGTCTTGCTAATGGTTGCAACTGTACCTCATCAAATATAATGACGGACTCTCTTTCATGTAATTCTACTTGAAAGATAAATTGTAACCTAATAAAAAGGTAATTCAGGTCGGATATATCATTAAATAAATCAATTACGTCTTTAGATACTTTAGAAAAATCAATTAATATGTATGACTTATACTCATTTCGTGCAAACTCCTCGGCAATAGTTGATTTGCCAACACGACGAGCTCCCTGAATAAGTAATGCAGTATCCCCATTACGCTCTTGTTTCCACTTAAGCATAGTGTCATACATCTTTCTCTTAAAACGAATTATATCCTCTGCCATAGTCTTTGATTTTGATACAAAAATAAGGCTTTTTATATTTCCCACCAAATGTTTTAAGTCCAAATGCCGTTTTCCACCAATTCCATAATGTTATATTTGCCGTTTTCCACCGAATTTATATATAATAAAATGCCGTTTTCCACCATTTTCGCCTTCTGCTATTGGCGAAAGTTCATAAATCGGTTGGCAATGGCAGGGACGGACTTGTAAATTTGTACAGGTACGGCGACATGGAGTGTACAAAAATCCATGTCATTCATGCCAAAGCCAACCGATTTATGAACTTTCGCCATATATAGGAGATTATTTTGACCAGTTTTATTGAATGGCAAGCCTGAAATAAAAATTTTGTAGCCCTATGCGGAAAAACGCATAGGCCTTTCTGAAAAAAGGGAAGTCCGTTCGCCAGGAATCTAATAGGCCTTTTTGCGAAAAGGGCTGTGTGATTTTCCAAGAAACTGACGAGTTTTATACAGGGGAAGGCTCTCACTCCACCACCTCGGCATCAACAATCTCTATGGCGTGCTTCTCGCTTTTGCGCTGCTTGGCCGTACGCCATGCAGCAATGATGTCGTTGATGGCGCTGATAATACATCCGATACCTATCAGGATAAAGGGAAGGGCGGCAGCTTCGAAGGGGTTGAACAGGACGAAAAGTCCCAACAGCAGCACAAGTACCGGCATGACATACAACGGCCATGACACGGGCAATATGCGACTCGACACGGAGAGACTTGCCAATTGGTATATGCCCAAGGCTACCAACACACCGCCCAGCACATACATGAAGAAGCCGACAAAGAAGGTGGGCGATATCATCATCCACAATCCCAGCACGAAACTGCCAAAGGCTGCCAACGGGAACATGCGGTGCTGCTCCATGTGGCGGAGATAGGAGATCAGCGACACCATGCCGGGAATCATCAGCAGGGCACCCACTGCCATCACGAGTATACTCAGGGCACTGTCGCCCAACACAAGAAACAACACACCTATAAGCAGTACACTGACGCTCCTGACAATCTGTATATTCATAACACGATGTTTTAGAATCTGTTTTATTTATAGTACGAAAGTAAACTATTTTATATCACCAGCCAAACAAATCGCAAGAAATTTTAAAATCTTAATAGAGTAACGCGCATTTCGCCCAATTGTTTTTGTAGATGAAGCATCTTTTCATTAACTTCGCGTCCACAAATACAATTCCTTGCCTATGAGCACATCTACCCAAGCATCTGTCCTGCTGATATACACTGGCGGCACAATCGGTATGATACAGAACCCTGACACAGGTGCTCTGGAGAGCTTCAACTTCGACCACCTGCTACGCCACGTGCCCGAAATCAGGCAGTTCAACCTGGATATATTCTCCTATGCCTTCAATCCGCCCATAGACTCGTCGGACATGAGTCCGAGTTTCTGGGCCGAGCTCGTAGGCATCATATACAGCAACTATGAGCGGTACGATGGCTTTGTCATCCTGCACGGTACCGACACAATGGCCTTCACCGCATCGGCGCTCAGCTTCATGCTCGAAGGGTTGATGAAGCCTGTCATTCTCACAGGCAGCCAGCTCCCGATAGGAGCCCTGCGTACCGATGGCAAGGAGAACCTCTTGACTGCGATTGAGATTGCGGCAGCCAAGAATCCCGACGGGACACCTGTCGTCCCCGAAGTATGCGTATTCTTCCATGAGAAGCTCATGCGCGGTAACCGCACCACCAAGATCAGTGCGGAGAACTTCGATGCCTTCGAATCGAACAACTACCCTCTCCTAGCCCATTCGGGTATCGAGATCCAATATCACCGCCATTTCATAAAACCCTACAATCCCGACATCGAGCTCGTCCCCCACTATAAGATGGATAGCAATATCCTCATCTTCTCACTCTTTCCCGGCATACAGCCTGGCATTGTGGAGCAGGTGTTGCGGAGCCCGGAGCTCAAGGGAATCATCTTCCGCACCTTCGGCAGCGGCAATGCGCCACGCTTCCCGTGGCTTACCGAGGCACTCACCGAGGCCACCAAGAGGGGAAAGATTATCGTAAACATCACCCAATGCAGCACTGGCAGTGTGAAGATGCGCATGTATGAGACCGGACGCCAGCTCCTCGAAGCCGGCATTATCAGCGGACACGACTCTACCGTGGAAGCTGCGGTCACCAAGCTGATGTATCTCCTGGGGCAAGGTTTCTCGGCCGACACCATCAGGGCCAAGATGAAAGAATCAATCGCTGGAGAGATTAGTGTGTAGAGGGATTTAGGGTTTAGGGTTGAGAGTTGAGAGTTTTGAGTTTAGGCCCCCTAATTGCCGCAAACCGCCCTTAATAGCCGTTAATTACCAGCTACCCACCATCAAGAGAAGACAACAACTATTAATAACAATATACAACCACAATGAAAAAGCTACTTTCACTCATGCTCCTCGCTTGCCTTAGCAGCACTTTAATGGCACAAGGCACTGTGGAGGACTACAAGCGAGCCTTTGCACAAAGGGCCAAGTATTCAGGCAAAGTGTATTACGACAATGTACAGCCCAGCTGGATTGGTGCTACCCACAACTTCTGGTATGTGCGCAACACTCCCGACGGACGCATCTACGCTCTCGTGAATGCCGAGAAACAGAAACGCACCGAGCTCTTCAACCACGACAAGCTGGCCAAAGCGCTCAAGGAGGCAACCAAGCGTGACTATCGCGCCAATGCGCTCCACCTCGACCGACTCACGGTAGAAGAGAAGCTCGACGTTATCCATTTCCAGACCAACGGACATCGCTGGACATACAACATCCGCAAGAACCAGCTCACCGATGACGGTGCCCTGCAGCAACGCCAAGGACGCCAGCGTCACTGGATGGAGCGCGACGATGAGTTGGAAGCAGCTCCCGTCACCTCACCCGACGGCAAGTATATCGCCTACATCAAGAACCATAATATATATGTACGCGAGCGCGCGACAGGCCGCGAGCGCCAGCTCAGCATCGACGGCACACTGGCCAACTACTACTCGGCCTACATACAGTGGAGCCCCGACAGCCGCAAAGTGGTATCGTGCAAGATACGCCCCACCGAGAAGCGCTACGTATACTATGTAGAATCCTCACCGGCCGATCAGCTGCAACCCAAGCTCCACAAGCAGGAGTATGCCAAGCCCGGCGATGAGCTTCCCTTCAAGGTTCCCTGCATCTATGAAGTGGAGACTGGCCGTGCCATCATTCCCTCTACCGAGCTCTTCAATCACCAGTACTACATCAGCCACCCCTCGTGGGATAAAGATAGCCGTAGCATCACCTTCGAGTACAACGAGCGTGGCCATCAGAACTACCGCATATTGGAGGTTTCGGCCGAAGACGGCACCGTGCGCCCCATCATCGAGGAGAGCAGCGACAAGTATGTAAACTACTCACGCATCTATCGCCATCACCTGAAGGACGGCAAGCGTATCATCTGGTCGAGCGAGCGCGACAACTGGAACCACCTCTACATGTACGACCGCACCACAGGCAAGCCCACTCATCAGATTACCAAGGGTGAATGGTACGTGCGCGACATCATCCGTATCGACGAGGAGAACGAGCAGATTTACTTCTCTGCCAACGGCGTGCAAACCGACGAAGACCCCTACCACATCCGCTACTACCGTGTAGGCTTCGATGGCAACGGGCTCACCGACCTCACCCCTGAGCGTGGCACCCATAAGGCATGGTTCTCACGCGACATGCAGTACCTGGTAGATGTATACTCTACCGCCAACGATGCTCCTGTAGCCGTACTCCGCAATGCCGAGGATGGCAGTGCCGTGATGCCTCTTGAGACTGCCGACATCAGCCGCCTCGAAGCTGAAGGATGGCGTGCACCTGAGGTGTTTGCCGCCAAGGGCCGCGACGGCAAGACCGATATGTGGGGACTCATCATCCGCCCGTCAAACTTCGACCCCAACAAGAAATACCCCATCCTTGAGTATATCTACCAAGGTCCCGGCGACCACTACGTGCCCAAGGCTTTCACCGCTCACCATTATTATATGAGTTCGATTGCCGAGCTTGGCTTCATCGTAGTCTTTGTTGACGGTATGGGCACCTCGTTCCGTTCACGCGAATTCGAGAACGTATGCTACAAGAACCTCAAGGATGCCGGTCTGCCCGACCATATCAGTTGGATACGTGCCGCTGCAGAGAAATATCCTTACATGGATATAGACCGCGTAGGCATCTACGGCTGCTCGGCTGGCGGCCAGGAGGCTATGACTGCCGTACTCTTCCACCCCGACTTCTACAAAGCTGCCTACTCAGCTTGCGGATGCCACGACAACCGCATGGACAAGATTTGGTGGAACGAGCAGTGGCTGGGCTACCCCGTGGGTGACCAGTACAAGGAGGGCAGCAATGTGGAGAATGCGCACTTGCTGAGCCGACCGCTGATGCTTGTCGTGGGCGAGATGGACGACAATGTAGACCCCGCCTCTACGATGCAAGTCGTGAATGCACTCATCAAGGCCGACAAGGACTTTGAGTTTGTATTCCTCCCCGGCCAACGCCACACCATGGGCGAGGCCTTCGGCGAGCACAAGCGCTACGACTTCTTCGTGCGTCACCTGCTTGGCGTCAATCCCCCCAGTTGGAATGAGGTGAAGTAAGAATCTAATCTAATAATTGCTAAAAGCCACCGGTTGTCATCGAACAATCGGTGGCTTTTAGCATTATAATGGGACAATATGTTTAACCTATTAAACTAATCCAACTATGACCCCAATGAAAAGAATGTACCGCCAAGAATGGGTACCGAGTATCTTCAACGACTTTTTCGACACCAACTGGATGGGCCGTACCAAAGCTACAGCACCCGCCATCAATGTGATTGAGAAGAAAGACGAGTACAAGGTGCAAGTCGCAGCTCCCGGCATGACTAAAGATGACTTCCATATCCACCTCGACGAAGCAGGCGACCTTGTTATCACCATGGAAAAATGTTGCAACTGCGACGAAAAGGAGAAGGACAAGGAGTGCAAAAGCGAATGCAGCGATGAGAAGGAATGCAAATATCTTCGTCGCGAGTTCTCATACGCAAAATTCGAGCAGACGCTCATCCTCCCCGAAGATGTGGACAAGAACAACATCAAAGCCAAGGTGAAACATGGTGTGTTGCATATCAAGCTACCACGCAAGAATGCGGAGGAAAAGCCGCAAATACATCAAACCATCGCTATTGAGTAGGGAGGATTATAAAGAGGAGGGTGTGCCAAATGGCACACCCTCCTCATATCTTTATCAAAAAAACTTAACCCTTGCCTACAATCTCAGCTATCTTGACGATAGTCATCATAGCCTTTTGCATGGACTGCACAGGAACAAACTCATAGCGACTGTGGAAGTTGACTCCACCAGCAAAGATGTTGGGGCAAGGCAGTCCCTTGAAAGAGAGCTGCGCACCATCTGTTCCACCACGAATGGGCTTAATCTTAGGCTCTACATCGACCTCGCGCATAGCTTGGCAGGCAATGTCTATAACATACATGACTGGTTCAATAACCTCACGCATATTGGCATATTGATCATTGAGTTCCAACGTAACGATGCCGTCGCCATACTTCTTATTAAGTTCTCGCACACATGTGTGCAGCAACTCCTTACGCTTGTTGAAGATCGTAGAGCTATGGTCACGTATGATGTAGCTTAGTGTGGTTTCCTCAACGCCACCCTTCATGCCCACGAGATGGAAAAAGCCTTCGTAGCCATCAGTACATTCCGGCACTTCGTTCTTGGGCAACATCCCTACAAGCTCTGTCGCCACACGCATGGAGTTGAGCATCTTGTCTTTGGCATAGCCGGGGTGTACATTACGTCCCTTGATCGTAATACGGGCCGACGCTGCGTTGAAATTCTCATACTCGAGTTCACCAATCTCGCCACCGTCCATCGTATAAGCCCAGTCGCAGCCAAATTGCTTCACGTCGAACTTATGAGCACCAAGACCAATCTCCTCATCGGGGTTGAACCCGACACGTATCTTGCCATGCTCTATCTCGGGATGTGCCTGTAGATAAGCAATGGCCGATACAATCTCTGCAATACCAGCCTTGTCGTCGGCACCAAGCAGCGTACGTCCGTCAGTCACGATGAGATCATTGCCCACGTAACGCAACAACTCGGGAAACTCTTCCGTGGTGAGCACAGTATGGTCTTCGGCTGAAAGTACAATATCCGTACCATTGTAGTTCTCCACGACACGTGGATTAACATTCTTGCCCGACACATCGGGACTCGTATCCACATGAGCTATAAAACCAATTGTTGGAAGAGTGCGTGTGGTATTGGCCGGCAGCGTAGCAAAGAGGTAACCGTGCTCATCGAGCGTAATCTCCTCCAGGCCCATAGCTTCCAGTTCATCACGAAGCATCTTCACAAACTCCATCTGCCCCGAGGTGCTGGGTGTAACTCCTGCATCCTCGGCCGACTGTGTATCAATGCGCACATAGCGCAAGAATCTGTTCACTAAATCCATAACATTCGATAATTGTACTGCTAAGATACAACATCTTTGTCATACACGAAAATATTGGAAGTTTTTTTTACTCACTTCCTTTTTATACGCCACATATTCCCGTAAAGCCAGCTGCATTCCCCATGTTTCAGTTTCGGAACATATTTTATTATATAAATAGGAGTAGAATATTTTTTTATCCAGTTTCGCACAAATTTATTAAGAAAAATTGGCAGAGTTGTCCGATTCTTTTTAACTTTGGCACGTTAAATAGTAAATTCAGATAATTATGTTTACACAAGAAGACCAATTGACGTTATCGAAGAGAGGGATAACAGAGGCGCAAGTATTGGAACAGTTGGAATGTTTCAAGAAGGGGTTCCCCTACTTGACATTAGAGGCCCCAGCTTCGATAAGCCATGGCATAATCAAAGCCGACGAAGCTATTGTGGAGGCAGCCACCGATGATTGGAACACATATCTACAGAATAACCATCGTATTGTAAAGTTTGTACCTGCATCTGGCGCTGCCAGCCGTATGTTCAAGAACCTTTACGAGTTTCTGAATGGCGGACATGATGAGCCTGTCACCGATTTTGAGCATGTGTTTTTTGATCATATAGGGTTCTTTGGCTTTTATGCTGCGCTTAACGAGAAGTGTGTAGAACTTTATGGAAAGGATATCACTGCGTTGATGGACGAAGGCCATCATCGTGACGTAGTAGCTGCCCTACTCAACCCCGAAGGCCTTAACTTTGGCCAATTGCCCAAGGGCTTGCTGCTCTTCCATCTCTATGAGAACGGAACCGTACGTACTCCGCTTGAGGAGCATCTTGTTGAGGGAGCACTCTATGCACAAGATGCCAATAAGAATGTTCACGTACACTTCACTGTATCGCCCGAGCATCGTGAACTTTTCAAAGCAAAGGTTGCCTCTGTCGTTGCTCGTTACGAACAGGAGTTTGGTGTGAAGTATGATATCACCTTCTCGGAACAGAAGGCCAGCACCGATACCGTAGCTGCTGATATCCATAATGAACTCTTCAGAGACACCGATGGCAGTTTGGTATTCCGTCCCGGTGGCCATGGAGCACTGATTGAGAACCTCAACGACTTGGATGCCGATGTGGTATTCATCAAGAACATCGACAATGTAGTCCCCGACCGTCTTAAAGACGACACTGTGACTTATAAGAAGCTGTTGGCTGGTGTTTTGGTATCACTTCAAGCACAAGCTTTTGCTTACATGAGGCGCTTGGACGAGGGCAACTGCTCAGATGAAGAGTTGCAAGAGATGGTCACTTTCCTGCAGGAGAAACTGTATTGTATACACCCTGCCATTGAGACCTTAAAGGGAGATGTGCTCACAGCATACCTGAAGAAGAAACTTAATAGACCGATGCGTGTATGCGGTATGGTTCAGAATGTAGGTGAGCCTGGCGGTGGACCATTCCTGGCATACAATGCTGATGGAACGGTATCGCTACAGATTCTTGAGAGCTCGCAGATTGACATGGACAACCCAGTGAAGAAGGCTATGTTCTTGGAAGGAACCCACTTCAATCCCGTAGACCTCGTATGTGCAATCAAGGATTATAAGGGTAATAAGTTCGACCTTCCCAAGTATATCGACAAGTCCACAGGTTTCATTTCATCTAAGTCGAAAGGTGGTCGCTCGCTCAAAGCACTCGAGCTTCCAGGTCTTTGGAACGGTGCCATGAGCGACTGGAACACGGTCTTTGTTGAAGTACCTCTCACAACCTTCAACCCAGTGAAGACTGTGAACGACTTGCTTCGCGACCAGCACCAGAAATAAGAGATATACATTATATATATAAATAAGAGGCTACCCCATAAGGTAGCCTCTTATTTTATCCAGAGAACAAAGTCTTAATCAATCAAGCCACGATTACGGAGCAATGCTTCAGGATTGGGTTCTGCACCACGGAAACGCTTGTAGAGTGTCATGGGCTCTTCGCTGCCACCCATCTCGAGGATATTCTTACGGAAGCTGCGACCTGTAGCCTCGTCAAAGATACCCTTCTCCTTGAATGCCTCGAAGCCGTCGGCATCGAGCACCTCAGCCCACAGGTAGCTGTAGTAACCTACGGCATAGCCACCGCTGAACACGTGGTTGAAGTAGGGACCGCGATAGCGGAAGGCAATCTGCGGGATAAGACCAATCTTGTCGGCTACAGACTTCTCAAAGGTGTTGGCCTCAAAGCCGGTATAGTCGGTAAGCATGTGATATTCCATATCGAGCAGGGCAGCACCTACGAGCTCTACGGTCTCGAAGCCCGAATTGAATGATGAGGTGGCCTGCATCTTGGCGATGAGTTCATCGGTGATGGGCTCGCCGGTCTCGTAGTGGAGGGCATACATTTTCATTACCTCAGGCTCGATAGCCCAGTGCTCCATGATCTGTGAGGGAAGCTCCACGAAGTCGCGGGCTACGCTGGTACCGCTCACTGAAGGATATTTGGTCTGTGTGAGGAAGCCGTGGAGAGCATGACCCAGCTCGTGGAAGAGCGTGCGGGTCTCGTCGATGGTCAGGAGTGAAGGGGTGTCGCCTGTGGGACGGGTGAAGTTGCCCACGTTGACAATCATCGGGCGCTGATTCTCACCGTCGATGTTTGATGCATCCACGATATTGTTCATCCATGCACCGGCACGCTTGGTGGCACGGGGGAAGTAGTCGGTGTAGAAGAGTGCGAGGTGTGAGCCGTCGGCATCGAGTACTTCGAAGGTCTCCACTTCGGGATGGTACACATCCAATCCCTCGATGGGTTGGAACTTCATGCCGAAAAGTTTCTCCGATACCATGAAGGCACCCTTGCGCACATTGTCGAGTGAGAAGTAAGGGCGCAGCTCGCTCTCGCTGAGCGCATACTTAGCCTCGCGCAACTTCTCGGTGTAGTACCACCAGTCCCATGCCTCAAGCTTCTCGCCCTTGCCCTCGGCATCCATCATCTTCTGCAGCTCGGCAGCCTCGGCCTTGGCCTTGGGCAGAGCGGCATTCCAGATAGTCATAAGGAGGTTATAGGCAGCTTCGGGAGTCTTGGCCATCTTGTCCTCGAGCTGATACTGAGCAAAGGTCTCGTAGCCAAAGAGCTGAGCCTTCTGCTGACGCAGCTTGAGGATGCGGGCGATGACAGCCTTGTTGTCGTTCTCGTTGTTGTTGTCGCCACGGTTGATATAGCCGAGGTACATCTGCTTGCGCAACTCACGGTTGTCGGCATACTGAAGGAAAGGAATCCAACTGGGCTTGTGCAGGGTGAAGAGCCATCCCTCCTTGCCAGCAGCCTGAGCAGCTTCGCGAGCAGCGTTGATGGAGCTTTGGGGCAGACCAGCGAGGTCCTTCTCGTCGGTGATGACGAGCTCGAAGGCGTTGGTCTCGGCCAAGGCATTCTCGCCAAACTCAATGCTGGCCAGTGAGAGCTGCTTGTCGATTTCCATGAGCTGGGCCTTCTTCTCGGCATCGAGTAGGGCACCACCCTTCACAAACATACGGTAATACTTGTCGAGCACCATCTCCTGCTCACGGGTAAGGCCCAGCGAAGCCTTGGTGTCGTAGAGCGCTTTCACACGAGAGAAGAGCGCCTCGTTCATCGTCATGTAGGCGCTGTGCTCGGTGAGGATGGGCGACAGCTTCTTCTCTGTCTCGCGCATCACATCATCGGCATCGGTCTCGTTGAGGTTGTAGAACACGCCACTCACCTTGGCCAACTTCTTACCACTGCGCTCAAGGGCAGCGATGGTGTTGTCAAAGGTGGGAGCCTCTGTCTGGGCTACGATAGCGTCGATCTCGGCACGCTGCTCGGCAAGTCCCTCCATGAAGGCAGCTTCGTAGTCGGTCGATTGATACTTGGCAAACTCGGGAGCACCAAAGGGCAGTGCCGAATCGGCCAGCACGGGATTGTCGTGCTTTGCATTACATGCAGTCAAGGCAACTATGGCCATAGCAATAAATGTTTTTTTCATTGTTTGGTTAGTAATAATAGTTATTATTGATGTATCTATTTATCGTTTTGAATTTACAAAGATAACAAAAGCAAGCGGATAATCAATTACATAATTCAAAAACCTTACACAAAATAGTATCATTTTATTTGCCGAAGTGTATCAGCAGCGCGAATGATGTGCATCGACAACCTCAAACGGCAGATAGAATAACGAATGCTGTCACCACATTCTTGCAATAGGCAATTATTTATGATATAGCGTACGACATAGCTCAGCAGCCTTTGGTAAGAATTTCCAGCAGATGCTCCACATCTTGTTGAATGTGGCGATAGGTAGGTGCATCTTCATAGTCGGTATTCTTGCGCAGAACGGCTTCTATGGTCTGCAGGCTACGGTGGTAAGCCGTAAGTTCATTGCGGTACTGTTGGTCGTGGCAGGCGAGGTACTTGATTTCGGCCTCGCGTTCGCGGCGTAGACGCACACACACTGGGGAAAGCAGCTTCAGCACTACATTCTCCTTGAGATGATGACCTTGTATATACAAATAGGTATTGTCGGGCGTGACGCCCAGCTTCTCCAGCTCGGAATTCATTGCCTCCAGCTCAGTCGAAGCATCAGGATAGCGGCGTGTGAGCCATGCCAACTTTTTCTGTACACGCACACGCAACAGCTCTAGCACCTCTTCGGGGTGAGGAACGCTGACGGGGTCGAGCCGTACCACGCGACAAAAGTCCTGCATGGAGAACACAGAGAGTTCGCGACGACGATAGAACCATATGTTCCACACAAAAAGCGGATAGATAATCTGCGAATAGAGACGGAAGAAGGCTGGGAAGTCGATCAGCGGTTTGTCGTTAAGGGTGCTCTGCACACACACGCCGTGCAGACTCTCAGCATAACATTGATAGTTCTCGATAGCGTAGGCATAGGTGTGCAGCACGTAGGGACTGCGTATGATGTGGCGCGAAGTGCCGGTCTTTCCCTGCAGCAGATAGTCGTAGTCACTGTCGACACAGGCTATCATGTGGCAGCCGAGTCCCTGACCAAGGTCATTCATCATGGCCACCTTCTTCCCCTTGGCCAGCGACGTGTTTGACGGCAGCATCACCTGGAAGTAATATTTATCAGTGTTGTACTGGCTCAGCAGATGGCTCCAGAAGGAAACATCTTCGTAGCTCTCCACGTAGGCCACAATACGTTTGCGTGCCGTCTTAGGCCGCAGACTATTAGCTGCAGCCACGTAGAGTGAATTTATGTTTTCTACCAGTTTTTTAGCCACGATCGAGTAGTGTATTAGGCTCTCGGAGTTATCAGAGTCTCTGATTGCTCGGAGAATTCTTCAAAATCAAACAATTGTAATGTCTGTTACCTCAGTCACCGCATCCATCCAGCCTCCCATAACCATGGCGGGAGAGTGTGTGGTGAGGATGAGCTGGGCATATGGATTCATCTCGCGGATAATTTCGATAATGCGCTGCTGCCACTCAATATGCAGCGACACCTCGGGCTCGTCCATCAGCAACACACAGGGTTGCTTGTCCTGCACGAGCACCGTAAGCAATATAACGAGTAGCTGTTTTTCACCGCTTGACAGTTTATAGGGGAGCAACTCTTCACCATCCTGTTCAAACATGATTTCGTTCTTGCCACGTATGATTTTCTTGCCTGTATCGGCAAACAGTTCATCGGCAAGGTCCTGAAAACGGCGTTTGGGGTACGACACCTCGGCAGCCTTCAGCTGGCCATCAGGGTCGCCCGAGGAGAGCAGTTCTATGATGCGGTTACCGACGTTGACCTGATAGTCGAGATAGCGCCGCTGAAGCTGATAGAGTTGCCAATCGAGTTCGGTCTTCACATTCTTGTCAGCCATTTTCTCGGCTAGGTTACTATGGAAGAGGGGGCGGTCGAAGCTGCGTATCACATCAAACCGTATCATCGTTGCATCGGCAGGGAAGAAGTTCATCTTCACTTCCTTCACATCCTTAGCCATATCATCCTGATTAGAGAGAAAAGCGAGTTCCGAGGCCATTTTGTTGAGTATCGTCGACTTGCCTATGCCGTTCACACCACTCAGAATATTAACATCGCGCCGCAGATTCCATACGATGTGCTTGCGGCCCCACAGTGCCTCAATCTCGATACGGCTAATATACTCGGCGGGGATTGACTGTTGCTGGTTGTTCATTGCTCCGTTAGGTATTGTTTTTCGCAAATGTAACAATTAATTTAATATGAATAAGCGTTTGTCAATTAAAATTTGTATCTTCGCACGATATTTATACATGTACAAACATTTTTAATCCAATATTAACAAAACACTATCGTTTATGAAAAAAACACTTCTGACTATCTTGGCAGGCCTCATGCTGGCATCGGTATCGGTGCTCTACACTGGCTGTCAGTCGAAGCCCGGCACCTTCGAGATTGGTGACGGTAAGTTTCTGCTCAACGGCGACAGCTTCACCGTGAAGGCCGCCGAAGTACACTACCCCCGCATCCCTCGCGAATACTGGGAGCACCGCATCGAGATGTGCAAGGCGCTGGGTATGAACTCCATCTGTATCTACATCTTCTGGAATATCCACGAGCAGCAGGAGGGTGTATACGATTTTACAGGCAACAACGACATCCGCGCATTCTGTAAGCTGGCTCAGAAGCATGGCATGTACGTCATCGTACGCCCCGGCCCCTATGTATGTGCCGAGTGGGAAATGGGCGGTCTGCCCTGGTGGTTGCTGAAGAAGAAGGACATCCGTTTGCGCGAGCAAGACCCCTACTTCATGGAGCGCGTACGCCTCTTCGAACTTGAGGTGGGCAAGCAGCTTGCCGACCTTCAGATTACCCGTGGCGGCAACATCATCATGGTACAGGTAGAGAACGAGTATGGTTCATACGGCAAGGACAAGGAGTATGTATCGGCCGTTCGCGACATGGTGCGCGAGGCTGGCTTCACCGATGTGCCCTTGTTCCAGTGCGACTGGGCATCAAACTTCGAACTCAACGCCCTCGACGACCTCGTATGGACGATGAACTTCGGTACAGGTGCCAATATTGACAGCCAGTTCCGCCGCTTGAAGGAACTGCGCCCCAACACCCCGCTCATGTGCTCTGAGTTCTGGAGCGGATGGTTCGACAACTGGGGACGTCAGCACGAGACACGCGATGCCAAGGATATGGTGGCAGGCCTGCAGGAGATGCTCGAGAAGAACATCTCGTTCTCCCTCTACATGACCCACGGAGGAACCTCATTCGGCCACTGGAGCGGTGCCAACAGCCCCGGCTTCTTGCCCGACTGCTCATCATACGACTACGACGCCCCCATCAACGAGGCTGGTCAGGCTACACCCAAGTACCACGAGCTGCGCAACATGCTGGCTCAGTACACCGATGGCAAGCCCCTCCCCGAGGTTCCCGCTGCCATGCCCGTGCAGACCGTAGCTGAGTTCCAGATGACCGAGGTAGCTCCTATCTTTGACAACCTCCCCGAGCCTATCCACTCTGAGGAGATCAAGACCATGGAGGAGTTTGACCAGGGCTGGGGTTCTATGCTCTACCGCACCACCCTCAAGGGTACCGATAGCCAGAGCCGCCTCACCATCACCGATGCGCACGACTACGCACAGGTGTTCATCGACGGCAAGTACATCGGCAAGATGGACCGTCGCCTCGGCGAGAAGGTGCTCACCCTCCCCTCAGTACGTGAAGGTGCCGTGCTCGACATTCTCGTAGAGGCTATGGGCCGCATCAACTTCGGTCGCGCCATCAAGGATTTCAAGGGTATCACCGACCGCGTTGAGCTCACTACCGTAGCTGCCAATGGCGAGTCTACCACCACCGAGCTCAAGGGCTGGGACGTATATCTCTTCCCCAACACCTATGAATTCAGCACCAACAAGGCATACACCGCAGTAGGCGACACCAAGGCTCCCGGCTACTACAAGGGCACCTTCAGTGTGGACAAGAAGGCCGACACCTTCCTCGACCTCACCACCTGGGGCAAGGGCCTCGTGTACGTGAATGGCCACTGCCTCGGCCGCTTCTGGGAGATTGGTCCTCAACAGACCCTCTACGTGCCCGGATGCTGGCTCAAGAAGGGTGAGAACGAAATCATTATCCTCGACATCAAGGGCCCGCAGCAGAACAAGCTCGTGGGTCTCGAGAAGCCCATCCTCGACGGTCTGCGCAACCCCGTGCCCGCCACACACCGCGAACCCGGCACCGTGCTGAGCCTCGAAGGCGAGAAGCCCGTGCTCACAGCACGCTTCAAAGCTGGCAACGGCTGGCAGGAGCAGAAGTTCAATGGTACCGTAGAAGGCCAGTACGTATGCATCGAGGTCATCAGCAACCAGAAGGACGATGCCTACACCGCCATTGCCGAGTGGTACCTGCTCGACGCTGAGGGCAACCGCCTGAGCCGCGAGCCTTGGACCATCCAGTATGCCGACAGCGAGGACAAGAGCAGCAGCAACCGCACCGGTGACCGCATCTACGACCTTCAGGAGAGCACCTACTGGGCTACCGCACAGGGAGCCGAGTTGCCCCACCACCTCATCATCAACCTCGGCAGCAAGCAGCAGCTCACCGCTCTGCAGTGCCTGCCCCGTATGGAGGAGGGTGCACCCGGTGCCATCAAGGAATACCGCATCTACGTGAAGGACGAGCCCTTCACTATCGTAAAGGAATAACACATATCCTTCACCCCTAATGAATAGGCGGAGCTCCTTGTGGGACTCCGCCTATTCTTTTCCTACAATAATTACAATAATATATATTATTTAATACGTGAGGGATTCAATATATACTATACTACTAATAAAATTCAACAAAGACTTTCACTATTTCACCACTACCTCATCAACAAAGAGGAAGTCGCCGAAGGTGCTGCGGAGGACTTAGTAGCGGATATAGCGGAGTATTCATCTCCTTTTAACGTCCTTATCTAATTGGACGTGAATCGCGCCTCGCATCATCCCCACCTTGCTGCCATACACGGCGACGGCCAAAGCAAAATAGAGACCAGCCTGCAGCCATAGGGTGGCCAGCTCGGGGAGAATATCGGGGAGCGAAGCCTCCATGGCACTCAGCTTGACGTAGGCCAGGAGTGCGGGCGCGGCAGGGACGACATAGTGGACGGCACGCCAATACCAAGGCATCAGCTCCAAGGGAAACGACACGCCGGAGAGGAAGATGAGCCCTATGGAGAAGAAGGCGATGAGGAGGATGGGGGCCTCGGGGTCGGTATACCATCGCGACAGGGCAAGTCCCAAGAAGGAGGTGCCGAGGATATAAGGCACCATCAACACCACCAAGCTAATACCCGAAGCGGCATGTGGAATGTCGAAGATTAGTGGGAGGAAACCCGTCAGGAAGAAAGCGAACACCGCATAGAGCATACCATATGTTAGGCTCTTGCCACACACGAGCGCGAGGGCTACATGCCAGCGGCTGCCATGCAAGCGAGCATAGGGACGCAACCGCTGCTCGCGACACTCACTGCCAGCCATCATGGCCACGAGCATCATCAGTGTCTGGAAAATGATGATCATGAGCACCGATGGGATGAGATAGGTGCCATACCCCTCGGTAGGGTTGTAGAGCGCCGTGCCCACCACCTCGACGGGGCTCTGCGTGGCCACAGCAGCCAGCCCCTGCAGGGAGAGCTGGGGGAGCAGCCGTGTGCGGTACTCGCCGTCCATGGCCTCCATCACCAGAAGGTTGGCCTTCTCCAAGGATTCGTAGTTGAGAAAGGCATCCGTGGCGGCATAGAAGGGATACACCGACGGACGGCCTTCGTAGAAGAGAGTCTCGAAATCGTCGGGCAGGTAGAGGATGCCAAACACCTTGCCCTGCGTCATCAGCCACCGGGCAGCATCCATATCGGGCAATTCGCAGGCGACCTCGGCCTCGGGCGTGGCATCGAGCCAGCGCACATACTGGCGGCTGAGCAAGGAGTGCGAATGGTCGACCACAGCCACGGGCACATCGCGCACGACATTGGGGGCATACATGTAGTTGTAGAGCAGTCCGTAGACGAGCACGCCACCCACGAGCACCAGCAACACGGAGTAGCTGTGCCCGATGGCACACAGCTCGCGCCATGCCACCCTGAGGCAAAGGGGAAGGTCAGTCCAACGTATCATAGCGACGCCGTATTAGGGTTCGTTTCAGTCGGGGAAGCAGCAGCAGGGCTATCAGAAGATACAGGCATAGCACCGCCAACGAGAGGTAACAGGAGGAGAAGCCCCCGTCAAAATAGACTATCTGCTGCATGGCTACCGTGAAGTGACGCACGGGGAAGAGCAGAGCCGCATACTGCACGATGGGCGACATGGCAAGCAGGGGAAAGGTGAGTCCCGAGAGTGTGGCGCCCAGCGACCCCACCATGGAGACGATACTGACGACAAACGAGAGAGCCGGAAGGAGCGTATAGAGCAGCACAGCCACGCTCTGGGTGGCCACGACAAAGAGCACGCTGAGCAGGGCAAACAACGTCATATCACCCGCAAAGGGGATGTCCACGAAGCGGAAAAACACCACATTGGCCAACAACGCCTCGGCAATGAACAGCAGCGTATAGGGCAACAGCTTACCCACGACAGCACAAAGGATATTGCCCTCGGCAGCTTCAAGCCACGCATCACCTGTACCCTCTTTACGCTCGGTACCGACGGCATAGAGCGTCACCAGCAACACCAGTATCTGAAACATGATGTAGAAGATGGGCAACGCGAGGTACACGGAGTAGTTGAGCGAGGGGTTATACAAGGCATGGTCATCGCTTGTCATGGGCAAGAGGAATGTCTCGATACTCTCCTCGGTAGCTCCCAGCGCGACCGCCTCAACCACGATAGGAGCCATGCGCACCGGAAGGAGAGCCTGTTCGAAAGCGCTCATTACCTCGCCCCCTACTGCCAATAGGGCATAGTGATAGTAGTAGTTGAGCGTAGCCCCAGCGCCACGCACCATATCGGCCTCGAAGTCGGTAGGGATAGAAAGGTATCCGTATATCTCCTTGCGTTGCACCGCCATCCTTGCCGACGCATCATCGGCATAGTAGCGGCACACATCGAACGTGGGCACTGCCGACACCGAGCGCACCACCTCACGCGAAGCCGCCGTATTGTCGGCATCGACCACCCCGACGGGGATATGCTCCATCTGTCCCGAACCGAAAATGGTGGCCATAAAGCCTATCAGGAAGAGCGGGATCACCACTGCTGCACCTATATATATACGACGCGAGGTCATACGATGCAGTTCGCGGAGGAGCAGCACTTTCATAATTATAGATGTATCACATTTAAGAAGAATGAAGCGAAAGCAACACCGTCATCCCCGGCCTCATCCCCTCAACGGGTGTTGTGGGACGCAGGCGCACCTCGAACGTACGCATGTCGTAGCTACCCGCCTGCTGAGTCGACTTCCAAGTGGCGAAACTGCCCAGCGGGCTGATGTAATAGACCTCGAGAGGCACATCGTCGCGAGCGAGGGCAGGCACACGAGCCACAAAACGCTTGCCCATGCGGAAATGGGGCATAAGGTCCTCGCGCACGTTGAACACCACGTAGCTATCGTCGAGCACCACAAGACTCATGATGGATGCTCCCGGTGCGACGAGCTCGCCCCGCTTGGGGTATACGTTGGCAATCTGCCCGTCGGCAGGAGCCGTCAGCTTGCCATCCACGAGCAGTGCCGCCACCTCATCGACGGTGCTCGCAGCAGCCTCCACAATATTGCGGCTTGCCTCACGGTCCTCGCGCCTCGCCCCATCGGCCGCCAAGCGATACTGCTCATAGGCCGAGCGTTCGGTGGCACGGGCCGATAGCATGGCCGCCTCAGCCTCATCGTAGCGCTGGCGAGCCACCACGCTATCGCGGTAGAGCGTTTGCACACGCTCGTAGGTCTTCGTGGCAAGGTCGGCCTGGCTCTTTGTCGCTTGCCACAGCTGATAGGCCGATGCCACCACCTCGCTGCGGGTACCGGCATCCACCTTACGGTTCTCCTCCCTGGTAGCCTGATGCAGTGCCTCGCTCTTGCGGTACTGTGCCTGCACGATGGGGCTGTTGATGACCACGAGCGTATCGCCCCGACGCACATCGTCGCCCTCGCGCACCAGAAAGGAATCGACACGCCCCAGCAGCTTGCCACTGATGCGTATCTCCGTGGCTTCGACCTCGCCCTGCAACGTTATGGGGGACTTATGCGTCAGCAGCAATCCGGCAACGGTAACGACAATCATCGCGGCAAGCAAGGCCACGAAAGCAATGAAGAGGTATCTACGGTTCTTTTCCATATATCATATAATCATCGAATTCATCCGTCATGCCACACAGCGCCAGCAGGTTGGCCAACGCCACATCGTAGCCGTAGTAGGCTGCCAAGCGGGCAAGGCTCACCTCGGACAAGGCGTTCTCGGCATCAATCACCTCGGTGGACGTGGCCATACCCTCGGCAAAGGCCATACGCCGCATGCGCAGCAGCTCCTCTGCCAGCGCGATGCTACTGTCGAGCACCTTCACCTCATCGTATGTGCGCTGCAAGGTGGCATGTAACTCGGTCACCGCAACAGAAAGCTCCCCCTCGGTATCCTCGCGTGTCCACGCCAACGTCTGCCGCGCAAGGCGTGTCTGCGCTATCTGGCTCTCACGCTCCAAGCCGTCAAACAGATTCCACGTGAAGCCCACGCCGATGATGGTACGCGGAAACAGGTTGCTGGGCAAGCCATGGGCATAGAGCGTCTGCTTGCCAAAGAGCGCCACATCGGGCAGGTAGCCACCAAAGTCCATACGCAACTTATCGTGAGCCATCAGCTCCTCCAGGTGCAGAGTGCTCAATGTGGGGTTGCTGCTATGCATAGCGGCAGTGAAGGCCGACAACGCAGGCAGCTCCTCATTGACAAACAAGGGCGACGAGGGCACTATCAGTTGCAGGCTGTCGGCCATGCCCAGCAACTGCTTCAGTGCTGTCTGGGCTGTCAGCACCGCACTCTTGGCACGGTTCCATTCGCGGGCAGCCGCATCCATATTCACTTGGGCAAACAATCGGGTAGCCTTGTCAACCACCCCCACCGACTCCATCTGCTGGGCATTGCTGTAGTGTCGCTGCAGCCCCTCATAGCGCATACGACACACCTGCTCCGTCTGCTGCGCCAAGGCAAGCCCATAGTAGCGCTCCACGAGCAGCACCACCTCGGCAGCCATCAACTGCTGTCTATTGACCTCGGCAGCATCGACCATCCTGCGCGAAATCTTGTCGGCATACCATCGCTTGCCCCCACTGAAAGCCACCCACTCGGCAGTGAGCCCCACCGAAGCAATGTTTCGGGGTAACAACGGAAAGGTGAGCGTATACTCCCCCACCCTGTCGAGCAACCCCGTGATGAGTTGCTCCGACGGCAATATCTGCTGCACGTAGGACTTTGCAGGGTCAGTGAAACGCGAGAGGGGCTGGCGCACCTCGACCTCCTCGGACAGATGGGCATACAACCCATCGGCCTGCAGATGTGGCCACCACAAAGCACGCACCTTGCCCAGCTCGTAGCGTGTCATCGCCACAGTGCCCTCGGCAGCCTTGAGCGCCTCATTGGCCTGCAGCATATGCGACCTTGCCTCAGCATAGCTGATGGCCAGTGTCTGAGTACATACCCCTTGCATCGTCAGCATACCCATCAGGCAAGCAAGCACGATAGTCTTCATACTTCAATCCATTAACAATTCTACTATTTCCCATAACATACCACCCAACCTTTTGTTTTACCATTGCTGTGCAAAGAAGAAATCAGGCTGCGCCTCGGAATGCTTGCGCTCGACTCGTTCGAGAAATATTCAAATAAATTTGATACTTCTCTCGGCTTACACTAATTTTGCAGCGCAATTGAATACAGAGATGATTTATCCGAGCAATTACGAACAGAAGATTGGTTTCGACCAGATACGCCACCTGCTGCGTGGGCGATGCCTGAGCACCTTGGGAAAGGATAAGGTGGAGGAGATGCATTTCTCACACGCTGCCGACGAGGTGAGCCACTGGCTAGACGAGGTAGAAGAGTTTGTACGCATCATCCAGGAGGAGGACTCGTTCCCCAACCAATACTTCTTCGACGTGCGCCCGGCACTGCATCGTGCCAGCATCGTGGGCATGTATATGGACGAGGGCGAACTTTTCGACCTTCGCCGTTCGCTCGACACGATAAATCAGATTGTACGTTTCTTCTACAGAGACGAAGAAGAGGAGTCAAGCAAGTACCCTAACCTGGAGGCTTTGGCAACCGAAGTGCAGTCCTTCCCTACCCTCACCCGCCGCATCGACGGCATCATCAACAAGTTCGGAAAAATCAAGGACAATGCTTCGCCCGCACTGGCCAATATACGCCGCGAACTGGCAGCTACCACGGGCAGCATATCGCGCACACTCAACTCGATACTGCGCTCGGCACAAGCCGAAGGTATCGTGGACAAAGACGTGAACCCTACCGTACGCGACGGACGACTGGTAATCCCCGTAGTGCCGGCACTGAAACGCCGCATCAAAGGTATCGTACACGATGAGTCGGCCACCGGAAAGACGGTTTTCATAGAACCCGCCGAGGTGGTGGAGGCCAACAACCGCATACGCGAGCTGGAGGGTGAAGAGCGCCGCGAGGTGATACGCATCCTTACCGAGTTTACCGATGAGGTGCGCCCGCAGATTCCCGAGATCCTGGAGTCATATACCTTCCTTGCCGAAATAGACTTTATCCGCGCCAAGGCACTCACCGCCATCAGCATGGATGCCATCAAGCCGCAACTGCACGACCATCCCCACATCGACTGGGTAGAGGCCGAGCATCCCTTGCTGCGCATCACGCTGGCCAAGCACAACAAGAAGGTGGTGCCGCTCGACATCAAGCTGAGCCGCGAACAGCGCATACTCATCATATCGGGCCCGAATGCCGGAGGTAAATCGGTGTGTCTGAAGACCGTGGGACTACTGCAATACATGCTGCAGTGCGGCATGCACATTCCCTTGAAGAGGGCAAGTGTAGCCGGTATCTTCAACAGCATATTCATTGACATCGGCGATGAGCAGAGCATCGAAGACGACCTCAGCACCTACAGCAGTCACCTGCTGAACATGAAGAATATGATGCGCGAGGCGAGTGGGCGCAGCCTCATCCTCATCGATGAGTTTGGCAGCGGCACCGAGCCCCTCATCGGAGGCGCCATTGCCGAGGCGGTATTGCGCCGCTTCAACGACAAGCGTGCCTACGGTGTCATCACCACCCACTACTCGAACCTGAAGCAGTTTGCCGACAGCCACAAAGGCGTGGTCAACGGCGCCATGCTCTATGACCGCCACCTGATGCAAGCACTCTACCAGCTGCAAATAGGCAATCCGGGCAGCTCGTTTGCCGTGGAGATAGCCCGCAAGATAGGACTCCCCGAAGAGGTTATTGCCGATGCCTCGGAGATTGTGGGAAGCGAGTACATACAGTCGGACAAGTACCTGCAGGACATCGTGCGCGACAAGCGCTACTGGGAAACCAAGCGCCAGAACATACGACAGAAGGAGAAGCAGCTCGAGACGCTCATCGCCCAGTACGAGGGCGAGATGGAGGAGCTGAAGAGGAGTCGCAAGAGTGTCATCCGCGAAGCCAAGGAGGAGATGCAGCAGCTACTGCAGGAGTCGAACGCCCGCATCGAGAACACCATACGCACCATCAAGGAGGCACAAGCCGAGAAGGAACAGACACGCCAAGCACGCCAAGAACTGGCCGAGTGGCGCGACACCGTGACCGACAACACAGCCGACGAATACGAAGCACGCATACAGCGCAAGATGGAGCAGCTGCGGGCACGGCAGGAACGAAAGAAGTTGAAAACTCAAAATTCAAAATTGAAAGTTGACTCCGCTACGAGTACCCAACAAACAAGCACGCCGGATAGTAATAAATCTCAATTTTCAATTTCCAATTTTCAATTTGAGACAGGTTCATTGGTCCGCATCAAAGGCCAGCAGACCATTGGCACCATCGAACAGATCAATGGAAAGAATGCCACAGTGACCTTCGGCATGATGCGCACCGTGACCAAGCTCTCCAAGCTGGAACCAGCCACACAGGAGGCAGCACGCCAGCAGGAAGCCGAGCGCCCACGTGCCTATACCTACCTGAGCAAGGAGACACAGGAGGACATCTCGCAACGCCGCCTGCAGTTCAAGCAGGACATCGACGTGCGTGGCATGCGTGGCGAGGAGGCCCTGCAAGCTGTCACCTATTATATAGACGATGCTGTACTGCTCAGTATGCCCCGTGTACGCATACTACACGGGACAGGCAACGGCATCCTGCGCACCCTCATACGCCAGTATCTACAAGCCAATCCTGCCGTAGCAAGCTGCCGCGACGAACACGTACAGTTTGGCGGAGCAGGTATCACGGTTGTGGAGCTGCATTAGTTTAGAGTAAAACCGTTAATTATAAAATCGCAAATAACATGATGAACATCACTTTCGTCGACATCCTTGAATTTGTAGGCACCTTCGCTTTCGCCATCAGTGGTATACGTTTGGCTTCAGCCAAGCAGTTCGACCTCTTCGGAGCTTTTGTTGTTGGCCTTGTCACCGCCATTGGCGGTGGTACCATCCGTGACCTCCTGCTTGATGTCACTCCCTTCTGGATGAACAATCCCATCTATCTTGTCATCACCGCTTTAGCCCTTTTATGGGTAATGGCATTCAGTAAGTATCTGGTGCACATGAACAACACCTTCTTCCTTTTCGACGCCATCGGCCTTGCTCTATTCGCCGTAGTAGGTATACAGAAGACCCTCGATGCAGGCTTCCCACTCTGGGTAGCTACCATCATGGGTACGATGACCGGTGCTGCAGGCGGTGTGCTGCGCGACGTATTCATCAATGAGATACCGCTAATTTTCCGTAAGGACATCTACGCCATGGCCTGCGTGATGGGAGGCTTCGCCTATGCCGTATGCGGATGGATAGGTGCAGACAATATCATCACACAGATTGTCTGCGGCATCAGCGTATTCCTCACCCGCATCCTCGCCGTAAAGTTCCACATCAGCCTACCCACACTCAAGGGAGAAGAACAATAGAAAGAAGTCTATCTGGTGACGTTCATTTTTGTATACAAGTTTTTTTTATGAAACTTGTGACTGCAAAACTTTTTTTTTATTTTTGCACACATGATAAAGGTAATTCCGAAATTAACTTTATAATTAAAAGACATTATACCAAGAATCATCACCATGGAAGAACTGAAACTAACCTGTCTGCACGACAAGCACACAGCTCTCGGGGCCAAGATGAGCCCTTTCGGCGGATTTGACATGCCAATTGAATACTCAAGCATTAAGGAAGAACATAATGCGGTGCGCGAAGCCTGTGGCGTGTTCGACGTATCGCACATGGGCGAAATCTTCGTCACCGGCCCTGATGCGGAAAAGTTTGTCAACCACATCTTCACCAACGATATCACCGGTGCGCCCTACGGCAAAATCTACTACGGCATCATGTGCTACCCCAACGGGGGCAGCGTGGATGACCTGCTCGTATATGCCATGGGCGAAGGGAAATATCTGCTTGTGGTGAACGCATCGAACATCGACAAGGACCATGCCTGGATAGTAGAGCAGAGCAAGGGGTACGACGTGGTCATCGACAACCAGTCTGACTACTACGGACAGGTGGCCGTGCAAGGCCCCAAGAGCGAAGAGGTGGTGGAGCGCCTGCTCAAGCTCAATGTAAGCGACCTGGCCTTCTACACGTTCAAGAAAATAGAGGTTGACGGCGAGACCATCATCGCCAGCCGCACGGGATATACGGGCGAGGACGGATTCGAGCTGTATGGTTCGCACACCTATATAAATAAGGTGTGGGACGCGCTCATCGCATCGGGCGAGGTACTTCCCTGCGGACTCGGCTGCCGCGACACCCTGCGCTTCGAGGTGGCTCTCCCACTCTACGGACACGAGCTCAGCGATGACATCACACCCATTGAGGCAGGATTGGGTATCTTCGTCAAGCTCGACAAGGAGGAATTCATCGGCAAGAGCGCCTTGGCCGAGCAGAAGGCACTGGGACTGAAGAAGAAGGTGGTGGGCATCGAGCTGCTCGACCGCGCCATACCCCGTGCCGGATACCCCATCGAGGTGGAGGGCGAAGAGATTGGTACCGTGACTACGGGCTACCACTGCCTATCGGTAGACAAGAGCGTATGCATGGCACTCATAGATGCACGCTTCAGTGCATTGGAAACGCCCGTCGAGGTGCGCATCCGCAAGAAGACCTTTGCCGGCAAGGTGGTGAAGAAGAAGTTCTATCAGAAGAATTATAAGAAATAAACACCATTTACAATTTGACTATTTACAATGTACTATTTATGTACTACTGAAGAATTTTATAATTTCATCCTCGCATTCCTCTATTAATTGTCAAATAGCCAAATTGTAAATAAATAGTAAATAGTAAATCGTTAAATTGTAAATAAAGGAAATTATGAGCAAAGTAATTGAAGGCATCAAGTATGCCGACTCACACGAATGGGTCAAAGTAGAAGGTAATGTAGGTATCATCGGTATCAGTGACTATGCACAGCACTCACTGGGCGATATCGTGTATGTAGACCTCCCCTCAGAAGGCGACGAGATCAGCAAGGGCGAAGAGTTTGGCGCCGTAGAGAGCGTGAAGGCTGCCAGCGACCTCTATTCACCCGTCAGCGGCACCATCATCGAGATCAACAGCGCACTGGAGAGTGAGCCTGAGCTCATCAACCAGGATGCTTATGAGAACTGGATCATCAAGGTTGAACTTGCTGACCCCTCAGAGCTCGATAGCCTGCTTGATGCTGCTGCATACGAGAAGATTTGTGAGTAATAATTTTTAGGAGATAAAGGGAGTTAACAGGAGATAAAGGGAGATAAGAGCCAAATGTACACACACCACAAAACTATTGGCCTTTATCTCCTCCACGAAGCGAAAGCGAAGTGATATCTCCTTCTAACTCCCCTTGACTCCTCCAACATTCCTACCATGAACAAATACATTCCCCACACCCCTGACGACATCCGTCAGATGCTCGACAAGATTGGCGTCAACAGTATTGACGACCTCTTTGCCGATATTCCTGAGAGTGTACGTCTGCAGAAAGAATATAATCTGCCCGAAGCCATGTCTGAAGAGGAGATACGTGCCTACTTCAAAGCCTTGGGCGAGCAGAACCAGCAACAGGTGATATTCGCCGGTGGCGGTGCTTACGACCACTACACCCCATCGGCCATCGATGCACTGCTCTCACGCAGTGAGTTCCTCACCGCCTACACTCCTTACCAACCGGAAATCTCGCAAGGCACCTTGCAGTATATCTTCGAATACCAGAGCCACATCTGCGAGTTTACAGGTATGGACTGCACCAACGCCTCCATGTATGACGGTGCTACCGCCGCTGTTGAAGCCATCTTCATGGCTGTGGCTCAGGCCAAGAAGAGAAACCGCGTACTGGTGTCGGCTACGATAAACCCCACGCTGGTGTCAATCATCCATACGTATGCCAAGTATAAGGGCATCAACGTAGATCTCATCCCCGAAGCGAACGGGCACACCGACCGCACAGCCATGCAGACCATGCTGGCCAAAGGTGATGTGGCCGGCGTACTCGTAGGTTCGCCCAACCACTACGGCATCATCGAGGACTACACCGGCTTTGCCGACGACATCCATGCCGCCAAGGCACTCCTAATCATGCACTGCGACCCCTCGTCGCTGGCCGTGCTGAAGACACCGGCTGCATGGGGTGCCGATATCGCTTGTGGCGACGGACAGCCCTTGGGTATACCCTTGAGTTTCGGTGGCCCATACGTGGGATTCCTCGCCTGCAAGAAGGAACTGGTGCGCAAGCTGCCCGGACGTATCGTTGGTGCCACCAAGGATGTAGACGGCAAGCGAGCTTTCGTACTCACCCTGCAGGCTCGCGAGCAGCATATCCGTCGCGAGAAGGCCAACAGCAACATCTGCTCCAACCAGTCGCTCATGGCACTGCACATCACCATCTACCTTGCACTGATGGGCAAGCAGGGATTGCGCGAGGTGAACGAGCAGAGCTACGGTGCCGCCCACTATCTGCACGATGAGCTCGTGAAGACAGGACTCTTCACTCCCGCCTTCCCCGATGCCCCCTTCCTCAAGGAGTTTGCCCTACGCACTACCCTACCCGTCAAAGCCCTGCAGGCACACCTTGCCCAGCACGGCTATATGGCCGGCATCGCCCTGGGCGACTATCGCGAAGGTATGGACGACTGCATCCTCTTCTGCGCTACAGAGAAGCGCACCAAGAAACAGATTGACGAACTTGTAAAACTTATTAAGGAGGTACAGCTATGAAATACTACGATAAACTGATATTTGAGATTTCACGCCCTGGACGCGTGGGCTATAGCCTCCCCAAATCAGAATTGACAATTGACAATTCACAATTCACAATTCCCGCCAACTTGCTTCGCGAGACACCTGCCGAGCTCCCCGAGGTGAGCGAACTGGATGTGGTGCGCCACTACACCAACGTATCGAACAAGAACTTCGGTGTGGAAACAGGCTTCTACCCCTTGGGCAGCTGCACCATGAAGTACAACCCCAAGATCAACGAAGAGATAGCCCACCACCCCGCCTTCAGCGGTTTGCACCCCTTGCAGAATGAGGAGAGCGTGCAGGGTGCGCTGGCCATCTACTACCATACGGCACGCGCGCTGAGCGAGCTCACCGGCTTGGCCGACTTCACCTTGACACCCTTTGCCGGTGCACATGGCGAGCTCACCGGACTCATGGTGATGCGCCAATACCACCTGCTGCGTGGCGACACCAAGCGTACCCGTGTCATCGTTCCCGATAGTGCCCATGGCACCAACCCTGCCAGTGCTGCGGTATGCGGACTCGAGATTGTGGAGGTGAAGTCCACCGCCAATGGCACCGTCGACACCAACGACCTCAAGGGTCTGCTCGACGACACCATTGCAGGTATCATGATGACAAACCCCAACACCCTCGGCATCTATGAAACTCAGGTAGTGGAGATTGCCCGTCTCGTACACGAGGCCGGTGGCTTGCTCTACTACGATGGAGCCAACCTCAACCCCATGCTCGGTGCTTCACGCCCCGGTGACATGGGCTTCGACATCATGCACATCAACCTGCACAAGACCTTCTCGACACCCCACGGTGGCGGTGGCCCCGGTAGCGGTCCCGTAGGCGTGGCAGCCCACTTAGTTGATTGCCTGCCCAATCCACGAGTGGTGCTTGACGAGAATTCAAAATTCAGAATTCAGAATTCATCATCTGCTTGCGGCCGAGTGGCTGCATTTATGGGCAACTTCGGCGTAGTGATGAAAGCCTATACCTATATATTAAGTTTGGGCAAGGACATCAAGCACGTAGGCCCCATCGCCACACTCAATGCCAACTACGTGAAGGAGAGCCTGCGCGATACCTATTACCTCCCCGTCGACACCGTCTGCAAGCACGAGTTCGTCTTCGATGGACTGGCCGACAAGAGCACCGGTGTCACCACGCTCGACATCGCCAAGCGCCTGCTCGACTATGGCTACCACGCTCCTACCATCTACTTCCCGCTGCTCTTCCACCAAAGCATCATGATAGAGCCTACGGAGACCGAATCGAAGGAGACACTCGACGACTTTATCGACATCATGCACCGCGTGGCCGAGGAAGCCCTCTCTGATCCCGACATGGTGAAGAGTGCTCCGCACACCACACCCGTGCGCCGACTTGACGAAACTACAGCAGCCAAGAATCCGCTGCTCAAGTATCGCGATCTTAATTGATAACCCCATTGGATTGCTGCCCGGCATTACACTCCCGGACAGCAATCATTGTATTAGCTTATTGATAAACAAACGTAAAAATGAAAAAGAACACTCTCAAGCGACTGCTCCTGGGCATACTGATGTTGCCCGCAGCGCATGCCTTTGCACAGGTGGCTACTCCCACCCACAGTATCGAACAGACCTTCACCATCCCCACCCCCAACTACAAGGTGAGTCCTTACACTGGACTCGACCGCCAAGGATGGATTGATGTTGCCGAATGGCTGCTCGACGGTGCCTTCACCTACATCCGTGACATCGATGATCCGATGTACTTTCCCAAGCAGTTCGACAAGACCTACCCGAGAGACAATGGTCAGGTTCCTACAGCCAAGCTTGAGGGTTTCTGCCGCACGCTCTTCCTCGCAGCTCCGCTCTTGAAAGAGAACCCCGACTTGACACTCAATGGCATCAAAGTGGCCGATTACTACCGTCACCAGTTGCTCAACCTCATCAATCCCAAGAGCCCCAGCTATATCAAGCACCGTGCGCCCAATGGTGGTCCCAGCCAGATACTGGTAGAGTTCGGCGCATTGGCCATTTCGCTCTCTACAGCCAAGAATGTACTTTGGGATCCCCTTACACAGGCTCAGAAAGATGAGTTGGCAGCCACCATGCTCAGCTATGGTAACGGTCCCACCATAGGAAGCAACTGGATGTTTTTCAATGTCTTCGTCATCAGCTTCTTCAAGGAGCAGGGATACGAAGTCAACGATTGGCGCATGGAGGACTGCTTAAAGAAACTCCTTGCCCTGTATCGTGGCGAAGGATGGTACAACGATGCTCCAGCCTATGACTACTACAGCATGTGGGCATTCCAGATGTACGGCCCTATCTGGGCACAGATGTACGGCCACTTCTACCCCGAGTATGCTGCACAATTCATGAAGAATCAGCTTGACCTTGTAGACAACTATCCCTATATGTTCAACGCCGAGGGACGCATGAACATGTGGGGACGAAGCATCCCCTACCGCTTTGGTGCAGTAGTACCTTTGGCACTGCTCGGCTACCAAAAAGATGCCGATATCAACTTCGGTTGGATGCGTCGTATAGCCTCTTCTACCCTGCTTCAGTTTGCCCAGAACCCCAACTTCCTTGAGGACAATGTCCCCACCCTTGGCTTCTATGGCCCTTACGAACCTGCAGTACAGATTTACAGCTGCCGAGGCAGTGTATACTGGTGTGGTAAAGCATTCCTCGCTCTGCTGCTCCCCGCGGACAATCCTTTCTGGACAGCCAAGGAGAACAATGGTCCGTGGGAGAAAGAGCTCAAGAAGGGCAACGTATACAACAAGCTGCAGCCCGCCACCAAGCTGATGATTACCGACTATCCCAACGTAGGTGGTGCCGAGATGCGCTCATGGTGTCATGAGACAGTTGCCAACGACTGGCAGAAGTTCCGCAGCTCAGAGAACTACAACAAGCTGGCCTACCATACCGAGTTTCCCTGGATGGCCGACGGCAAAAATGGTGAGGTATCAATGAACTACGCCACCAAGAATGCCAAGGATCAGTGGGAAGTGTTGCGCCTCTACACCTTCAAGAGCTTCGAGGAGGGCATCTACCGCCGCGACGCCGAGCTGGAAACAAACCGCGACATCAAGTACAACCTGGCCGATATCCCCCTCCCCAATGGAGTGCTCCGTATCGACAGAGTATCCGTTCCTACAGCCACAACAATCCGCTTAGGACATTACACCCTACCCAAGGTTGAGGACAAAACATTCAGCATCGAGAAATCCAAGCAAGTACCCGACGCTGTCATCATCGGCAATGGCGAGTATAAACTGGCTACAGTTCCCCTTTACGGATGGGACAAGACCAGTGTACACTATCCCACAGGCCTGCATCCTGTAAGCGATCAGTGCAGCCTCATTATGAGCGAGAAAGCTGTCGGTGGCCAACACATCATGGTGACCCTCCACCTGTGGAAGAAGGGTAACAAGGCATTCAGCAAGAAAGAGCTCAGTCCCGTCACCTCAGTCAAGGTTGCCGATGACCTCAGCAGCGTAGAGATTACCATGGCCGACAAGAGCATCAAGAAGGTAACCTTCTGATACAATTAGCAAAGACAATGACATAAATATCATAAATGATGAAAAAGATCATCCTACTATCCTTGCTTATGGCCTCGGGTCTGGGCCTCGTGGCACAGACAGACAGCTTGCCAGCATTCCCCGGTGCCGATGGCTATGGCCGCTACGTGACTGGCGGCCGTGGAGGCAAGATACTGCACGTGACCAACCTTAACGACACCGGTCAGGGCTCGCTGCGCTGGGCTATTGCGCAAAGCGGCACCCGCATCATCGTATTCGATGTATCGGGCACCATAGAGCTCAAGTCGCAGCTCAGTATCAAGAACGGCAACCTTACCATCGCAGGCCAGACAGCTCCCGGCGACGGAATCTGCCTGAAGGGACACACCATGAACCTCGATGCCCACAACGTAATCATACGCTACATCCGTTGCCGCATGGGCGACGAGCGAGCCGTAGAGAACGATGCCATGTGGGGCCGCAACCGCAAAGGAATCATTCTTGACCACTGTACCATGAGCTGGAGTACCGATGAGTGTGCCTCCTTCTATGGCAACAAGGAATTCACCATGCAGTGGTGCCTTGTCAGCGAAAGTCTCAACACCTCCGTGCATGGCAAGGGCAGCCACGGCTATGGCGGCATCTGGGGCGGCGAGGGAGCCACCTTCCACCACAACCTCATGGCCCATCACAAGAGCCGTGTACCCCGTCTCTGCGGTAGCCGATACACAGGCCGCCCTGAGGATGAACGTGTAGATCTAAGAAATAATGTTTTCTATAATTGGGCTGATAATAGCGGATATGCAGGCGAAGGAGGTTCCTACAACTTTGTCAATAACTACTATAAGCCAGGACCTGCCACAGCAAAAAAAAACAGTGTAGTACATCGAATATTCTCACCCAACGCGGACGATGGGAAAAACACCAATCCCAAAGGAGTATGGGGACAATTTTATGTAGGCGGCAACTACTTTGACAATACCTGTCCCAACATACAGAGCAACTCCACAGCGATGAAGAACATCGAAAAGGTCAATGCCGACAACAAGGCAGGCATACACCCCAACGGCACTGTACCTGACAGCATCAAGCTCCATGCCGACTCAGAGTATGCTATGGCCCCCGTGTTTCAACACACCGCAGCTACCGCCTATGAGAAGGTGCTAGCCCATGTAGGAGCATCGCTCATGCGCGATACCATAGACCGCCGTATCGTGCGTGAAGTCAAGGAAGGCACCAACACCTACAAAGGCTCAAAGAGCAAGATGCTCGGCATCATCGACTCCCAGGCCGATACCGAAGGCTACCCCACCTACACACAAGGTCCTCAGCTTCGCGACACCGACAACGACGGCATTCCCGATGCTTGGGAACGTGCCAATGGACTCGACCCCGAGAACGATGCCGATGCCTCACAGGAATTCCCCAACGCAGGTGGCTACACCGCCATTGAGGTTTACATCAACAGCCTCGTAGAGCATATCACGAAGGCGTGTCTTGCCGATACGGAGCAGGAAAGCATCGAGTTCTTCCCCACCTACGTGCAGCCCAGCTACACAGAGGAAGACTACATCGACACCTCCATTGAGGCAGCCATCCACGACGGTGCCTACCTTACCGACAATGGAGTATTGGTCTACACCCTCAGCAACAGCCTGCAGGTAAGCATAAAATTGCTGGCAGCAAACGGCATTGAGATACATAGAGCTAATTTCTACCAACAGTCGGGTACACACCAATACACACTCCCCGCATCGATAGCCCCGGGAATGTACATCTGCCAAGTCACGTTAGGCAATTACCCACTGAGCATAAAGGCCATGATACGGTAACCCCTGTGTCAACACAGATAGCCGCAATCGTAACTTATGAAAAAAAGGGAAACAACAGAACCATTTTACCTCTAAAGCGGAAAAGAGTGAAAAGGACAATATTCAAATATTAGTGTCCGATAAAAACCGCTTAACCTAACAATACCGTGCTCGACTGCTGTTATAATAGCGGCCGAGTACTTGTTTTTCCAATCCAAGCCCCCCCCTAATCAAATAGAGTGGGTTCCGGAGGTGGATTTTTAGCTTGATTCAGCATTTGTTCCCAATTATTGGTGTCCGATAAACTTTTTAATCGGACACCAATAATTTCATTAGGTATTTTCTTATTTATAAGACATCGTTTATTTCGTCTCAAGCTCCACGATATAGTCCACTCCCGAGGGGACTTCATCGAGAAGGAGGGTGACGCCTTCTTTGGTGCGCTTCATCTTGAGGGTTTGCTTAGTGTCGTACACGAAGGCTTTCTTCACCTTACATTCGAGAGGGAGGAGGAGTTCCTTGGTCTTGAGGTCGAAGATATGGACGAAGAGTCGGTTGCCTTTGCGAGTGGTGACACCCCAGTCTTGCGCTTTGATGTCGCCGGCAGTAGTGCCATATACGGTTTCGCCATAGCGGGAGGTCCACTCCCCTATCGCCTGCAAACGCTCGAGGGCTGCTGCCGGGAGTTCTCCATTTGGCTGGGGGCCGATATTGAGCAGGAGGTTGGCGCCCTTGCCTGAGGTGCTCACGAGGTAGCGGATGAGTGTCTCGGGGCTCTTGTAGTTCTGGTCGATAATCTTGTAGCCCCACATGCCGTTCATTGTCTGGCAGGTCTCCAAGGGAAGACGGCTGATGGCTTGGCCTGAGAGGCCTGCCTTGTTCTCACCGGGAAGGTCGCGTTCGAAGATCTGTATGTCCTCGCCCTCGACAGGTGTCTGGTGATGGTTGTTGCCCACGAGACAGGCGGGCTGGAGACTGTGGATGAGTGCGTATTGTTCTTCGAGCTGCCAGTCGAAGGGGATGGTGTCCTGATCGTGGTCCCATACGCCATCGAACCATATAGCACCCAACTCGCCGTAGTTGGTGAGGAGCTCGGTGAGCTGACGGTTCATGAAGGCATAGTATGCGGGCCAGTCGGCCTTCGTGAGGTCCTTGCCTGTACCGCGTCCGGTACGTCCTGCAGGATAGTCATCACGGGTCCAATCGATATGCGAGTAGTACAGATGAAGTTTTATGCCTTGACGATGACACTCATCGGCAAGTTCCTTGATGACATCACGGCCAAAGGGGGTAGCATCTACGATATTGTAGGGCGACTGCTCGGTGTCCCACATGGAGAAACCATCGTGGTGGCGTGAGGTGAAGCAGATGTACTTAGCACCTGCTGCCTTGATGGCGCTGACCCACTCCTTAGCATCAAAATGTATCGGGTAAAATGCCGAGGCTGCCTTGGCATACTCCTTATTATCAATATTGGCATTGGTCATGTACCATTCGCCCTGGGCAAACATGCTATAGATGCCCCAGTGGATGAAGATTCCGAGCTTGCTGTCGGCAAACTCTTGACGTGCCTTCAAGTTCTCCTCGGCAGGGACATAGCTTGTAGTCTCCTGCGCTGTGGCATTACCGCCCATGAGCGAGGCCATGAAGGCGGCGGCCAAGAAAAGTCGTTTCGGTGTTTTCATTGTATTCTTGTGTTGGTTTATGATTACATCAGTTCCAGTTCGCCAAAATATTCAGGACGATGGAAGTCGGGCTGTGACACCTCGATAGGATTCCATGAAAGGAAGTGCGGAACGCTGAGTTCATCGCCGCACTTGTAGAAATTGGCACGAAGCACGGTTCCAGCCTCAAGACGAAGAGGCTGTACTGCAAAGAGCTGTGCAGGAATCACCAAGGCTATCTCCCAGACGGTAGGCTCCTTACGTTCCTCAAACGTTTCATTGCCCAATGAAGCCCAGCGCAAGACAGCACTGCGCAGCTCGGGAGCTACAGGCACACGATCGTGACGACCTTCGCCCGAGGCAGCCAATAACGTGCCAATACAATTGCACTCTATATTATAATAGGTATCATCGTCGGCATTGCGGACGAAACATTCAACACACGAGTCGGTCCACACCTTGCCACCATCCTCTGCATAGTGTGCACGCACGCTTTGCTCGTTCACTCGGTAATGGAGCACAAGCCCGTCGGGACACCAAGCCATACGAAAGACAGCTTCAGGGCAGTAAGGATACTCTGTAGGCCAGTTTACTGAGGCTATAGGCTGAAAAGCGACATTCGATGCATCCAACAAGGCAGGTACCTCAGCAGCAACAGTTGGCAATGAGACGATACGGGGAATCTGAATTTTGTTCATAATATCATATTTATGATGATTTGCGTTACAAAAGTAACAATAATCCGCCAAACGGTCACTATAAATAACAATAATTCGCAAAAATCGCAATTATGGTTACAAAAGTCCACACAAAACAAAACTAAAATAACAAATTATCGTTTATTCTTTGATTTTTCTTTCTATTTTATTCTCTATATCACAAAATATATGTATCTTTGCACCCGAAATTGAAATTAAATAGGTATTAGTATGAAAGTACAAGAAACATTAGCAGTACTTAGAGAGCATTTTCCCGGTGAAGAGCTGTATTTTCAGGCTGTAGGCGAAGTGCTGTCAACCATTGAAGAAGAGTATAACAAGCACCCCGAGTTTGAGGCCGCCAACTTGGTAGAGCGTCTTTGTGTGCCCGACCGTATCGTGACCTTCCGTGTCACATGGGTTGACGACAAGGGCAAGGTGCAAACCAATATGGGCTACCGTGTGCAGCACTCCAATGCCATCGGTCCGTACAAGGGCGGTCTTCGCTTCCATCCCTCAGTGAACCTCAGCACACTGAAGTTCCTTGCATTTGAGCAGACCTTCAAGAACGCGCTCACTACCCTACCGATGGGTGGTGCCAAGGGTGGCTCGGACTTCGACCCCAAGGGCAAGAGCGATAATGAGGTGATGCACTTCTGCCAAGCATTCATGACAGAGCTGTGGCACAATATCGGTGCCGAGATGGACGTACCCGCCGGTGATATCGGTGTAGGTGCCCGTGAGGTAGGCTATCTCTTCGGTATGTACAAGAAGCTTACCCGCAACTTCGAGGGCGTGCTCACCGGCAAGGGACTCGACTTCGGCGGTTCACTTATCCGTCCCGAGGCTACCGGATATGGCAACATCTACTTCCTGCAGGAGATGCTCAAGACACGCGGCATCGACATCAAGGACAAGGTATGCCTCGTCAGCGGTTCGGGTAACGTAGCTCAGTACACAGTACAGAAGTGCATCCAGCTGGGTGCCAAGCCTGTGACCATGAGCGACTCTAACGGCTACATCTACGATCCCGCTGGTATCGACGAAGAGAAGCTCGCCTTCATCATGGAGTTGAAGAACGTACGTCGCGGACGCATCAAGGAGTATGCCGACAAGTATGGCTGCAAGTATGTAGCTGGTGCGGCTCCCTGGTATGAGAAGGGCGACATCGCACTCCCCTGCGCTACACAGAACGAGCTCAATGGCGAGCATGCACGCGCACTCGTAGCCAATGGCTGTATCGCCGTTTCAGAGGGTGCCAACATGCCCTCTACGCCCGAGGCTGTGGAGACCTTCCAGGAGGCCAAGCTGCTGTATGCACCCGGTAAGGCATCGAACGCTGGTGGTGTATCAGTATCAGGCCTTGAGATGACACAGAACAGCTACAAGCTGGGCTGGAGCGCCGAGAAGGTAGACAAGAAGCTCAAGAGTATCATGCAGAACATCCACGCATCGTGTGTGAAGTATGGTACACGCCCCGATGGATACATCGACTACGTGAAGGGTGCCAACGTGGCCGGCTTCATCAAGGTCGCCAACGCCATGATGGCTCAGGGTGTGATTTGATTTCACAAGCACATAATTGACAAATCTTACGATAGAAGATGCGCGGGCCATTTGGTTCGCGCATCTTTTGTTATATCCTCTTATAACCATTCGAGGACACCAATAATATATAATAAAGGAGGAGCTGCATATGCAGCTCCTCCCTGAGGTTATTCAGTATCTTGTAGTACCAAAGATTACTCTTCCACAGCAGCCTGTGCAGCAGCGAGGCGTGCGATAGGAACGCGGAAGGGTGAACATGATACATAGTTGAGACCTACCTTATGGCAGAACTTAACTGATGAGGGCTCACCACCGTGCTCACCGCAGATACCGCACTTGAGCTCGGGACGAACTGCGCGACCGCGCTCTACAGCCATCTCTACGAGCTGGCCTACACCGTTTTGGTCGAGTACCTGGAAGGGGTCTACCTTCAAGATCTTCTTCTCCAAGTATACGGGGAGGAATGAAGCGATGTCGTCACGTGAGTAACCGAAGGTCATCTGTGTCAAGTCGTTGGTACCGAATGAGAAGTACTCGGCACGGCTTGCGATGCGGTTAGCAGTAAGAGCAGCACGAGGAATCTCGATCATGGTACCTACCTTGAACTCTACGCTCTCGCCTTCCTCAGCGAAGAGGGCAGCAGCAGTCTCGCGGATTACCTTCTCCTGAGCCTCGAACTCGTAAAGGATACCAGTCAGAGGAACCATGATTTCGGGATGGGGATCGTGACCCTCCTTCTTCAACTGGATAGCTGCACCGAGGATGGCGCGAGTCTGCATCTCAGTGATTTCGGGATAGGTGTTACCCAAGCGGCAACCGCGGTGACCGAGCATCGGGTTAGCCTCGCAGAGGCTGTCAACACGCTGCTTGATATACTCTACAGTTACGCCCATAGCCTTAGCCATCTCTTCCTGACCCTTGAGATCGTGGGGTACGAACTCGTGCAAAGGAGGATCGAGCAGACGTACGTTCACGGGACAACCGTCCATTGCCTTGAAGATACCATAGAAGTCGGCCTTCTGGTAGGGCAACAGCTTAGCGAGAGCAGCCTTGCGGCCTTCAGCGTCCTGAGAAAGGATCATCTCACGCATAGCAACGATCTTCTCTGCCTCGAAGAACATGTGCTCGGTACGGCAAAGACCGATACCTACAGCACCGAAGTCGCGAGCAACCTGTGCATCGTGGGGAGTATCAGCGTTGGTACGAACAACGAGCTTTGTATATTTCTCGCAAAGAGCCATCAAATCGGCGAAGTCGCCAGAAAGCTCAGCAGCCTTGGTCTCAACCTGACCGTTGTAGATTTCACCGGTAGTACCGTTGAGTGAGATGAAGTCACCCTCCTTCAAGACAACACCGTCAACCTCTACAGTGCGAGCCTTGTAGTCGATATTCAGAGCACCTGCACCTGATACGCAGCACTTACCCATACCACGGGCAACAACGGCAGCGTGAGAGGTCATACCACCACGAGCTGTCAAGATACCCTCGGCAACGGCCATACCAGCGAGGTCTTCGGGAGATGTCTCGATACGAACCATGATAACCTTCTTGCCATCCTCAGCCCACTTAGCGGCGTCGTCAGCGAAGAATACAATCTGACCGGTAGCAGCACCAGGAGATGCGGGAAGACCACGGGTCAATACCTTAGCGCTCTTCAGTGCAGCCTTGTCAAATACGGGGTGGAGAAGCTCGTCGAGCTTGTTGGGCTCGCAACGCTTGATAGCTGTCTTCTCGTCGATGAGACCTTCGCGGAGCAGGTCCATAGCGATCTTAACCATCGCTGAACCGGTACGCTTACCGTTACGTGTCTGGAGGAACCAGAGCTTACCTTCCTGCACGGTGAACTCCATATCCTGCATGTCGCGGTAGTGGTTCTCGAGCTTGTTCTGCAATGAGTCGAGTTCCTTGTAGATCTCGGGCATTGCCTCCTCCATAGAAGGATACTTGGCTACGCGCTCCTCCTCAGAGATGCCAGCACGCTCAGCCCAACGCTGTGAACCGATCTTGGTGATCTGCTGCGGTGTGCGGATACCTGCTACTACGTCCTCACCCTGTGCGTTGATAAGGTACTCACCGTTGAAGAGGTTCTCACCGTTACCAGCGTCACGGCTGAAGCATACACCAGTAGCTGATGTCTCGCCCATGTTACCGAATACCATAGCCTGTACGTTTACAGCAGTACCCCACTCAGCAGGGATGCCCTCCATCTTACGATAGAGGATAGCGCGCTCGTTCATCCAGCTGTCGAATACAGCGCAGATAGCGCCCCAGAGCTGTTCGTAAGCGTCGGTGGGGAAGTCCTGACCGGTCTGAGCCTTAACGGCAGCCTTGAACTTCTTAACCAACTCCTTGAGGTCTTCTACCTCGAGCTCGTTGTCAAGCTTCACGCCCTTAGCCTCCTTCACCTCTTCGATGATAGCCTCGAACGGATCGATATCTTCTTTGTTAACCGGCTTCATGCCCAATACTACGTCACCGTACATCTGTACGAAACGACGGTATGAGTCCCATGCAAAGCGTGCATTGCCAGTCTTGCGTACCATACCCTCTACGACTTCGTCGTTCAAACCGAGGTTGAGGATAGTATCCATCATACCGGGCATTGAAGCGCGAGCACCTGAACGTACTGATACCAACAGGGGATTCTCTACATCGCCGAACTTAGAGTTCATCAAAGTCTCAACGTGTGCTACAGCAGCATGTACGTCGTCCTTCAACAACTCTACAACTTCAGCCTTGCCTAAACGATAGTAATCGTTACAAGTGTCTGTGGTAATGGTGAAACCGGGAGGCACGGGTACACCAATCAGGTTCATCTCAGCCAGATTGGCACCTTTACCACCGAGCAGATTTCTCATGTCTGCCTTACCTTCGGCCTTACCGTTACCGAATAAGTAAACTCTTTTTTCGCTCATAATTTTAGTTAATTATTAAGTGTAAAATATGATAGTTGTGTAATAGTCATATATAAATCATGGTATACGTAGCCTATTAACAGAGCAAAGATAGAGCATTTTTGTGAAATGATGAAATTATCGAGCAAAAATTATAGTCTCATTATGTAGAATTCTGAAAACAACATTTAAGTTGACTATTAGCCATCATCCAACATGCTTTTGTTTAAAATCCGTTCAAATAAGAGGGTTGATGAAAAAAAAATCTGAGCATGGTGAATCAGTATCGGAAGGGAATGAGTAACTTTACACCATGATTATCGAAAAGCGTGTAGAGAACTTTATCAAAGAGCATCAACTGTTGCCAGCCAATGCTCATGTATTGGTAGCGATTAGCGGTGGCGCCGATTCGGTAGCGCTACTCCGAATGCTCATAAAGTTAGGCTTTAGCTGCCATGCCGTACACTGTAACTTCCATCTAAGAGGAGAAGAGAGTGACCGCGACGAACGCTTTGTCAGGAATCTGTGCCAAGGAATGAACATAGGTCTTGACGTGATACATTTCGACACGCAAGCCTATGCCAATGAGCATCATCTATCTATCGAAATGGCTGCTCGCGAACTGCGATATCGGGAGTTTGAGCGCATACGTCGGGACAAAGACCTCGATGCCATCGCTGTTGCCCACCATCAGGACGATGCCGTAGAGACACTCCTGCTCAACCTTATCCGTGGAGCAGGAATCAACGGACTTACAGGGATGCGTGTCAGGAACGGGCACGTTGTACGTCCCCTACTCTGCCTCACCCAAGAGGAAATACATCATTACCTCACCCACATAGGCCAAGACTATGTGACCGACAGCACCAACCTCACCGATGCATATTCACGCAACAAGATACGGCTCAAGCTGCTACCACTAATGCAAGAAATCAATCCGAATGCGGCCGAAAACATAGCACAAGCAGCGACCCACTTGGCCGAAGCTGCCACCATATATAATAAAGCAATCGCCGACAACAACAAACGGATTATTTCCGTCCAAGCAGACGGGATTACTATCAGCATCGACACGCTGCTAAGCACCGATGCACCCAAGGCACAACTCTTCGAAATACTGAAGCCTTACGGTTTCAACAGTGCCCAGGTTAATGACATCTTCAAATCACTCTCCAGTGAGTCGGGGCGAATGTTTCATGCATCCAGCCACACCCTGCTTCGCGACCGCAAGCACCTCATATTACGCAACAATCCGACAGGAGATCCAGTAACGACACACACGACACTCCCCAGCGAAGGTACTATCAAGTTGCCCGATGGAACGACATTAAAAATAAGCCGTATCGTCCCCACCGAGACATGGGAAGTGCCACGCAACAACAACATATGCGTACTTGATGCCTCACGGTTAAGCCAACCGCTCATCGTGCGCCATCCACAAGAGGGCGACCGCATACGCCCGTTCGGCATGAGGGGGAGCAAACTACTGAGCGACCTCTACACCGACCTGAAGTTAAGCCGCATGGAGAAACAACAACAGTGGGTACTCTGCCACGACAACAGGATAGTTTGGGCTATTGGACTACGCACCAGCGAACTATTCCGCCTACATGGCAATGAGCGCGAAGTACTAATAATTGAATGTTGCAAACCTAAAATTGAGGAGACAACGTAACTTTGTAAGCTAAAGAAACGAGATGCGCCCTGCTTCACAGCAGAGCGCACCCAACTATATATTACAACAACACTAACGATGTGTTCTCACGGCTCGCCCAGGAACTTGACGATGGTCTTCACTTGCGAGCGTGAGAGCAGTTTCTGCTTCTCGCGATAGCCCACGGCCGTCATGGCCTCCCACAGGCCGCGCGTGAGGTGCATCTCCTCGCGGAAGTGGCGCAGGGCACTGTCGTATTGATGGTCGGGGTAGTACATCTGTGCCAGCTCGGCGAAGGGGTAGGGTTTGATTTTGAATTCCTGTTCTTCCATATTTCTTATATCTTTTTTGTTTAAGTGAGCGCATATTAACTGTTGACTGTTTACTGTTGACCGATGGGGCCGATGTGTCAGTTCCTCTTGGTCTGCACATACACTCCGCGCTGCTCGTCGAGGGTCACGTAGCCCCGCTTCTTCCAGGTGGAGAGCATGGCCTTGGGGTTGGGCTTCATCCCTTGTGCCACGCGCAGCTCTTCGGCCTGCTGGCGGGTAAACTCCATGGGGAGCAGGGCGAGCAGGCTCACGGGGCCGCGCTGCAGGGCAGTCTTTTCGCCTTCGAGGTCCTTGTGCAGCATGTCGCGGAAGAAGCGCATCTTGCACCATAGGTCGTAGCGCACGCTCCACGCGGCAAAGTCGGCTATCACGGTGGTCCATCGGCAACCGTTCATCACGTAGAGCACCATGGCGCGGAAGAAGCCCATGAGCACGGCGCGGAACGACATTGTGGCATACGTGCGGTCATCCAGCTGGCGGGCAAAGTCGACCAGCTCGTCGGACAGGCTCAGGGCCCACTGCTCGGCTTCGGGGCAACGGAGCGTTCCCTTGCAGCCGCACAGGGCATCGATGTAGGGGTGCAGGGCATCGGCAAAGGCCTGCCCGTAGTCGCCATAGACGGGTCGGTGTGTGTCGCCCCAGTCCTCATCGCTCTTCAGTATGGTCGAGAAGGAGAGGCGCGAGAGGGTGCCGTCGGCAATGGAGTGGGCAAAGTACTTGCGCACGCGCTGCACGGTGGTCGATGCGTTCCAGTTCCAGCGGACGCGCACCTTGGCGTTGACGGCGTTCGAGGCCACACGCTCCTGCCCATACTTGCCGCAGTCGAAGGCGAGGCGCAGCACGGCGCTCACCGAGCCGCCCCGCGTGTTGGTCTTGAGCGAGTCGAGCAGCTCTATCTCGTCCATCATGGTGTAGAGGAAGCGTCCCTCGGCATCGGCGAGGCGCTGCACGAAGGCGGCGTTGGTCATGTCGGCCGAGAGGCACTGCACGGCCAGTCCCTTGGGGCGCTGGGGCTTGTCCTTGGCGTTGCTGATGGTGGCGCACTGGTTTTTCCACTCCTGCTCGCGCTCGCGTGCCACATCGTCGCGTGCCTCGATGTCGGCGATGATGTATTCGATGGGCGTGTTCACGGCGCTCTTGCCGCTCGATAGCTCGGCCACGAGCACGTTCATGAAGGTGGGCTCGTAGTCGCGGTTGTCCCAGTAGTGGAACTTTGCCTCGTGCAGGTGTGCTCCCAGTGGGGGAAACACCGCCATGGCCACGGCAGGGCGCATGGGTTGGGGAGTGCGCGAGATGAGCATATCGAGCGGTGCGGGGAGCGCGGCAGGCATGGCAGGAGGCGTGTCAATTGACAATTCGCAATTGACAATTGACAATTCGCCTTGCGCTATGCGCAGGGCGCGAGCAAGCGTCTCGGGCATGGTGCGGCTCATGGGGCGGTTCACGGCGCTCTGTACGGTAGTGCGGTGCTTCTGCGGGTCTTCGCCGTAGGTGGGGAGGATAGAGGCTATCCATGCGGGGTCGTCGTTGCAGATGTAGCGCAGGTTGCAGGCCATGGTGAAGATGAACGAGTTGCGTGCTCCGTGCTCGGGGCGGCCGCCCAGCTGCTCTTCGAGGCGCTTGACAATCTCCGAGTAAGGCACTCCGCGATAGTCGGTGTCGAAGGAGGTGGAGGACTGGGAGGTGGAGGACTGGGAGGTGGAGGACTGGGATTCTCCTCCTACGTTAGGAGGAGTACCCCGCAGGGGGGAGGTGGTACGAGAAGCATCACTCAATACCCCCTCCGCACTCCGTGCTCGTCCCCCTACGTTAGGGGGACAATCATTCACTGCGAGCGGCTGCTGAAAGATGGAGCCGTCAGGATAATCTTCTTGAGCGGGCAGCTCCCCGAACAGCAGGCTCGGGTTATAGTAGAGTATCTCCTTCTGCATGGGTGCGAACGAGAGGCGCGAGATGTCCTTGCACACGGCATCGAACTTCAGTCCCGCACAATACTCTTCGATGCATAGGAACCATCCGTGCTGCTCCTGCTCGATGGTCTTGCCCTTCTCACGCTTCAGCACGAGACGCAGGCCGTCACCGCTGGGGGTGATATGGGCGAGGGCAAGCCAATCTTCGCACTTGCGGCAGTCTGCCATCATGGCATCGAGCAGGGCTTGATACACCTTGTGGGGGTCACCCACATGGTCAAAGTCCATCATCAGCAAGCCCGTGGGGCGCATGAACTCGGCGCGGCGCGAGCCCTGAGGCTTGGTGTCTTGTTCGCGGCACTTCTTGATGTAACGGGTGTACTTCTCCGCGTCGAGCACGCCCATATAGGTAATGGCTGGCAACTTGCTCTTGGCTTTCGCGTCGCCCGCGCGATGACCGAGGATGAGGCGCTCGGTCTGCTCGCATGTGGTGAGGGTATGGAAGCGCTGAGCGTCGCAGGGCTTCAGCACTTTGTCGAATGAATTGTTTACGTAGTTTATCATACTTCGATGAAGGGTTGAGGGTTAATGTTGTCGGGGTCATAAGCCACGTGGATGTAGAATCCTTGTCGCTCCAGATAGCATTCCGTGAGAGGCAGCAGCCCAGCGCGATGCATGATGCGTATCTCGGTGTAGAGAGCCACATTATGGAAGACGCAGCGTGAGGTGATGTCGGCCGCCATGCCGCGCAGGTGATAGCTCGTGCTTGAACCTCCTATCTTGCGGTTGAGCGCTGGGCAGCGGTAGCCGCTGTTCACGTAGATGGGCACTCCCCACCGCTCGCGCAGGGGGTCGAGCACCTTAGTGATGAGTTCCACCATCAGCGGCACCGCCTCCGCTGTGGGCGTGTTGTCGATACCGCAGGCATCGGCGGTGAGGCTGTGGGTCAGTTCGGACAGGGTGAAGTATTTCATGCTACGCGGATGATTGAGTCATACAAATCCTCGCGCAAGCGGCGCACTACCTCCTCCACCTCGGCCTCGATGAGGCGTGTGAGCATCTCCTTGGTGTAGTTGCGCGAGACGACGAGCGACAGCTTCACGTTCTCGGCCGTCACGGCGATGGTGGTGCTGCCCACCACAGCCCTCTTCGAGAAGGTGGGGCGGCGCGATGCCTCGGCATAGGGTTCAAACACGAGGTTCCAGTCCTCCATTTTCACACGCCCGCGGACGGTCTTTGCGGGCTTGCCCAAGCGCTCCAGTTCTTCACGGTGATAACTCTTGGTGGTGACCTCGATACGGCCATTGTCACTAACCTTTACATCACACATTTCCAGTGTCTCGTTGCTGTTGAAAATCTTACTCATTTCTTTTTCGGGTTTTAATGGGCGAGGCTTCGGAAACGGTGGCCACCTGAATCTCGAGAAATCTCCTCGGCCCACTTGCCCGGGGGTGATAAAAAAAAGTTACTCCTGCAACCAGCGTCGTGCTGATTACAGGAGCAAAGGTAGGGCCAAACCAAAGGCTATGCTAATAGTTGCGGAGCATCAGAAGGTTTTTCAGAAGGTTCAGAAACTTTTTCAGAAACTATCGGGAATCATTGGGAAACTATTTTCAGCGTTTTCATCAATTCAGCGGCCAAACGGGCAGCACGCCCTTCGGGCCAGCGATGTAGTGGATAGCGCATGTACTCGTTATTGGCAAGGGCTTTCTGTATGGTGCCTGTGGGACATTCGTAGACCTTCCTGGTGAATGCAAGCCCCTGCACACACTTCTCGAACTCGCTCATGTTGTCTGCTATGCCCAGGTGCTCGCGGCACACGCAGTAGACCACCGCCCACGAGCTCTGCGCCCAGAAAAAGGATTGCGTAGCCTCCACGGCGCGGGCCAACTCCTCATGACACAACTTCGGGCTGCACTTCACCTCCTCGCGGCACAGCGATGCGGTGTCCACCACCTGCATGGTCATGTCCTTGTCGAAGTGCGCCTCCAGCTTGTCCACGTGCGCGATGTTCTGCCCCACGGGGGCGTTGAAATTAAAGGTAAAGTTCAGTGTGATCGGCTCGTTCATAGTGCAGGGTATTGAAGTGTCACGTTATCGGCATGGGCCACCAGCGTACCCACCTTGTTAAAACTCATCGCCTGCGAGCGCACCGCGTGGCATGTGGCGAGGCACTCCTTGAGCTCCTCCACCTGTTGTTGCAGGGCATGCTTCTCGGCCATCACGACATCTATGGTCTCCTCCAACTCGGCCACCCGCTGCTGGCATCGTGCCACATAGTCGGTGACCCCACCGAGATAGTCCTTCACTGATTCATTCACACTGGCGCACACGATGCTGGCGAGCCCCTCCTCGGTCACTGCCGAGGGCAAATCATAAGAATGGTATTTCATTAAAAATTAAAGATTTAAGGTTGATAAAAAACAATCTTTTTCTCTCCGTCCGCAGATCCCTGATGCGGACTTTGTGTGTCGGCTGCGAAGGTACACCAATTAGGACTATCGTCCAAACTTTTCCGCACGAAGTTTTCCACACGTTTTCCACCGTCGCAGGGCCTCGCCGTCGCAACCGACTGTACGTCATATCACCTCCGAAAAATCAAACTTTACGATATGTTATCAAACATGTTTTTCCTGCTTCCCGCTTATTTGTCTTGCGTCTTGATAAGGAGTGGCTCGCCCCCGCTTGGAGTATACAGGAATAATCACTATATTTGCAGGCGGATAGCTCAGGTAGCTCCGAATTCGAATTCGGAGTACTCAGGACCTCCGAGCACTCCGAGAAAAAGGATAAATCGTAATTTGACGAGGTAAGACAAATGACCATCCAAACAGTTGAACAAAACAACATATTATGCGCTGTTATAAACAGCGATGAAAAGGTATTTACAGATGCACAGTCTGCACTCGATGTGCTTATGACTGCAAAGTATGATGTAGGCACAAAGAATATCATAATTGACAAAAAACTGATTGTTGAGGACTTTTTCATCCTCAGCACTGGGCTTGCTGGTGAGATTCTGCAAAAGTACACCAACTATGGTGGACGCATTGCAATTTATGGCGATTACTCTCGCTATACCAGCAAGCCTCTCAGAGATTTTATCTATGAGAGCAATAAGGGGAAGAGTGTGTTTTTTGTTGCTACCAAGGAAGAAGCAATCGAAATGCTGACAAAGTAAATTCCAATTTGACGAGGTGAATAGTATGAAATATCAAGATTTCAACTCCGAAATAATTGATAAATGGTGTGAAAACGATTGGGAATGGGGTAAAATCATTTCTCATGAAAAATATGTAGATGCATTAAACGGAAAGTGGGATGTTGTATTAACCCCCACTAAAAATGTGCCGCACGAATGGTTTGGTGACTTGAAAGGAAAAAGAATCCTCGGGTTAGCAAGTGGCGGCGGTCAACAGATTCCTATTTTTTCTGCATTGGGTGCTCAGTGTGCAGTCTTGGATTATTCAAGCAAACAATGTGAAAGTGAGAGAATTGTTGCAAAACGCGAAGGATATGATGTGAATGTAATTCAGGGCGATATGACGCAAAGATTTCCCTTTGAAGATGGAACCTTTGATTTAATATTTCATCCAGTTTCCAATTGTTATGTTGAAGAAGTAAAACCAATTTTCAAAGAATGTTATCGCGTTTTAAAGAAAGGTGGCATTTTGCTTTGTGGATTATGCTATGATTTTCCTTACATTTTCGATGAAAGTGAAACAAAGATGAAATATAAACTTCCTTTTAATCCACTTAAAGACCCTGTTGCATATGATGATTCTATAAAGAATGATTGGGGTATCTCTTTTTCTCACAGCATCGAAGAACAAATTGGCGGTCAATTAGAAGCCGGTTTTATTCTTACGAATATATACGATGATACATCTGGCACAGGTGTATTACACGAATATAATGTAGCTACATTCTTTGCAACCCGAGC
>JAFTVE010000044.1 GCA_017465905.1 Bacteroidaceae bacterium | reverse complement strand
CCGCTGTATTATTAGTTTAAGTTCTTCAATAGATAGTGTAGAGTCTTTTCTTCTATGTAGCATTGCATGGCAATTAGGACACACTGGAAATAAGTCATTTTCAACTTCTATCTCGTATCGTCCATCTCTGTTAGAAATTGGGGTTACATGGTGTATATGTATGAAACCTTTTCCTAACTCTCCATAAGTCTTTTCAAAATCAAAACCACATACAAAACATTTAGTTCCCTTACTCTGAATACATTTATTACGTGCATTGATATTCCTATCATGCGTGGTTATGGTTACTTGTCCCAATTCCCCTTCCCAATATGCATTTATTTCATTTTCGATAGTTCTGCTTGCGTTACTTTCACTTAGAACGTTACAGTACTTTTGATGAATTTCTCGTTCAATTTTCCTTGTCGTATTATTATGCCCCTCCTCATAATAGATAATGAAGTCCATATAAGCTTTTAAGGCTATCCTTAATTTGTCCGCACCATAATCCTTATATATTTGAGACAAATAATAATCTCTCAAATCTGTGCTTATCCCTCTTGTATGCAATTCTCCATCAAGCATTTTCTGAAATGCTCTATAAAAATCTGCGAAAGAGTTTTTGTTAATGCCATGGCTAAGAAAAAGTTTTTCCTTTCCATTGACTAATCGCTCTTCTCTATTGTATATAGCTTTCGCCATTCTATAGATGGCTGACATTTGTTCTATATTCATCTATTATGCCTTTTGAGGGTTGTTGAAACAAATTTCATTGCAAAGGTACTCTATTTTATTTTTAGCACACATAAAATAGACATAATATTGCCCATTCATTTTTATTTCCTAATTTTGCAGTGCGAGTTACACGCATTGTGGCAAAGCAATGAAGAACTCTGAAATACGAACGGTTGCTATCTCGTTACCCAATTTTCAAGCAATCCGACCAACCGATTTATTCTAAGCGAGTTATCTTTTCTTGCAAAAGTTACATAAAAATTGTGATTTTTTACCGTACTGACATGAAAAATCACTTTTTTTATGTAGTTTTGCGAATTACAGCAACGATATTAATACAATATAAAACAATAAGACAATGAAAAAACAACGCCAACTATGCACCCTCATTGCACTTGCAGCGATGACCTTTGGTGCCAATGCACAGGAGATTACTCCACAGATGCTTGAGAAGTTCAAGACCGAGAATGCCATGACTGCCTCTGACCGCGCCATCCACAATGCCATGGCTGCCAACGACGTGAGCAAGCTCGCCGTGAATCAGGCCAACCAGACTGAGATGGACACCTACTTCACCTACAGCGTACCCTCGAAGGGTATCACCGACCAGCAGTCATCGGGTCGCTGCTGGCTCTTCACGGGTCTGAACGTGATGCGTAGCAAGGTTATCAACGAGCATAACCTCGCAGGCCTCACCTTCTCGCCCATATACAACTTCTTCTACGATCAGCTGGAGAAGTCAAACCTCTTCCTGCAGGCCATCATCGACACTGGCGACAAGCCCCTCGAGGACAAGACCGTGGAGTGGCTCCTGCAGCACCCCCTGAGCGATGGGGGTACTTTCACTGGCGTGGCCGACCTGGCTGCCAAGTATGGTATCGTGCCGGCAGGCGTGATGCCCGAGACCTATGCCAGCAACAACACCTCACGCTTCACCTCGCTCATCAAGCGTAAGCTGCGCGAGGATGCCCTCATCCTGCGCGACAAGGTGGCTGCCGGTGCCAAGGGCAAGGAGTTGCAGGCAGTGAAGACCGATATGCTCAGCGAGATATACCGTATCCTCGTGCTCGGCTTTGGCGAGCCCGTCACCACCTTCAAGTGGGCTCCCAAGGATGCTCAGGGCAAGTACATGTGGGAACCTAAGGAGTATACTCCCCAGTCGTTCTACGCCGAGTTTGTCGGTGATGACTACCAGAACGATTACATCATGCTCATGAACGACCCCACCCGCGAGTACTGGAAGACCTATGAGATACAGTATGACCGCCACACCTACGACGGACAGAACTGGCTTTACCTCAACCTCCCGCTCGACGATATCAAGCAGATGGCCATCGCCTCCATCAAGGACTCTACCATGATGTATTTCTCATGCGACGTGGGCAAGGAGCTCGACAGCAAGCGTGGCCTCCTCGACCTCGCCAACTACGACTACGAGTCACTGCTGGGCGTTGAGTTCGGCATGGACAAGGCACAGCGCATACGCACCTTCGACAGCGGTTCGTCACACGCCATGACCATGATGGCCGTGGAGCTCGACGCCGAGGGCAAGCCCACCATGTGGAAGGTAGAGAACAGCTGGGGCGCTGCCTCAGGTCACAAGGGTCACCTCATCATGACCGACGAGTGGTTCAATGAGTACATGTTCCGCCTCGTAGTGAACAAGAAATACGCTACGCCCGAGGTGCTTAAGGCTGCCAAGCAGAAGCCCATCCAGCTCCCCTGTTGGGATCCGATGTTCATGGGTGAGGAGTGATTGTAATTCTGAATTATGAATTATGAATTCTGAGCAATCCAAGTTGATGTTTCTCTGAACCTTATACACTTACCAAATCCGCTGTTTGTTCTTGGACTAACGCAAGCATTGACAAAAAAATAATAAAATGAAGAAACATACCATTTTGCTGATTACCCTGCTCGCTATTGCCGTGCAGGGTATCACCGCCCAGCAGCAGAGCTACTCGGGCCACCAGCTCTCCGAGGAGGGCGCTTGGTGCTGGTTTGCCGACCCTCGCGCCACCCACTACACCAATGAGTCGGGTACCATCAATGCCTCGTATATCGGATACATCGACGTACACGGCAATGTCAAGGCCCTGCAGATTGACTACCTCACAGGTCGCCGCACCGAGGTGCTCGTGCGCAGCTACTTCCAGCCCGACGACCACAACAACCCCACCTTCCTCGTCCTCCCCGACGAGCGCGTACTCATCATCTACTCGCGCCACACCGATGAGCCGGCATTCTACTACCGCGTGTCGAAGTACCCCGGCGACATCACCATCCTGGGCGAGGAGAAGTGTATCAAGACCAACCACAACACCACCTACCCGTCGCCCTTCCTCATGAGCGACGATCCCGAGCACTTCTACCTCTGCTGGCGTGGCCTCGGCTGGCATCCTACCATTGCCCGCCTCACCCTGCCCGACGAGAACGACGATGTAGAGATTGCGTGGGGACCCTATCAGATGGTGCAGTCCACTGGTGCACGCCCCTATGCCAAGTACTATAGCAACGGTAAGGACAAGCTCTATATGACCTACACCACCGGTCACCCCGACAACGAGTGGCCCTGCTGGCTCTACTTCAATGTCATCAACCTGCACCCCACACAGGGTGCCGATGGCAGCGTCACCGTAGCCCCTGCGCTGGAGGATATCAAGGGTAACCACCTCTCTACGATTGCTGATGGCAAGTTCCGCGTCAACAAGAGCGCCGAGTATAAGCAGCAGTATCCCTATACGCTGGTCGATGCTCCCGACGGTTATCGCGATTGGGTGTGGCAGATTGCCTGCGATGAGGCTGGCCTCCCCGCCATTGCCATGGTACGTATCGACCGCACCAAGCAGCACCACCAGTACTACTATGCCAAGTGGACAGGCGATGCATGGCGCCTCACCGACCTTGCCTATGGTGGCGGACGTTTCCACCCCTCCAATACCGAGTACTGCTACTCGGGCGGCATGGCCCTCGACCCCGAATGCCCCGGCACCGTGTACCTCTCGGTACCCACCAAGAACGCCAAGGGCGAGAGCATCTACGAGATATGGCGCTACCTCGTGGCCTCCAACGGTCAGGTAGTGATGAAGGATCAGGTTACCTACGGTTCGGCCAAGAACAATGTGCGCCCCTTCGTGCTTCCCGGCTCCAAGGATGTCCCCATGCGCCTCATGTGGATGCATGGCGACTACGCCTACTGGATAGTCAAGAAGGGTTTCCCCACCGGCTTCCCCACCGCTATCCATGCCCACGGCACTGCACCGCAGGCCTGCACAGCAGCCAAGCATGCGAAGGGTAACTTTACCATCGACATCAATGTCACCCTCTCTGCCGACCACTACTATGGCACCCTGCTCACTACGCAGAGTTTCAGCTACGGCCTCGACAAGGAGACCGTGCGTCCCTATGTAGAGATTGCCGGCAAGCGCTACTATAGCACCAATGTGCTCTACACCTCTGACAACTGGGCCACCAACTGCACCGGCACCCATGGCGACAACTGGCCCACACCCCATGCCACCCTGCATGTCACCTTCACCTACGATGGTCACCGCCTCACCGTATACCGTGACGGTCTCATTGACCAGGTCATCGAAGCACCCAAGCTCAAGGCATCGCAGGTGACTACGGGCGACCTTCCCTCAGGTGGAGTACAGATTAACTCCTTCGACCGCTGCTTCGTGCAGGATGTGGTAAAGACACTGTCCAACTGACGGGATAGCCTACTGATACAAAAACGCGCGTGAAATAACTTGAATTTCACGCGCATTTCTTTTCTCCGTGCTGCCGGCCCTTACCCGCGCTTGCGGTAGGTGAATGATGCCAGGGTGGCAAAGGTGAGGGCGAAGGCGGCAAGGGCGAGGTAGCTGCCCGAGAGCTCGGCCACGGTGGTGCCACGCAGGTATACGGCTCGCATGATATCGACCATGTAGGTGGGCGGCAGCAGGCGGGTGAAGTGCTGGGCCCAGAGGGGCATGCTCTCGATAGGGGTCATGAGGCCGCTGAGGAGGATGAAGGAGAGCACGACGAAGAGCATGAGAAACATGGTCTGCTGCATGGTGTCGGAGAGGTTGGCGATGATGACGCCTATGCTGGACATGATGATGATGAAGAGCAGCGCTGCAAGGAAGATGGCCCCTACGGAACCTGCCACGGGGAGGCCGTAGACGAGGAGGGCGAGGGTCATGCAGAGAGCGAGCTCGAGGAGGCAGATGACCCAAAAGGGGATGAGCTTGGAGAGGGTGAACGTAAGGCGGCTCACGGGGGTGACATTGATCTGCTCTATGGTGCCCAGCTCCTTCTCGGACACGAGGTTGAGGGCGGGCAGGAATCCGCCAACCATCACCATGAGCATGATCATCAGGGCGGGTATCATGAAGTGCTTGTAGTCCATGGTGGGGTTGTAGTAATTGACAATGGACAAAGTTGCGATTGAGCGAGAGCAAAGACTGCTTGCAGGCTCTGCCGAGCGTAGCAACTTCAACGAAGTTAATTCACAATTCACAATTGACAATTGACAATTGACAATTTCGCTGTTCTCAAACGAAGGTTGCGTCGGAGCGCTCTCTGTGGGGAGGGCCCTCATTACGGTCTGCATGAGGTACTGGGAGCCGAGGGAGCCTTTCATGGCGTTGACGCCGTTGGCCCAGATGCTGAGCCGCTTGGGGGTGGCGTGGAGGCTATGGCCGAAGCCGTTGGGTATCTCTAGGATAGCATCGATGTGGCCGTCTTCGAGGTCGGCGAGTGCCGAGGGGTAGTCGGCATAGAGGTCGTGGAGGCTCAGGTACTCGGAGGCCTCGACATGCGAGGTGATGCGGCGCGACACGTCGGAGCGGTCGGCATCGACAATGCCCACGCTCACACCCTTGACATCCATGTTGGCTATCCAGGGCAGTATGAGGACGATGGCGAGGGGAAAGCCCACTACCAGCTTGGGGAGGAAGGGGTTGCGGCGAAACTGCCGCAGCTCTTTAATAATCAGGGTTCGTAGTACGCTCATAGTGGTCAAGTTATTCCAAACGGTCGTTAAACTTCATCAATGCCACACGGATGATGCCGATGGTCATCGCGGCGAGGATGCCAAGCTCGAGCAGCACATCGCCGAAGGCGAGTCCCTCGATCATCAGTTTGCGCATGGCATCGATATACCATCGTGCGGGGACGATGTAGGTGATGGGACGGAGCACGAGGGGCAGGTTCTCGGTGGGGAAGAGCATGCCGGAGAACATCATGATGGGCAGCATGAGTACCATGCCGGAGATGAGTAGCGCCACCATCTGCTTGTCGGTGATGGTGGAGACGAGCAGCCCGAAGCCGAGGGAGAGGGCGATGTAGATGCCCGAGATGAGGAGGATGCCGCCCACGCTGCCTGTCATGGGTACGCCAAGGGCATAGCGGGCGATGAGTAGCACAGTGAGCAGGTTGATGCAGCTGAGGGCAAAGTAGGGTATCATCTTGGCAGCGATAATCCACAGTGGCTTGACGGGCGACACGAGCAGCACCTCCATGGAGCCCAGTTCCTTCTCGCGCACGATGGAGATGGAGGTCATCATGGCGCACACGAGGATGAAGATGAGGCCGAGGATGCCGGGCACGAAGTTGTAGGCACTCTTCATCTGGGGATTGTAGAGGATGTGGGTATCGATGGGCGAGGCAGCAGCCACGCCGCTGAGGGTCTGCATGAGGTAGGCCGAGGCCGAGGCGGCCACGTTGGGGTTGGAGCCGTCGAGCACGAGCTGCACGCCGCAGCCTGCCACCTCGGCGGTGCCTGCCACGAGGCGGTCGTAGTCGTCGGCAAAGACCATCACGGCCTCGGCAGTGCCGGTGCGCAGCACCTTGTCAATCTCGTCGGGAGCGACATACCCCTTGAAGGTGAAGAGGGGGGTGTGGCTGACACGCGACACAGCATCGCGCACAGCGGCCGTGCGATGGGGTGCACAGGCAGCCACGTTGATGTTGTTGACATCGGTGGATATGGCAAAGCCGAAGAGCAGGGTGAGCACGATGGGGATGCCTATGACCACGAGGATGGTGCGCACATCGCGCAGGATATGCAGCGACTCCTTCTTGACGAAATGGGCAAATCTATTCATTCCTTACTGCATTGCGGGCGAGGGTGCGGAACACCTCGTCCATCGTTCTTACTTGGTACTTGCTGATGAGTGCCTCGGGCGTGTCGAGCGCCATGATGCGCCCGTCGACCATGATGGACACGCGGTCGCACAGGGCGGCCTCGTCCATATAGTGGGTGGTGACAAACACGGTGGTGCCGGCAGCGGCGGCGCGGCGTATCATGCCCCAGAACTGACGGCGCGTGAGGGGGTCGACACCGCCCGTAGGCTCATCGAGGAAGATGACCTTGGGGGCATGCAGGTTGGCCACGGTGAAGGCCAGCTTCTGTCGCCATCCGGCAGGGATGCTGCGCACGAGGTCGTGGCGATGATGCCAGAACTCGAGTTCGGTGAGCATGGCCTCGGCCTTGGCGAGTATCTCCTTGCGGTGCATGCCGTAGATGCCTCCGTAGAGCTCCATATTCTCCAGCACGGTGAGGTCCTCGTAGAGGGAGAACTTCTGACACATGTAGCCGATGTTGCGCTTGATGTCTTCGCTCTGTGTCATGATGTCGCACCCGGCCACACTGCCCGTGCCCGAGGTGGCACGGCTCAGTCCGCAGAGGATGCGTATGGCAGTGGTCTTGCCGGCACCATTGGCTCCGAGGAAACCGAAGATCTCGCCCTGTGCCACATCGAACGATATGTTGTCGACCGCACGGAAGGCACCGAACTGCTTGGTGAGGTTCCTAACCGATATGATGTTTTCCATACTCCTCCTGGATTAGTCTGATGAATGTATCTTCGAGCGTTGCCCCCGCATCGGTGATACGGTCGGGGGTGTCGATACGCAATATCTTGCCTTCGTTGATGAGGGCTATGCGGTCGCAACGGCTGGCCTCGTCCATGTAGGGGGTTGACACGAGGATGGTGATGCCGTGCTGGCGCAGGGTGTGGAGCATATCCCAGAACTCGCTGCGGCTCACGGCATCGACGCCCGTGGTGGGCTCGTCGAGGAAGAGCACGCGAGGCTTGTGCACGAGGGCACAGGAGAGGGCGAGCTTCTGCTTCATGCCGCCCGACAGGCGTCCGGCACGGCGCGTCTTGTAGGGCTCTATCTGGCGATATATGGGGACTATGAGGTCGTACCCCTCGGCTATGGTGGTACCAAAGAGCGAGGCAAAGAACTCCAGGTTCTCCTCCACCGAGAGGTCCTGGTAGAGCGAGAAGCGCCCGGGCATGTAGCCCACTATCTGACGGATGGACTTGTAGTCGGTGACGATGTCGAGCCCGTCGACGGTGGCGCTGCCTCCGTCGGGGAGCATCAGCGTGGTGAGCAGGCGAAACAGCGTGGTCTTGCCTGCCCCGTCGGGCCCGATGAGTCCGAAGAGCTCGCCACGCTCCACCTCGAAGGATACTCCGTCGAGCGCAGTGAATGTGCCGTAGCGCTTCGATATGTTTTCTACTCTGATGGATGGCATTTTAGCTTTCTTTCATTTCAAAGTCACTTCCCCATACATCCCCACCTTCAAGCGTCCGTCGTTCTTCACGGCAATCTTCACGGCATACACGAGGTTGGCGCGTGTGTTGCGTGTCTGTATGGCCTTGGGGGTAAACTCGCTCTCCGAGGCTATCCACATCACCGTGCCCTTGTAGGCATACTGCTGGTCGCCGCCAAAGTCGGCTGTCACCTCCACCTCGTCGCCGAGGTTGAGCGTGGCCAGCTGGTCGGAGGTGAAGTAGGCACGCAGGTACATCGCATCGAGGTTGGCCACCTTCATCAGCGGTGTGCCCATGCTCACCAGTTCGCCTGCACTCTTGTACTTGGCCAGCACGGTGCCCCCGATGGGCGATGCTATGCGGCACTTGGCTATGCGGTCCTCCACGATGGCTATCTGCGCGGCTATGGCCTCGGCATTGTAGTCAGCTGCCGAGGTGTTGCCCGACAGGGCGGTCTGCTGCGCTACGCGCTGCCTCTCGAGCACCTGCAGCTGGGCGTTGAGGTCGTCGAGCTGCTTGGTGGGTACAGCATTCTTGGCCACCAGCTTCTCTATGCGCTGCTTCTCGGACTTGAGCGTAGCAATCTGGCTCTCTATGGCCGAGAGCTGGCTGCGTATGTCGGGGCGTGCACTGCGGATGGCCTCGGCCTGTGCCTCCAGCTGCACCTTCTGCCAGTGCAGCTGTATGGTGTCGACCACTCCCAGCACCACACCCGGCTCCACCTGTGCACCCTCGCGCACATCGAACCATACCAACTGTCCGGTGCCTTGCGACGACACCAGTATCTCCTCGGCCTCAAAGGTGCCACAGGCATCGTACGTAGCCTTGTCGGCACATGCGCCGCACATCAGGGCGGCAATGATTGTATATATTTCTTTTTTCATAATCCTATTTATTTAACGTATGCTTCAAATCATAAATGGCCTTTACCAGCTCTATCTGGTGCGTGCTGCGGGCTATCTTGGCGGTGGTCTCGTCGCTGATTTTGCCTAATAGGTCGTGCGTGTCTATCATGCCCTCCTGCAAGCGCACCTCGGCAGCCTCGCGCACCCGACTGCGCAGTGCCACTATGCGGTCGTCGTCTGCGATGGCCTCACGTATGCGGCGCACCTCGGCACTCTCCTGCTCGGCCTGCAAGCGGCTGTTGAAGGCAAACACCTCGCGCTGCAGCATCACATTGTCGCGTGCGTTCTGCAGCTGCCGGCGCGATGTCTTCGACGTATACAGGCTGCTGATGTTCCAGTTCATGCGCACCCCCACAATGCCGTTGAGCGTCCATCGGTGGCTCACCATATTCTCAAACATGTTGAGTCCCGGATAGCCGTAGTAGCCCTGCGCGAAGAGTGCCACACGCGGAGCGAGCGACACGTCGACCATCTGCTCGCGTGCCTGCAGCAGAGCCATCTGCGCATCCATCAGCCGCAGCTCGGGGCGCTCAGAGTCGTACCCCACAGGCTCCTCGGCCACAGGCATGGGCAGGGGCACCTCGCCCAGCTCCTCACCGATGAAGAGGCCCAGTATGCGGCGGAAGCTCTGCAGGCGGGCCTCCACCTGTCCGAGGCTCTGGCGCTGCGTCAGCAGCTGCACCTCCACGGCATCGGCATCGGCCTGCATGGCCATCCCGTTCTCCACGAGGGCATTCACCTGGTCGAGGTTGGTCTGCAGGCGCTGCATCATCTCCCCTATCTGCCGCTGCTGCTCCTGCATCAGCAGTATGCCGAAGTAGATGTCCTCTACACGGCTGTCTACCGCGTACAGCTCCACCTCGGTACTCATGCGCTCCTGCGCGGCCTCGCCCTCGGCGATGGCCCGGTCGGTACGGCTCTTCCCGCCATCCCAGAGGGTCTGCTGCACATCAATCTGCACCTTGTACTGGTCGCGGCGTATGCCCGGCATGTCAAGTCCCTGCATGGCCAGCATCGACTCGAACTCTTCGGGCCAGCTCACCACGTCGGACTGCAACGTGGCCTGCCCCGAGAGCGTCACCTGCGGCAGCCACGCCCTGGCGGCATTGCTCAGCGTGTAGTCGCGGCTCTGCTCTATCAGCCCATACCGTCTGATGAGCGGATAGTGCTCGCGCGCCATCTCCTTGCACCGCTCCACACTCGGCTGTGCACATACTGCCAGCGAAGCCAGCAGCGAGGTCAATAGCAATATTCGTTTCATAGGTTGTAGTGTTATTGGTTTCTTTTAGAAGTTAAATGAAGTCAGAGGGAGATATCACTCCGCTTTCGCTTCGTTGAGGAGATAAAGGCCATTAGCTCTTTCGCGCGTTATAACTATCGGCATTTATCTCCCTTTAACTCCCTTTATCTCCCTTTAACTCCTAAAATCATCACAAAGTACGCCATTCTTCTCCGTACCGGCATTGCCTATTCTTGGCAGATAATGTCCTTTTCGTAATCATTCTTTGCAAAAAGAGCATATTTCAGGCGACATTCATTATCTTTGCGGTGAAAATTGGCTAAATTATGAAGAACGATAAGGAACGCTTCCGCCCGCTGGACATTGAGCTCATCTCCTCCATCATCAAGAAGTCTGCGGTACGCTTCGAGCAGCTGCTCATCCGCGACCGCTTGGCCATGAACCTCGACATGGCGGTCAACAAGGTGGGACTTCAACTGTTCGACAAGGTGCGCTTCCCACTCATCGTGAAGGACTATCGCCTGCTGCGCGTGCTCTCGGGAGAGGCACGTCTCGAGATCAACTTCACCGAGCATGTAGTGGTAGGTGGCGATATCCTCATCCTACCCGAGAACACCTATGTAGAGATATTTGAGATGGCGCCCGACACCCAGGGGCAGATTATGGCCTTCGTGCCCGAGAGGCATCAGCAGCACCTGCTGCCATGCCGCCATTTCGTGAAGCGACGCCCCGCACCGAAAGATTGGGACGACATCACCCTGCTGCTCCACGCCATCTACTCCATAGCCTCCTCGGAGCCCTACCGCGCCGAGGTAGCCGACCTGCTGGCGATAGCGCTCTTCCGCCACGTGGCCACGCTGCCCGGCAGTGATGAGGAGCATACGGCACGCTCGGCAGCCGAGATGCTCTATGCCCGCTTCATGGCCGAGCTTGCAGCCTGCCGCCCCGGCAAGCACCCCGTCGCCTACTATGCCGACCGCCTCTGCGTGACACCCCAGTACCTCAGCAAGGCCGTGACGCAGGTGAGCGGCAAGACAGCCTCCGAGTGGATCGACAAGGCCGTAGTGCTCGATGCCCGCATCCTCCTCAGAGACCCCACGAAGACCGTCTCTGCCGTAGCCGACGCACTGGGCTTCCCCAACGACTCCTACTTCTGCCGCTACTTCCGCCGCCAGACGGGGCAGTCGCCCACCGAATACAGGCGCAGCGGCGGGGTGGAATAGCCCTACCAATCAGCGGCTCGCAATAAAAAATCAGAACCTTCCTTCCTCTACGGGACGACCGTGGATTGAGGTTTGCTTATAACTTGAATGTTGCGCGAAGCATGGCCGTGCGTCCACATAGGCCGTAGTCGAAGCTATAGGCGTTGATGCCGTCGAAGACGGTGTAGGCATAGCTGCGTTGGTTCAGCAGATTGTCGAGTTCGAGGCGGAGGACGAGGCGCTTGAGCTTATACTGTGCCGAGGCGTTGAATAGGGTCATGCGTTTGTAGCGGTCGACAGTAATCTGGCGGCGCACATGATCGTAGTTCAGGGAGAGGTCGAGGACGGCGATGGGAAACACGTGGATGGCGCTGCTGTGGGTGAGCGAGGTCGTCGTGTTCCTCTCATTGGCAAAGCGCGACTCGGCACAGGCGTAGCTGATGTCGTAGCGCAGCTCGAGCCACTTGACAGGGGCGACAGATGCTTTGCCGTGGATGTTGTAGCTGCTGGAGCGGGTCTTGATGATATCCTCATCTATGGCTTGTTCTCCACCTCCGAAACCGTAGCTGGCTCCTGCGCTGAGGTTGGCGTAGAGTGACGGAAAGTTTTTCGTGCTGGAGATGGAGAGGCTTGTGCTTTCGGAGCGAGTGTCGCGCAGCAGTGCCGTGCTGCTGACGTCGATACCACTGATACTCTGCGAGTAGAGCGTGTTGCGCTTGCCTGAGCTGTGGCCGGCCGAGAGGTGCAGCGTGAAGTACTGCATGGGGAGCTGCCACTTCCAGTCGCCCGATGCACGCCACGTATTCGACTCACCGATGATTCCCGATGAGGTGCGCACGGTGCGATAGTCCGTCTGCATCGGCTCCGTCAGTAGCGTCATCATATCGCCGATGTGTGTAGAGTAACCGGTAGACAGCTCCATCTTGCTGTTGGCCGAGAAGGTGTAGGTAATGTTCATCGATGGATTGAGCACTGGTTTCGTGTAGTTCAGCTTGTTGTAGTACAGCCCCTTCAGCGCGGCACCGATACCCGCATTCAGATAGAAGCGGTGGTTGCGGGAATGGATTTCAAAGCCCGGGTTTAGCGTGGGAGTGAACGCCCATCCGTGAATGTCATTGGTCTCTCCTGTGGGCACGCGATAGGTCTCCACATCATCGAAGATGGCACTAAGGGCTACAGGAAGCCTCAGGCGGAAGGTCTTGCCGATGGGAATCCTGAACGATGAACTGACGCTCATGGAGAGTGATGACGACTGTGCCGTCTGGCCATATACGTTGCCGCTTTGCCCGAAGGTGAGCCTCAATGTCGGTGTCCGCTTAAACGATATGGGTACGCTGACATTGGCGGTCTTGTTTGCCCAATGCAGGTCGTTGCCAATCTCAAACGACGTGGTGCGGCGATGTTGCTCTACCAAGGCTCCGTTGGCCACTACGTCCCCTTCGTCGTCTTCAAACACACCTTTCAGCACGAATCGCTCATTGAGATATGCCTTGCTGGCATTTCTCAAATAGTTTATCGACAGTTTGGGAAGATGCACTGTTGAGAGTGGCGAGGTGGTTTCGCCCACGGTTATGTAGCTGCCGTCGCCCGACAGATAGGTGGTGCTTTGCCCTATATCGTGTGTGGCGCGGTGGTAGCTGTAGTCGGCATTCACCTTGAACGTCGTGTTTGAATCCACTTTGCAGATGGTGTTCAGCGTTGCCATGCCGTTGCGTTGGTAGAGGTACTCGCCTTGCGGAGGGGCACCGCCATCGAACCCGCCAAACAGGTTGGTAGCCAGTGTGCTGATGCCCGATCCACCAAAGTGGTCTATCATGTCGGCCCATGCGAAGTTCTTGTAGTTGCCGCCCTTCAAGGAGCCGATAGTCTGTAACCTGTCGGTAAACATCATGCCAGTCACACCCAACAAGCCTTGCAGCCCGTCCTCACCATCCTGCATATAGCCGGCACCTATCTCCTCCTGTCCGAAGGGCTTGAACTTTGCCTTCTGCGACAGCTTGATGTTCATCGATACCTCGTCGCTCGGGAGCTCCTTGTCTATCTTGCGGCTATGGTGGTTGCGCACTATCTCTACATTCGTCACATAGTCGGCCGGGATGTTTCTTGTGGCGAGGCTGTACTTGCCGCCCAGGAGGTCCAGTCCCTCGATGTTGAATTGCGAGATAGCCTTGCCCATATAGCTGATGCTGCCGCTCTTCGATACATCCACCCCCGGCAGGCGCTTCAGGCCATCCTCCAATGTCACGTCACCTTTGCCGAGGAACGCAGCCAGATGATGGCTCAGCGTATCGCCCATCTGTCGCAAAGGGTCGGGGCGCACCATCACCTCCTTCAGGCTGATGCTCTTTGGAGTCAGCAGCATGTCGACCTTTGTCAACTTATCCTTCAGCGTGAGGCTTTCCGACTCCTTCTCGTAGCTGATGTGGCTGAACACCAGGGTGACCTCTCCCGTCGGCTCACTCTCCAGTTCAAGGTTATACGTGCCTTGCGTATCAGTTGTGCCGAATGCCAGTATCTTGTTGCCACCCATCAGCTTAACGACCACCTCGCTCACCGGCTTGTTGCTCAGGTCTATCACTCTACCGGTTACTTTCACCTGTGCCGAGGCACGTGTGGCCAGTGCCAAAGATAGTATTATATATAGGAATCGGTTCATCTTGCTTTATTTTAATTCCAACGGCCGATACACATGTGCTTTCGTCAGCAGTGGTTGTCCATTGGCCAATACGAGTTGTTGGTTGTTGCGATTAAATACAACTATCTCCTTGAGAGTGCTATTGAGGTCGGGGATATAGTAAGTAGGGTTCTTGGCATACTGGCGGTTGCCGTATACCTCGTTGCGGTACTTCAGCAGCTTGGGGTATCTCATCCGTTGCACCTCGGGGTTCTGCGCTGGTGCCGTGATGGGCACCCGCTCCTGCTTCAACCCTGCAATGCAGAACGTGTGTGCCTCACTCTCTGCCCTTACAATCAGTCCGGGCAGGCCACGCAGGCGCCAAGGACCAGCCGATGACGGTATCTCTTCGGTATAGCATATACGCCACTCCACACCACGCAGCGTAGCCGTAGCCTGCTGGCAATGATAGCCGTTGATGGTCACCGTGTCGTCAAGCAATGTCCACGCAATGTCGGGTGTAGACTCATAACCTTCAAACTCGCGCGGATAGATGAACTCGCGTATGGTAGTCTTCCCCGTCGGCCACCCCGTCCACACCGTCGGCATGTGCATATACGCTTCTTGGAAGCTTGTCGCGATGTTCACCTCCTCGCCCTCCACACGGTATTGCGAGCGCGGCATGCACTTTGTCATCGTCCGTCCCACCTGAAGCACAATCTGCATCCTGTCTGTGATGGGCACATCCTCATCGTTCAGTGTTCTGCACTCATAGTCATACATTGCCACGAACTGTGCCGTGTCCACCGTCTCCGTCTGCCCCTGCACTGCTATCGTCAGCGCAAGAGCCGTCATAGTTGCTAATAACTTTTTCATAGATCCATAGAATAATCTCTATATATAGGTCGTAAAAGAATGCCAAAAGTAAATCTGAAATCAACTTTTTTTCATTCCAAATGGGACTTCGTCTGCCATTCCATGAACCTATGAAAAAGCTTATTCAAGCAAGCTTGGATGGCGCTCACTGCTCCAGCGGTTGATACTGATGGGGATTAGAAACTATGACAACACCCGCTACGCTCCTTACATTATCACCAGCAGAATTGTAACTTGTTTCCACATATCCAAAAATCTCCATTGGGTCGGGAGCATAGTAAGTAGGATTCGTCAGATAACGACTATTGCCCAGCACTTTCTTCTTGTATGCCAAGAATTTGGAGGCTTTCATCTTCTGATAGTCCACACGCTGACTTACAAACTTGCCGCGACCATCAGGTACAATCCAAGTAACATATTCGGCAAACACTATTGGCTGCTCCTCCTTTAACAATCCGCAAAGCGTAAAGGTATGTATGCCCCTGGCATCAGTTGCCTTTGTAATGATACCAGGCAGACCTCCTAACTTCCACGGGCCAATGCTGGAAGGGATGTCCTCTGTATAGTATGCATTCCAGGTCAGCCCGTGATACTTAGCCTTAGCCGATTGACAAGCATAGCCAAAGATACTGTCTTGTGCATCTGTCAGTACCCACTTCTGTTTATCCAGAGCTTCATCCGTCTGATAGCGGTGGGGATAGAGCATTTCTTGTGCTGTTATCCGTCCTTCGGGATAATTCATGAAAAAGGTGCCCATGTGCATATGAGCTGCTTGATAGCCATCGACTATACGAAAACGCCCCTTCTTCTGCCTGTCATACTCTTCGTAAGGGAAACTTTTAGTGATGCCATTAGATACTTGCACTGCAATAAGCATCGAGTCTGTTATAGAATTGCCTTCAGCATCCATTGTTTTACACTCATAGCGATAAATCGCCGTAAACTGTGACACACCGATAGTGTCTCTCTGTGCCTGCGCTGCTATCGTCAACGCCAGGGTCATCATTGTTACTAAAATCTTTTTCATTGTTATTGATGTTTTATGGGGTTATTATAAGGATATAGCAAGGGCTGTCCGTCGTGTTGGCGGATAATAAAATGTTGGCAATAAGTTGGGACTATGTCAGTTGAGCTTGAACGTGATAGGCAAGATCACTTTAGTTCGGACAGCACTTCCACTTTGTCGTCCTGGCTCAAATGGAGGCATACCTCGGACTATTTCTTCTGCATATTCTTTTAAGGCGCGAATACCTTCGGCTTTAACAGAAATGGATGTATTGCTGCTCTCCTGCCGGTAGGCAGTCACTATAATATTGCTTCCACCAGACGCGGACGAAGGCTCCGATGCTTTTACGTTCGTGATAGTTCCGTCAGTTTCAACGATAAACTCCACTCTGACGGTGCCCTCCACACCACTCTCGATAGCGATTCTCGGATAACGGATATGCCGCGATATGTGTTGCATCATAGCAGCATCGCCACCAGGGAACTGAGGCATCTGTTCAGCTATGATGAAGTAGTCGTGCTTTAGCTCTGTAGTCGTTTTTGCCTGCACCTCCTTTTGTCCATGAAGTACATCTACATGTTCGATGGTGCTGTGGTCAATGCTCTCCAACTCTTCTTGCATCGCGTACTTACCGTTGAGATATGTCTCATATCCTTCGGCCTTGGCAGATACCCACAAGCAAGCAGCAAAGGCTGGGACGAGATACAGCAGTTTAAGCCGCGACCAGCAGGACGAACGACTGCTGTGCATCATGGCAAAACGTTTCTTTACCGCCCCACGACGTAAGGTGTTCATGATGGGAAGAATCTGCGTATGAGCAGCTTTACGCACCAGCAGCAACTCGTAGTCTTCCAGCGTTACACCACTTTGCAATACAGCCTCGTCTGCCTGATACTCATGCACATCGACCAGGTCTTGACGCAGCATCCAGGCAAAGGGCAGACACCACAGTAGGCGGCAGGTAAGGTCGCAGAGAATCACATCCCAGGAATGCCCCATTCTCACGTGTGCCAATTCGTGTTTGAGCACAGTCTCTGCGTTCTGCTTCAAGTCGATAGGCCCAATGAAAATCCAGTGCATCCAGCTGCTGGGTTGCTTGACCTTCATGTCGAGCATGAGATGAACGGTCTCAGGAACTATCGGATGGGATATGCAATGGCTACGACGTATGACACGCATTAGGGTCAGCAATCGGAACATATAAGTAGCAAGAGCAACAGTGAGACCTATTATATATATGTATGCACAATACCGCATCCAAAGACCAGATGCCGCGTCTCCAGTCTTTGAGGATGCAAGTGTGCTCTCTGCTACGTTCTTTTCAGATGATATTCTCATCAGCGGGCCCTCAATTCTGGTAAGCACCTCATCTATAGCTGTAGGCTCAGCGGTATGCAATGGTATGAGCGGGAGCAGCGGACTCACCACGAGGATAGCCAGCAGCACTGCACGATTCAGACGGTGAAACGTCTCGCGCCGGAGCAAGAGTCTGTATAGCGAGTAAAGCAGCGTCAATATTACTGCCCACCGAATGGTGTAGATAATGAATGCAGCCATACGTCAGTCCTTTTTGCGTTTCAGGTCAGCCAAATATTGCAGCAATTCTGCCTCGGTGACCTTATCTTCCTGCACCAGTGCCGACACTACGCTCATGTACGAGTCAGAAAAGAAACGATTGACGATGCTTGACAATCGCCCTCGCCCATAGGCCTGCTTGTCTACGATAGGGCGGTAGATGAATCCGCGTCCCTTTGGCTCATGTGTCAGGTAACCTTTCTTTTCCAGTGCCTGAAATACCTGAGCGATGGCATTTGCGCTGGGCTGAGGTTCGGGATAGAGCGATGAAACATCCTTAGGCGCACACTGATCAAGCTGCCAAATCAGCTCCATTACTTCCTCTTCTTTACTTGTAAGTTTTTCCATAATTCAACTACTTTTATGTGTGTATTGACAGAAAATTCTATTGATTTCGATGCAAAGGAAACCATTTTATTCAAAATATCCAAACAAAACAGCATTTATTTGACAAAAAAATATGTTGAATTAAAAAGCAGACAGAGCGAGAAGCAACGTTTGTAAGCATACAATAGCACTTTTATAAATTTTTCCCTGCAATGGAGGATGCCTGTAACGGGTGTTCTCCATTGCAAACTTCAATCACACACTGCAAAAAAGAAAACGCCCATACGGACGTTGCTAATTTCCGAACAACTCCTTCAATGTAATAACTCGTTGAAGATTGCTGCTGTATTTGTTCCGCTCCACTCCGTATGTCGTAAT
>JAFTVE010000043.1 GCA_017465905.1 Bacteroidaceae bacterium | reverse complement strand
CTTGAACAATGCCAACCATAGTTTAAACAAACTTTATATCGCTTTAGAAACGGCAACCTACATCTGAAGTATATGAGAATTGTAAATTCGAATTTATCTAACAGCCTGACACAGTTCAGCTGACGCCCCCGAAATGGCGTACTCCAGAAGCCTGTTTGTTAGGGCTGGCTGTAATTGGTGGAAGCATCGGTGCTTATCTCGGTATAAAAGTATGGCATCACAAGACCCTGCATAAGAAATTTAAGTATGGCATACCAGTCATTATCATCCTTCAGATAGTTTGCATCTGCCTTGTATGGTTTAGATATTAAGAATAGAGCCTATATCCGACATCATTTGTTAGATATAGGCTCTTTCTTTATTATTGTAGAATGTAGGAAGTCACATACTCCAGATGACCGGCCAAGATTTCATCAACATCTAATGAATGCGGATTGCCTCGGTCATTCTTTTCATCACCTACAAGACTTATATATCCATCATCGTCTACACGAACTGAAAGAATTACCACATCGCAAGGTTCATCATAATCATATGCCGCTATTATGGGACATTCACCTTCAAAATGGTATTCATAGCCATCGTCAACCCTTGTTCCAAGATGACGGAGTACATCTGCGAGTTCTTCTTGTTCTCTACGCTTAATATCCTGTACGCTATCATAGATAGTGAAATTCTTCAACCTTGCGGTGCGTTCTGAATGTGTTTCTTCACCATTATCTTTGACATCAAATTCGTGGAACTTGATAGGCACATAATCGTTAACATCGCTCGGAACCTCCATCCAAGAAATATTACTCACGTCAAATCCTCTGTCATAGAGAAATTCTTCAATCTCATCAGGGCACAAACTATCTACCACATTCAACAGTTCAACCCTTACATCAGTGTGGTTTAATACTACAATCTTCATAATCAAAAATCTTAATCGTTAATAATCAGTTCATCTTTATACACAGACAACTCTTTTCCGTTTGTCAAGCGAACCAATAGCTCCAAACCATAGTCGTCTATAACTTCACCTTCTGAATATCCTTTGTAAGGGTGGAGAAGAGTACAGGTACTACCAATCAGTGTAGTTTCATTGTCATAACCATACATAGCACTAAAATTTTAAGTTTTACTTTTCCCTCATTTATCATCTGACTGACCTGAAGGATGAATTCTGTTGCTTGAAATGGAGCAATGATACTTGTGCAAGGTTTTATAAGAAATACTACCGACTACTGGCGTGTGGAGATTTCGAAATAAATCGAAGACATGACCTTGAAACTAGAAAATCATTGGTTCTACATTTGCAACTGAACTCACCAATCAGGTCATTGATATAATCTTATAGAAAGGACAAACCTCGTATAACAAGATTGGCATTACCTTTGTTCAAAAAAATACAAGTTAAAGAAAACAAAAAGGGACTTATAACTGTTATATAAGTGAATATGCATATTAACAGGCTAAGATTTTCTATTAAAGTTCTTTTGTGAAACAGCCTTAATCGGAAAAGAAGCACGAGAATTGGAGGGTTTGAACATTTTACTTCAGTCCCTCCAATTTTGGATTATATAATAAAAAAATAGAAGGTTAGTCATTCCGATATTGAGCTAACCTCCTATATACCATTGCAAAAATGCAATATAATTATAGATTTATATACTTATATAATTATATAATCATTATTTAACTTTCTCCATAAATTCCTTGGCAGGCTTGAATGCCGGAATGTTGTGAGCAGGGATAATGATTGTTGTATTCTTAGAAATGTTTCGTGCAGTCTTTTCCGCTCTGTGCTTAATGATAAAGCTACCGAATCCACGAAGGAACACTTCATTTCCATTGATCATTGAGGTTTTAATGGTATCCATCATACCTTCTACAACAGTTAATACAACCTGCTTCTCCAAACCTGTCTTTGCAGCGATTTCGCTGACAATTTCTGCTTTTGTCATAGTTCTCTATCTGATTATTTATAAAATTCAAAAAAGGATTGCAAAGGTAATGCTTTTAAAAGAAAGAAACTCTTAATGCCTTGGCTAAATCAGCTAAAATGAGGAAAAAATCAGGTTAACTCAATGTTCAGTGAAGGATTATCACTACCTTTGAGGACAATTTAGACAAGATACCATTTATGAGTGAAAAGGGAAAGACATATCGCTTCACAGTCAAGCTACGAAAGAAGCCACTTCAAGGAGGCCGTTTCTCGTTGATACTTGACTACTACAACGGTAATGTTGAATACCTATCAAACGAGCAGCGTGGTGAAAGAGTGAGAGAGCATCTTGGTCTTTATTTAATTCCAGAAAATTCCCCTGAAGACAAATTGGCTAATGAGAGAACTATGGAGTTAGCAAGGGAGATTTTGGAAAAGAAAAAGGCAGAGCTTGATACCTTGAAGAAAGATGGTCTACAGCCAATTGTAAAGAAATCAAAGGACGAACCTATTGAATTGCCTAGTTCGCTGGCCAAATCTTCAAATACCGTTTCTAAACTTTTGATGGTGAACGCTTCAAAATGCGTAATCAACAACATCAATACAATTTCAATTCACATAGGACATAGGAAGATAAAGGATAATCGTCTATCGCTTTTCCTTGACTGCAACTTCGGATCCAATATCATCTATCTAGGAAATGATAAATTCGAAGGTCGCAAGAGAAAATTCCTTGGGTTATACCTTACAGATGATGATACTCCAGAAGCTCGTATTGCTAATAGTCAAAACAGACTTCAGGCAGAGTCTATACTTGAAAAAGTAACCGAATATCTTAATGAACTGAAAAGAATTCATATACTATCTGAAAATACAAAATCTGTAGAATCACCATCTACCACACCGTTAATGTCAGATGATACGTCCAAAACAGAATCTGATGATCCGACTATCTTGACCGACTTGAAACTTACAAAAACGGAGGAAGAAAGCTACCATAATGCTTTGGACAAATTAGACCAGATGCTTTCTGAAATTTGATTGCTTAACAAAAGAAAAATGAACAGAATCTGGTTTAATTTCTCTTCTTTTGAGAAGCAAAAAGAGTATATTTGGCACTTCTCAGAAACTCGTGTTAAAAGGTAGACGGATATAAAGAAACACATAACATCTGCAAATGAGAGGAACAAAGTCCATTTTAGAAGAGTGTAAAGCCACTGCTATAACAGACCTCTTAGATTTGACGATGAAGGCAGTTTAGTTTACTTCTATTCTATATATACATTGGACTAAACTAAACCACTAAATTTAATAGCTATCGCAGGTGCAATTTCAGCTCAAATTAAAGGCCATTTTACCATGCAAAGAAATGCAAATATGCTAAAAAATCTAAAAAAAGTGCATTTTTGCAGATTGTATTAGTTTCTTTGTAGAAATGCAGTCCCCAGTTTGTCCCCCCGAACGAACTTACGTCCTTCGGTAAAACTCTGCAATATATTATATATCAAGTACTTACAAGAATATAAATAGGCGTTAAAAAAATATTTTGCATCGGAAAGTAACCCGCTGCCAATCTTGATTGGACACTCCCCATATCGCGAAAGTGATATGGGGTATTAGGCTACCCCATGGGGATTATATTGGACAACGGGCAAGCCCTTGCAAGTGATGATTTGCCCAATCGACACTTAGTTAGTTTGCACCGAATTCATCATAAAAAAGAAGTTCCGCAATTTATTTGGAGGTTTATCTGATTATTATGTAATTTTGCACCCACTTTTGAAAACCATATAAAATTTAGCAATGCAGCAAAGTAGAATGAACATATTAACAACATCAATTCGAGGCAACAAATGCTTTGAAGGTATGTCGTGTGTTCATACTCTTAGCATTGAGTCCATCGGTTTAACTTTCCAACAAACGTATAAATCAATAGAGATATAGTTAGATGCCTATATCTCGCTAGAGAAATAACAACAGAATAGTTGGAGAGTCCTTACCAAACTTTCCAACTATTTTTGTTTTATACCCATTGGTGACGTTCTTCCTCTCCGTCTATTCCGTCCAATGGCAATCAACCAAATTTAGTATTAACTACGCAGGGATGCGGAAAAATGTAGAAATTATGAAAATACAATACGCATCTGACATACATTTGGAGTTGTCAGATAATTTAAGATTTATAAAGAGTGAGCCATTTGAGGTTACTGGTGATGTGTTGGTTTTTGCAGGTGATACCGGCTATTTACGCGATAGAACACTCCCTAATTTACGATTCTGGAAGTGGGCATCGGCAAACTACCGAGAGGTGTTACTTGTTCCTGGGAACCACGAGTTCTATGGAAATGGTGATGTGTTAGCCTATGGCGATAGCTGGAGTCGTGAGATTCTGCCTAATGTGCATTACTACCAAAACAAGGTGGTGAGAATTGATAATGTTAATTTTATCCTCTCAACCCTTTGGTCGCACATTCGTCCAGAGGATGAGTATTTTGTACATCGTGGAATGAATGACTTTCGGCAGATTCTGTATAATGGTCGTCGCTTTACGCCTGCTGATTTCAATGCTGAGCACGAGAAGTGCCTGGAGTTTATCAAGCAGAGTGTAGCTGAGAGCACCGCCGAGCGTATTGTGGTAGTAACCCATCATCTGCCATCAATGGCCGTTGTGGCTCCCGAGCATAAAGGCAGCTTGCTGAATAGTGCATTCGCTACAGAATTGGGCAACTTTATTGCTGATAGCCGCATTGATGCGTGGATTTTCGGACACTCACACGCCAACGAGGAGGTAATCATCGGGAATACACGCCTTGTCTGCAATCAGCTTGGCTATGTTTATTACAATGAGCATCTTGCTGGATTTGACGGCAAACGATTTATAGAAATCACATAATTGAAAATTTAGTGAATTTATGAAGAACCTATCAAATAGATATTTTTACGAAGTCCATTACTCTGTTGATGACAATGGAAATATCCATCGTCGGAATGGGGATGTATATGCAGATAGAAAGAATAGACTTTACAAAACAAAAATGAAGCCTAATGACCTGCCTGAATATTATTGCATAGTGCAAAGGTATGGCAATCGTTATGATATAATAAACGCCAGTGGAGTTGTTGATATAGCATACTCTTGGGTTAAGGAGAATCATTTTATGAAGGACTCTGTTCTACGTATCTCATATACAGGAGAATTGAAACCATACTATGAGAAGTATAATATTAATGGGAAGGAAGTAGTAAGTTTTTCACCTTCATATACCAATGAAGATGAAATGATTTTCGGCAATAGCATCTTTAAATTTCTTGCTTATTGCAAAAAGTATTCAAGGATTAGCCTGAATAAGGTAAGAAAGTCTTTCATTGAGCAATGTGAATGGTTGAAGAACAACGAACCTGGATTTGCTCCTCATAGTGGTAAAGATGAAAATGGCAAAACTGTTTTCCCAGACTTTGGAGAATGGTTTGACAACAAAATAAAAGATTTAATGATACAAACAGAAGATAAACAGTTATAGATTATGAGTTTAGATGTAACAATAATATACAAGAAACCTAAAATGGTGAAATACAATGCAACCCATGTTGCATGTGGTAGTACTTTTATGATAGTACCCGACGATGTACCCACAGAGGAGACAGAGTGGAATGCAAACATCACGCACAACATGAGTAGAATGGCACTGCAAGTTCCCATCTGTGTTAAATACAGGAATAAGGAGTATAAGGGTACTTTATATGATTATGTATGGGAGCCTGGAGAGAATGGCAATATTACCACTTATATAATGAGTAAGATTCTTGCTCAAGGTATCGCCTATATGGTTGAGAATAGGAAAAAACTCCTTCCTTTTAATCCTGCAAACGGATGGGGTTCTTATGATGGATTTATTCCCTGGCTGATAAAATACAAGGAGGCCTGCGAGGACAATCCTGGTTGCAGGATAAGGGCAAGTATATAAGATTCGCTCCAAGTCAGCAGAAAAACTGTTGCTTGGAGCGATATTATTCTATATTATTGAGTTCTCTAAATATCTAACAAGCAGATTTAGCGTGATGGATTTTATCATTTCTTTAGGAACTTCACATTCGAGAACTATATGTTCCCATTTTGAGGGAGCCTCCTTTTTCTTCACAATGACTATATTAAATGCTTTATAATGAAAATATGGCGATAATGATTTAATTTAAAAGCATACTTAGAATGATTTTTTAAAGGTTATGTAACTGTTCTTCGATTATAAATTCACATCCATCTAAATAGCTAGGAGCGGGCAATGAAACAGAATGTGGCTTGTATACTTTTACACTTTTAGATGCGTTCTTAAAATACAGAACCTCTCTTTCTGTGCATGGCGATTTAATACTATTATCCGTCAAAACATAAAGTAACATCTTGGATTGATCCATTCTTAGTTCTAGAGCTTTCCATGTATCTTGATTCTGATTTTGACGATTCAGCATTACTCTATCGTTTATCCAATCAATATATACAGTCTTTCCTTGCTGATTAAGGAGAACCTTTAGCTGTAAAAGTTCATTCACGTCAAGTGAACTATGAGAAAGAAAAACATCATATTCCTGATACAACATATGTTGATTGGCGTATATAAGTTGCATTAATTCAGTAGGATTTTTTTGTACATCAATCGGTTTTAACATTGATAGACGTCTTTTACCTTTACGTTTCTTTGACAACCATGGATTTTCACCTAGTCTTTGAAGGGAATAAAAGGCCATTTCTCGAAGATCATCATTCTTCTCGCAAGCATTTATCTTATTCAAAAATTCTATCGTTTCATCACATCGGAACTGAGTTGCCTCTAGAAGTATCAGATAACGTGCATTTATGTCAAGAGGAGACGTTTTACGCGTTTTGAAATATGATTTGATAAGTTTTTTAATATATGGTGGACAAACCTCTTGAACAAAAACAAGATTTGAAGCGAGCTTATCATTACGACGCCTTTTCTTCTCTTGCCCTTTAAGAACTAAAGATGCATACTTATTATGTCTATCCTGTTCATTCAAATATTTAGATAAAGAGCGCATATGAACAGCATGTTTTAAATACTGTTCTGGAGTATAATATGGAACTGTACGAAGACCTTTACAACTTCTTCGATAAAAATCATTTTTCTTTTCCTTACAATAATGCACAATATCCTCCCATTGACACGGATAGCACTCTTTAAATGCAGACAAGAAATCATTAAAAGAGAAATTATTTGGCATAACCTCGAACAACTTCTCAGAAATATGCTTTAGATGCAGTTTTTTTCTGAAAATCATATCCCGATAATTCTGCTTGCGGTAATAGATTGACATATATTCAAATGCTTATTTATTAACGGTAAGGTGTAGAGTATAGGAATCATTTTTCTCATAATCATCTTTAATTCTTTCTGCACGTTCTATTAATGAGGTAACATGAGATTTAAAATAATCCCATCTAACCATAGGAATATAGCTATATTCGCCATGCCAAATTCTGGTATTATTTTGACAATCAACAATGTTCGGATGTTTCCTATTAAATAAATTCTCTTTAATTATTGTAAACATCCAATCTCTGATATAAGTCGTACAACCTCTCTCACAGCATGTATTTGACTTTAATGCATATTCATAATTCCCTTGTTTATCAGGCAGGACAACTGCGAGTATTGCATTTCTATGACTCTTCATGTCACTACGAACCGTTTCTCTTAATGAATAACAAATCTCCCATGGAATCCATTGCGATTTGTCATACTTCCCATCCTCTTTCATATTTGGGGAAATTAGAACAATAGTAATCGTCGTGGGAAAGATTCTGTCTTTTAGCTCTTGCCAAATTTCATCTTCTGACCAATCAGACAAATCTTCTCCATCATGCTCTCCATAGAATATATGCTCCTCTGCAGCTAATAGCTTTTCTATCTCGTCCACATAATGACGTGCCTTGGTCGGAAAATGGCCAAATAAGTGTTGAACATTTTCATCTGCATACTTGTAGGATACGAATACGTTTCTTGCCATAATAGAAGGATATTAGTTGCACATATTTATAATAGCTGTAGCAACTATAATCATGAATAAAATAATTAAATAGACGGGATATACAGACTTGTTTAACATCATACACTTTGTCTTTTTTAGCTTTCTCTCGTCATTATCATTACTCATGAACAGTGGTCGAAAATCGAAAAGTGCGTTCTGTCTGTTTTTCTCAAAACTATTATCTGTATCTGCTGAAGAATTCATGAGATTGATGTATTCCTGCTCTCTATTTCTCAAGGCACGTTCTAAACTTAGATAATAAGCATCTAAATACCAGAACACAACTATAGGGATTATTGCCAAAATCAACCACCAATCTAAATCTTTAATACTACAACCAATCGCAAAAAAACCTGTAACAATAGTAACCAGCCAAGTTTTAGCATTAGCACTATTTCCTGCCATTCTTGTAATGTTCTCCTGCATCATCTGAAGATACTGGAGATCTTGTGCTTCATAATTTGCCATAATACAGAGTATTTAATAATTCCATCTATTGTTTATTGCATCTTCAATCAAATCTTCTATATGTTCCTTTATGTCTTTATAAACATATTCGCTTGAGCAATAACTCGATTTGAATAAAGTAACGTAGTTTGACAGCCTATGTCCTGACGGAGTGATTACATTGAAGAATGGATTACAACCTTCATTATCTTGTTCCCCCGATGCATTTTTAATTCTATCAATACGAATTCCAACAATACCTTTGTGTAACTCCATAGCCTTTTCAATTTCATATTTAACCCACTTTCGTTCAGATGTTTCGTAGCCTACTAGAACAACTAGACATGAACGCATAGCAAGTTGTTTATCTATCCATTCTTTTATCTTTGTGTCTGATTTATAGCGAACCTCTTCCCAATCATTATCACTAAAGGTCGAGTTTCCATCAACTTTTCCCATGTTGCGAACTTGAGACGCTCTCCACGAATCACGATTATAGTGAAAACTAAAAAAAACTTGTCTTTTCATAATCTAATATCTATTATTTTTCTCTACTTGCAATAAAATTTCGAGGACATATTTTATGAGGATGTAATGCAAAATTTTAAACGCCATGAATAAGGAATCTTAGCTTTGTTTAGACAAACAAATCTTCTAGTGTAACTTCGCTTTGTATAATTCCTGAATGAGAGTTCTGACGAATTCCATAAGTAGTTACCATAGTAAGATGAACTGCCTTGCGAGTATTTGTTGCCTCGATGAATGCACTCTTTTTGTTGCGCAGATTGCGTTCGTACTCAGCATCGATAGAAAACTCAGACAAAGAGTATTTCATTTCGCAGATATTTACCACCTGATCATTGCGATCTATCAACAAATCAATTTGAGCACCTTCACTATACTCGTCCATCTCTTTTCGCCAAGAATAAACATTACTCAATACTCCTGCAATACCCAACCCTGCTTTGATTTGTTGTATATGTGCCAAACATAAGCGTTCAAAAGCCAATCCGCCCCACGCCCGATGCGTTGCAGAATCTATAGACACAGACCAAAAATGCTCGTCATTGTTTTTGTTTTGCTGGATAAACTTGAAATAAAAGAGCGTGTAGTTATCGATTAATTGATAGATTGCCTGCTTCGTCTTCTTGCCATAACCACTATATTTCCGTATAAATCCGCAGTACTCCAATTCATCAAGTACTTTACTCAATGCTCCATTGCTCGGTTTGTCAATTGCAGCCATAATTTCCTCGCGAGTCATACCAACCTTTTTACGGCCAAGTGCAGTTACGACATCTATATATTGTTCTGGCGACTTAAACAACGATGCATAAAGTTGATTGAACTCATTGGTCAATTTGCCATTCTTTGCAAAGAACATTTTATCGATGTTTTGAGCCAAACTCAACCCCTTTTCAAGAAGGCTCCAATAGAAAGGTATACCACCCAATACCATATAACACTCTGTAATTTGGTAGCGACTCATTTCGAGCCCCTTGTTTTGAACAAACATTTCGCACTCTCGCAAAGTAAATGGTTGAAGGGCAATGCGCTGTGTTACGCGATTATGAAGACCTCCGTGGTCATTAATAACCTTATTGATAATCCATGAAGTTGCAGAGCCACAAATAATTAAAACAATATCCTTTCTAGCAGAAGCCCATCCATTCCAGAAATGTTCAAAAGCCGAAATGAAATTTGAGCGAGGTGTATCCATCCATGGAAGCTCGTCAAGGAAGATTGTCTTTTTCTCATCTGTCGAATTCTTCAAGAAATGAGATAACAGACTGAATGCCTCCAGCCACGATTGTGGTATTGGGCAATCGTCGTATCCGGCATCACGAAGTGAAATGGCAAAACTGAACAACTGGTCTTTTGTCTTACCTTTTGCCAAACCAGTATGTTGAAATGTAAACTTATAACCAAAAGTCTCACGTATAAGATAGGTTTTACCAACACGTCTACGACCATATACTGCTATCAACTCTGAATACTCAGACTGTGCTGCCGAAAGCAATATCTTCTGCTCTTCTTTTCTTCCTATTATCATAACTATAGAATTTTGTCTCCACAAATATAGCGCAAATTATCGATATAATTAGCCAAATCTCATATATTTTTTACGATTTGGCTAATTATAAGTGATTTTTGAGTCAAAAATCAAGCATTTATGAAATTTACAACGATAATCATTGCGTAATATCGAGCAAAAACGCTATCTTTGCATTAGTAAATCATTTGGAACGCAAATGCGGTAAGAGGCTGAATATAAATCACTTCAATTTGGCGTCTACGAACTTGAAAATGAGCTTGAAAAGCGCGGTACAACACGTATATCGAAATCACTGATTATCAGAGCGATGAATTTGTGAGTATTTTCCGTGTCATTGCAAAAATGTGAGTTGTACCGATCAAAAGGCTAAAACGCTTTCAATCAATAGTGTAAATGTGTTGCATCGGAAAATAAGCACATATTTGGTTTAACAATAAAGGGACAGGAGCTACCGTCAGTAGCTCCTGTTTCTAATCTCCAAAGTAACGTCCATATATCCCCGCTTGCCTTCGATGTAGTCGGCATAGAGCACTTCGGCATCCCGTCCTTTTAGGATGCGGCACTTGCCACACTCGTCGCAACAATGTAGGCATTTCCAGGCTTCGACGACATAGGCCTGGCGCTCTTCTTTGGTGGAATTACCTATCTTCGGAGGTTGCATAATACCGTCAAATTAAACTATTGCCACCTTAATCACCCCATCCAATTTATTTTCGAAGATGCGGTAGGCTTCCTCGATTTCGTTCAATGGGAAGCGGTGCGTGATGAGGAGTGTGGTGTCGATCTTTCCGGCTTCAATAAGGTGAAGCACCTCCTCGCAGTCGCAACCATCCACACCACCGGTCTTGAAGATGAGGTTCTTGCCATACATGTCGGGCAGGGGAAGTATCTGGGGCTGGTCGTAAAGAGCTACTACAGTGACGATGGCATTTGGGCGGGCACACTCCCAAGCCAAGCGGAAGGTGTCATCGGCTCCGGCCACTTCGAGCACGCGGTCGGCTCCGCCGTGGTCGCTATGCTGCAAGACAAACTCCTTGCATTCTTCGGGCGTGGTGAGCAGCACATCGGGGTAATGCGCTTGCACGAAGCGGCGTCTCTCTTCGGACTTCTCACAGACGATGATGCGCTTCGGCTGCTTTAGCATCACGCAGAGCAGCGTGCAGATTCCCGTCGGCCCAGCACCTATTATTAATACGGTGTCCTCCTCGGTAATCTCCGAGATGCGGGCTGCCCAGAAGCCAGTGGCCAGGACATCACCCACAAACAATGCCTGTTCGTCGGAAACGCTATCGGGAATGCGGTTCAACCCTTGATTGGCAAGGGGTACACGCACATATTCAGCCTGTCCGCCATCAATGCGGCACCCAAGTGCCCAACCGCCATTCGGGTCAGTACAATTGTTCACAAAGCCATTCTTGCAGAAGAAACACTCTCCGCAGAAGGTCTCCACGTTGACGGCCACTCGGTCGCCTGGCTTTACCTGGGTAACTTCTGCTCCCACTTCCTCCGCCACACCCACCATTTCATGCCCAACGGTAATGCCCGGCACGGCACGAGGCACGCTTCCGTGCTTGATGTGCAGGTCGCTGGTACAGATGCTGCTCATCGTCACGCGAACAATGGCATCGGTGGGTTCTATCAATGTAGGCTTCGGCTTCTCCACCAAAGCGAACTTTCCTTTTTCGATGAATGTGTATGCAATCATAAATTTGTAATAGCTTATCTATTTGCGAAGTTATTATAACTTATTAATCTCTTGTTGAAGTTGTTCTAAGAAACAGGCACCGTGACCACCATCCATCTGAACATGGTGAAATTGGAATGATATGGGAAGAATTGTCTTTACCCAATTACGGCGATATTTTCCCCACATGACCATGGGGTTACAAAACTTATCGGTGTATTGATTTACAATACTATCGAGTTGAGTTTGAATCATTGCCGATGTTCCAATAATCATGCTGTTATCTATAAATGAACTTTTACATTCGTTTATAGTTTGAATAGTCAACTCGTCATAATCTCTTACAAATTGTTGGATATCATCGTTAAATGCAATATCGCAAGAATTAATTCCTCCTTTGCTATTGTTTACAATTACGTTTATAGCAATACTGTCGTATTTGAAGAGTTTATCCTTTTCTGGTAGAATATAGAACTCTTTTATGCTACTTGCAGCCTTTCCTATACACCAACATAGCAAGGTGTTAAATTTGATACCACGTCTCTTGCTTGCCTTGAGCACTTTGGTTACATTGAATGTTTTTGTCAATGTAACCATCGGCATGGGAGACGTCATCCAGAGCGAAAAGGCTTCGGCACGCGTGGTTTCCTGCGGAGCTACTTCTATTTTCATATTATATTTTACATCTAAATATTTTCCAACTTCCATCCACAGTCTCCATGATAAATCATCTGCTTGGTCATGCCACCGTCGATGCAGATATTCTCGCCCGTAATAAAGCCGGCCTTGTCGCTACAAAGGAACAGCACCATATGGGCTATGTCCATAGGGTTCCCTACCCTACCCGCAGGTTGCTGCGTGGCATCGGGACCTTCGTAAATGGTGTAGGCCGTATCTATCCAGCCGGGGGAAATGGAGTTCACCCTTGCTCGTCCCGACAGGCTTACAGCCAAGGCGTGAGTGAGTGCGGCAATGCCCCCTTTAGCAGCGGTGTAGCTCTCGGTCTGTGGCTGACTCATGCGGTCACGCGAGGAAGAGATATTGATGATGGATGCGCCCTCGGCCAAATGAGGCATAAAGAGTTTCACCAGATAGAACGGTGCCGTAACTCCCACACTCAGGGCATACTGGAACTCCTCGTAGGAACATTCATCAATCCCCCTCATCAGTGGCAATGCATTGTTGATGATGATATCCACTTTCTCATGCTTGCTCAACACCTCACTTGCAAAAGCCTCCAGCACCTCTTTCTTGGAGATGTCTCCAACGAAGTGCTCTCCCTTCTGCTTATCAATCACATATACCACAGCTCCTTGATTGCGAAACTCATCGGCAATGCATCGGCCTATTCCGTTGGCACCACCGGTTACAATCACTACTTTATCTTTAAATGTATACTCCAACATAGTATTGTTCTTATTATCTATAATCTCTCCCTTATCAGATGCTTGATGGCTTCGAGGGGATGGTAGAGCATCATTCTCGGGCCTGCCCATCGCATCACCTTCCTCATACGCTCACGCATGTCGGGCTTATAGCAGTGAACGGGGCACTTCTTGCAGGTGGGTTTGCTTTCGCCAAACTGGCATCTGTCGAGACGTGCCTCAGCATACCTGAGCAGTTCGGCACAGTCGCTACAGAGCACCTTGTTTCCCTCGCATCGCCGGCAATAGAGCCTTACCATTAGGCCTACCACCCTCTTCTCCTTTTCTATTCTGCTCATTTTTCCCATTATATCATCAACATTATCCGCCCCTCCGCCTTGACAAACATCGAGGGATAGCGGCAAACGACGGCATACACCTGATTGGACGTTACGGGCTGCCCATCCTTACGGATATGCAGGTGGTTGCGATTTATCATCTCCGCTATCTGCTCCGTCCGCATGCCTCTGTTCTGGCTTGCAAGGCAGTAGAGTATGGCTTCTTCTATTTTCATTTTTTTTATCTTATTTCGCTTGTAGCAAAGATACTTTATTTTCAGTTACAATGGTTGCTTTCCATAATAAAAAACAACTATAATTTCACGAACTCGCTTGTCCATAACAGCTATTAACGAAGAGAAAAACCTGCCAGGCGACCCTGGCAGGTTTTGTTTTTTTGTTCATCGGAGATTATATCCACAACCAATGTTTCAAACTCATTATAAGCGCATTAGGAGATTGAATCTGTACAAAAACACACCAAAAAAATCGTTCATTGCGCCCTATGTAATTACTTTTTTGCCGCCTGGCAGTTTTTTTAATTGACAATGGACAATTGACAAATGACAATTGCCGTCCGGACAGTAATTCACTCCTTGTCAACCCCTCCCCCTACACATAACAAGTCAGGCTAAAACCTCCCAAAAGTCCTTGTCGATCTCATTTTTTTCGGCCTACACTTTTCAGCGTTTGATGGCGACCATCCACGCGGATGCTCGCCACCATCCGCGCATTTGGTCGCGACCATACACGCGTATGGTTGCCGCCAATAAATAAAAAATGACTATACTTTCAGAGAAAAACGCATTATAAAATCGCTCTAAAAGATGTCTTAATAATCGATGTACAACAGGCCCTTCTCTCGCAAATATTTGATTTCACACAGATCTCACAAATCTCACAGAGGCTGCATCGCACAAGGCTCGCAGCTTGTCGGCTTCGCCGAGTGTTTTCAGCCGGATGGCAAACGCGAGTGTAATGATGCGTTCTTTGTGAGATTCGTGAGATCTGCGTGAGGCTAATGACTTGATTTTATGAGAATAGAATACGGAATCTCCACAGATTTTTCTGGTGCGTCTGCCCTGGTCTTCGTCAATCTTTTTAACTTTAACTTCGTTGAAGTTCGGCGGCGCTCACTGCAATAGTTCAAGTAAACTTGACTCTTGTTCGCTTGCACGAACTTTCAACTCGATTTCCTGCCACCCGGCAAAAAAGTAATTCCGTATAACCGCCCAAGCGCTCGAATCCTATCATACGTTCGTCCCTGTGGCGAATGTAATGCGCTCGTTATTAGAAGAAAAAAGCGGAAACTTAATTTTCAATTCTTCATTCTCAATTTTCAATTCTTAAAAACCTGCCAAGTCCCCCTGGCAGGTTTTTATTCGCGCTTCGCGCCTGTTTCCTAAACTCTAAACAAGAATTAAGCCAAGGCTCTCCTACACCAAAAGTTTTCCCCATCTTTTTTCTTTTTATTGCTTAATATTTTATAACTTTGTCAAAGTATTCATCTAGATAGCGAAATTGGCAGTTTATGGAGTTTCCGAAACAATTTGACAACATCAATTCGAAGGTTATAGATGACCTGCGGGAGGTCCTACGACACTCGGGCAAGGTATCCATAGCCGCTGCCAGCTTCTCCATCTATGCATACGAAGTGTTGAAGGAGGAGCTGGAAGACATCGACGAGCTGCGCTTCATCTTCACCTCCCCCACCTTCAGCAGGGAGAGGAGCAAGAAGGAGAAGCGCGAATTCTATATTCCCAAGTTGAGCCGCGAGCGCAACCTCTATGGCTCGGACTTCGAGATCAAGCTACGCAACCAGCTTTCTCAGAAGGCTATCGCTCGCGAATGTGCCGACTGGATTCGCCGTAAGGTGTGCTTCAAGTCCAACGTGTCGCAAGGTGTGCTCAATGGCTTTATGAATGTAGCGGCCGACACATGCAACTACACCTACCTTCCCTTCAACGAATTTACCACTACCGAGCTGGGTTGTGAGCGCGGCAACAACATGTGCCCAGGCTCCATGCGTATGCCCTCTCCCTTTGCCGATGAATACATACGCAAGTTCAACGAACTGTGGAACAATGGAGAGCATTTCAAGGATGTGACCGAGACCGTCATCGAAAACATCGACACGGTATATCGTGAGAATGCCCCCGACTTCATCTACTTTGTCACGCTCTACAACATCTTCAACGAGTTTCTGGAAGACATCTCCGAGGATGTGTTGCCCAACGAAGCCACCGGTTTCAAGAACAGTGCCATATGGAACAAACTCTATAACTTCCAGAAGGATGCCTGCCTCGCCATCATCAACAAGTTGGAGAAGTTCAACGGCTGCATCCTTGCCGATAGTGTAGGTCTGGGCAAGACCTTTACCGCCCTTGCCGTCGTCAAATACTATGAGAACCGCAACAAGACGGTGCTGGTGCTCTGCCCGAAGAAGCTCAACGACAACTGGATTACCTATCGCAGCAACTATGTCAACAACCCCATTGCTGCCGACCGCCTACGCTACGATGTGCTGTTCCACTCAGACCTATCCCGACAAGGCGGTAGCTCCAACGGACTCAATCTGGACCATATCAACTGGGGCAACTACGACTTGGTGGTGATTGACGAAAGCCATAACTTCCGCAATGGCGGCAAGGTGACCACGGACGAGAATGATGAGAACCCGCGTGAAAACCGTTACCTACAGTTGATGAATAAGGTGATTCGCGCAGGAGTGAAGACCAAGGTACTGATGCTCTCGGCTACCCCAGTCAACAATCGCTTCAACGATCTGAAGAACCAGTTGGAACTCGCCTATGAGGGCCAGCAGGAGAATATCAATGAACTGCTCAACACCGAGAGTACCATCGAGACCATCTTCAACCGTGCGCAGAAGGCATACAACGCGTGGTCAAAGTTGCCTAAGGAGGAGCGCTCCACCCAACGCCTGCTCGATAGCCTTAGCTTCGACTTCTTCGAGGTGCTCGACTCCGTCACCATTGCCCGTAGCCGCAAGCACATAGAGCAATACTACGACACGGCCGATATCGGCAAGTTTCCCGAACGTCTGATGCCGAAATCATACCGTCCGAGCCTGACCGACATGGACGATGCCATCAACTATAACCAAATCTTTGCCGAGCTGCAGAAGCTCAACCTCTCCATATACCGCCCATCGGTCTATATCCACCCGAGCAAAATGTACAAATATGTCGACACCGACGACGAGGCACAGTTTAGCGGACTCTCCGTATCGGGGCGTGAGATGGGTATCAGCCGCCTGATGAGCACCAACCTGCTCAAGCGTCTGGAGAGCTCGGTCAACTCGTTCCGCCTCACGCTTGGCCGCATCGAGAACCTCATCAGTAGCACCATCGCCAAGATTGACTCAGGCGATGCCACTGTCGATGATTACGAACTCGGCGACCTCGATATCGACGATGCCGAAGCTACTGTAGGCGGAAAGAAAAACAAAATACTGCTTGCCGATATGGATACCGTATCGTGGAAGCGCGACCTCATGGCCGACCTCGAAGTGCTCACTCTGCTGCGCCTCATGCTCAGCGACATCACTCCCGAGCACGACACCAAGCTACAGACACTGAAGCGTGTCGTCTACGACAAGATAGCGCATCCCATCAATGGCCAAAACAAGAAGATTATCATCTTCACCGCCTTCTCCGATACGGCAGAATATCTCTACAACAACCTTGCCGAGCAGCTCTACAAGGACAGCGGACTGCATACGGCAATGATTACGGGCGACATTGAGTCGAAGAGCACCCTCAAGCTCAAGCGCAAGATGGACTTCAACACCCTGCTGACCCTCTTCTCGCCCATCTCGAAAGAGAAGTCGGCCATCTTCCCCCACATACACGACGAGATTGACCTCCTCATCGCTACCGACTGTATCTCCGAGGGACAGAACCTGCAGGACTGCGACTATCTCATCAACTACGACATCCATTGGAATCCCGTACGCATCATCCAGCGCTTCGGCCGTATCGACCGTATAGGCTCCAGGAATGCCGTGATACAGCTCGTGAACTTCTGGCCCGACATGACCCTCGATGAATACATCGACCTCAAAGGCCGTGTAGAGGCCCGCATGAAGATTTCGGTGATGACGGCCACTGGCGACGACAACTTGCTCTCTCCCGAAGAGAAGGGCGACCTCGAGTATCGCCGCGAACAGCTGAAGCGCTTGCAGGAGGAGGTAGTGGACATCGAGGAAATGAATACGGGTGTATCTATCATGGACCTGGGGCTCAACGAGTTTCGCCTCGACCTGCTGGAGTATATGAAGACCCACGATGATGTGGAGCACACACCCTATGGCCTGCACACCGTCATTGGCGCTACCGACGATTGCCCCAAGGGCGTGGTGTACGTGCTGAAAAACCGCTCAAACGGTGTCAACATAGACCAGAAGAATCGCCTCCATCCCTTCTATATGGTATACCTTACGGATGACGGCAGGGTACACATCAACCACCTGCAACCCAAAGAACTGCTCGACCGCCTGCGCCACATGTGCCGTGGCAAGGCAGAGCCTATGACCGAGCTGTGCCGCACGTTCAACAAGGAGACCAAGGACGGCTACAACATGAAGCACTACTCCGACCTGTTGGGCGATGCCGTGTCGTCAATTATCAATGTCAAGCAGCAGAGCGATATCGACAGTTTTCTTGGTGGCTTCCAGGGCGAGCTCTTCACCAAAGAGATCAAGGGACTCGACGATTTCGAACTGATATGTTTCTTTGTAATACGTTAGCCTATGTTTGGACTCCCCGCACAATCCGAAGTAGGCACTCCGTTGCCCAAGACAGCCCTCTATGCCAAGTTTGGCCTGAAGGCTGCTGAGCGCGAGGCGTTCGATGCCGATGTGAGCCGCATCGTGATAGCCAACTGCATCGATTCGCGCTTAGTGCAGGTGGGGAGCACCACCCTGTCGATCTATCTGCTGGCAGTGACGCTCAAGCGTAAGAACTACGACCCGCGAAACATCATCATGCTGTCACGGCTCATCGAGCAAAATATCGTGTTTGCCCTCATCTACGAAAGCGAAGTGCAGCTGGCCACCTATTGCACACGCCTTGTCACCTCGCCATGGCAGCCCTCCGACACGCTTTCCCTCACACTCGATGGCCTGAACCTCGACACCGTGTGGGACAACCTCATCGCTTCCATTGGCCACATCACAGTGACCGAAGGCAACAGCGTGGCACAGCAGATCGTGATTGACGATGCCCGCGCCAAGCTATTGAAGCAGATAGAGCTGTTGGAAAAGAGGGCTCGTGCAGAGAAACAACCACGCAAAAAGCTGGAACTATTTGAACGATTAAAGGAATTAAGAAGTAAACTATAAATAGTATGAAGAAACGAGACATCATCATTGTAACTATTTGTATTGCCACCGCTCTTATTTGTATGGCACTTACATTTTGGGGCAACTATAAAAACGAAGGTGTATTGTCCCCCGATGCTTTTTATGGAGTGCTTGCCACATTCATTGGTATATGCGCTACCATTATCGTAGGCTTTCAGATTGCAAATTTCGTAAAGATACACGAAACTGAGCGCCAAATGAAGAAAGTTCAAGAAGAACGTAATAAGATGGAAGAAGATAGGGAAGAACTTTATAGAAATATAAAGTCGATTCGGACGTTATTGTCGAATGCACTGGTTGGAATAGCCAGAAATACGGACAATAACTTTGATAAAGTGCTAACATTAATAATGTCTATCTATTGTGAACATGACAAAAAAGAATCTGGTGTTCTGTTATCTAGGTATAAAACTCTTATTACCGTTATTAAAAAGTGTAGTTCAAAAGAGTTATATAAAGTCTATGATCATATACAAAATCTAAAAGACATTGATATACCTAAAGATACAGAGCATTATATTGAAATTATGAAGCTACATCTCGAAACGATACAACTCGTAGAAGAGGCCGCTAAAAAGGAAAAAGAAAAAGAAAAGGAAACAAAACAAACTAAATAACATGGAAAGACTAAAGATGCAAACTGCGGATATGGCAGTAAGAAATATAGAGATATTGGGGCAATTGTTCCCCAACTGCCTCACCGAGACAAAGAATGCCGAGGGTAAAGTGGTGCAGGCCATCGACTTCGATAAACTGCGTCAAGAGTTGGCTTGCGAAGTAGTTGAAGGTGCAGAAGAACGATACCAATTCACTTGGCCCGATAAGCGTAGAGCCATTCGTAAAGCCAATGAACCTATCAACAAGACCCTACGCCCTTGTCGTGAAGAGAGCGTAGACTTCGACAATACCGAAAATCTCTATATTGAAGGCGATAACCTCGAGGTGCTGAAGCTTTTGCGTGAGAACTATCTGGGCAAAGTGAAGATGATCTACATTGACCCACCCTATAACACGGGTAACGACTTTGTCTATAACGATGACTTCGGAATGGCCAATGGTGATTTTAAGCCCAAAAGTGGTTTGTTTGATGAGGAAAAACACCTCCTCGTTGATAGAATGGTACAGAACACCGAGAGTAATGGCCGCTTCCATACCGATTGGTTGAATATGATTTATCCCCGATTGAAGGTTGCAAAAGACCTTCTTTCTGATGATGGTGTACTGTTTATTTCGATAGATGATTGTGAGGTTGAAAACTTGCGTAAAGCAGCAGATGAAATCTTTGGTGCGGATAATTTCATATCAAGCATCATTTGGGAAAAGAAATATGCTCCTGCTAATGATTCTAAATGGCTGAGTGATAATCACGATTATATATTGTTGTATGCAAAAAGTAAATCTACTTGGCATCCTCAGTTATTGCCTCGCAGCGAGGAGATGAATAGTAGATATACAAATAGAGATAATGACCCGAGAGGAGTATGGAAGGCTGCAGATATGACAGTAAAATCATATTCTGCTACTTATGATTACCCAATTACAACACCAAGTGGTAGAGTCGTATATCCCTCAGCAGGTCGTTGTTGGAATACATCAAAAGATAATTTTGAAAAACTTGTTCAAGATAATAGAATATGGTTTGGAGAAAGGGGTGATAATGTTCCTGCTGTAAAGAAATTCTTGTCAGAGGTAAAGGATGGTATGGTGCCAATGACAATATGGAAATATACAGAGGTCGGACATAATCAAGAAGGACGACAAGAATTAAAGAAACTATTTGATGATAAAGGTTACTTTGATGGCCCAAAACCATTGCGACTGCTCCAAAGAATTTTAACTATAGCAAATCTTTGTTCAGATTCTATTATCCTCGACTTCTTTAGTGGTTCCGCCACCACCGCTCACGCAGTAATGAAACTCAATGCCGAGGACGGAGGGAATCGTAAATTCATTATGGTGCAGCTCCCCGAAAAAACGGAGGAGAAGAGCGAGGCTTACAAGGCGGGTTACAAGAACATCTGTGAGATAGGCAAGGAGCGCATCCGTCGTGCAGGAAAGAAGATAAAGGAAGAGGCAGGACTGATGGGACAGAGCCTCGATACGGGATTCCGTGTGCTGAAGCTCGACGAGTCGAACATGGCCGATGTGTATTACACACCAGCCAACACCCCTGTGCAGCAAACCTTGGCCTTCGACGCACTGGTAGACAATATCCGTGAAGGACGCACCGCCGAGGACCTTCTCTTCCAGGTGATGCCCGAATGTAACCTGCCACTATCGAGCAAGATAGAGGAGCGCGAGATACATGGCAAGAAGGTATTTGTAGTGAACGACGGCTACCTCATCGCCTGCTTCGACAGCGACATCAACGAAGCCGTCATCACTGCCATCGCCAAAGAGAAACCCTACTACTTCGTCATGTGTGACCGCTCCATCGCCACCGACAACGTAGCCGACAACTTCGACCAAATCTTCAACGCCTATAGCAAGGAGACAATTCGTAGAATATTATAATTGAGAATATTATGGAAAATATTGGTTTTGACAACACAATATGTACGGCATTGATTGCCGCAGTTTCAGCATGCATAGGAGCACTTATCCCTTGTTTGTTTTCTTACTTAGGGAAGAGGCAAGAATACAAAAATGATAGAACTGCAAAAATCGAGGAAATTAGAAGAGAAGAATATCGTCTATACATAGAAACTCTTCAGACAATGATAAATGAAGGGAATAGAGATAATTTTTTGGCTTTGCAAAAATCGACTAATCGGCTATTATTATTTTCTGGAGCAGAGCTTTCAAAGATAATAAACCAATACTATAGAGAACTAATAGAACGAACTAATCAAGGCAACTCGTTAAGCCAGCAAGAACAGATACAATACCAAACTAGAATCTTCAATACAATGAGAAAAGAACTTGGCGTTGATTTGAAGGAATTAGAACAGATTATAATGGTGAGAGCTGATTTCTAAATTGTTAGCAAATAGAAAACTACTCAACAGCAAGGAGAGAATAAGGAGGATATTGTAATGATTGGCAATTCAGACGATATAAAAAAGATTTTTCAAGAAAATCGTGATAATATAGCCTTTGTTATTGGCAATGGTATACATAGCCAATACAAGGATTGCAGCATTTCTTGGGAACAATTATTAAAAGACTTATGGAATGACTATGTTGGAGAAAAACGTAACATCCCTAACGGAACTTCATTTACAGAGTTTTATGATATTTTGGAGTTGAATCGCTTTTGGGGTAGTCATGGTGTTATTCCACAGGATAGTGAACAACTAATTCTACAAAGAAGTAGTGTTAAGCAAAATGTGGCAAATAAATTCCCTGCTAAAGATAAATATAGCCTACAAAAATGCATTGCAGGGGTAAAAAGGCTCAATGCTCCTATTCTAACCACAAACTTTGACACCTATATTTCTGATTCTGTTGGCGCCACTCCGCATAAACTTAAACCGATAGAAAATCAGTATAAGTTTACGGATTTTTATCCGTGGAATGTCTATTATAGCAATGATATAATAAACAATCCCTTAAATGGTTTTGCTGTATGGCATATTAATGGAACACGAGAGTATCCTCGAAGCATAAGATTAGGACTGAGCGATTATATGGGAAGTGTAGAACGTGCCCGTAAGATGATACAAGGGAATGGACTTGAAGATTATTTTTACGGAAAAAATCAATCATATTGGGTGGGATATAACACTTGGCTTCATATAATATTCAACAAATCACTGTTCATATTTGGCCTTGGTTTAGAGGAGAATGAGGTGTTCTTAAGATGGTTACTTATACAACGCACAAAGTATTGTAAAATGTACCAAAAGAGTCATAAAGGATGGTATGTGGGTAAGAACATAAAACCAGGTAAACGTTTCTTTTTAGAACAATTAGGTTTTATAGTTATTGATATCCCTGATTACAAGACATTGTATCAAGCATTAGAAACACTATGAAGTTTAAGTTCAAAATACAACAATATCAGACCGATGCCGTGGAGCGCACGGTGGAGGTGTTTGCAGGCCAACCTACCATGGATAACTTGACCTATAGGCGTGACCTTGGCAAGCAGTCGGCAAACCGCCAGACCTCTATCTATGATGCCGATATAGAAACAGGATACCGTAACAGCGAGGTGCAACTGACATCTAAAGAGCTATTGGCAAATATCCACAAGGCACAAGTCTTGGGAGATATCAAGTTGTCGGATAACCTCGTGCCAAGCATAGGTGCCTGTAGCCTTGATATTGAGATGGAGACAGGTACGGGTAAGACTTATGTCTATATAAAGACAATGTTCGAACTAAACAAACGCTATGGTTGGAGCAAGTTTATTGTGGTAGTTCCCAGCATTGCCATTCGTGAGGGTGTAGGCAAGAGTTTCCGTATGCTTGAAGACCACTTCATGGAACACTATGGCAAGAAGGCCCGGTGGTTTATCTACGATAGCAGCCGACTAAAAAACCTCGATGATTTCTCGAGTGATGCAGGTATCGATGTGATGATTATAAATACGCAGGCTTTTGCCTCGTCGCTTAAAGAGGGAGCCAAGAACAAGGAAAGCCGCATCATATACTCCAAGCGTGATGACTTTGCAAGCCGTCGCCCGATAGATGTGATAGCAGCCAACCGCCCCATCATCATTATGGACGAGCCACAGAAGATGGAAGGTGAGGCAACACAGGCCGCACTCAAGCGATTTATGCCACTCTTCATTCTCAACTACTCGGCAACCCATAAAACCAAGCACAATACCGTATATGCACTCGATGCACTGGATGCCTACAACAAGAAGCTGGTGAAGAAGATACAGGTGAAGGGATTTGAGGTAAAGAACCTGAAGGGAACCTCGAGCTATCTTTATATAGACAGCATCATACTCTCGAAGACCGAGCCGCCCATGGTGAAGATAGACCTTGAGGTGAATACTGCTACAGGTATACGACGCAAGTCGATGAAGTTTGGCAAGGGGGACAAACTGCAAAGTGCAAGCGGACTGGCTCAATACGAGGGCTTCGACATTGCCGACATCAGCCCATACACAGATTCTGTAACTTTCCTCAATGGCCTAACGCTCAAGAAAGGTGAAGTATATGGAGATAGTGACGAACTGGCAATGCAGCGTGTTCAGATACGTGAAACCATTGTCTCGCACTTTGAGAAGGAACGTGAACTCTTTGCACGCGGTATCAAGACTCTATCGCTATTCTTCATTGATGAAGTAGCCAAGTACAAGAGCTATGGCGATGATGGAGAGGTTGAGAAGGGTGTATTCTGGAATATCTTTGAGGAAGAATATACAACTATTCTTAACGAGCAAATCTCGTTGTTCGACTCTCCCTACCAGCAATACTTACGAAGGTTCACAGCCAGTGAGGTACACAATGGATACTTCTCCATTGACAAGAAGGGACATTCGGTGAATAGCGAGGTGAAGCGTGGACGTGACATTTCGGATGACATCTCGGCGTATGACCTGATATTGAAGAATAAGGAGCGTCTGCTGAGTTTCGAGGAACCTACGCGATTCATCTTCTCACATTCGGCTTTACGCGAGGGTTGGGACAACCCCAACGTGTTTCAAATATGTACACTGCGCCATGCAAACTCGGCTACAGCAAAGCGACAAGAGGTAGGACGTGGATTGCGTATTTGTGTCGATACCGAGGGCAATCGTATGGACTTTGAAACACTTGGCGAGAACGTTCACGAACTGAACAAACTGACAGTTATCGCCAATGAGAGTTACAGCAGCTTTGTTGGTGACCTGCAACGTGAGACTCGTGATGTGCTGCGAGATCGCCCAACGAAGGCCGACGAGGCATACTTCACAGGGAAACTTGTATTCGTGGGCGATGAAAAACACGCCATTACTGCAGAGGAGGCAAATTCTATACGTGCCTATCTTTGGGATAATGACTATATTGACGAAAAGGGACAGGTGACAGAACTGTATAGGACTGACTTGGCGAATGGCGAGTTGGCTCCTATGTCGCGCAAACTGGCACCTATGGCCGATGGCATACAATTGTTGATACGCGCCTTGTATGATAGCTCAGTAGCAGTAGACACGATGTTTGAGGATGGCAATGCAACTGTAATCAAGGAAAACAAGTTGAACGACAACTTTGCGAAAGCCGAATTTCAAACCTTATGGAAGGAAATAAACCATAAATATGCATATACCGTGCACTATGATAGTGGTGAACTGATAGAGAAAGCGGTATTGAACATCAATGCAAACCTTGAAGTGAACCAGTTGCGCTATGTGGTGGTTACAGGTGAGCAGAATAGCGTCGATGCTTTCGGAAGCACCTCTTCAACTTCGAAAAGAGTAAGCACAGTATCTACATCTACCGTGCCCTATGACTTAGTGGGAGAGATTGCACGTGGGGCTACACTGACTCGACGGACAGTGGTGGAAATCCTCAAGAAACTACGGCCACAAAAGATAGCGATGTTCCAAAACAACCCAGAAGAGTTTATCCGTAATGTGGTAAAGATAATAAAGGAGCAGAAAGCCACAATGATTGTAGAGCATATATCATACAATCTGATTGAAGGCAATTATGACAGCAGCATCTTTACGCAAGAGAAACATTCGCAAACTCTCGATAAGGCCTACTTGGCACAAAAACACATTATGGACTATGTATTCAGTGATTCGGAGGGTGAGCGTAAATTTGCATCGGCTCTTGATGGAGCAAGTGAGGTGTGTGTATATGCCAAGTTGCCTCGCTCATTCCAAATTCCAACTCCTGTAGGAAACTATGCTCCCGACTGGGCTATCGCTTTCAACAAAGGAAGCGTGAAGCATATATTCTTTGTAGCAGAGACCAAAGGTTCTATGGAATCCATGGAACTGAGAGGGGTGGAGAAGGCTAAAATAGCCTGTGCGAAGAAACTCTTCAATGAGATTTCTACAGGAGACGTCCGATATGCAGCAGTAGCTTCATATGAGGATTTAATAGATAAGATGCAAGGAGTTTAAGAAGAAAAGGATAGATGCCAGCTGGCATCTATCCTTTTCTTTCATTCAACTGCATTTCAATATGTTTTTCAATTACTTTGGACATATCATTCATAAGCATATTGAGACTATTGAATATGTCAATTAATGGTGTTGTTTCCATTACGACCTTGCTCTCGTTGATTCTTTCGTGCCTGGTTCTATAGAGTATCTTGATATCAAAATGAACTTCTGCATCCCTTTCATCTTTCCACCAAGATTCTCGAATAGATAGTTCATTCAATCCAGTTGAAAAGACACTGACCCTATCAGTAAACTGCGGAAATTTTGCTGACAATTCCTTTAATCGAAAGAAGTATGTATTTCGACGACTTTTCTCTGTATATCCATATAGCTTCTTAAAACTTTCGTTGAGAAGCACCTTTAACTTTCCACGAAGAAAAGCCCTTTCGTAATGATTTGTAGCACTTAAGAACAACTTTGTCAGCACTATGATATCGCAATAAGAATATGAAATAAAAGTGCTTACATCAATCAATTCGCTCATTATTCTTTTGAAGCCCTCACTTTTCGACAAGGCGATATTCTCTGCAATCTCATGCACTCCATCTATAGATTCAGAAAAGGAATAAATAGTATCATCGGCCATCGCACAAAAATCCATTCGCTCTTGTGCAGACAACTCCTTGTTGTTATAATAAACTTCCATAATTTTTTGTCTATATACCTCACAAATCTACAAATTAATATCCAAAGACAGCCTATCTTGTCCGATTTATTTGGAAAAACGAAGAACGAAAGCGAGCAAGCTTCGCTCAATTATGAATTATGAAACGTGTTCGCCGCCCAAAGGGGCTAAAGGCAATTATGAAACAAGGTTCTTGGACGAGCGCAAGCATTCGACACACGCAGGGCAACGGTTTTCTCCCTACTTTTCTTAGGAGAGTTGAATCTTTCGTGCCTAGTTCTATCGAGAATCTTGATATCAATATGAACTTCTGCATCCCGTTCGTATTTCCACCAAGAGTCTCGAATAGATTACCCTGCAGCTTGTGTCTGGCTGCTGATGTTGATAATCATCTGTGCGATGTTGTCGGTAAATAGGCGTGCGGCAACAGCTATGAGGATGACACCGAAGAACTTGCGTATGACATATACCCCACCCTTTCCCATCCAGTGCTGCACCTTATCGGTCATTGTCAGCACGAAGAACACGAAGGCCATATTGGCCAAGAGGCCGAGCAGGATATTGATGTCGGCATACTCGGCACGCAATGAGAGCAGCGTGGTGAACGAGCCGGCACCGGCGATGAGCGGAAACACAAGTGGCACGATAGTGGCTTCGCTCGTGGGGCCATTGAACTTGAATATCTCCACATCGAGCAGCATCTCCAAAGCCATGAGGAAGATGACGATGGCACCTGCCACGGCAAAGGAGGAGATGTCTACGTGGAAGAGCTTGAGCATGACGTCGCCGGCATAGAAGAAACCGACGAGCAGGAGGGTGGAAAGCAGCGTGGCCTTGATGGGCTTGATGGTCTTTCCGCTTTCACGCAATGAGATGATGATGGGGGTTGACCCTACAGCATCGATGACTGCAAACAAGATGATGAATGCGCTGATAAACTCCTGAAAGTTGAATGTTCCGAAACCCATAATTCCTCCTTTTTTAAAATTATATCTCTCCCTTGCAAGAAGAGGTTGATACTTTTCTACTATTTCGCAGGCAAAGGTATGAATTCTTATGCAATTATGCAAGTCTTGACAATGGATGAGAAAAGACGGTCTTCTATTCCGGGAAGTTGGGGGATTGGCGATGAGCGATACGCATGAGGCTGTCCATCTCGGCTATGAGAGCGGGATAGAGGGGGGCCAGATTGGTCGTTTCGTTCGGGTCGGCTGTGATATGATACAATTCGAGTGGTGTATCACGTTTCACCGATACTGCCTTCCACTCGCCACGAATGGCTGCACGCTGATTTCCAGGGAATTCCCAATAGAGCAAACGGCTGTCGGTATCTATTTCCTCATTGCTATTATAGAAGAGCGGAGCTATATTCATGCCGTCCAACTCGGCAGGGAGATGCTGCTCGGCATCGGCAATATGGGCCAATGTGGGCATCACATCGGGGAACCATATGCGGTTGTCGATTGTCTGCGGGGCTACGCGGGAGGCCATGTTTACAATAAATGGTACGCGCAGGCCACCCTCGTAAAGCTGTGCTTTCATGCCGCGCAGGTCGCCCACACAGCGGAGGGTCTCGCGAGGTGCCTGGCGTGCCGCGCCATTGTCTGAAGCAAATATGATGAGCGTGTTGTCGCGCAGGCCCAGCTTATCCAACTCGGCCAACACACGCCCGATTGCTTGGTCCATATGAGTGATGAGCGAGGCATAGCGTTGCGTATTGGCTTCCCACGGAGTATGGGCATACCAATGGGTGTCATCTATATTGTATGGTTCGTGCGGGGCATCGTATGCCAAATAGAGGAAGAATGGGTTGTCCTGATTACGACGTATAAACTGGATGGCATCATCAGTAGACAAGTCGGTGTTGTGAATGGCATGTGCTCCCCCCTCGTTGGCGGTGATATTGATGAGTTCCTTGCCGTGGAAACGGTAATAGGGATAGTAATAGGGATCATTGGAATGGGCCGTACTGATGAGCCATCCGTAAAACTCATCAAACCCGCGATTGAGCGGTGTGGCCTCAGGATTGAATCCATCAAGATGCCACTTGTTGACCAGGCAGGTACGATAACCTGCTTCGCGTAGCACATGGGCGATGGTTGTGTCTGTCTCGAGCAGATGCATTCGCCGGATTGTCTGCTGCCCCTTCTTACCCTCTATGCCACCAACCTTGACGAAATTGTCGCGAATAGTGCTGTGGCCAGTGTGCTTGCCGGTCATTAGCGTGCAACGTGAGGGAGAGCTCACTGCCGAGCCGGCATAGCAATGGGTGAAGCGTGCACCGGTAGCAGCCAATTGGTCAATGACAGGAGTATGGATAAACTCGTTGCCATAACAGGAGAGATCGGCATAACCCAGATCATCGGCCAATATAAACAGGATATTGGGACGCTGGATATCGTCCTGAGCCATTGTTGTGACTGCCGACGTTGCAAGCAGCCCGACTGCATAAAGGGGGATTCTTTTCATAGTACCAGATGAATAAAGAGTAAGAGGCAGGCTGTGCCTGCCTCCCCTCATAAGACCTTAATCTACATATTTTACCTTGCCCCAATCACGTGGCTTGGCAGCAGGAGCTTCATCGGCATAACCAAATCCGACGCAAAGGCACAATTCATAATCCTCGCTGAAACCAAGTTTCTGCAGGACAGGGGCACAAGCCTCATTGTCGGTAAGGAAGCGTACGGGACTGCCAAGGCAGATGGAACCAACACCCATCGACCAAGCCGAGAGCATCATGTTCTCGGCCATAAGACCGCAATCGTATGCTGAGAAATCGTATGATCTTGCCCTTGCAATGAACATCATCGTAGGAGCCCCACGGAAGCAACCTTTAATCATCTCGGGGTCCATATCGGGGTGACCCTTGGCCATAGCATCCTTTATCTCGGCCATGAACACTGGATTGTCTACTACGCGCACCTCCCATGACTGCTTGTTCTGTCCGTTGGGAGCGTTGATGCCGCATTTCAGGATTTCATCCATCTTGGCGCGTTCTACGGGCTGTGGCTTATACTTACGTATACTACGACGTGCCATGATTGTTGCCACTACTTGATTTTCTTGCTGTTCGCACATGGGGGGTGTCTCTTGTTGCTTATTTTGGCAACCAGCCAAGAGGCAGCTGATAATGCCAAGGGTTACAAATGTCTTTTTCATATTACATGTCTTTATTGCATTAGCATCAGTTCGTTCACATACTCGCGATTATCATCCTTGCGCACCATTCCAGACTTACGCTTTATCTTGAAGTTGATGGGCATGGTCATCTTGTAGCGTACAAGCACACCGTTCTTACGTCCAGGAATCCATCGAGGCATATTGCGGGTAAGACGAATAGCTTCATCGTCGAACTCCTTATTAAGGCTCTTCACGACATTCACACCAGAGATTACTCCACTGCGCTCCACAAAGAACTCTACCACCACTTCACCTTCCGTGCTGAGGTCACGCATAGCACTCGGGTACACCAGATGCTGATCCATATACTTGAGTAACTCTTTACGTCCGCCTGGGAACTGCGGTTCCTCAATCTTATCTTTCTTCTGTGCATCAAGATTGCCACACATGAGCAACATACCGCAGAGGAAAACAAGCCACCGATACTTTGTCATATTCTGAGTATTTGTTTTAGTTTCACGAAGATACTTAATAATGCCTTACATACGCACCATAAACCGCAGTTTTAACATTATTTACACATTCAGAAAAAGATGACCCGCGTCTCTCTGAGGCTAAGTCATCTTCTTCCACGTTCGTTGTTGATCAGAAACGAATCTTCTCACTCAGCTCCTGCATGTTGGCAGCTATGGTCTCATCGCTGATGTTGCTGTTGATTAGGTTGCCTGCCAGATATTGGTCGTAGGCAGACATGTCAATGAGTCCGTGCCCGGAGAGACAGAAGAGAATCGTCTTCTCCTCACCCGTCTCGATACACTTCTTTGCCTCACGGATAGTGGCTGCAATGGCATGACATGATTCGGGAGCGGGGATAATACCCTCGGCTGCAGCAAACAGCGTACCGGCATCGAACGACTCTATCTGATCAATATCTACCGCCTCCATCATCTTGTCTTTCAAGAGTTGCGACACGACAAGTCCTGCACCATGATAGCGCAAACCGCCAGCATGAATATTGGCAGGGCGGAAGTTATGACCAAGTGTAAACATCGGTATCAACGGCGTATAGCCCGACTCATCACCATAATCGTAGTGGAACTCACCGCGCGTAAGCTTAGGACACGAAGCAGGCTCGGCAGCAACAAAGCGTGTGATCTTTCCCTCCTTGATATTGTGACGCATGAAAGGGAACGCCAAACCGCCGAAATTAGAGCCACCACCGAAGCATGCCACTACCACATCTGGATAATCGCCTGCCATCTGCATCTGTTTCTCAGCCTCAAGGCCAATCACAGTCTGATGCAGGGTGACGTGACTAAGCACCGAACCTAATGTATACTTACAATTGGGTGTCATCATGGCCAACTCTACAGCTTCGGAAATAGCCGTGCCCAACGAACCCTGATGATTAGGATATTTGGTGAGTATATCCTTGCCTGCACGAGTCGACATCGACGGAGATGGAGTCACCTGTGCTCCAAAGGTCTGCATGATGCTGCGGCGATAAGGCTTCTGCTCATACGACACCTTCACCTGATATACAGCAGCCTCGAGCCCAAAGACCTTGGCTGCATACGACAAAGCGGCACCCCACTGCCCAGCACCAGTCTCTGTGGTGATGTTGGTCACACCCTCCTCTTTGCAATAGTAAGCCTGCGCCAATGCCGAATTCAGCTTATGCGACCCGATAGGACTCACACTCTCATTCTTAAAATAGATATGCGCAGGAGTGCCCAATGCCTTCTCCAACCCATAAGCACGCACGAGTGGCGTACTCCTATAGTAAGTATACATCTCGCGTACACGATCTGGAATATCAATCCATGCATCCGTCATGTTCAGCTCCTGATTGGACACCTCACGAGCAAACAGAGGATACAGGTCTTCGGGCGTGACAGGCTGCCCTGTCTTAGGATTAAGCATAGGCTGGGGCTTATTGGGCATTTCAGCCTGTATATTGTACCACTGTGTAGGAATCTCATTTTCCGGCAAAATGAATTTCTTCTGTTTCATAACAATGCAAATTACATATTAAAAAAAGAATCCGATGCAACTAAATTCAAGAGCATCGGATTCATGTTAAACCATTCATATTTTTTCATCTGACACATACAATCACCGTTGCTCAACCTATCATGCTGAGCCACCACCAAAACTTACTGAGGTTTACCGATAGTGTCATATTCTTCTTTTCAACATTATAGCGACAAAGGTATAGCATTTTTACATATTTACAAACAAAATGTAAGAAAAGTTTACCAAATCACATAAAAACGTATTCCACCAGGATTAAACAAACAAAACTAAACAAAGCTGCTCGGTTATTTGTCATATTCATAAAAAAGAACGACCTTTGTTCCATGTTAGTCGTATTATTGATACTTTGGAGTAGTGTCCTGGTAGGGTTCCTACTTCGCCGTTGGCCCCAGCCATGGGTAAGCAAGCTGCTTACAATATCTATTTGGCTCATGCTGTTTATCATCGGCATTGAGGTGGGTGGCAATGAAGTGTTGGTAGAATCGTTGGGACAACTGGGTGCCGAAGCACTCCTCATCACTGTACTCACCACCCTCTGCTGTGGTGCAGGGTCCCTATTGCTGTGGCGACGTCTGCAGCCTAAAGAGCATGACAGCCTACGCAAAGCAGAGCGTAGCGCAACATCCCGATTTAGCCTCCGAGGATTGTGGACAACAATGCACGAGAGCATTATTATCTTCGTCTGCTTCTCGGGCGGATGCGTGCTGGGCTACCTTGGAGCCGATGCATACCTACCCAACAAAGCCTCATTCTACAGTCTATGTCTGCTATTGGTATGTGTAGGATTCGGTATAGGACAAAACGAGGAGTTACGCAAAAATTTCCGTCATATCAAGAAAGGATTCGTACTGATGCCCGTAGTCACAATCATCGGTACATGGATAGGTGCTCTGCTCACGGCTATGCTACTTACCGACCGCAGCATAGCAGACTGGTTAGCCGTAAGTTCTGGTTTTGGTTATTACTCATTGTCAAGCATGCTCATCAGCGAAGTGCGAGGAATAGAGCTGGGCACAGTAGCATTAATGTACAACGTACTGCGTGAGATCACCGCCCTGCTGATAGCCCCATTGCTACTACGCGTCTTCGGCCCTTTAGCTCCAATCAGCATTGGCGGTGCCACGACAGCCGATACCACACTCCCCACCATCTCTCGCGTCAGCGGCACACAATTTGTACCTGTAGCCATCTTCCATGGACTAGTAGTCGACCTCAGCGTACCGTTGCTCGTGCCCTTCTTCTGTGCCCTATAAACCACTCCATAAACAAAAAGCGAGTGCATCCGATGGACACACCCGCTTTTCATTTCAAATAAAACTCTATTACTTACGCTTCTCCAATGTCACAACAGAACTTCCTGTAGCATCCAGGAAATGGAGAGCGTCGCCATCCACCTTGAAGTCGACAGCCTGAGCCAAAGCCGGGAGCAGAGCATCCTCAACAGTCATGTCTGCACACATCATACGAGTGCTACCCATGGCAGCAAACATTGACACCTCAGGATTAAGCTCTGCAGGCATAGCACCAGTGAGCTGATTACAGCCAGTGCTACCATAGATAAGCTGCTCGGCCACATCAAATCCCATAAAGGCATCAGCAGATTCAGGCACAGCCATCTCACCGATTGTCACTACAGTCCATTCGCCATTGAGCTGGTCGAAAGACTTCTTATCACCACAACTCGCCATCATAAACACCGCCATAACGGCTACTAACAGATTGGTCACTTTTTTCATTGTCCTTTCATATTTATTAATTCTGCCTGCGAAGTTAGCAACTATTTTGCAGACATGAAAGAAAAACCGCATCCTATTGAGAAGAATTCACGTGAAATCATTATAATATGATATCTTCTTAGTCTCACTCAAGAAAAAGCGAATGTACAACACAGCTGGTATCTTGACCATGCATTCGACAAGAAAGCCCACTACGACAGCTTATGGGACATCATCAACTGGGATGTGATAGAAAATCGATTACCCTTATAAAAAAGAAATGCGGAGCATGCTCCGCATTTCTTATATTTATATATTGAGAGAGAATTATTTCACATTCAACTCTGCAGAATATGATGACGATTCACCATATATCTGGCCTGCCTCCGTCTGGGCTGAATAGTCATACTTGGCTTTGAAGGTCACCGTATATTTACCGCTCATTTCTGGAGCCTTGAAGGTCCACATGGGAGGTGTGTTTTGCTTATGGGGAGCTATCACCTTAACAGAACCACTTGCTACACTATCACTGGTAACGTATAGTTTCCAAGCATAGTCGGCCTCTGTTATATAATCACCAGGATACTGCACCTGCATAAATACGGTAACGGAGTCACCGGGATTACAGATAGAGGATTTTCCTATTTCGCCCTGTTTGTCCAGTGTTATCTTTGAAGGATCCTCAGTAGTAAAACGAAGGTTTCCATACACAGGCTGTTCGCTATAGATAGGCTCGTGGCATGCTACCGTACAAAACAGTAGAACAAGAGATGCCATAAATAATACTTTCTTTTGCATTGGTGTTTCTTTTTTTAATGAATAATTTGCTGTAAAGATAGTAATAAAGTGTGAATAATCAATATCATTAACGTCTTTTATAGTTTTACAAACACATCATCCATTGGTTTGCGGTTCTTCTCAGGCACTTCGTTTGTTGTCGGATAGCCTATGGGAATGAGTGCTGCAGGCTCATAAGGATCGGCAATACCAAAAAGATTGCGGCATAACTCTACATCGAAGTTGCATACCCAACAAGTACCCAATCCAATCTCGGCAGCAGCCAGACACAAATGCTCGACAGCTATACTGATGTCAATATCAGCATGGTCCTTAGGCTCTGAGCGGCGACGCTTCCAAGATTCCTCGTGGTTGGAGCAGGCTATTATATACATGGGTGCCTCATTGAACCACTCACGATGATAGCATTGACGTATCTTGTCGCAATCTTCGGGCTTACTGACAATGTAGAATTTCCATGGCTGCAAATTAACGGCAGAAGGAGCCAGACGTGTACATTCCATTATATACTCCAGTTTCTCCGGTTCGATGATACGCTGTTCGTATGAGCGTACTGAATAACGTGCTTTTACTAAATCTAAAAATGACATATTTTTCTTTTTTATGGATTTAAACTCTAAACAATATAAGCTATCCCTTAACCTATTCTATCACATCACTCAAACCTCATGGCCTTGGTCGGATAGATACGAGAGATGAGCTGCGAGGGCACTATGAGGATAAGTACAGAGAGGACGAACATTGTAATGTTGACTATCAAGAAGAAAGGCCAGTGAAACTCTATAGGCACACTATCCAAATAGTAGTTGGCAGGATCAAGCGGAATCAATTTCGTGAACTTTTGTATCGCACATAGTCCTAGACCTACCACATTACCCCACAACATGCCTTTTCCGATAATGAGCATGCCGAGATACAAAAAAGATTTACGAACCGAGGCGTTGGATGCACCAAGGGCCTTGAGTATACCTATAAATTGCGTACGTTCAATAATGAGTATCAACAGGCCTGATATCATAGTGAAGGCTGCCACGCCAATCATCAATGCCAAAATAAGCCATACATTCACATCCAACACATCGAGCCAAGCAAAGAGGCCTGGATTGATATCTGTAACAGACTGTACCAGATACTGTTCCCCATATCTATCTTCCGTACGGTCGAGCACTGTACCCAACTCCCAATTCATATCATCGACCTTATCGAAATCTGCAAGTTGGACTTCAACTCCTGTTACCTGATCTGATTCCCAACGGTTCAGACTCTGCACCGCCTTCAAGTCTGTCACTATAAACAAACGATCATATTCACTGAATCCTGTATCGTATATGCCGGCCACCGTATAGCGACGTGCACGCATAGCTCCTTGCAGGAAATAGGCATCTATTTTATCCCCTACTTCAAGAAGCAATTTATCGGCTATCAGGCGAGAGATAAGGATATTGTTGGATATTACACTATCGGAGAAAGCCGGAAGCTCGCCCTCTTTCAGATAATTTTTATAGAATGACAAGTCATAGTCCTTACCAACGCCTTTGAACACACAACCCAAAAAGTTACCGTCAGACCGTAACACTCCTGCCTTAGTGGCATAGCGTTGTATATGCTCTACGCCTGGAGTATCCTGCAACAATTGCAACAATGCTGAATCGGGGGCTATAGGCAAAGCCTCATAGTCATGGGCCGACTCATAATTGCTGATATGCAAATGTGCACTAAAGCCAACCGCCTTTTCTCTAACCTCATGCTTGAAGCCAAATGATACGGCAATCGTGACCAACATCACCGCTAGTCCCAGGGCAACTCCAGCTTGTGCGATAAATACAGCCGGGCGCGATACTTTGCGACTACCTTGCTCGCTCTTATAGAGCCGGCGGGCGATGAATGATTCCATTTTTGTTATCTTAAATTGAAAGTGGAAAGATGAAAGTGGAAAGTTTCCATCCGGAAGGAACGAACTTCATCTTTTCTCTTTCATCTTTCCACTCAAATAATTCTTCCAGGATATGCCTCCAACGCTTTCTGCAATACCACCAGAGCACGCTGCAGATCATCCTTCTTCAGTACATAGGCAATACGCACCTCATTGCGTCCCGCACCAGGAGTTGTGTAAAAACCGCTGGCAGGAGCCATCATCACAGTTTCACCTTCGTAGTCAAACTCGCTCAGACACCATGCACAGAACTTTTCACTATCGTCAACCGGCAGACGGGCAACCGTATAGAACGCACCCATAGGAATAGGACTATATACGCCAGGGATACGGTTAAGGCCATCAATCAAGCATTTACGGCGTTCTACATACTCATCGTAAGTATCACGTGTGTACTCTTCGGGCTCGTCAAGTGAAGCCTCGGCAGCTATCTGCCCGATTAGCGGAGGGCTCAGACGAGCCTGACAAAACTTCATCACTGCCTGGCGCAGCTGTTTGTTTTTTGTAATGAGCGCTCCAATACGTATGCCACACTCCGAATAACGTTTCGACACAGAGTCAATGAGTACCACATTATCTTCAATACCTTCAAGGTGGCAAGCCGAGATGTAAGGCGAACCTGTATATATAAACTCACGATACACCTCGTCGGAGAAGAGATAGAGGTCATACTTCTTCACCAAATCACGTATCTGGTTCATCTCACGGCGAGTATACAGATAGCCTGTAGGATTGTTGGGGTTACATATCATGATTGCCTTGGTGCGTTCGTTGATAAGTTCCTCGAATCGTTCTACCTTTGGTAAGCAGAAGCCCTCCTCTATCGTTGTCGGGATGGTACGTATCACAGCTCCTGCAGAAATGGCAAACGCTTGATAGTTGGCATAGAAGGGGTCGGGCATGATAATTTCATCACCGGGATTCAGGCAAGCAAGAAATGAAAAAAGCACAGCCTCGGAACCGCCAGTAGTGATAATAATGTCATCAGCCGTCAGATTAATATCATACTTCTTATAATAACCCACCAACTTCTCACGATAGCTGCGATAGCCCTGCGAAGGGCTATATTCAAGCACTTTGCGATCGATATTGCGTATAGCATCAATTGCAGCTTGCGGTGTAGGCAAGTCGGGCTGACCGATATTTAGATGGTATACATGAATTCCCCTTGCTTTGGCATCATCTGCTAAGGGTACCAATTTTCGTATGGGCGAAGCAGGCATCAACGTGCCTCGTTGCGATATTTGTGGCATTTATAATTATATTATATGTATATTAAGTGCAAAGTTACAGCAAAACACGCGGAGAACAAAGAAATCGCTTCATTTTTTCGTCAAGCACGACTTATACGACAAAAAACATAAAAAAAATAGAGCCAAAAGAATATCTTTTCAACTCTATTGAGGTACCTGGCGGATTCGAACCGCCGTACACGGTTTTGCAGACCGTTGCCTAGCCACTCGGCCAAGGTACCCTTGTGGTTTGCGAGTGCAAAGGTACGACTAATTTTCGTATTAGCAAATTTATGTCCATCTTTTTTTTCATTTTTTGTAGATACATGAAGAAGTTTACCGATGCAACCTCGACAAAGCAAACCCGACGATAGCTTCTATCTATACGCAGATAGATGCTAAAAAGTATCAGAAAAGCATAAATACATATTTGTATTAACGGGGATTGCCAAAAAAATATCGTAAATTTGCAGTCGAAAAACGGAAACAAGGAATATTGTACGTAAAATAAAGAAAAACCATATAAAAGTTATCAGAATGGAACAAAACTTTATCCCAGGACTTTGGAACAAAGAAATCAACGTAAGTGATTTCGTAAGTACCAACATTGCCCCTTACACAGGTGACGCCTCATTCTTGCAAGGCCCCACAGTGCGCACAACCAACCTTTGGAACCTTTGTTTGAAGGCTCTTGAGGAGGAGCGCAACAATGGTGGTGTACGTGCTCTCGACAACGTGACCGTATCTACCATCACCTCACACAAGGCCGGCTACATCGACAAGGAGAACGAGCTCATCGTAGGTCTGCAGACCGACGAACTCCTGAAACGTTCTATCAAGCCCTTCGGTGGTATCAATGTCGTAGCCAAGGCTTGCCGCGAGAATGGTCTCGAAGTAGACGATAAGGTAAAAGATATCTTCACCCACTATCGCAAGACCCATAATGACGGTGTGTTCGATGCCTATACCGACGAGATCCGCTCGTTCCGTTCATTGGGCTTCCTCACCGGTCTGCCCGACAACTATGCTCGTGGTCGTATCATCGGTGACTACCGTCGTCTGGCTCTCTATGGTATCGACCGTCTGATTGAGGCCAAGGAGGAGGATAAGCGCAACATCACAGGTCCTATGACCGATGCCAACATCCGTCTTCGCGAAGAGGTAACAGAGCAAATCAAGGCTCTCAAGGAAATCAAGGTGATGGGTGAGTACTACGGTCTCGACCTCAGCCGTCCTGCCACATCTGCTCAGGAGGCTGTACAGTGGGTATACATGGCCTACCTCGCTGCCGTAAAGGAGCAGGACGGTGCTGCCATGTCGCTCGGTAACGTATCTTCGTTCCTCGATATTTTCATCGAGTACGACTTGGCTCATGGCAAGATCAACGAGGTATTCGCACAGGAGCTCATCGACCAGTTTGTTATCAAGCTCCGCATGGTACGCCACCTCCGCATGCAGTCATACAACGACATCTTTGCCGGTGACCCCACATGGGTAACAGAGGCTATCGGTGGTCGCTTCAACGACGGTCGTACAAAGGTGACAAAGACCTCGTTCCGTTTCCTCCAGACACTCTACAACCTCGGCCCGAGTCCCGAACCCAACTTGACCATCCTCTGGAGCCCGCAGCTCCCCGAGGGCTTCAAAGAGTTCTGCGCCAAGGTTTCTGTTGACACCAGCTCTATCCAGTATGAGAATGACAACCTGATGCGTGAGGTTCGCAATTGCGACGACTACGGTATCGCTTGCTGCGTATCATATCAGGCTATCGGTAAGCAGATCCAGTTCTTCGGTGCCCGCGCCAACTTGGCCAAGGCTCTCTTGCTCGCTATCAACGGTGGTCGTTGCGAGAACACCGGTACCGTAATGGTAAAGGGTATCCCCGTACTCACCAGCGACGAGCTTAAGTTCGAAGAGGTAATGGCCAACTACAAGAAGGTGCTCACCGAGATTGCTCGTGTATACAATGAGGCAATGAACATCATCCATTACATGCACGACAAGTACTACTACGAGAAGGCTCAGATGGCATTCATCGACACCAACCCCCGTATCAACTTGGCATACGGTGTAGCAGGTCTCTCTATCGCTCTCGACTCACTCTCAGCTATCCGCTACGCCAAGGTAACCGCCAAGCGCAACGAAATCGGTTTGACCGAATCGTTCGACATTCAGGGCGAGTTCCCCTGCTTCGGTAACAACGATGACCGCGTAGACCAGCTTGGTGTAGACCTCGTATACTACTTCTCTGAAGAGCTCAAGAAGCTCCCCGTATACAAGAACGCACGTCCTACCCTCTCGCTCCTCACCATCACCTCGAACGTGATGTACGGAAAGAAGACCGGTGCTACCCCCGACGGTCGTGCCAAGGGTATCCCCTTCGCACCCGGCGCCAACCCCATGCACGGACGCGACAAGAACGGTGCCATCGCATCGCTCAGCTCAGTGGCCAAGCTCCGCTACCGCGACTCACAGGACGGTATTTCCAATACCTTCTCCATCATACCGAAGTCACTCGGCCCCACACCCGAGGAGCGTGTTGAGAACCTCGTGACCATGATGGACGGCTACTTCACCAAGGGTGCCCACCACCTCAACGTGAACGTGCTTAACCGCGAGATGCTGATGGATGCCATGGAGCACCCCGAGAAGTATCCGCAGCTCACCATCCGCGTATCGGGCTACGCCGTTAACTTCATCAAGCTCAGCCGCGAGCATCAGCTGGAGGTTATCAGCCGTTCGTTCCACGAGAGAATGTAAAAACAAGTTTTAATTCTGAATTTTGAATTATGAATTCAGACTTACAAGGTCCGAAGGTAATTCAGAATTCAGAATTTAGGATTCAGAATTTATCCGCATGATAAACGTACACTCCTACGAAAGTATGGGGACATTCGACGGGCCGGGTCTCCGGCTCGTCGTTTTCCTTCAAGGCTGTCCCTTCCGTTGTCTCTACTGTGCCAACCCCGACACCATCGACCTGAATGGCGGCAAGGCTACACGTCCTGAAGAGATTGTCGATATGGCCGTGAGCCAGATACCCTTCTTCGGCAAGCGTGGCGGTGTCACCTTCTCGGGTGGCGAGCCCACCGTACAAGCCGAAGCTTTGGTACCTCTTGTGCGCGACCTCAAGAGCCACGGCATACACACTTGCATTGACACCAATGGTGGCGTGTGGAACAAGCACGTCGAGGAGCTTATGGGCGAGATAGACCTTGTATTGCTCGACATCAAGCAGTTCAACCCCGAACGCCATCGCCACCTCACGGGCCGCAGCAATGAGCAAACCCTGCGCACCGCCGCCTGGCTCGAAGAGCATGAGCATCCCTTCTGGCTACGTTATGTACTTGTGCCCGGATATAGCGATATGGAAGAAGACATCCGTGCTCTCGGTGAAGCCCTCGGCCACTACAAGCAGATACAGCGTGTAGAGATACTACCCTACCACCGCTTTGGAGTACATAAATGGGAAGCAATGGGATGGAAATACGAGCTCGAAGAGGTGAAGGAGAACACGCAAGAGCAATTGCAACGTGCCGAGAGGCTCTTTAACGAATATTTCCAAACAGTCATCGTCAATTAACGTGAGTTCAGAAAACTAAAAAGGAGGACATACTTCAATGCATGTCCTCCTTTATTTATATATATACGTTCAATCAAATACCCAATGATTTCTTCATTTCCTCAATCTTGGCTGCAGCCTTGGCATCGGCCTCTGCATAATCTGCACGGCTAGCCATAGTACCCTTCGCCTCCATATAGAACTTAATCTTGGGTTCTGTACCTGAAGGACGCACTGAAACCTTATCGCCTTCGGCTGTGAAGTATTGAAGCACGTTGGATGTCTCAGGCATCTCAAGTTTGGTCACGTTGCCTTCGGCATCACGAGCCTCGAGAGTTTTGTAGTCCTTGCTGCATACGATGGGGATGCCGGCCATCTCGCGGGGAGGATTGGCGCGGAAGTTCTCCATCATCTGCTTGATCTCGTCGGCGCCGCTCTTACCGGGCTTCACTACACTCACGGCTACCTCCTTGGAGAATCCGTACTCTACGTAGATGTCCATGAGCAGCTCGTAAAGGGTCTTGCCATTGTCCTTGGCCCATGCAGCCACCTCGGCAATCAGGCAGCATGCCGACACGGCATCCTTGTCGCGGCAGAAGTCCTCGGCGAGGAAGCCGTAGCTCTCTTCACCACCCCCGATGTAGGTCTTCTTGCCTTCGCGCAGACGAATCTCACGGGCAATCCACTTGAAGCCGGTGTAGCAGTCGAGCATCTCGAGGTTGTTCTTCTCGGCAATCTCCTTGATGACCTCGGTAGTCACGATGGTCTTCACCACGAACTCGTTACCGGTCATCTTTCCCAGCTTGGTGTATTGGGTGATGATGTAGTAGAGATACATCATGCAGGTTTGGTTACCATTGATGAGTACCCACTCGCCCTTGTCGTCCTTGCAGGCAATACCTACGCGGTCGGCATCGGGGTCAGAAGCCATCACGAGGTCGGCATCGAGCTGCTTGGCGAGGTTGAGTGCCATGGTGAGTGCTTCGGGGTTCTCGGGGTTGGGCGAGATAACGGTGGGGAAGTTACCGTCCTTGATCATCTGCTCAGCTACGCAGTTCACGTTGGTGAAGCCCCAATCGGCCAATGCAGAGGGGATGAGCACGCGACCACAGCCATGGATGGGAGTATACACAATCTTGAGGTCGGCATGACGCTTCACCACCTCGGGATCAATCATCACGGTGTGCACAGCATCAAGGAATGGCTTGTCTACATCCTCGCCAATGATCTGGATAAGATCTTTGTTGCCCTGGAACTTGATGTCAGTAGCCTTCACCTTGTTCACCTCATCAATGATGCCCTTATCATGGGGAGCAAGCACCTGTGCGCCATCGTCCCAATAGGCTTTGTAGCCGTTATACTCACGGGGATTGTGGCTGGCAGTGATGTTCACACCGCTCTGGCAACCGAGATGACGGATGGCGAAGGAGATTTCGGGAGTGGGACGAAGGTCCTCGAAGAGGTATACCTTAATACCGTTGGCCGAGAAGATATCGGCTACAGTCTCTGCAAACAGACGACTATTGTTGCGACAGTCATGACCTACAACAACCGAAATTTGCTCCATACCAGCAAAATTCTTGTTGAGGTAATTGGCAAGGCCTTGAGTTGCTGCACCTACGGTATAGATATTCATACGGTTGCTACCAACGCCCATGATACCGCGCAGACCGCCTGTACCGAACTCGAGGTCCTGATAGAAAGAGTCTACAAGCTCTGTCTTGTCGTCCTTCTCGAGCATAGCCTTCACTTCTGCCTGAGTGGCAGCATCGTAAGCCGGAGTTAGCCATTCATTGGCTTTCGCGGTCACCTGTTTCAAAAGTTCCTGATCCATTGTTTTTAATTATTTATAGTGTGATTTGATTCCTATTATATATGAAACTAACGACAAAGATAATAATTAGTTTTATTCTTACAAAACATTAGATTATCTTATTGAAGATTACAAGTCAATCGAAAAATAATAACCCACACTCACCCCCCAGAAGAATTCCTTCCAAGTGGGGTTGTACATGATTTGTGCTGCTACGGGCAATGTGCCACCATGGTTTAGCTCAAACTCGTGGCCTGCGCTCAGATTAAGGTTGCAAATACCAAAACCTTCATTCTCATAATATACCGACTCATAAGGCCAGAGACCTGCAGCTACACTGAAGTCTACAGCCGAGATAGAGAAGTCATACATCACCTCAAAATAGGATGGGAAGGCACTCTGCCAGTCAAAGCCGCCACCATCCAACACTCCCTCGAAGGTCTGATTGATAATAGAGTACCACGAGAAGGTCACAGGGATATTCTCACTCAACGTCAAACCAAGTCCAAAGTCCAGGAAGTGCCCTTCTTGCCAAGGACCGAAGTAGCGTCCTTCAGCATAGTCGGCTAGCGACAGCGTAAGATTGCGCCACGAAGCCTCTACCGAGAGATCCAACTCATTATAATGTTCACCATAACGGTTTTGAAACAGTGACTTGGTACCCCATACGCCGAGACTTACCGCCCAGTCACCCTTCTCATAATCAAAGTAGGCCGATGGTTGCACGCTGGGACCACCCAGTTCCATACCACGCCACAGATAATGACTCACTGCATCAGCACCTACGGTCATAGACCAGTCACCACTCTCTTGCGCACAAAGCGGAGCCATCGATGACGAACCGAGAAGAAGAGCGCAAGCAATTGCTTGGAAGTTGTTTTTCTTCATTTTTTCAACAATATTTATTTATGGTTAATAAAATTCGACACAAAATTAGTGCAAGGCGAGAGAAAATCAAAGAATGTTTTGCGTTTTCTCTACATTGGCTCGTTGAAATTTGCATTTCCGTTCGGCTTGCACGAACTTTAGTGCTTGCTATGCAAGCCCAGAAATTAGGCGGCGCCTCAGGAAATTGCAACTAATTTGCATTTCCGTTCGGCTTGCACTATCTTTAGTGCTTGCTACGCAAGCCCAGAAATTAGGCGGCGCCTCAGGAAATTGCAAATAAATTTGCATTTCCGTTCGGCTTGCACTAATTTTGCAGAAAAATAGAAAAAGGTAACGATATGAGCAACCAACGTTATATGATGCGTGGCGTATCGGCTTCGAAGGAGGACGTGCACAACGCTATCAAGAATATCGACAAGGGTATATTCCCTAAGGCATTCTGTAAGATCATCCCCGACCTGTTGGGTGGCGATGAGGAGTATTGCAACATCATGCATGCCGACGGCGCAGGCACCAAGTCTTCGCTTGCCTATCTCTACTGGAAGGAGACTGGCGACCTCGGCGTATGGAAGGGTATCGCACAGGATGCACTCATCATGAACATCGACGACCTGCTGTGTGTAGGTGCCACAGATAACATTCTGGTGTCATCGACCATTGGCCGTAACAAGCTATTGATCCCGGGCGAAGTAATCTCGGCTATCATCAACGGCACCGACGAACTGCTGGCCGAACTGCGCGAGATGGGTGTGGGCGTATATGCTACTGGTGGCGAAACGGCCGACGTGGGCGACCTGGTGCGCACCATCATTGTTGACAGCACCGTGACCTGCCGCATGAAGCGTAGCGATGTAATCGACAATGGCAACATTCAGGCTGGTGATGTCATCGTAGGTCTCGCCTCATACGGACAAGCCACCTATGAGAAGGAGTATAATGGTGGTATGGGTAGCAACGGACTCACCAGTGCCCGCCACGACGTGTTTGCCAAGTATCTGGCCGAGAAATATCCCGAGAGCTACGACCGCGCTGTACCCGACGAACTTGTTTACTCAGGCACCAAGCACCTGACCGACGCTATTGAGGGCAGTCCGCTCGATGCAGGCAAGCTCGTACTCTCCCCCACCCGTACTTATGCTCCCGTCATCAAGCAAATCCTTAACGAGATGCGCCACGACATCCATGGTATGGTGCACTGTTCGGGTGGTGCGCAGACCAAGATACTGCACTTCATCGACAAGCTCCACATCATCAAGGACAACATGTTCCCCGTGCCTCCCCTCTTCAAGACCATTCACGAAGAGAGCCACACCGACTGGGCCGAGATGTACAAGGTCTTCAACATGGGTCACCGCATGGAAATCTACCTGCCTGCCGACAAGGCACAGCGCATCATCGAAATCAGCCAGAGCTTTGGCATCGATGCACAGATTGTGGGCCGCGTAGAAGCCAGCGACAAGAAGCAGCTCGACATCCATAGCGAATTTGGCGACTTCCATTACGAATGATTTCTATAGCAGCTTCTTATTCTTAAGCGAGTTATCATTACTCAACATAATTGTTAAACAGATTCAAAAAAGGGCGATTAAGTTTTTCTTAACCGCCCTTTTTCATTTATGGAGTCTTAGTGCCACCGTCTACTTCACGACAACAACTTTGCCTCCATGTATATAGAGTCCCTTTTCGTGCGGACGCTCACTCAATCGGATTCCCTGCAAGGTATACCAAGCGTCTTCGTCGGTGAACAACAGCACGTGGCCGATGCCCGTACCCTCCTTACCGCCAATACGCAAGTAAGGAGCACGTGAAGCTTGGCTGCCATAGACGTAGGCCTCGAAGGGACGCACGTCGCGGGAGTTCTCCACAAACACGCCACCCGGCATGTAGACGGTGCCGTCGCTGGCCGTGTACTCCTCATCGTTGAGAGCATATACATAGCTTCCGGACTCCACACGCTCGTAGCTGCCATTCATCGTATATCCCTGTGTGGCAGGCTTTGCAGCAGTAGTGGCATATACCGTAGCGTTCTCGGCCGTGAAGGTGACGGTACCTTCTATATTGAACCTGTCTTCATACTCGTCGCTGTTGGGCATCTCCAGGATGAAGGGGGTGTTGGCTGCAATCTTGTCGATGAGTACGAAACTGCCATCCTCCTGCAGCTCTGCCATCCAGTAGGGAAGTGTCGTCAAGTTGTCGGCCTGTCCCACGGGAAGCATCGTGCCCCTCTTCTCACTCACTACGGTCTGCACGTCGAAGGGCAACACTATGGCTTCCCATCCGCTAGCAACGCCGATGCGGGTCTCCTTGGTAAATTCACGGCTGTAGCTGATGCTGCGTGCGGTGAACTCACGGGGATTGCGCAGGGGGAGGCCGTCCGTCAACACTATCTTCTCGGCAACACCGTCAACGATGACATTACCCTGGAAACTTACCTTGGTTGTTGCATCGGAAACAAACACCAACATGTTGCCATAAATCGATGGTCTACTAAAGCATGTGGCATCCACAGGTGCCGTGGTGTTCCATTCAACTATGAGTAAAGCCTCATTAGCTCCGAGAGAATTCTTGCCTACACTCTTTATAGAAGATGGTATTACAAGCGTTCTCATATTTTCGGCCAATGCCAAAGCACGAGTCTTGATAGCACTTACTGGTAATCCATAAAGTTCAGAAGCAATTACAACATCAGACTTCAAATCATCAGTAAAGCCACTTACTTCGAAAGCATCTTTGGTGGCATTCAGTTCATAGACAAGACCCTGCTCGTCCGTCTGTCGTGCATTCAGGATAAACAAACCTGTAATGGTAACATCCTTGGCTGGCATAGTCTCGGGTATCTCACTCCAACCGCTGAAGGTATATCCCTCCTTGGTAGGTTCGGCAAGAGCGGTCAATGCTGTGCCATATACTATGAAGTCGGTATAGTGTACCTCATCGTCTACCGTGTAGGTCAGCCTGTAGGTGTTGATGCTGAAGGTTCCCGTTACCGTGACATCCTCCGCTGGCATAGTCTCGGGTATCTCGCTCCATCCGCTGAACGTGTAACCCTCCTTTACGGGCTCGGCTATGGCAGCGAGTTCAGTACCGTAATCTATAGAATCGGAATGATACACCTCACCATCGACCACATACGTAATCTTATAGGTGTTCACATAGAAACTACCTGTTACGGTTATGTCATGCAAAGGCATATTCTTCGGCACCTCGCTCCAACCACTGAAGGTGTATCCTTCCTTTACGGGCTGTTCAAGAATGTCTATATCCTTGCCTGGTGGAATGGAGTCTCTATGGTATACCTCACCATCTATCATATAGGTCACGGTATAGTAGCTCAGAGGTATGATTACCTCCGTCGAGTCAACGTCCGAGGTATAGCCCTTATTATTACCGAACATGAACATCAGCGTACCCTTTGTGTTACAGGTATCTCCATCGACCCTCACATAGTCGGGTATATCCAACTCTGTAAGGAGTACATACTCGATACTGTCACTCTCAACCTCCACCTTCACGGCCTTGTCTTGATGGCTGTTCCACCAGTACTTATACCAAGTGATACGAGGCTCGCCACTGTTTCCACGCAGTGCCGTGTCCTTCATGTAGAGCCATGTGTTGGGCGTGCTGTAGCGGCCTTGGGCATCCTTTACGCGATAATACAAGGTATGCATACCATCGGCAAGGCCCGATACGTCTATGGCAAAAGCCACCTGGGTGCTGTCCACAGCAATCTCCGTAATGTTGCTCATGTCACCATCCATCCAATACTCGCAAGCCACGATAGTAGAGGGCTCGGCATCATTGCCGCTTCCGCGCAGTGCCGTGTCCTTCATGTAGAGCCATGTGTTGGGCGTGCTGTAGCGGCCTTGGTCATCGCGCACACGGTAGTAGAGCGTATGCATGCCGTCGGCAAGGCTTGATACGTCTATGGCAAAAGCCACTTGAGTACTATCCACAGCAATCTCGGTAATATTGCTCATGTCACCATCCATCCAGTATTCGCAAGCCACGATAGTGGAGGGCTCGGCATCATTGCCGCTTCCGCGCAGTGCCGTGTCCTTCATGTAGAGCCATGTGTTGGGCGTGCTGTAGCGGCCTTGGTCATCCTTTACGCGATAATACAAGGTATGCATGCCGTCCGTAAGGTTCGATACATCTATGGCAAAGGCCACCTGGGTGCTATCCACAGCAATCTCGGTAATATTGCTCATGTCACCATCCATCCAATATTCGCAAGCCACGATAGTAGAAGGCTCGGCATCATTGCCGCTTCCGCGCAGTGCCGTGTCCTTCATGTAGAGCCATGTATTGGGCGTGCTGTAGCGGCCTTGGTCATCGCGCACACGATAGTAGAGCGTATGCATGCCGTCGGCAAGACCCGATACGTCAATGGAAAAACTTGCTTCGTTTCCACTGACGGGAACCTCCGTTATCGCATCCATATCGCCATCCATCCAGTATTCGCAGGCTACAATGGAGGATTGGGCTCTAACACTTAGAAATAGCGGAATGGTGAGAATGAATAGAATAATCCGTTTCATCTATTCCTTATTATATAGGTTATTCCGCACTTACGGTAATCTTTACATTGAGTTTGCCTCCGGCATCGGGATTCAAATCTATGTCGCGCCCTGTGATGCGCGGAATACTGGGTCTATCGGTGAAGCCAGTGCCTCCCAAAGGACCGCGAGGTGTGCCGTCGCTACCAAGGCCGGGGTTGATGGGATAGGCGGGAAATTGTAAAGATTGGTAATGAAACTCTGCAAAAATACTATCTTGAGGTATTGTAACATCATCTATAACGGAAGCGAGAGTCCCATAATTCCTATTGTTATTATAGTTTCTATCAGAAACGCGACAACGCGCCCAAGCATTATTAAGGTATGTATTTGCATACTTTTGGCTTAAAGTCTCAATTCTTCCATCTGCATTAACACTATAGTCATAGTCATTTGTATATACAAAAATATTATTGGTAAATATTCCATATGGCAATGTATAGTCTTTGGAAGCATATCCATTATTATTTATTAAATATATAACATTATTTACAAGATAAATGGGATTAGGGTTATTAATCTCCGCTTGGTCCATACGAATAGTTGAATTTTTTATAACGAAATCCTTGCTCCAAGCACATACTGGTATTGAAACATGTGTAGATACGACACATTGATCAACAATCGTATTTGTATGTATCATTCCACCAGTCGCAACTGCATTCAGAGAAATCAACCAAGAATGCCTTATGGTGCAATCCGAAACGTTGTATAGCCTCAAATGCTCAGTAACATAAACGCCATTGATTGAAGTCTTATTAGCTGAAACAACTAAATCACCAGAGATTACAGTAGCCCTAGAAGGGTCATTGCTAAAACCATAATACCCCACAAGCGTTAAAGACTTTTCAATCGTAAGCCCAGCGAACTTACCTTTCGACAACGTTATCACCGCCCCACTATCAGCAACGGCGTATGCCTGCTGCAAAGCGTCGGCACCATAAAACAATGCAATGGAATCGCCCTGCTCAAGCATGGCAGAGTGTTGGTCGGCATACACGAAGGTTGTAGACATCACCATCAATGCCACCATACATGCGAAAAACTTTTTCATAATCTTATCACCTTGCCACGCCAGCCCCATCGCAGCATTCTATAGTTTTAAAAAAAGAAGCGTGGAACTGTATGCCACGCCTTAGTTTGAAGGTCCTGAGAAAACCCGAGATACAGATATGGAAAAACAGTCCACGCGATATACGCGCAGAACCATCATGCCATCCTTGTATCTCAATTTGAAAGTTTCTCAGGTTTTCAAACTACAAGAGAGCACAACGCTTCTACAAAAATCAAAAAAATCACCGTGGAGCTTACTCCACGAATGCAAAAGTAGTGTAAACTGAACAAAATGACAAATTTATTCTTGAATTTCTTTGTCTTTCGACAAAAGAACAGAAAAACAGGTTCTTGAACTTATGCGTCACGGGAGATGTTCTAAATGGGAAACAACTATCATTGTGTCATTTCGACAGGGCGAAGCGACGAGAACTCTCAGATTCATTCTGTCGTCACCCCCTCCGTTCCGTTCCACTTCGTTGCACTACACTCGTCCCCCTTAAAGGGTGACAGTACCTTTTGGTTAGCCTCTCAGCTAAACTCAAATAAGTTTAAAAACAGATTCCAGGAAAAGAGAAATCTATGGATTATTTGTCTATGGTAAGCAAAAGTCTTTAGCATTTTGTTCGCAATTCCGTCTTTTTTGTATACTTTTGCAACCCGTAAGGATAACATCAATAAAACTATTGACAATGAAAAGAGACGATTTAGTATTCAACTTGATTGAAGAAGAACATCAGAGACAGCTTAAAGGTATTGAGCTTATCGCATCAGAAAACTTTGTAAGTGACCAGGTAATGCAGGCCATGGGCTCATGCATGACCAATAAATATGCCGAAGGATACCCCGGCCGCCGCTACTATGGTGGTTGCGAAGTGGTAGACAAGAGTGAACAGCTGGCTATCGAGCGTCTGAAAGAGCTCTTCGGAGCCGAATGGGCCAACGTACAGCCCCACTCTGGCGCACAGGCCAATGCAGCCGTATTCCTCGCTTGCCTTAACCCAGGTGACAAGTTCATGGGTCTGAATCTGGCTCATGGCGGACACCTCTCACATGGCTCGCTCGTAAACACATCGGGAATTCTGTATACTCCCTGCGAATATAATCTGAACAAGGAGACTGGCCGCGTCGACTATGACCAGATGGAGGAAGTTGCCCTACGCGAACAGCCTAAACTGATTGTGGGTGGCGGATCGGCCTACTCACGCGAATGGGACTACAAGCGTATGCGCGAGATTGCCGACAAGGTAGGTGCAATCCTGATGATCGACATGGCTCACCCCGCAGGACTTATCGCTGCCGGCTTGCTCGACAACCCGGTTAAGTATGCCCACATCGTAACCTCAACTACACATAAGACCCTGCGCGGTCCTCGTGGTGGTGTCATCATGATGGGTAAGGACTTCCCCAACCCCTGGGGCAAGAAGACTCCGAAGGGCGAGATAAAGATGATGTCGGCACTGCTCGACTCTGCCGTATTCCCCGGCATCCAGGGTGGTCCGCTCGAGCATGTGATTGCAGCCAAGGCCGTTGCCTTCGGCGAGGCGTTGCAACCCGAATATAAAGAGTATCAGACACAGGTACAGAAGAATGCCAAGGCATTGGCCGAGGCGCTCATCGCACGTGGATTCACCATCGTATCGGGCGGCACCGACAACCACAGCATGCTCGTAGACTTGCGCGAGAAATATCCCGACCTCACCGGTAAGGTAGCCGAGAAGGCACTGGTATCGGCCGACATCACCGTAAATAAGAATATGGTACCCTTCGATAGCCGCTCAGCATTCCAGACCTCTGGTATCCGTCTCGGAACACCTGCCATCACTACACGTGGTGCCAAGGAGGACCTCATGGTGGAGATTGCCGAGATGATAGAGACTGTGCTCTCTAACGTGGAGAACGAGGAGGTAATCGCCAGTGTTCGTGCTCGTGTGAATGCGACCATGAAGGATTATCCTTTGTTTGCGTATTAAGGAGCTAAACTAATAAATAATATACGGTAGTGTCATCCTGAGCGTAGCGAAGGATCTCATAGCAGTCCAAATGACAAATAGAGATTCTTCGCTTTGCTCAGAATGACAATACTGAAACAAGAGAGGAGGGTGCGACACACCCTCCTCTTATTATTCTCGGTAAACCGACAGGAAAGGTTTACCTAATTACGATAAATCAAGAATATGCAGGGAATCTTCTCTATGGGTGGGCGTTGCCCCTTCCACTCAGCAATGGTGCGGGTCACAGCATATTCACCTTCACAAGTGAGGTTGGCAGCAATGCACAGACGGGTTTGTGGGCGGCAAGTACGGAGGATGTCATCGAACATCTTCAAGTTGCGATAGGGAGTCTCTATAAACAGCTGCGTCTGCGATTCATTATAAGCCCTGGATTCCAGATGCTTGAGCATCTTGGCACGCTCTCCGACCTCGATAGGAAGGTAGCCATGGAAAGCAAAGCTTTGGCCATTGAACCCCGATGCCATGACGCTGAGAATAATGCTCGACGGCCCCACCAGAGGAACCACTTTCAGCTTCTTGCGCTGTGCTATAGCCACGACATCGGCTCCCGGATCGGCAACTGCAGGACATCCTGCCTCAGAGATGACTCCCATAGGCTGGCCCTGCTGCAAGGGCTTCAGATACGAGCTGATGGCTTCGGGAGAGGTGTGCTTGTTGAGCTCGTAGAAGGTGAGTTCATCAATATTGATGTCGCGGTCCACCTTCTTGAGAAAACGGCGGGCCGAACGTATGTCCTCGACTATAAAATGGTGTATACCCACGACAATATCGTGATTATAAGCAGGCAGCACCTTCTCAACAGGGGTATCGCCCAAGGTGCAGGGAATGAGATATAAGGCTACTTCCATTCGTTGGTAGATTGATTTACGGTGGCAAAGGTATAAAGTTTCACCGTTATTGTCAAATCCGTACCCCATTTTTCATTGAGTATAAAATTAAAATTGTATCTTTGTCCGATAAAGCATGACAAACAATCATATTAACAATACCATTATGAACAAAAGACATTTCTACACCCTGTTAGCAGCAGCCACAATGGCACTGCTTGCAGCTTGCGGAGGCAAGAAGGAGAGTTACCCCATCGACAAAGCTGTTTATGACCGTCTGCCCTTCGAGATGGAGGAGGTGCAGTTGCCTACCTTCCCCGACTACAAAGTAAGCATCGAGGAATTCGGTGCCATAGGCGATGGTATAGCACTCAATACCAAGGCCATCAACGATGCCATCACTCACGTCAGCGAGAAGGGCGGTGGCACGGTAGTCATCCCCGAAGGCTTGTGGATAACAGGTCCTATCGAGATGAAGAGCAACGTGAATCTCTATACCGAGTACAATGCCCTGGTTTACTTCTCGGGCGACCACTCGCTCTACCCCATCATCGAGACCAGCTTTGAGGGACTCGACACACGCCGTTGCCAGTCGCCCATCTCAGCATGGAACTGCGAGAACATAGCCATCACAGGACATGGAACGTTTGACGGCAATGGCGACACCTGGCGTGCAGTGAAGAAGAGCAAGATGACTGAAAGCCAATGGAACAAGCTCATCCGCAAGGGCGGTGTAGTAGAGGGCACTACATGGTATCCCAGCGAGGGCTCTATCAAGGGCATGAAGGCCTGCATCAACTTCAACAACCCCGTAGGCATCGAAACCGAAGAGGAGTGGAACAGCATCCGCGACTGGTTGCGCCCCGTATTGCTCAACTTCGTGAAGTGCAAGCGTGTACTCATCGAGGGATGTACCTTCAAGAACTCACCCGCCTGGTGTCTGCACCCACGTTCATGCGACCACATCACCCTCAACAAGGTTACCGTCGTAAACCCCTGGTACTCACAGAATGGCGATGCACTCGACCTGGAGTCGTGTACCAACGCCATCATCGCCAACTGCCATTTCGATGCCGGTGACGATGCCATCTGCCTCAAATCGGGCAAGGATGAGGACGGACGCCGCCGTGGCGAGCCCTGCAAGAATGTCATCATACAGAACAATGTCGTGCTGCACGGCCATGGAGGTTTCGTAGTAGGTAGCGAGATGAGTGGTGGTGTGCAGAACATCTTCGTTGACAACTGTACATTCATGGGCACTGACGTAGGTCTCCGCTTCAAGAGCTGTCGCGGACGTGGCGGACTCGTGGAGAACATCTACATCAGCAACATCAACATGATCAATATCCCCGCCGAAGCCCTCATCTTCAACCTCTTCTATAGCGGCAAGTCACGCGAGGAGGTCAACTACGACGAAGAGGGTAATATGGCAGGCAACTTGTTGCCCGTAACAGAAGAGACCCCCATCTTCCGCAACATCTACATCGACAACGTAACATGTAAGGGTTCCGGACGCGCCATCTTCTTCAATGGCTTGCCCGAGATGCGCATAGCCAACATCAACCTCAACAACGTCATCATCACCGATGCCAAGGAGGGTGCCGTATTCCAGGAGGCCAAGGACATCACCATCAACAACCTGAAGATTGAGACCGAGGACGGTAGTCCTGCCATACGCATGGGCGGTGTGCAGAACGTTACTATCAACGGTGACAACTATGCACAGATTGGCAAGCAACAGGCCGTAGACCTCTAATTTAATAAATAGAACATACATTTATGCGAACAATAATCACTAGCCTCGCCAGCCTACTCTGTCTCAGCATCATGGGGCAGAGCGCTAGCGAGCAACTCACATACACAATCGGCAACCCATCGAAGCTCGACAAGAGCAACGAGCCCGTTGTACTCACGCTCACTCCCGAGCAGCAAGCAGCAAACTACCTTTCTGCCACGGTATGCGTATGGGACGAAGACACACAGACAGACGTAGAGATACCCTCCCAGCTCGATGACCTCAATGGCGACGGCGTCAACGAAGAGGTGGTGTTCCTCCTTGATGTCCCTGGACGTGAAGAGCGTAAGGTAACCGTCGAGCTGAGCCAAACAGCCAAGCCCGGACGCTACCCCGCCCAAGTATTTGCCGAGATGCTCCTTAGCGACAAGTCGAAGGGTCACAAGCCCATACAGTCGCTTACCGTACCCGGCAACGTGAACGTATATAACAATCTCCACCATCATGGTCCTGCCTTCGAGTCCAAACTCGTGGCCTACCGCGTATACTTCGACGAGCGTCAGACGGTAGACATCTACGGTAAGCGCAAGCAACAACTGGAGATTGAGCAGACCCAGTTCTACCCCACTCCCGACCACCTCGCCAATGGCTATGGCGATGATATCCTGTGGGCTGGAACGACCTGTGCTCTTGGCACTTTCCGTGGCTATACCGACAATAAGCCATCATATATACAGCCTGTAAAATCACGCACCGAGAGCATCCTTGCCTATGGCCCCCTGCGCACCGTGGTAGAGATCCACGATGAGGATTGGCAATACGAAGGCAACAAGCTTGACCTCACCCTACGCTACACCCTCTATGGTGAACATCGCGACGTCCAGGTAGATGTTTGCATCAAGGGCGAGAAACCCATCAGCAAACCCTTCTGCACAGGTCTTATAAAAGTAGACAATTGCCAGACATACACCGACCACATAGGTACAGCAGCTGTATGGGGCGACAATTGGCCAGCAGGAAAGAAGGACACCCTGAACCGCAAGAAAGAGGTACTGGGCATGGCAGTAAGCATCCCCCAGCGCCATGTAGTGGGCGAGCCCGACAATGCAGAGAACATGCTCTACCTGCTGGGCGATAAGGCACGAAGCCTCTCCAAGGAACTCAGCTTCACCTATTATATAGCTTTTGCCTCTGACAAGGAGGAGCAGAGCAAGATGCACAGCGCCGACAGTTGGTTTGAATGGGTGAAGAAGTGGGAGCAACAACTGAAAAGTACTTTAGAGATAAAGAAAGATGAATAAGCGACTTGCCATCTTCGACCTTGATGGCACCCTACTCGACACCGTAGCCGACTTGGCCAATGCTACCAACCAAGCATTGGCCAAGTGTGGCTATCCGACCCACCCTACCGAGGCATACTACCACTTTGTAGGCAATGGCATCAACAAACTCTTTGCCCGCGCACTCCCCGAAGAGGCACGCAACGAAGAGAACGTATTGCGCATACGCACCCATTTCATACCTTATTATAATGAGCACAACGCCGACGACAGCCGTCCCTACCCCGGCATCGTAGAGCTGCTCCACGAACTACAATCCCACGGAGTGCAAGTAGCCGTAGCCTCCAACAAGTATCAGCAGGCAACCGCCAAGCTCGTCGCGCATTTCTTCCCCGACATACGCTTCGTAGCCGTATATGGCCAGCGCGAAGGTGTAGCCATCAAGCCCGACCCCACAATCGTGAACGACATACTATCAGTTACGGGAGTCTCCCGCGCCGACACCATCTATATTGGCGATTCGGGTGTCGACATGCTTACGGCACACAATGCAGAGGTAGAGAGCATTGGCGTCACTTGGGGATTCCGCGATGAAGAGGAGCTCAGCTCCAATGGAGCCAATCATATCGTACATCATGCCGAGGAGATATTGAAGCTGGTACTATAAGCCGCACAACAAGGAGAGAGGCTCACCCCCTGTTTTCAACATAAATACCCGCAAATAGCCCGCAAATTATCCATAAATAGGATGATTGCCCCCCTACTGCCCCCTATGCAATTACATTTTTGCCGGGTGGCAGTTTTTTATTGCCTTCGATTTAGAATCTGTTTGGATTTTATTTCGAGTTTAGTTGAGAGTTGTTTTTGAGAAGATTTGCATTGTTTGATCGCGGCGAATAGTGGTCTATTTGCAAGATCAAAGAATGTAAAAATGCCAAAAAGGGACTCAAATAAACGGAAAAGTATGACATAAAAACAATAAACGGTAAAATCCAAACAGATTCTATAGTTGTATAGTGTCTTCGATGATGATTTACAGGGCATTTGTTCCTGTTCTACGGCTATGCTCTTCATTACCCTCGCGAAGATAAACTATTCTCCTCGCGAGGATAAATCATTCTCTTCGCGAGAATAAAGTATTCTCTTCGCGAAGAGAAAAACTTTTGTATGGTTTGTTTGTCTTTTCCTGATTTCAGTAGACGTTTTTTTGCTTCATTAGCTGAAAAGATTTACACCTTTTCTCTAGCCCTACTGGCGAGGTTTACGCTTTCTCTGATTCCATACTGTTCCGCTTGACATCTCGGTTGATGGGACAG
>JAFTVE010000042.1 GCA_017465905.1 Bacteroidaceae bacterium | reverse complement strand
TACCGCGTCGGCGCGTGTACCGTCCGGATGGCAGCGAGGGCGAAGCGACTCGCAAATTCTGCGTAAGTCTGCGGAGTCTGCGTGAGGCAAAAGGTTGATTATCTGCGAGAAATAAACCAAATTTATAATGCGTATTCCCTGAGGTTAAAAATCAGGGAAAATCAATAGCTATGATATAAGAATCTGTTTTAGAATTATCGCTAATATGTAGGGGTAAATGCAAATCATTATATAGCTGCCCAAACGGTTGCTACACCCGAAGCAAAACGCTTATCGGGCCTGATACATTATAAGTCCTCCTCTGTTTGTCATATAAAATATTTGTGTTATTTTTGTACCCAAAAGTATTATCGCAACAACTATGCAACACGGATTCATCAAAGTGGGTGCCGCCATACCGCTGGTCAGCGTGGCCGACACGAAGTATAATACAGAGCAGCTCATCGCCATGGCACATCGTGCCCATGAGGAGGGCGCTGAGGTGACGGTGTTCCCCGAGCTGTGCATCACGGGCTACACCTGCGGCGACTTGCTGACACAACAGACCTTGCTGCAAGAGGCCGAGAACGGCGTGGCACGATTTGCCGAAGCCACCAAGGGGTATGACAACATATACATCATCGGTGCACCCATCTATGTGTGCGGAGCACTGTACAACTGCGCCCTCGTGGTGCAGCAAGGCCGTATACTGGGTATCGTGCCCAAATGCTATATACCGAACTACGGCGAGTTTAACGAGCGCCGATGGTTCAGCACAGGCTACAACCTGCGCATGGAGGACAACATACAGTATGCCGGACAAGAGGTGCACATAGGTTCGTACCAGATATTCCACACGGGACGCTATGCCTTTGGCGTGGAGATATGTGAGGACCTGTGGAGTGTGACACCGCCCAGCTCGGCACTGGCCCTGCAGGGTGCGGAGATTATCTTCAACCTCTCGGCATCGGACGAGGTGACGGGCAAGCACGAATACCTACGATCGCTCATCGCCCAGCAGTCGGCCCGCTGCATGGCAGGATACGTATACAGCAGCTGCGGCTATGGAGAATCGACCACCGACCTCGTGTTTGCGGGCAATGCCCTCATCGCCGAAAACGGCACGATGATAGCACAGGGGCAGCGTTTCAGCCTCGATGCCCAATTGGTATGCACGGAGATAGACCTCGACAAACTGCGCATGGAACGCCGTGGCAACACCACCTTCGCTACCGCACAGGCCGACCTCTTTCCCAAGGCCACACACGTGCATACCCGCACCATCACCGAAAAGGAGTGTGCACTCAGCCGCACCTACTCGCCCCTGCCCTTCGTGCCGAGCGGCAACGAGCTGAATGCGCACTGCAACGAGATACTCAACATACAGGTGGCCGGCCTGGCCAAGCGCCTCACCCATATACGCTGCTCGAAGGCGGTGATAGGCATATCGGGCGGACTGGACTCTACGCTGGCGCTACTGGCTACGGTGCGCACGTTCGACCGCCTCGGGCTGCCACGCACAGGCATCATAGGCATCACCATGCCGGGCTTCGGCACCACCGACCGCACCTACCAGAATGCCCTCGCGCTGATGCAGCTGCTGGGCATCACCCTGCGCGAGATCAGCATCAAGGATGCATGCATACAGCACTTCAAGGATATAGAGCACGACATCACCCTACACGACACTACGTATGAGAACAGCCAGGCCCGCGAGCGCACCCAGCTGCTCATGGACGTGGCCAACCGCGAGAGCGCCATCGTGATAGGCACGGGCGACCTCTCGGAGCTGGCACTCGGATGGGCCACATACAATGGCGACCACATGTCGATGTACGGACTGAACGCCGGCATACCCAAGACCCTTGTACGCCACCTCGTGGCATGGGAGGCTACCCACACCTACGATGCGGAGATACGCGACATCCTGCTCGACGTGGTGAACACGCCCATCAGCCCCGAGTTGATTCCGGCCAAGGCCGACGGCACCATCAAGCAGAAGACCGAAGACCTGGTGGGACCCTATGAGCTGCACGACTTCTTCATCTACCACTTCCTGCGCTCGGGCTATACCCCATCGAAGATATACTACATCGCTTGCAAGACCTTCGACGGCAGCTACGACAAGGCAACCATCAAGAAGTGGCTCACGACCTTCTTCCGCCGCTTCTTCCAGCAGCAGTTCAAGCGCTCGTGCCTGCCCGACGGGCCGAAGGTGGGTAGTGTATCGCTGAGTCCGCGTGGCGACTGGCGCATGCCGAGCGATGCAAGTGCAGCACTTTGGCTGGAGGAGTGTGAGAGGCTGTAGTTATTCTTTCTCTGAGAACTCGGAGGTCTCCGAGCACTCCGAGAACTCTGAAACTCTAAGAAAAAGATTATGATTATCATAGGCATAGCAGGTGGCACAGGTTCGGGAAAGACCACCGTAGTAAAGAAAATCGTAGAGAGCCTGCCCGAGGGCTCGGTGGCTGTGATACCACAGGACTCGTACTACAACGACCAGTCGGACATGCCGCTCGAGGAGCGCAAGAAGACTAACTTTGACCACCCCGATGCCTTCGAGTGGTCATTGCTGGCACATCAGATCAACGAGCTGCGCGAGGGACGCTCCATAGAGCAGCCCACCTACTCGTATATCACCTGCACACGACTCGAAGAGACGGTACATGTAGAACCACGCGAAGTCATCATCGTGGAGGGCATCATGGCACTGTACGACAAGAGCATGCGCGACCTCATGGACATCAAGATATTTGTAGATGCCGAGCCCGACGAGCGCTTGCTGCGTGTCATCACACGCGACATCGCCGAGCGTGGACACCCGTTGGAGATGCTCATCGGCAAGTATCGCAACGTGCTGAAGCCCATGCACGATGAGTTCATCGAACCCACCAAGCAGTATGCCGACATCATCATCCCTAATGGCGGACATAATGTCAAGGCCATAGAGATGCTACGGCTGTTCATCCAGCAGTGCCTTGGGAAGGGTTGATAGTTCTTGGACAAGCCAAGGGCTTCGCTATTGAAGGTTGACGGTTGAGGGTCCTAACTCTAAACAGAAAAGGTAAATGCGTAAGCGGGAAAAGACATTCTACGTTGTCATCATTGTGGCGCTCATCATATCTTTTGTGGTGAGTATCATACCTCCCACACACATGCCCGTTGCCCCTAAGGAAACGGCAGAGGTTCCCGACACTACGCCACCCACCTTCTCCATATCATCTTACGACAGCCTGTTTCAGGCCTATGCCGACACTATAGGTTGGGACTGGAAACTGCTTGCTGCCGTGGCCTATGTAGAATCGAAGTTCGACACTGCGGCCACTTCGGCTGTAGGTGCCCAAGGGCTGATGCAGCTGATGCCACGTACAGCACGTGCCATGGGAGTACCCGAAGGAAAGGAGCGCGACCCTGCCGAGAGCGTGCGTGCGGCCACACACTATTTCGTCTATCTCAACCGCCTTTTCCGCCGTATCCCCGAGAGCGAACGCATCCATTTCATATTGGCCTCATACAATGCCGGCTTCGGGCACATACAGGATGCCATGCGACTGGCAGACAAGTACGGATATAACCGCCATGTATGGAACGATAATGTGGAAACCTTCCTACGTCTGAAGAGCGACTCCATCTACTATACCGACTCCCTGTGCCGCAACGGACGCTTCATTGGAACCGAAACCACCCTGTTTGTCCGTAAGGTACGACACAAGTACAGCGAGTACTGCTTACGCGAGGAGCAGTTTTGGGACACCATACACTACGTGCCACATGTCAGTCCTATCATCCGTGAAAAGGATAGCCTCAACGAAGATGCTGACAGCATATCCGATATCCTAGCACAGCTATGAGCCTCGACAACAACATTCGTCTGCACGTACACCATGCTGTTGCGCCCTATGTCTATGGAGCTACAGTAGACGGACAGGATATATGCGCCGAGATAGTAGCAGAAGCATATCTGCCCGACATAGAGCACTTACGCGAGGGAGACACCATCATGCTGATTGGCACGGAGCACATCCCAGACTCCTCATCTGCGAGGATGCGTGCCCATCGCCTCATCATCGAACCCGACTATCTCATCGACATCAGTAGCCTCACAGCTTGCTTCTCAGAGAGCGGGCCTCATCCTATGCGGTATATATTGGGCATGCTGGCACCCAAGGAGGTGACACGCCCCATCCTATTGGGAAATACGGCCAACCAGTTTCTTGACGACAGTGTCAACGACAATCCCGAACGTCCTGCCTCGTACGGCTCCTCCATACGCAAAGCCTTCACGAGCGATGCCCTGAAATTTGCCGTGTGCCCCGACATCAATGCCTCCTTCTTTCAGGACACCCGCACACAGTATGAGCACATACGACAATCCGTAGAGGCACTCCACCAGCGCTATCCTGCAGGAGCTGGCGGTGGCGCTATGCTCGAGCCCTCCTTTATTTGCCCTGCACTGGGTCTGCAAGGCCGTCTCGACTACTTGCAAAGCAACCTACGCCTGCTTGTTGAACTCAAGTCGGGCAAGGCCGATGAATACTTTTCTGCTCCGCAAGGTCCCAAGCAAAGCCATACAGCCCAGATGATGCTATACCGCGAGATGCTGCACATCAATACAGGCATCCCTCGCGACGAGATTACCGGTCTGCTGCTCTACTCCCGCTATCCACGCTACTTCACAGGCGACAGTCACCCTCATATTGTGGACGATGCACTGGTGCTGCGCAATGCCATCGTACGCCTCATGCATCGTTTGGCAACAGAGCCCGACACGGCTGCATTGTTCGATGCATTGAGTCCGGACGACTTCAACACTCGTCCCATCACCAACCGCTTGTGGAGCGACTATCTGCGTCCTGCCCTTACCAAGCAGCTCACCCCTTTCCATCAAGCAGCCCCCATCGTCAAGGTCTACTTCTACCGTTATCTACGCTTCACTGCAGCCGAGCAGTACATCGCCAAGATCGGGCGCAACGAACGAGACAATGCACAGAGCCATCTGTGGTGCCGCACTTATGAAGAGAAGCTGGCCGACGGGGATATCATCGACCGCCTCGGCCTGCATAGCTTCGTCTCCGACGATGGATGCGGATACGACACGCTCATCTTTAACCTCCCTCCATTAGACACAACCGATGTGCCCAACTTCCGCCGAGGCGACATGATACTCTTCTACGTCAAGGAGAATGAGACCGACAGCGTAGCCACACGCCAAGTGCATAAGGGAACCTTGCTACATATCGACACCCATACCCTACGCATAGGACTTCGCCAACATCAGCATAGCGCCGATGTGTTTCCCCCAACTGCCAGCTACGCCATGGAACACGACGTTAGCGACAGCGCCTCATCGGCCCTATATCGCAACCTATACACCCTGCTCTGCGCACCACAGCGCTGCCAGGATCTCATCTTAGGGAAAACACTTCCGCAAACAGACACCAGCGTAGATATTCAAGGACACTATCCCGGTGAAGAGACCGATGCTATTGTGCGAACCGTACGCCAAGCATGCGACTATGCACTTATCTTAGGTGCTCCCGGTGCAGGCAAGACCTCCATCGTGCTACGCTCCATCGTAGAGGAGCACTATCGGCATACCTCCAGCCATATGCTGCTCATGGCCTACACCAACCGAGCTGTCGACGAGATATGCAGTGCCTTAGAGAGTATCCCCGACGCTCCAGCATACATACGGCTGGGAAGCGAGCAGAGCTGTGATGAGCGGTATGCACCCCGCACACTCGCCCGGCTCACAGCCTCACTGAACAACCGTGATGAGGTGCGCTCGCTTATCGCATCCACGCGTATCATCGTAAGCACCGTAAGTACCGCAGCCAACCGTCCTGAACTGTTCGAAGCCAAAAAATTCGACCTTACCATCATAGACGAAGCTTCACAGATACTCGAGCCGCAAATAGTAGGCCTACTCACCAAAGCCGGGAAATACATTCTCATAGGCGACCATAAGCAGCTGCCAGCCATATCCTTACAAACTGAAGAGGAGGCCTGCATTACCGACGAAGATCTTATCGGTCTAGGATTCACCGACTGCCGCCAGTCGCTCTTCGAGCGTCTCTACCATCGTCTCACCATAGCCGGGCATACCGACTGCATCGTCACCCTATACCATCAAGGGCGTATGCATCCCGAGGTCAGCCACTTTGCCAACCAACATTTCTATGGTGGGCGCCTTCGCCCTGTGCCCCTACCCCATCAGACAGCATTGCTCCCTTATATAAAGTATCATACCGGGAGCCCTATGCAAACACTTGCAGCCACCCACCGTACAGCGTTCATTCCCTGCCCTATGCCCGAAGGTGAAGAGCGGTTCAAGACCAACAGCCACGAAGCCCAGCTATGCGCATCACTCGTCGAAGCTATCGTGAAACTCTACCAAGCCAACCATCTCCCCTACGACCCGAACCACACGATAGGTATCATCGCTCCCTTCCGCAGCCAAGGAGCTCTCATACGCCACGCGCTCGCTACACTAGAGCTGCCAAGCTACACCGATGAAATCAGTATCGACACCGTAGAGCGCTACCAAGGCAGCCAGCGCGACATTATCATCTATTGCACCACGGTGACCTCGGCACTCCAAATGGAGTTGCTCACGGCACGCACAATGCTGACCGAGAAAGACAACAATGATTCTGCTTCTCTTGACCGCAAGCTCAACGTAGCCCTCACCAGAGCACGCCAACAGCTCTTCGTCATCGGTATACCCCAAGTACTTGCCACTGACACCAATTATCGGGCAATGATGGCAGAACTATCCAAAGAACATTTAAGCTAAGATAGAGAATCTACTCTCTAACATCCATTCACGTCCCTATTATTAAAAGAAACTAGGACGTTTGCTCCGTGCCTCTTCAAGGGAGAGAAGCGATTTCTTCTCCTTCTGTGCAAACTCCTGACGCAGGGCCTCCTGCTCCTCACGCAGACGTGCCACATAGGCATCGCGCGTTTCCTCATTGAGCAAGGCTGCTGCCACGCTCGAGTTTTGCGAAGCATCTTTCACATACACCACGGGGCCTTCATACACAGGAGCAATCTTCAGCGCCGTATGCATGGCACTTGTGGTAGCTCCTCCTATGAGCAAAGGCACGCTGATGCCTGCTTCACGCAAAGCTGTAGCCACATTCACCATCTCGGCCAGCGAGGGGGTGATGAGTCCGCTGAGTCCGATAATGTCGGGACGGCACTCAAGCACCTTCTGCACGATATCCTCGGCAGGCACCATCACACCCATATCAATGATGTCGTAGCCATTGCAGCCCATCACCACACTGACGATGTTCTTGCCTATATCGTGCACGTCGCCTTTGACGGTGGCGAGGAGAACGCGCTTGTGAAGTTGAGAGTTGAAAGATGAAAGATGACAGTTATTGTCGTCAGGGTGTCTACTTTCATCTTTCATCTTTCCACTTTCCACTATAAAGTCCACCGCCTGCTTCATCGTACGGGCAGTCTTCACCACTTGGGGGAGGAACATGCGACCTTCTCCAAACAGGCGACCCACCTCCTGCATGCCTGCCATCAAGGGACCTTCGATGATAGCTACGGCCGAGGGGTATTGGGTGAGTGCTTCGGCAAGGTCTGCCTCGAGAGTCTCGCTGGTGCCCTTGATGAGCGCTTGCTGTAGGCGCTGTTCGAGGGTGAGAGAGGAGGTACCTTTTTTCTCCGATTTCTCTGAGTTCTCCGATTTCTCTGAGTACTCTGATGCCATACTGATAAGTTTCTCGGTGGCACCTGGAGCACGGTTTAGTATCACATCCTCAATGGCCGTGAGCAGTTCGACAGGGATATCGTCGTAGCGCACCGAGGTGGCGGGGTTGACGATACCCATATCCATACCGGCCTTGATAGCATGGAAGAGGAATACGGCATGCATAGCTTCGCGCAGGTAGTTGTTACCACGGAAGGCAAAGGAGAGGTTGCTCACACCACCACTCACATGAGCTCCCTGAAGATGGGTGCGTATCCACTCCGTAGCGCGGATAAAGTCGATGGCATAGCTGTCGTGGGCCTCTATACCCGTAGCCACAGCCAGGATATTAGGGTCGAAAATAATGTCTTGGGGCGGCATACCTACCACATCGACCAGCAGATGATAAGCACGCTCACAGATAGCGATGCGACGTTCATACGTGTCGGCCTGTCCCTGTTCATCAAATGCCATCACCACCACGGCAGCACCGAGACGGTGTATCTCGCGAGCATGAGCAAGGAAAAGTTCCTCACCCTCCTTGAGCGATATGGAGTTGACAACACACTTGCCTTGTATGCACTTGACGGCAGCCGTGATAACCTCCCAGCGCGATGAGTCCACCATGATGGGCACGCGGGCTATATCGGGTTCCGAAGCGATAAGATTAAGGAAATGCACCATCTCCTGCTTCGTGTCGAGCAGGCCATCGTCGATATTGATGTCGAGCAGTTGTGCTCCATCCTCCACCTGTTGGCGGGCAATGGAGAGCGCTTCGTCATATTTCTTTTCGTTGATCAGTCGCAGGAACTTGCGCGAACCAGCCACATTGCAGCGTTCGCCCACGTTGATGAAGTTGCGTTCGGGAGTCACCTCGCAGAGTTCCAGACCCGAGAGCCATAATGCCTCGGGGCGTGCAGCCGGCACGTGAGGCTTGGAACCAGGTATAAGCGGCGCATACTCGGCAATATAGGCATCGGTAGTACCACAGCAACCACCAATGATGTTTACTAACCCCTCATCCATATACTCCTTCACCTGCAGAGCCATCTCGGCAGGTGTCTGGTCATATCCGCCGAGACTATTGGGGAGTCCGGCATTGGGGTAGCACGATATATAGTAGGGTGCACGTGAGGCCAGTGCCTTGAGGTAAGGCTTCATCTGTGCAGCACCGAATGAACAGTTGAGTCCTACGGAGAAGATATCGGCATGGCTCACCGAGGCGAGGAAGGCATCGAGTGTCTGTCCCGAGAGGGTGCGTCCTGCCGCATCGGAGATGGTCACCGAAAGCATCAGCGGCACACGGCGTCCCATGCGCTCCATCACTTGCTCGGCTGCATAGATGGCTGCCTTAGCATTGAGCGTATCAAAGATGGTTTCGATGAGCAGCGCATCCACGCCTCCTTCGATGAGTGCCTGCATCTGTTCGTCGTAGGCTTCTACAAGTTCGTCGTAAGTGATGGCACGCATGGCCGGGTCATTCACGTCGGGGCTGAGCGAGCAGGTCTTGTTGGTGGGACCTACTGAGCCTGCCACGAAGCGCGGCTTGTCGGGTGTGCTCACGGCATCGGCACACTGGCGGGCAATAGCTGCTGCTGCGAGGTTTATCTCGCGGCAAAGGTGATCACATCCATAGTCGGCCATGGAGATGCGCTGGGCATTGAACGAGCAAGTCTCGATAATATCGGCTCCAGCTGTGAGGTAACGGTTATGAATGCTGGCAATCACCTCGGGACGGCTGAGGCAGAGCAGGTCGTTATTGCCCTTCTGTAGACCGGGCAGGTGGGCAAAGCGTTCACCACGAAAGTCCTCTTCGGTGAGTCCACATTGCTGTATCATGGTGCCCATGGCACCGTCAAGAACCAATATGCGTTCCTTGACAATATCGTATAGATTATTGAGCATCAGTCTGTGTCATTTATGACGATTGGCACGTTTGCGACGTATCTCGGCCTTCATCTTGGCCGATGCGGAGTGGTGCTGACCAGTAATATAGGCTTTCTTCTTGGCCTTGGTCTTCACCTTCTCCTCCTTGGGGCGGTCAGAGGCCACCTTCTTGAACATGATGCCTTTGGTGAAAATATCTTCGCTATTCATCAGTCTTCTTCATCAAATTCTATATCGTCGTCAAACTCATATTCAAAGTCTTCCATCTCGTCAATGTCTTCGTACTCAACAGAGATGTCATCATCCTGCCCCATGGCACGAAGTTCTTCCTGCAAATAGCCCATATCCTTGGCACGATGCACGAGGCTGTCCTTGCTGAGTTCGGCGTGGATGTCCTCCTTGTTCAGCTCGTTCCAAAGTATATCCTTCAATACAGAGACCCCCAGTCCAGTAACAGAAGATATGAATACATGGGGAACATCATCGGGCAGTGTTTCTTCGAGCATCTCCACCAGTTCTTCATCCAGGAGGTCACACTTGGTGATGGCCAGCACACGCTGTTTGCTCAACATATCGGGATTGAAAGTGGCCAACTCATTGAGTAGGATATCATACTCCTTGCGAATATCATCGGTATCACCCGGCACCATAAACAGCAACAGTGAATTGCGCTCTATATGGCGTAGGAAGCGTAGGCCAAGTCCCTTACCGGCACTGGCACCTTCGATGATACCGGGAATATCGGCCATCACGAAAGAGCGATTGTCACGATAGGAAACAATGCCCAAGTTCGGTTCCAACGTGGTGAAAGGATAGTTGGCAATCTTTGGTTTGGCTGCCGAAACGGCTGCAAGGAGGGTTGACTTACCGGCATTGGGGAAGCCCACAAGCCCCACATCGGCCAACAGCTTGAGTTCCATGATGACAGTAAGCTCTTGCATAGGTTCACCCGGCTGTGCAAAGCGCGGAGCCTGACGCGTAGGTGTAGCAAAGTTGAAGTTACCCAAGCCACCGCGGCCACCACGAAGCAGAATGACCTCTTGTCCGTGCTCAGTGATATCACATAGGTAGGCGCCTGTCTCGGCGTTGTAGACAACCGTACCGCAAGGTACCTCTATAATCTTGTCCTCACCGTCCTTACCGCTACTCTTGTTCTTCGACCCATTGCCACCGTTGCCAGCAAAAGCATGGCGATCGTAGCGGAGGTGCAGAAGTGTCCAGTAGTTGCGGTTGCCACGAAGGATGATATGCCCGCCACGACCACCGTTACCGCCATCAGGTCCACCATTGGGATTATACTTGACACGGCGCATGTGGGTGCTGCCACGGCCTCCCTTGCCCGAACGGCAATAGATCTTTACGTAATCGACAAAATTTGTTTCAGCCACGCGTATTTTAGTTAGGAGTTATGAGTTAGGACTTAGGACTTAGAGTACATATTATCGCACGTAAGCCATAAATCCTAACTCTTAAGCGCTAATTATATAATTGTATTTACGTACTCTGTAATGTTCTTTACCATACCCTCAAGACCTATCTCATCGGTGTAGGTAAAGCCTTGGAATACGCCCTGTCCCTTGAACCACTCAATGAGCGGAGCTGTCTGATTGTGGTATACGGCAAAGCGTTTCTTGATGGTTTCTTCATTGTCATCAGCACGGCCTTCGAGTGTAGCACGGCGCAATAGACGAGCCATCAGAATATCCTCGCTCACCTCAAGATTAATCATAGCCGAAATCTTCTCGCCACGTTCCTCAAGCATGGTCTTCAGCGCCTCGGCTTGAGCGATGGTACGGGGGAAACCGTCGAAGATTACACCCTTGCTCCCCTTAAAGCTGTCATAAACGTTGGCCAAGATACCAATCATCAGTTCATCAGGAATGAGCTGACCATTGTCAATGTAGCCTTGAGCTGTTTTACCCAGTTCTGTTCCGTTCTTGATTTCAGCGCGAAGCACATCGCCAGTAGAGATATGGTCTAATTTAAATGTATCTACGAGACGAGCACTATAAGTACCCTTTCCTGAGCCTGGGGCTCCGAAAATCACAATGTTTAGCATAGCTTTTTACCTTATAATAATTGTTATTACTCTGTTTATTCCACCACTGTATATATATCCTTCAGGTTGCGACCGAAACCATCATAGTCGAGGCCATAACCCACGATAAAGTCATTGGGAATCTCCAATGCCACATATTCCACATTGAGGGGAACCTTCAGTTTCTCAGGCTTGAGAAGAAGAGTACATACATGAATCGATTCAGGCGAACGTGTGCCAAGGTTCTCCAACAGTTTCTGCATGGTGCAACCTGTATCCACGATATCCTCAACCACTACAATGGTACGACCACTGATATTCTCAGAAAGTCCGATAACCTCTTTGATAACACCCGTAGAAGCTGTTCCCTCATAAGAGGCCAATTTGACAAACGAAATCTCAGCAGGGATAGTAATGCGACGGAAAAGGTCGGCCGCAAACATGAAACTACCATTGAGAATGCCCAAGAAGAGAGGATTCTTGCCTTCGAGATCGCGACTGATCTGTGCAGCAAGGCGCTCTACCTCTTTGAGAATCTTCTCCTCAGAAATAGAAACGGTAAAGTTCTTATCTTTTATTTTTATCGTATCCATATTCAAATATTATGCGAAATTTCTACAAAATTAAGCAAAATCCATTTATTCGATAACGAAAAAGGATTTTTTTTTCGCAACAGCATAAAATATCATCGAAAAGCACTACTTTTACGTTCAAAATAAGATGTCGCAGATGAACACCCCCGACAGGAAAAAGATTGAGTATACCTATGGCTGCCCTATCGATTGGGAGCGATGCCAAATAGCCACTTTGAGCGAGGTTGCAAAATACATCCATTCTCGTCCGTACGATGGACACAAAGGCACATTTGGGCATGGCCTTCTCATCGCTGGGAAACGCAGCATGGCTGGCGCAGCCATACTGTCGGCAAGAGCGGCATTGCGTTCAGGAGTGGGATTATTCACCGTGCATACACCTACATACAACACTCCTATTCTGCAAAGCAGCATACCCGAGGCCATCATCAGCGAAGATAAGTCTGCAACACACTTCACCCAGCCACCACAGACAACGAAGTACGACGCCATAGCCATCGGGCCAGGACTGGGCACAGCAGAGGATACTTCACGAGGTATTGCCGAACTGCTCAAAAGAGAACAGCGTCCACTCATCATGGATGCTGATGCACTTAACTGTATAGGAACACACCGAGAACTGTTAAACTCGATACCTGACAACAGCATCCTCACCCCACACTACCGTGAACTGCAACGAATAGCAGGCAAAGAGTTCACACTCAACAATCGTCTGCAAGAAGCGAGCAAATTGGCAAATGACCACCAGTTATACATCATCGTGAAAGGAGCCTACAGCGCCATCGCATGCCCCGACGGACAGACCATATTCAACACGACAGGAAATGCAGGTATGGCCACAGCAGGAAGCGGCGATGTGCTCACTGGCATACTGCTCGCACTGCTAGCTCAAAAATATCCACCACGCGAAGCATGCATAGTAGCCACATACGTCCACGGACTTGCTGGTGACTTAGCTGCCGTCGAGATTGGGCAGATAAGCCTCATTGCCAGCGATATCATTGAGCATCTGCCACAAGCATGGAATTTGCTGCATGAACAAAAAGAGACATCAAAGAGTTTCTAAGAATCGACTAAGACTAAAACAAATCATTATGAAAGCAACATTCAAGACCTTGATGACATTGCTATTGCTCACAGTCAGCACCGCAGGTCACGCGCAAAAGAGCAAAGAAGGAACGAACGACTCGACTGTTGTCCCCACCACGCTCACTGAATATGAATTCAACATGAAGATTGCCAACATACAGGAGAATCCGAATGAATTCAAGTACCTCGGCAAGCGCCCTTGCGTCATCGACTTTTATGCCGACTGGTGTCGTCCATGCCGCATATTATCACCCATTCTCAATGAACTGGCACAGGAGTATGCCGGCAAGGTTGATTTTTATAAAATCAATGTAGACAACGAGCGCAACCTGGCTACTGCATTCAGCATCCGTAGTATCCCTACTCTACTCTTCATTCCCATGAGTGGTAAGCCAACCTTGATGCAAGGCGCATCACCTAAAGCCGAATTGAAGAAGATTATCGATGAATTGCTGTTAAAAAAGACAAAAGAATAGAACATACCAGAAAATTATACTATCTTTACCTTTTGTAACGAAACAAGCACTCATCAAAACATGAAAAAGCAACTATTTATGGCCGCATTGCTGGCATTCGGCATCACCTCGGCTGCACAGACAGAAGTCACGACATATACCCCCGGCATATCTGCAGAGGGAGCCGTATACTATCTACCCAAGACAGCCATCAACGTAGGCATTACAGTAGAGAAAACTATTTATACGCCTGGTGAACTATGCCAATATGCTGAGCGCTACATGCGCATCAACAACATTTTGCAAGAGGCTGACTTGCGCTATTTCATAAAAGGCGTCACCTTATCTACGGAAGGACTTCCCGATGTGTCAAAAGCATACCACATCAAGATTACATCCAACTCTGTTGCCCCTTTCATTGAACTTAACGATGCAGGTGTTTTATTGGCAGTGAACGCATCACCTTTACAGCCCGAGAAAAGCGTTGTTTCCCCGGCGAAGAGCAAGGAAGAGAAATCACTTGACGCGCGCTCTTTCATGACAGAGGAGATGCTGATGACAAGTTCCAAAGCCAAGTTGGCCGAATTGGTAGCCAAAGAAATCTATAATATCCGCGAGAACAGAAACCTCATTCTCCGCGGCCAAAACGAGAATACTCCCCAAGATGGTGAAGGCATACAAATCATTCTCGATGGACTGCAACAGCAAGAGGATGCTCTGATGAAACTCTTTGTCGGTACTACAAGCCACCAAGTTATCACCGAAAACTATCAAGTGATTCCTGAAGGCAATACCGAAAGATTCATCATCGGACGCTTCTCACACAAGTTGGGTTTGCTACACCGTGACGACCTTGCCGGATCACCCATCTACATCGACATCATGGGAAAAGGCAACATTCCCGCTCCTGCTCCCGTGGAAGAGAAGAAGAGCAAGAGAATCATAAAAGAGAAGAAGAACAAGGAAGACGGTATTGTATATAACATCCCCGACAAAGTAAGCATCAAGGTATACACCAACAGGGAAACTTTTGCCGAGGAGACTGTGTCGATAGCCCAGTTCGGTACGACCGAGACACTATCGTCATCACTCTTCACCAAGAAGAAGGACATCAAAGTGTGGTTTGACCCCGTTACAGGAGCCCTGCTTAAGATTGAGGAATAGCCACCCCACTCCGACCTTGAGCCAAACAATTAAGAACGAGACACCATGTACCGCACCTACCATGAAATAAAACACATCGACGAGCTGCGCAACCTGCTGGCGAACCAGGAGCGCATAGAGCGCTACATATTCAAGGATATGGACTTCTCTTCGCTCACTGAGCCTGCATCCACTTATCGCTACTACGATTGTTTGTTCATGGGCTGTACCTTCAGCAAGCAGATGCGAGTACAAATCGACAAGAGCTGCTTCATCTTCTCGCACATCGACGTACCTTATAATTGTTTCCGTAACCATCTGTATACGGCCGACACGCTCTATAGGGGCTATCGATTGGGAGAACCCGAGAGTTACGAGTGCTGCTTTGACAACACGATATACCAATACTACCTACAGAAGGGAAAGACCACCACAGACATCAAGGAGACACTGGCACGCACCCTACACGACCACTCCATAAGTGACTCGCTGCACGATATGCTGGCCGAATATGATGAAAAAAAGGTTGTAGGCATCATGGGTGGTCACGGACTGCTGCGTACCGACAAAGCTTACCTGAAAATCGTGCTCATCAGCAAGCTACTCACCGAGCAAGGATATCTGATGATTAGCGGTGGAGGTCCAGGAGCAATGGAAGCCACCCACCTCGGTGCATGGATGGCTGGACGTCTGGAGGCCGAGGTGTATGAAGCCATGAAGATACTCACGCAAGCCCCAGCCTATACCGATGTATTGTGGCTCGACACTGCATTTCAAGTGCGCACCAAGTTTCCGCAGACACAATACAAGAGCATAGGCGTACCTACCTGGCTCTATGGGCACGAGCCTGCTACGCCATTTGCCACGCACATAGCCAAATATTTCGAGAATGCCATCCGCGAAGACGGTATCCTCACCATCGCCAAGGGAGGTATCATCTATACACCGGGCAGCGCAGGCACCATGCAAGAAATATTCCAGGATGCCGTGCAAAACCACTACCTCAGCTTTGGCTATGCCAGCCCCATGGTATTTCTCGACACACACTATTGGAACGAAGAGATGCCCATATACCCCATGCTGAAATCGCTATCTGAACGAGGCAAATACAAGAATCTCATACTCCATATTGCCGACGAAAAGCAGAAAATCATTGATGCGATACGACAATTCACATAAAAAAGGGACTTCAGGCAATGCCATGTCAGACGAATTCGCTAATTTTGTCATCGAAGAATAAGAAACACATATAGTCAAAAACCATAAAAAACGAGTTAATCATGTACGGAAAGATTAAAGAGCACCTGCAACAGGAGCTTACCGGCATCAAGGAAGCCGGCCTCTACAAAAACGAGCGTATCATCACTACTCCCCAGCGTGCCAACATCAAATTGGCCGACGGACGTGACGTGCTGAACTTCTGCGCCAACAATTATCTGGGCCTGTCAGACAACCAGCGCCTCATCGATGCAGCTACCAAAGCTATGGAGACTCACGGCTACGGTATGTCATCAGTACGCTTCATCTGCGGTACGCAAGACCTCCACAAAGAGCTCGAAGCAGCCATCTCTGACTACTTCAAGACCGAGGACACCATCCTCTATGCAGCTTGCTTCGATGCCAATGGCGGTGTATTCGAACCCCTCTTCACCGATCAGGATGCCATCATCTCTGACGCACTCAACCACGCTTCCATCATTGACGGTGTACGTCTTTGTAAGGCAAAGCGTTATCGCTACGCCAATGCCGATATGGCCGACCTCGAGCGCTGCTTGCAGGAGGCTCAGGAACAGCGTTTCCGCATCATCGTAACTGATGGTGTATTCTCTATGGATGGCAACGTGGCTCCTATGGACAAGATTTGCGACCTTGCAGAGAAATACGATGCTCTCGTAATGGTCGACGAGTGCCACTCTGCAGGTGTAGTAGGCGCAACAGGCCATGGCGTTAGCGAGCAGTTCAACTGCTACGGCCGTATCGATATCCATACCGGCACACTCGGTAAGGCATTCGGTGGCGCCATCGGTGGTTTCACCACAGGCCGCAAGGAGATTATCGACATGCTCCGTCAGCGTTCACGTCCCTACCTCTTCTCAAACTCTATTCCCCCATCGGTAGTAGGTGCATCGCTTGAGATGTTCAAGATTCTCAAGGAGAGCGACGACCTCCACACCAAGCAGCAGGAGAACGTAGTATACTTCCGTGAGAAGATGCTTGCAGCAGGCTTCGATATCAAGCCCACACAGTCGGCCATCTGCGCTGTGATGCTTTACGATGCCAAGCTCTCACAAGACTTCGCCAACCGTATGGCCGAAGAGGGCATCTACGTAACAGGTTTCTACTACCCCGTAGTACCGAAGGATCAGGCTCGTATCCGCGTACAGCTCTCTGCAGCCCACAACCGCGAAGACCTTGACAAGGCTATTGCAGCTTTCATTAAGGTAGGTAAGGAACTGGGAGTAATCAAGTAATTTTCCTTAGAAAGAGAAAGGACTTTATCTATAAAGAGAAGAGACGCCGCATCAAATGCAGCGTCTCTTTTTTGGTGTTAGTACTCAGTACTACCCTTGTTATCGGAAACGAATTCCAGGGGTTCTATTCGAGCGAAGGATTAGAATCATTAGAATCATTAGAACCTCAAGCCTACAGTGAGCATACCCTTCATCAAGTTACGTTTAAGCGAAGTAGCCTCTAATTCGGGGTCATCGAAGGGATAGAAGTCAGATGACTGACGGCTGTAGAGCAATGCTGCGTCGGCATAGAATGTATCGCCACGGTAACCGAATCCGCAGGTAAAGTTATTCTTTGAGCGGATGTTCTTGTAGGCCGTATTGGTCTGTACGGAATTGATGGGAATCATCTTCCATGCATCAGACTTATAGCCTCCCGTCTGATAATTGTAGCCTAAACGAGTGTAGAACGAGCCTGCAAACATCTTTTCCAAGCCCAAGCGCAGTGTGTGCTGAGCCGTAAAGTTTTCGGCAGTATGGTCGTTCATCACAGTATTCTCATCGCCGTTCTCATAGTAGAGCTTGGCTGCGCCAAAGTTGGCATACTCGTATTCAGCGCCAAGAGCCAATGATGTACCGATAGTACCTCCCATGCTGACGTTCATCTTGGCTGGAGCAATCATCGTATAGTCGGTATAGCAGTCGCCGCCATAGGCATCGTCACTGAAGGTATCCATAGAGCCTTCGTAAGTGGAGCCATCCTCGAATGTAACGAACGAGCTGATGATAGCCGAATTGTAGTCGCGCAATCTATATACGGTGGGTGTGGTGGCCGAAACACCTACACGGAACGAAGACTCCTCGAAGGGGCGCAGGATGGCACCGAACTTGAAGTCATAGCCCGAACCCGTAGTGCGGTAGTAATTCTTCAGCGTGTAGTCACCACCATCAAAGTATTCGGTGTAGGATGACTCCAGCTTGCGGTCCACATCATAGGTTGTAAGCGTAACGCCAAGGTAAACGGCATCAATCAGATTGAACGAGAGGTTGAAGTCGTATGCATCAATACCACCACTCAGAATTTCATTGTAGCTATTCGCATCGGAGGGATAATAGGAACCTCCGTCCAAAGCTGACGCATCAATCAGACGGCCATCAGCACCAAGTAGCGTGAGCCAACCCACCCAAGGCTCATCATAATAGTTTCTCTGATAGAAGCCATCAGGGTTGCTATAGTCGAAGTCCTCGGGGAGAACATTCTGATTTTCATATGCCTGCCAGGCCATCTGACCGGTTTGTGAGAGGCCATTCAGATTGGAGGCCATACCCATCTTGCCGCCAAAGCGCTTCACATTGCGATAGTTGAATCCGAAGTTGACAAAACGGAGCACCTTCTCGTTGCTCACCTTGTTGGTAAATACCAAACCTGCATTGTCGAACGTGCCATAAGAGTCAAACGAACGGTTGCGTGTGTCGTTGGAGCTGGTGCGCTGAGTTACCCAGTTGCCACCGAACGACAACGAAAGGTCCCAACTGCGATAAAGGCCAATGCCAGCAGGATTGGTTCCCATCGTACTGATGTCGGCTCCAAGTGCACTCATAGCGCCACCCATACCCACGAAGCGGGCTGTACCACCAAGGTCTGTATCGAGCAGCGCGGCTGCCTCGTATGAAGTCTGTGCCTGCATAGCTGAAGATGCTGTAAGCATTGCTGCGGCAAGGATAAATAATCTGTTACGTTTCATAGTGATATATGATTTTATGATTCATGATTCATGTTCTTATCTCAGTGTCCTCAGTGAGGCCACTAAAGGTATCTTATCATCTGCGGCTACCGGTACTGCCTCCGCTACGTGAGCCACTGCTGTATGAGCCACCGCCACTGCGCGAGCTACCGCTATAGGAGCTGCCTCCACTGTATGAGCTACCACTGCTGCGTGAGCTTCCGCTGCTGTATGAAGAGCTTCCGCTGCTGTATGAGCTGCTGCGCGAAGAGCTTGACGAACCGCTTGAATAGCTGCTCGAACGGCTCGATGATGAGCTGCGGCTCACTGAAGACGACGAGCTGCGTGTGCTGCTGGGGCGGTTGTAGGTCGAACTTGAGCCACTGCGCGAAGTGCTCTGACGGGTATATGAGCTACGTGAGCTGCTGCCAGTGTTGGCACTGCGACTTATCGAAGACGATGTGCTGCCACCGCGACGCAGGACCTCATCACTGCTGCCTCGGCTCGACGATGAGCGTACGGCACCTGAAGAGCGATTCACGGAAGAGCCTGAGCGACCTGTCACGACGCGAACCGATGAACTGCGGGTCGAACCATTATCGGTGCGGGTGACGCTTTCGCCACGGCGCGAAGCTGATGTTGTGCCACGGCTAACGGCATTGTTATCTTGCGAACCACGACGGGTAGAGGCTACTGTAGCGTGGCGGTCATTCTCTCGTGGACGTGAGCCGGGTGTCACTCCACCCCATCCGGGCTTGCCTATGCCGAAACCGGGATGGTAACCATGATGGCCGTGATGCCAGCCGGGATAATAGCCGTGGAAGTAGGGGTTGAACCAAGGGTCATACCACACATGACCGTAGAAACCCCAGTGATGTCCCCAATGATGACCATAATGCCAGCCCCAATGATAATCCCAATGATGTCCCCAAGGGCTCCATCCGAAGGGATAGCTCGTCATGTAATCCCAGTAGAGCCAGTTGCTCGATGAAGGGAACACATAGGCATACATGCCATCATCGTAGATATTCCAGTCCCAGCTGGGCCACAGGGCGCCACCATATACCACATCCCAATAGAGCGGGCTGCTCACGGGAATCGCGTAGCGTGGATTGCGGAAACGGACGATGCGCATGGCATATTCGTAGTCCGAGTCACTGCCCTCGAAGCCATTGACCCAACCCTCATCCTCGTTGCTTACGCGAGTGAGCTTCAGCGTATCGGTATTCATCCACATGGTGTCGCCATCCTCGGTGATGAGTACAAAGCCTTCATCGGCCATGGCAAACTCCGACACGGCATCGCCCTGCTCGGTAACGTATGAGCTACGACGGTTGTAGGTATCCTCATCCATCTCCAGCGCCTTCGTGTAGGTCGAGGTTGCCGAGACAGTCTTGGTTTCTTGGTTGCCTGCTGCTACGTTGCCTGCTGCTACATTAGCAGATTCCGACTTGGCAGCAGTGCTCTCGGCCGCTTCTTTGGCCACGGCTTCGGTCTTTGCCTTTTTCTTCTTGGGTACGAAGTACATGTCATCGTGCTGTGCCGATGCCGAACCAACGATTCCCATCAACATCAATGCTGTCAATAATCCTTTTTTCATACCTTATATATATTATATGGTTACTATCTTTGTTTTCACGATACAAAGATAGCAGATAAAAAACGACCGACATAAGGAAATTTCCTATCATTTGTGGGGAAAATCCCTAAAAAAGCGTAATTTTGCAGGAAGAGCAACAGAGTTGCAACGAAACGCAACGATAACAAAAACAAATACGCTCCAAACTCTAAACACTAAACACTAAACTCTAAACTCTAAACAATAAACTCTAAACAATAAACTATATACAATAAACTATATACCACCATGCAATACATTGAAGTCACCTTTACCGTGAGTCCTGTGAGCGAGACCGCCAACGACATCATCGCTGCCCTCGCTGCCGACTTGGGTTTCGAGAGTTTTGTAGAGTCGCCCGAAGGCACTATCGGCTACATCCCCGCCCCACTCTACAGCGAGGAGGCCTTGCGCGAAGCGCTTACCGACTTTCCCATGAGCGACACCACCATCACCTTCACCGCCAAAGAGATGGAGGACAAGAACTGGAACGAGGAGTGGGAAAAGAATTTCTTTGAGCCCATCGTCGTAGACAACCGCTGCGTCATCCACAGCACCTTCCACAAGGACTACCCGAAGGCAACCTACGACATCATCATCAACCCGCAGATGGCCTTCGGCACCGGACATCATCAGACCACACGCCTCATCCTCAGCTACCTGCTCGATATCGACCTGCAAGGAAAGACCGTCCTCGACATGGGTTGCGGCACCTCCATCCTCGCCATTCTGGCCTCCATGCGCGGAGCCTCATCGCTCACTGCCATCGACATCGACGAGTGGTGTGTGAACAACTCCATCGACAACCTCGCCCTCAACCATATCGACAACATCAAGGTGTTCCAGGGCGACGCCTCATCACTTGCTTCCGAGGGACCGTTTGATGTCATCATTGCCAACATCAACCGCAACATTCTCCTTGCCGACATGCAATACTACGTTGCCCGCATGAACGAAGGAGCCGAAATCTACTTCAGCGGATTCTACGAGAGCGACCTGCCCATGATTCAGGCCGAAGCCGAGCGCCTCGGGCTACGCTACCTCAGCCACCGCGTGGAGAAGGACTGGACGGCCGCCCAGTTCGTGAAGGGCTGACATGCGCAATCGAGCACCGCACCGGTGGCTCTGCTTGTGACTACATAAACGAAGGAGGGTACCCTGATGGGCACCCTCCTTTGCGTATCGGGAAGCGGGGTTCCTTTATTTTCTTGTCTTGTACTCGCTCAGGCCCTCTTCGAGGAAGTTGATGTAGGCGTCAATGTCCTCATCGTATGAGCGCGGTGTGTTCAGCGGGTGGCCCTCATTGTCGAGCAATACGTAGAAGGGCTGTGCGTTGGCACCGAACTTGGTACGCTGCAGGTAGCTCCACTTGTCGCCGATGCTGCGCAGCACCACCTCCTTGCCGTTCTCGGTGAGGCGGATGGGCTCGGGGAGCGGAGTCTTGTCGTCCACGTAGAGGCTGATGAGCACGTAGTCGTTGTTGATGAGGTCGAGTACCTTGTCATCGGCCAGTACCGACTGCTCCATCTCGCGGCAGTTGACACAGCCATAACCGCTGAAGTCGAGCATCACGGGCTTCTTCTCCTGACGGGCAATGGCCATACCCTGGTCATAGTCCATCGACTGCGGATGCAGCTCCTGCTCGTAGAGGTTGAAGTCCTGCGTGCTCATGGGAGGAGCAAAGGCGCTGATGGCCTTGCAGGGAGCGCCCCACAAGCCGGGCACCATATAGATGGCGAAGGCAAATGACACGAGGCCGAGCATGAAGCGGGGCACACCCACCTTGCGGTCGTCATCGTCGTCGTGGGGGAACATAATCCACTTCATCAGGTATGCGCCGAGCAGTGCGAAGAGGGCAATCCACAGGGCGAGGAAGGTCTCACGGTCGAGGATATGCCAGCCGTAGGCGAGGTCGGCCACAGAGAGGAACTTGAGCGCGAAGGCCAGCTCCACGAAGGCCAGTACCACCTTCACGGTATTCATCCAGCCGCCGCTCTTGGGGGCAGCCTTGAGCCATGCGGGGAAGATGGCAAACAGGGTGAAGGGCAAGGCCAGTGCAATGGCGAAGCCGAGCATACCGATGGTGGGGGCCAAGATGTTGCCCGTGGTAGATACCTCTACCAAGAGGAAACCGATGATGGGACCTGTGCATGAGAACGACACCAATGTGAGCGTGAAGGCCATGAGGAAGATGCCGAGCAGTCCTCCCGTCTTCTCAGCCTTGCCATCTACAGCAGTAGTCCACTTCTCGGGCAGGGTGAGCTCGAAAGCGCCCATGAACGACATGGCGAATACCACCAGCAGGAGGAAGAAGAAGAGGTTGGGGATAGCGGCCGTAGACAGGGCGTTGAGGGCCGAGGCACCGAACAGCAGTGTCACGAGCAAGCCCAGCAGCACGTAGATGACTACGATAGATATACCATATATATAGGCATCGCGACGGCCCTTCTTCTTGTCGCCACTGCGCTTGAGGAAGAAGCTCACGGTCATCGGTATGATAGGCCATACGCAGGGGGTCACGAGAGCCACGAGTCCGCCAGCAAGTCCGAGCAGGAAGATAGCCCAGAGCGACTGGTTGGCCGTGTCTGCTGTGCCCTTCGGCTGGCCCAATTCCTCGATGACAGGCTCCCACAGGGCGCCAAACTGAGAGGCGCTTGCTTTCTCGGCGTTGACTGCTTGCTCGGAGGTCTCGGAGATCTCTGAGGGCTCGGAGTTCTCGGAGGGCTCTGAAGTCTCTGCAGGAGCAACTACCGGGGCAGCGGGGACAGCCTTAGGCTCCTCTTTCTTGGGAGCGGCTTTCACAGGCTCAGCTTTCTTCTGAGGGGCTGCAGGCGCGGTATATTTCCCTTCATACTTGAACTCCACGTTGGTAGGCGGCAAGCAGCTCTCGTCGTCGCAGGCACCATAGGTGAAGTAGCCCTGCACGAGGTAGTCGCCTTCGAGGATGAAGCGCTGCACGAAGGTCACCTTGTCCTCAAAGTAGCGCACGTCCATACCGAACATGTCGTCATACTTGGCAATCTCCTTACCGTCGGTGAATCCCAGCTTGCCATCGAGGCGAGCGCCCTTGATGGTCTCTACGGTGAGCGCCGCAGCGGTAGGGCCATCCTCCAGTTCGGTAGAATACACATGCCATCCGGCATCAATCTTGGCAGCAATGCGCAGCTCGGCCACGCCTTCGCCCACCATAGCCCACGAAGCTTCACACTTGATAGGCTCATGAATCTGTGCTTGCATCATCACCGCTACACACAGCAGCGATAGCATCGCACCCATACGTTTAATCATAGATTTCATTATTATATTTAAATTTAGTGCAAAATTAGTGCAAAATTTCGAATTAGCGAAGACAATACAAGTATACTTGCATTGTTGAGCGTTATAAAGTCTGAAATAAGTGAGCTAAATGTAAGTTCACTTACAATTTATCAGCGAACGGCTCAGACTTCATCGTCAGATAAATTTAGTTTCAGACGAGCGGAGAACAAAATAAATTCATTAATTTTTTTTATTCCATCGACGCGAGGTAAGCTCATGCAAGAGTACTCCTTCAGCAGTATTTTTCGTGTGGATAAATGTACAGAATTAACGTGTAAATATGTACACAAATCCACCTTGTACACCGCAAAAACATAAAGTACCATAATAATCTTACACACAAATTAGTAACTATTGTTTTATAAATGATTTTCCAAGCAAAAAAACAATTTTATTAACAAATATAACAAGAATAAAATCAGCGACAATTCGTGTATGAAAATCCAACTAAAAAGACGGATTTCCTTTTCTTCAAAAAGGTTATTACCTGATAGCACTATTGACAATCTACTTCCCCTCATTTTGCACATTGCCGAAAAACGACTATCTTTGCTATCTAAACTACGATTATATTCACATACGATTATGCTCACAAAGGTATCTATGAATAGATTCTTCATCATACTCTCCACGTTGCTGGCACTGTTCTCTTCTTGTTCGGGGAAGCAGCAGGGCGATGCGCCACAAGCAGGCGAAGGATTTGACATTACAGGGGCTTGGGTGCTTATTAGTCAAACGTATCCCAGTGGAAGAGTCGTTGAAACGAATCTCAAAGAATACTCACGCTGTAAGATTTATGGTTCTGACAGTTCTTACTATTGTGTACAGCTAAAAATCTTTGGAGGTGATGTTTTCGTATCTCCTCACGAAGAAGGACGATTCTCGCTGCACGATACTCTCTATGTAGAAAACGGACGTCCTACGCCTTTCAGCGTGATTAATGACAGCACCATGACCACTGCTTTCATGGGTATTATTGAGACTTGGCGGCGCTCTACTACCATGACAGAAAGTAGGAAAGAGGAAATTCGCAATATATTCCGTTACCACCAAAAGAAGGCTACAGCAGAGGAGCCGCTGCTTGGATACGTGCTTTCGACCGGCGAACGCAAATTGCAGCACACCATCAGCATATACCATTACTTGTTTATAGCACTGCTGTCCGTCATACTCGTCGTTATCATCTATGCGATAGAGCTTGCCAAGCGCAAGCGTCGTGCCGAAGCGAACCTCGCAGCTATTAAGGAGGAATTGAATCTGCGTCCTGCGGTGATAACCGATGCCATCAAGCAGGTGGAGGACGATTTCTTCCAGTCGGACTACTACACTGCGCTGCGCATCCGCATAGCCGAAGGTTCCAATATGACCGATGAGGACTGGCACGAGATGGAGCGTCAGGTGAATGCAATATCGTCGGGCTTTACCCGCAAGCTGCGTTCGCTCTATGACTTCTCCGACGTGGAGTACCAGGTGTGCCTGCTCATCAAGCTGCGCATACCGCACAAGGACATTGCTGCCATCACCCATCGTGCTCCCGACAGTGTGTCGAGCATACGTAGCCGTCTGCACAAGAAGATCCTTGGCCCTAACGGAGGAGCCAAGGAATGGGACTATTTTGTACTTTCGTTATAACCGAACAACAAGAAATTTGTTTCATCATTATGAAGGTTTGAAAATAATGCGTATTTTTGCAGACGATGAGAAGAGAAGAGTTTATCCATAGTATCAGGCAGGTGGCCAAAGAAACGACACCTAAAGGGACTCAAATAGTATTGTTTGGGTCGCAAGCCCGTGGCGATGCCCGACAGGATTCTGACTGGGACCTACTCATACTTATCGACAAAGAAGACAGAGCCACAAACAGTGACTTTGACCGTATTGCCTATCCCTTTGTGGAATTAGGATGGCAGCTCGATGCCGATATAAATCCTATTCTCTATACCAAAAGCGAATGGCAGAAACGACACTTCACACCATTGTATCAAAACATCGCTAAGGAGGGCATAGAATTATGGCATTAGAAATAGATGACAAACGAGCCATCATCGCTTATCGCTTGGAAAAAGCCGACGCAGTAATGACAGAGGCCAAAGACAATGCCATGCTGAAACACTGGACACTGACAGCCAACCGACTTTACTATGCCGTATTTCATGCAGCTACCGCCCTTTTGATTGATAAATCACTGACTGCAAAATCTCACGCAGGAGTCATCCGCGTATTATGCAAGGAGTTTGTTTTAAGTGGCATGCTCAGCAAGGCTGATGCGCGACTGATTTCCCGTCTTCAGAACATGCGCAATTCGGGAGACTATGATGACCTTTTCGATTGGACTGAGGAGGATGTTGCACCATTAATAGAGCCAACCGAGCAACTTATTCTGAAGATTCGTTCACTCATTACGTTAGTTACGGAGAAGTAAATCCATAGCTGAGGCGTCAGCACACACGCAGGATTTCGCTCCTCCCCTATCGATAATATTTCATTGCTTGACAAGCTGTTATGTTTCCTTGCAAGAATCTTGCAAGGAACTTTTGTTCCCCAAAATCAATTGCAAGCAAAATGCAAGGATGATTTCTTGCCCCTTTAGCGCAGGTGGGATAACTTTACATTCACAAACTCCCCAAAGCTACGATTATGAATGTAAAGAAACTTATCTCTTTTGCTCTGATTGCTCTATCTGCAACCTTCACATTTGCCCAGCAGAAGCAAGGCCATGCGCGTGCTCCTTTTAAAAAGAATCAAGGCAAGATGTCTGTCATAGACTCCACGCGCCTCCGTGTATGGTATGCCATGAATGCCGATAGCATAGCCGATATGAACACCTATATTGACTTTCAACGTCTGGATGTGGGTGACAGCATTTCCAAGTATTACAGTTGGTTTGTATATAACAGTGACTCGTTACTGCGCGAATGGCACAAAGCACACCCCAAGGCACAGTCAGCTCCATCGTGGCAAGGGCCAGGTGGAAAGGACAAAAGTACATGGATACAATATGAATTTTCCGATTTATATATGCAGAATGGTATGCTTACTGAATATGCCTGCATGCCAGGGTGGTTACATAAGTATAACTCACAGTATTCAGAGCCTATTCCCCGCCAGTCGTGGATTATCTCTTTTGATATGCAAGAGATATTGGGCTATACTTGCCAAAAAGCCACGTGTCATTTCCGTGGACGCAACTATGTGGCATGGTTTGCTCCCGACATTCCCGTACGCCAAGGACCGTGGAAACTTGGCGGTTTGCCAGGCCTCATCCTCAAAGCACACGATGCAGATACACTCTACACCTTCGAGGCCGTGAAAATAGAAACAGGCAAACATCCCATCATTCGCTATGAATACAAGGACTACAAGGTAGAAAAGCGCGAGAAGGTGCAGAAGATGCAACGTGAGTTTACAGAGAATTGGTATAAAGCAGTAGACTATCATCGGGTAGAGATTTTGCCTAATGGTAATACTGAGATGAAAGAAGCTGTTTCCGTTTACACCCCCTACGAACCCCTTGAACTGGAATAACCAACCCATAAAAACAAAGCACGATGAACATGAAACTTCACCCCATATTACTTGTCGCCTTCTTGACGGCGATAACGCTGGATAGCGTTGCCCAAGAAAAAACGGTTATTGACGGCTACGTGAAGGGTGCCGACGGCAAGGCCGCCGATGCCTACGTCACCGTATCGCCCAAGGGCAAGGGCATCATCCTCGGCTTTGCCGATGTGGATGTGGCGAGCGGGTACTACAAGGTGGAGTTTGCCTTCGACACCGACTCCGTGGCGGTGACGGCGGCAGGTATGGCCATCGGACAGAACATAAAGATGGTGCCCAACCGCTCGCAGCGGCTCGACTTCCTCACCGTGGAACAATCGATAACAATCAAGGAGGTGAGCATCGTGGCCGACAAGATACGGCGGAGCGGCGACACCATCAACTACAACGTGGCCGCCTACAAGCAGCAGGACGACCGCGTGATTGCCGACGTCATCAAGCGTATGCCCGGCATGGAGGTGAGCGAGAGCGGAGGCATCAAGTACAACGGGCAGGACATCTCGAAGTTCTACATCGAGGACATGGACATGCTGCACACGCGCTACGGACTGGCCACGAAGAACGTCAGCGCACAGGATGTGGCCACCGTGCAGGTGATGGAGAACCATCAGGCCATCAAGTCGCTGCAGGGGAAGGAGATTACCGACAAGGTGGCCGTCAACCTCAAGCTGCGCCCCGAGGCCAAGGGCACCTTCTCCGTCAACGCCATGGTAGGTGGCGGTGCGCAGCTGCAGGGTAACGTAGGCAGTAATCCGCTCATGGCTGGCGAGGCCACGGCGATGTACTTCGGCAAGCGCCGCCAGCACATGACCGTCTACAAGGGCGACAATGCGGGCAACGACGTATCCACCGAGCTGACCGAGCAGTACACCATGGGCGGCGTGGGGCTCTACCCCTTCTGCCCCATGGGCGCGGTGATGCCCTCCAGTGCCGGACTGCCCAAGCGGCGCTACCTCGACAACCGCACCCATGCGATGGGGCTCAACCACCTGGAGAAGCTCAACAAGGACACCGAGCTCACGCTCAACGCCACCTACCACAACGACGATATACGCCGCGAGGGCTACACGATGAACGACCGCTTCGTGACTGCCGACACACGCCTCGTGACGGAAGAGACGCTCACGTCTGAAACCCACGTACACAACCTCAATGCCCAGGCGCACTACCAGTGGAATGCCGACGAGGGATTCTTCAACAACCGTCTGCAGGTGAAGGGCTCGTGGAACCGCGATGCCGTGACGGGCACGCTCACCTCGAATGCCCTGAGCGGTGCGCAGCGCGTGACGCAGCGGTTCGACCGTCCCGAGTTCTCCATCAAGAACACGGCCAACACCATCCGCAGCATTGGCGACAACAACTTCCGCCTCAACTTCTCCGTGGGCGCTGCCCACAGGCCGAGTACCCTTGGCGTGAGCATCGACAGCACCGCCCGCTACACGCAGGACATCACCTCGCAGCACTACGCCGCCACGTTCCACACGGGCTATGGCATAGGGCTCGGCAACTTCCGTCTCAACTACGGCATCAACTTCGCGGGTGGCATACACCACGTGGAGAGCGACCTCGACGGCTACACTCCGCTCACGGGCAGCGCCCTGCAGAACGATGTGTGGTACCGCCTCTACGAACTGGTATTGGGGCAGGAGTACACCTACAGGTACGAAGACTTCAAGGCTACCCTTACCCTTCCGCTCAACCTCAACACGCAGAACCTCGACGACCGCATCCACTCGGGCAACTACCACCACATGCAGCTGCTCGTGGCGCCGTCATTGGCACTCAGCTACACGGGCAATGAACTGTCGGGCGGAGCCAGCGTGCGCTACCACCGCAACGTGGGCAACCCCAATGCCATCTATCAGGGAGCCATCATGACCAACTACCGCACCTTCCAGCGCGACTACGTGGACCGCCTCTTCAATCGCGGCACACTCGCCGCCAATGCCGATGTGCGCTATGCCAACAGCCTCTCGGGTACCTTTGCCAATGCCGAGTTTGGTTACACCCGCCTCGACGAGAATGTCGTGTACGGCTACCGCTACGACGGAGTCACCTCCATCGTCGAGGGCATAGAGCAGGACACCCATTCCGACACCTACCGCGCCGGAGCCAGCCTCAGCCAGGGTTTCAACTGGTGGCAGGCCACGCTGAGCCTCTTCGCCAACGCCTCGCTCACTCAGGACGAGCAGTACATCGGCGGCATCATCTACCCCATGGAGTACCGTAGCCTGTCGTTCGGCGGCGCGGGCACCATCACGCCCATACGCCAGATCAACCTCGTCTTCAGCTCGGGCTGCGGCATGAGCCAGAGCTACGTGCAGGGCGGTGCAGCCTCGGCACGCACCATCACCACCGCCACCCATCGCCTGACGATGAACCTGCACCTGACGAAGAAGCTCACCCTCTCCGCCTCGGCCGAGGACAGCTACAACAACCTCACCGACGAGAACCGCCACCACTGGTTTGCCGATGCCAAGGTGAAGTACAAGATGAAGCGCATCGACCTCGAGGTGGAGGCCAGCAACCTCTTCAACCAGCAGGCCTACACGCAGGTCAACTACAGCAACCTCAACATCTACCGCAACGTATGCCAGCTGCGCCCGATGAACGTGGTGGCCAAGGTGCGGTTCAAACTGCTGTGATGGCATAGCCGCGGATGTAATGAACTATCCCAAAAGTGTACATAAAGTGTAAATCTTTGTGTACATTTTTTTGGATTAGTTTATATGATGCTCAGTGTGTTAGGCTATAGAAAGTGTAAATTCCATTTTACCATATATATTCCTATTCTTTCCTGAATTTTTAGGGTAAAAGCGGCTTTGGCCAAACAGACGGCTCTGTTTTTTCTAACGAAAGGCTGCAATAAATCTATCAAAAGGCTCTGATACGGTTAGTAGGGTGCATTAACTGTACTTTTACAAAGAGATAAGTGTTTCTACCTGCAAGCAGAAATGTTTCTGATTGCAGGTAGAAACTATTCTATCTGCAAGTAGAAAGTATTCTGACCGCGAGTAGAAAATATTCTGACCGCGAATAGAAAATCAATTGAAACCATAGAAACAGGGAATACGCATTATAAATTTGGTTTATTTCTCGCAGATAATCAACCTTTTGCCTCACGCAGACTCCGCAGACTTACGCGGAATTTGCGAGTCGCTTCGCCCTCGCTGCCATCCGGACGGTACACGCGCCGACGCGGTATAAAAGCGTCGGTTCTCGGACAAGCCGAGCGCTCCGCATTGACGACGACGGAGCCTTTAGGGTCCCAAAGGAGTACTAAGCCAAAGGCGAAGTCAACGATGCGTGTTCTGCGTAAGTCTGCGTGAGAATCAAATATTTGCGAGAAAATGGACTGTAAAATTCCAATCATTCGTGTAGGAACATTAGCGATATTCTATAATGCGTTTTCCCTGCCCCTGCAGGGAGAGTGGATTACCTCTGCAGGGAGAGTGGGCATTCATCGTAAAGAAAAGCTGGGAAGAGATCTGATAAGCAGAGAAGACGTTTTTTCATTAAAAAGATATACCGAAAGTAAATTTACACTTTTGACAGTGCAATGTATTGAGGATATATAAGATAACTCAAAAAGATTTACACAAACATTTACACTTTTTGTACACTTTCTCGTGGATCTTTTCGTGGATCTTTGGATGTGCGATGCAGCCATTATGTAGCTATGAGTGCGTTCTATTTAAAACTAAGAATCTGTTTTAAAATTATCGCTAGTCTGTTTTTGAATCTGCTTTTCGGTTTATCTGTGGGTCTTTTAGGCATCTTTGCCCTCTCAATTCTTGCAAATAGACCACTATTTGCTGCACCTTGACAGCGCAAATCTACTCTAAAATACCTCTCAGCTAAACTCGAAATAAATTTAAAACAGATTCTAATGCTGCAATATTTTCCCCATTCAATAAATATCATTACTTTTGTACACATTTATACAAAAACAAACATGAAACCTATGAAAAAGACATCAGCACTCCTGCTCGTTGCTGCCTTGACGGGCATACCCGCAACATCGCAAGACATTGTTACAGAAGAGATGACGACACGCATCTACGATACCTTCAGCACCTCGCTCAATGGAGAAGGCTCTGCGTATGAAGAGAACACCGAAATACCGGCGGAGCAGATATCGGCCACTCGCGACAAGGTATGGAGCATATGGAAATCGGCAGTAGAGAACTTCGATGAGGAAAAGCTGTTCGAGGTGACCGAACTGGAGAAGAGAGAGAAGAGTTCGTGGAAACTGCCTGCACACCTGGAGGCCAATGCCACCATGCCCTTCTACTGGGGATGCAATGCCGTGGAGGTGGAGCCCGACACCAAATATCCGCTGTTTCTCTACATGCACGGCTCCGGCGACAAGAACCAGGAATGGGAAACGGGTATCGGCCTCAGCCTGCGCCGTTTCTACAGCCCCGGCATCTATTTCGTGCCGCAGATACCCAACACGAGCGAATACCGTTGGGCCACACGCAGCAAGCAGTGGGCATGGGAGAAGCTCCTGCGCCTGGCCTTCCTCACCGACGAGGTGGATGCCAACAAGATATACTTCTTCGGAATCTCCGAGGGCGGGTATGGCAGTCAGCGCCTGGCAGCGTTCTATGCCGACTACCTTGCCGGAGCAGGCCCCATGGCCGGTGGCGAGCCATTGAGAAATGCCCCTATGGAGAACGTGGCCAACATAGCATTCTCATTGCGCACAGGAGCGCTCGATGATGCGTTCTACAGAAACAAGCTCACCCAGAAGGCACTCGAGGTTGCCGATGAGCTGCAGAAGCAACATCCGGGATACTACAACCACTTCATCGAAGTCATCGAAGGCGACGGCCACTCGATAGACTACCGCCCCACAACCCCTTGGCTTGCCGAGTACACACGCGACCCGCACCCCGACTACTTCTTCTGGGAGAACTACGACATGTATGGTGGCCGACGCACGGGATTCTACAACCTGAGAGTCATCGAGCCCAGCCTCACCAACGACAATCAGGGACGCGCCTGCTATGAGATGACCCGCGAGGGAAACACCGTAACACTCGATGTGAAGAAGGTGACCTACACCACAGTGTATGCACCAAGTGGCATTGAAATCGATTTCACGAAGAAATACGAAACCATCACCAAAGGCAAGGTGCGCCTCTACCTCAACGAGAAGGAGTATGACCTCACACAACCCGTCAAGGTGGTGCTCAATGGCACGGAAATCTTCAACGGCATGGTGGGCACCAATCTGAAGACCATGGTAGAGAGTTGTGCCTACTACTTCGACCCCGAGCGCCTCTTCCCCGCAGCCATCGACATCGACATCGAGGAGATGAGTGCCACACCTACAGCAATAGACACTGTAGAGGCCGAACACGGCAAGGATATGGCTACGGTGGTTTATGACCTTGGCGGGAGGAGAGTAGAGCAACCTGTAGAAAAGGGTATTTACATCCGCGATGGCCAGGCTGTCATGGTAGGCCAGTAGCATCTGTGTTAAGTTTTTTTTAGGTATATATTGACGGCCATTACATACAATTATCGTATATTTGCCTTGATTAAGAATCTGTTTTAAAATTATCGCTAATATGTTTTAGAATCTGCTTTTCGGTTTATCTGAGGTTCTTTTTTGCATCTTTGCACTCTCAATTCTTGCAAATAGACCACTATTTGCTGCGCCTTGACAGCGCAAATCTACACAAAAACACCTCTCAGCTAAACTCGAAATAATTTTAAAACAGATTCTAAGTAAAATTTGGAATTTTAACAACTAACACAACTGATATGATGAGAAAGAGTATATTCGCAGCGTTGCTGGCCATGGGCGCAGCCCTGCATACGACGGTGGCGGCTCAGGAGAAAGCCGTGCTGAGCGCACAAGTATATGGCTATCAGCAGGAGATGGTGTATTTCGACTGCCTGCAGACACCGCTCATAGCGGCCGAGTTTCACACGAATCCCGGCGAGGAGCACCTCTACAGCTTCGAGTGCGAAGGGCTGATGTGCCTCACCATCAATGGGCGCACGACGGTGATGCTGCTCCCCGGCGACAGCCTGCACGTGGAGATGAACTACGAGGGCAAGAATGCCAAGGTGGACTATAGCGGCACCGAACGTGCGGTACACAACAACCGCCTGCTCAAGAGTATCGACAACCTGAAGCGCAGCATGCGCTACCGCAGCGACCTGCTGGGCTGTGTAGTGCTCGACATCAAGCCGAAGACACGTATCGACGATGCACGCACACTGATGGAGAAGGCCACGGCACTCATCGAGAAGAGCCAGGCAAGCGAGGAGGCCAAGAACTACGCGCGCGCCATCATCGACTACGACGTATACATGTCGTTCATCGAGTACCCGGTGATGTATGAGAGCACCCGCGGACTCTCGCTCGCCGAGCAGGAGATAGGCGACTACTGGAGCATCGCCGATGGCTATACCCTGCGCACCGACAAGGAGGCGCTGCGCTGCCCCGAATATGCGAGCCTGCTGATGCGCTACTGCTTCTACCTGAACGAGAAGGCAGCCAAGGCCAAGGGCGAGCAGTATGCCATGCCCACGAAGATGGAGGACATGTACCGGGAACTCGTGGCCTGCTACGAAGGCGACCTGCGCGACTATGTGCTGTATACCCTGCTGCGCAACTTCATCATGAACGGCAAGGAGATAGAGCGTGCCGACGCACTGTACAAGGACTATATAGAGAAGTATAATACCAGCACATTCCACAAGGGGATACTGGAGATGCTGCTGCAGTAGTTTTTTAGAAATTAAGGAGATAAAGAAGTTAAAAGGAGATAAATGGAGTTAAATGCCAACCTTTAGGTCGCCGCCCGTAGGGGCCAAAGGCAAATGTCCTTACGCGCGTAAAAGCTATTGGCCTTTATCTCCCAAAGGAGCTGAGCGACTAACTCCCTTTAACTCCTCAACTACAAAAAAATAATTATGAAATCATTCCACAAAATACTCATCGCCGCCGTCCTGCTTGCGTGGAGCGTTCCCATGCTGGCGCAGACGGAATGGAAAGACAAGCCCGTGACCCTCAGGGTGAGCAACCAGCCCTTGGGTAAGGTGCTCGAGATGGTAGCCGACGCTGCAGGCGCAAAGATTACCCTGCAGGATGTGTCGCTATGGAACATCAACAAGCCTACGAGCATCGCCGTCAAGGACAAGCCGCTCGACAAGGTGCTGGGCGAACTCATTGGCAACCAGAACGTGGTGATACGCTACGAAGGTGAAGGCCAGATCATCGTGGAGCCCGACCAGCAGTTTGCCTCCGACAAGGTAGAACTCAACGTCTCGGGACAAGTCATCGACAAAGCCACGGGCGACCCCCTCATAGGCGCCACCGTGCTCATCACCGACGGCACAGGCAAGGACAAGGGTGCCCGCGGATGCATCACCGACATCGACGGCAAGTTCAGCATACGCGTGGGCAAGAAGGAGTCCGTCAGCATATCCTACATAGGCTACGAGGCTGTGTCAAAGCAGATTACAAAGGAGGAGCACAGCCTCATCATAGAGCTGAAACCCAGTATCGAGCTCGACGACGTGGTGGTCACCGGTATCAGCCGACGCAACAAGAACAGCTTCACGGGTAACTACGTGGAGGTCAAGGGCGATGCGTTGCGAAAGATGAGCCCCACGAACATCCTCAAGGGCTTGCAGTTCTTCGACCCCAGCTTCAAGGTCATCGAAAACAACAAGACAGGCTCCGACCCCAACGCCGAGCCCGACTTCCAGATACGTGGCGACCAGTCGCTCGGCACCAAGTCGATGAACAGCATGGACCTCATGCTCGACAACGTATCGAGCCGTCCCAACACACCGCTCTTCGTGCTCGACGGATTCATCGTGCCCATGAGCCGCATCCTCGACCTCGACCCCGAGCGCGTAGAGACCATCACCATACTCAAGGACGCTGCCGCCACATCGGTATACGGCTCGCGTGCCGCCAACGGCGTGGTAGTGGTAGAGACCAAGGTAGCCCCCGACGGCGACCTCTCAGTGTCGTACAACGGCACGATGACCGTGCAGACACCCGACCTCACCGACTACAACATGATGGACGCCGCCACGAAACTCGACACCGAATGGCGTGCCGGACTATACAACCCAGCCAGTGCAAGCGACATGAACCTATACAACAGGTATCGCCGCAACGTGCTGGGCGGAGTCGACACCTACTGGCTCTCGAAACCCCTGCGCACAGCCTTCCAGCACCGCCACTCGGCCAGCGTATCGGGCGGTACCGAGGTGTTCCGCTACAGCCTCGACATCAATGCAGCCATGCAGCCCGGTGTCATGAAGGAGTCGGCAAACAACACCAAGGGAGTCAACTTCAACATGAGCTACATGAAGGAGAAGTTCATCATGCGAGCCAACGTAAGCCTCAACGAGTCGAACAGTAGCAACTCGCCCTACGGCTCGTTCTCGCAATACACCCGTCTGAACCCCTATTACATCCCCGAAGATGCCAACGGCAACCAGCAGAAAGTGCTCGACAACAATACCGTGAGCGGACAGAGCACCGTCATCACCAATCCGCTGTACGATGCCACCTTGGGAATCAAGGACCTCAACAACAGCCTCAACATGACCACCAGCCTCAACCTCGAATACATGGTGCTGCGCAACCTGCGCATCACCGAGCAGCTCTCCTACACACGCGGCATGGCAGGCACCGACAAGTTCCTCCCCGCCGACCACACCAGCTTCGAGCTTGAGGACGACCTCACACGCAAGGGAAGCTACTTCAAGAGCACCGGAGAGATGGCATCGTGGTCGAGCAACCTGGGCATCAACTACAACCTTGTGCTGGGCAAGCACCTCTTCAGCACCTTTGCCAACTGGACCATCAGCGAAGACCGCAACGACTACGTCAACCTCTCGGCTACCGGCTACCCCGATGCCCACATGGACGACTTCATCTTCGGCAACAAGATGGAAACCAACATGAGCAACATCGGAAGCGAGAACATCTCACGCTCGATAGGCCTCATCGGGCAGTTCTCCTATAGCTACGACAACCGCTACTCTGCCGACTTCAACCTCAGCGGTGAAGCCTCGTCGCGCTATGCCAAGCACGACCTCGTACCCTTCTGGTCGGTGGGCGGACGCTGGAATGCCCACAATGAGAAGTGGCTGCAGGGCTACCTGTCGAACCTCGTGCTGCGTGCCAGCTACGGTATCACCGGCGAGCAGAACTTCAGCCCCGCCGATGCCATAGAGTACTACTCCTTTGCCGGCACCATGCGCCCCTACCAGTCGTTCCCCGTGCTGGGTGCCCTGCTGAGCGGACTCAACAATGCCGAGCTGGGCTGGGCCAAGACCCACAACACCAGCCTCTCGCTCGACTTCGGCTTCTGGAAAAACCGCATCAACACCACCTTCAACTACTACAACAACATCACCAAGGAGCTGCTCACCAACTACGACCTGGCTCCCTCGACGGGATTCTCATCCATGGTGATGAATGCCGGTGAACTGCAGAACCGCGGCTTCGACGCATCGCTCAACATCATCGCCATGCAGAACCTGCGCAAGGAGTTCTTCTGGACCATCAACGCCAATGCCAACCACAACCGCAACCGCATACTCAAGCTCTCCGACTACCTCAAGAAGGTCAACGAAGAGCAGATGAAGTCGCCCGGAGCACCCCTGCCCCAGTACCGCGAGGGCGAGTCTACCACCACCCTCTACGTGGTGCGCTCGCTCGGTGTCGACCCCGTCACCGGCAAGGAGGTGTACCTCAAGCGCGACGGCACCAAGACCTTCGTGTGGGATGCCAACGACAAGGTAGCCGTAGGCGAAACCACCCCCACGGTGAGCGGCACACTCTCATCGAGCATCAACTGGAAAGACCTCTCATGCACCCTCGGCTTCACCTATAAATATGGTGGCATCGTCTACAATCAGACCCTTGCCGACAAGATTGAGAACCAGAACGTGGCCTACAACCTCGACAACCGTGCCGGACAGGGACGTTGGGAGCGCCCCGGCGACGTGACCTCCTACGTAGGCTTCAGCCCCACAGGAGCCAACACACCCGCCAGCACCCGCTTCATCATGAACGACAACGAGGTGCGCCTGGCCACCATGAGCGTGGGCTACCGCTTCACCGGCGAGGACTTCAAGGCGCTGAGCAAGGCCAGCATCGACGTGCTGTCGCTCAACTTCACTACCAACGACATAGCCCGCCTCTCGCGCATACGCATGGAGCGCGGCCTCGACTACCCCTTCGCACGCTCCTACACGCTGTCGATGTCGATAATGTTCCGTTGAGTTTAGTGTTTAGAGTTTAGAGCCTAGGAAACCCTAGAAAGTCCTAGGAAATCCTAGGAGACCCCTAGAAAAAAAGAACAACAACCATATTACAAAAATGAAAAGAACCACATACCTCCTCATCGCCCTGCTCACCCTCACCTCGTGTGAGAAGTGGCTCGATGTAATGCCCAACACCGATGTGCCCGCCAAGGAGCTCTTCACCACCGAGAATGGATTCACGAGCGCCCTCGCAGGCCTCTACATCTCCATGACCGAAGAGAACACCTACGGAAAGAACCTCAGCTTCGGGCTCCCCGAGCAGCTGGCACAGTTCTATGACAAGCTCCCCGACGGCACCACCGACCGCAACAGCGTCTACATCTACGACCGCGAGACCAGCGGTGCCTACAACACCAAGGGAGTGCTCGCCAACACCTGGCAGGCACAGTACCACATCATCGCCAATGCCAACAACCTGCTCAAGTGGTGGGACCTCAATGGCGCTACCGTGCTCACCGACCCCACCACCCGCAGCATGATACGTGGCGAGGCACTTGCCATGCGTGCCTACCTCCACTTCGACCTCCTGCGCGGATGGGGCCCCATGCACTATGCCGCCAGCGATGAGGCCAAGAGCGTCAAGTGCATGCCCTACCGCACCGTGGCCGACCACTCCAAGCAACCCCTGCTCGCCGCCGGCGAGGTGGTGAGCCGCATCCTCAGCGACCTGCATGAGGCACGCGAGTGCATGAGCTACGAGAAGGAGCTCGACCTGAGCGACCCTACCAACGACCGCCAGTTCCGCTTCAACTATCACGCCGTGGGCGCCCTCCTTGCCCGCGTATACAACTATGCCGGCATCCGCGACAGCGCAGCCCTCTATGCCCGGATGGTCATCGACGAGTGCGGACTTGCCCTGCAGAGCGGCAACAGCAACGACCCCATACTCTCGCGCGAGGTCATCTGCGGACTCAGCATGCACGAGCTTGAGGACAACCTCTCAGCCTACTTTGCCTATGGCGAGAAGATGAACACCAAGTACTACCTCGACATATCCACCCTCAACGCCCTGTACGAGACTGTAGGCTCCGAGAGCGAGGACATGCGTGCCCAGGGCACCGCCTTCCACCGCAACAACGAATTGCAATATGCCATATCGCTCAAGTATATCGACAACGACAATGAGGTCATCCCCCTCATCCGCCTGCCCGAGATGTACTACATCGCCTGCGAGTCCACCGAGGACAATCGCCAGGCAGCCACCTATATCAATACCGTGCGCAACAAGCGAGGCATCTCGAAGGCCAAGGACGTAACCTGCGATACCCCCGAGCAGCGCATTGCAGCCCTCAACCGCGAGTACCGCAAGGAGTTCTACGGCGAAGGGCAGTACTTCTGGTTCCTCAAGAGCCACGGCCTCACCGGCACCCTCACCCATTGCCCCGAAGTGACGCTCGTGGAGGAGAACTTCATCTTCCCCCTCCCCGATACCGAGGTCGAGTATGGCTGGACACAGGAGAATGAGGAGGACGGCGAAGGCAACGAGAAGTCTGCCGACAATGACAATACCATCACCCCCAAAGCATAAACATGTGACACTATGAGAAAGAATATTCCCCACATAGCCTGCCTGCTGTGCCTTGCCTTTGGCCTGGCAGCTTGCGAGAAGATAGAGCCCGACTTCTACGACGAAGGGGCCAACGGCGCCTACTTCGACTACGGGTATGCGTCTGACTTTGAGCGCGTGCTCAACTTCAGCGACCACATCGTGGGCCACCCCGACACGGTGAGCCTTCCGCTCAAGGTGAAACTGCTCGGCTACCTCAAGGAGGAGGCCCGCACACTGGCCATCAAGACCAAGCCCATCGAAGGGTATGCCCTGGCCGACGTCACCATCGATGAGGTCATCTTCTCCGGCAACGAGTATGAGAAGACCATCGACATCAAGGTGTGCCGACCCGAGAAAGAGGACTCCACCTACGCCGTATGCATCTACCTCGACGGTAGTGGCGACCTGGGCACTGGCATTGCCGGCAAGGATGAGGTGAACCTCTACGTGACCGAGTCGTACAGCATGCCCTCGGTATGGTACAGCCACATGGACACCTACCTGGGGCAGTGGACGAAGGAGAAGCACATCTTCCTCGCCCAGCACACCGGCAACGACCAGTTCTATGCCACCCTCTACGACAGCAATCTCGGCATGCACCTCTTCGACGCCATCCTCGCCCTCAACGTGAGCGCCGTGAATGCCCTGTTGGCCCAAGAGCCCGCCGAGCCCATTGTTGCAGACCTGCCCATCCTGAAGGAGAGCGACTACCCCGACTACCACATGCCCTACTTCTGGACACTCCATGAGGAGCAGCTGGGCATGTATAGAGCCAGCAAGTTCTGCCGCTTCACCACCATGCTCGGAGGCTCCAACACCCGTGACATCGCGGCCCTCTATGCCAGCGAGGCAGGCCAGCAGAAGATGCAGGAGGAGGCCAGTGACTTCCACAAGGACGATGTGCTCTACATGCTCAATGAGTATTACACCTATGCCACTCAGGGCTACCCCATAGCCGAATACAGGAACCTCTGCTGGGTAGAGATGAAGAGCAATGTAAACTACAATGTGCGCATCCCCTACTGGTGGGACGACCCCAACGGACTGGGCACAGCAGCCATCGTGAAGAAATACTTTGGCGACTACGAGGACGAAAAATACCAGTTCATGATGAAGACCATGATGAAGGACGATGGTGCGGACACGTTCATCGCCGCCTCCATACTCCCCTTCATGTACGACACGGCAACCGGCACCTACACCTGGGACCCCACACCGCTGGGCACCAAGGAGCTGGCTGGTGAGGAGCGCCTCAAGGAGTGCTACCGCCTCATCAAGGCCGCCAACGACAAGCGCCCCGCATCACGAAGATATGATATACCGGAAGTGGAACTTGAAAATTGAAAATTAAAAATTGAAAATTGAAACAGGCAGATAGTGTCATCCTGAGCAACGCTCATCTCGCGTTGGCCCCTTAAAGAGGGACAGTGCTTTCAGATAGTCTGCACACGCGATGAAACTAATCAAAGAGAACTGTCGCCCTTTAAGGGGGACGAGCGAAATGAAGCTTTAGCAAAATGGAGCGGAGGGGGTAAAACTCCTAACTCCTAATTCCTAACTCCTAACTAATAAAAAGAACTCATGAAAAAGATAACCCCCTACCTCCTGCTGGCCCTCCTGCTCACAGGCTGCTACAAAGACCAAGGTAACTACGACTACACCTTAGGTACAATGAACGAAATACGCTCCGTCACCTTCACCCCCTCGGCGACAACAGCTGCCGGAGGCGATGTCATCGAGGTGCAGCAGGCACTCAACGACTCAGACAGGGTGCGCCGTATCGAGGCCACCGTGGAGCAGTCCATCGCCACCACCCTCGACGAACTGGACTTCTACTGGTGCCGCACCTATGCCAATGAGCAAGGCAGACAGGTGCGCGACACACTGCGCACCAAGGGCTACCTCGAAGTGACACTCCCCGTAGGCCAAGCCATGGAGTACAACATCTTCCTGCAGATCTACGACCGCTCCACCGACCTTTCACACTATTCCTCGTTCAGGCTCGCCACACGCCCCCTGTTCAAGAACAGCCTCTTCGTACTCCACGGACAGGAGGGCCAACGCCAGCTGGGCAACATCGAGGTCATCGGTAACGAAACCAAGATCTACACCGACGTCAAGCACGTCACCAACGACAACAACCACTACGAGAACGCCACAGGCCTCGGCTATACCACCTATTACAACATCCCCGAAAATCTGGCTAACATCGGCACCACCAGCACCCTCACCCTCTACGGCAACCAGGGCGATACCCGAGGCTACAACCCCCACGGCATGAACGTGAAGTTCACCTCCGAACAGATGTTCAAGCCCGAAAGCGAGACCTTCGCCTACCGCCGCACCATGCAGACGGGCGACCCCGCCAATTACACCCAGTACAAGGTCGTACTCACCGAGACGGGCGAGGTATACGTAGGCAACTACGTGCACGCCCTCTACAAGCCCGGCCTCGCCTGCGAGGGCAACCCCGACCTGCCCCATCAGACCGACTACGACATCACCGCCGCCACCATCACCCACAACCGCTTCCTCCTATGGGATGCCAAGCATGGCCGTTTCCTCTATGCCGCCAAGGAAGACCAAGGGTTTGCCAAGGACGAAGGCAACTCCATCAAGCCCGGCTACATGTCGCAGAGCCCCCTGCTCGATGCCCATGTCAAGCTCGCCACCCTGCAGCATTCGCCCGCCACGATGACCGCCGTGATGGGCTACATCAACTACCGCGACAGCTACGACCAGCAAAACGCCTACTTCATCTTCAAGGATGAGGCCACCGGCCACTACTACCGCTACGAGCTCCGCATGGAAGACATTGGCGACGGCAGCAAGGCCCCCCAGCGCCGCGGTGCCCCTGCCGAGAACGAGCCACTTGCCGCCTACACCATCATCAGCGAGAAGCAGCTCACCGGGCTCACCCCCACCCACATGAGCACCATCACCTACAACGCATGGTTCACCACCTCGAACCTCTTCTTTGCCGAGGGCGGCACCGTATACCGCTACAACGTCTCCAACGGCGACAAATATCCCGTCTACCAAGCCCCCGAAGGCTATGAGGTCACCCGCATCAAGTTCCGCACCGAGGAGAGCTCCACTTTCAGCGACGACCTTGGCCTCCACCTCACCATCGCCCTCTACGACGGTACCCACGGCGCCATCGCCGAGGTGAAGTTCACCACCGCTGCCGACATCGACGAAGACTTCCCCACACTCTTCTACGACCGCGACAACGACGGCAACCGCTGGGGCGAAATCCACGACATGCAATTCGTATACGACTATATATACAAGATGGTATATTGATAACTATCGAACAACAATAGTATAGAGAACAGTCCCTACCAATAATATCACGTAAGATATTTCTTGGTAGGGACTGTTTTGATATTCCTATATACTCTTATACAGGAGATAATTCGTAAGGATTAGCAATAGTGCGACGTCCAAATCGACGTAAGAGTGTGATTATCTCCTCCCCACATAGTGCCACCAGCGGTGCGGATGTAGCTTGGTGTGGTCCACGGTGAGCTGTATGCCCACTTTGGGCAGTGTGGTCAGTGTCAGGGCATCGTCGGGGGCGATGAGGTAACTGCGCAATTCACTCACGGCCACGTTGTAGAGTGCCTGCCCGTCTTTGACATCGCGTTGCCAGATGGTGCGGCAGATGTCCTCCTTCGTCAGCATATATTCGGGTGCGGCCTCGATGAGCATGCGCAGCAGCGCCTCTCGTGTGGCGGTGAGTGTCACGGTGTCGCCATTCCAGTGGTGCAGCGTGGCAGTGTTGAAGTCGATGCACGCGTTGCCTATGAGGTGCACGCCCTGCAGGTAGGCCATGGCTTTCCTCACATATAGGACGACGATATAGAGCACTGCCATGACGAGCAGCAACAGCACCTGCCGCCAGGCTATCCACCGCATGCCACTCCGTATGGTGCTGCGCTCCAAGGCCACCTTGCCCACCATCAGTCCTTGGTCGCAGATGCCTATGCCCACGGTATCGGTGACGAATCCCTCCACGTGCCTTGCTATCAGCACCTCACGGATGGGTGCATTCACGTTCATCGAGTCTGCCGTGGGGAACATCTCTTTTTGGTTCTTCACATATAGTTCTGTTGCAGCTTCGGCCTCAATGCCCATACTCTTCAATAGGTTGCTGAAGAGTGTGTCGGAGATACCAGGCGTGTAATACTTGCAATACATAAGCGCACTCTCTGAACACCTCCGCTGATATTCGTCATATTCTTTCGGAAGAAAATAGCGTGCAGATATCACTACGGTATCTCCCTCAGTAATCACCGTAGTCTTCGTCTTGCGTGCATAGGCCTTGCTATGAAACCTTCCCCAACTAGGATAGTTCCGTATGGCATATATCGAGTCTCCCCAGTGCGGCACCGCCTCCCTGAACTGCTCATTGATGCGGTCCTGCACTGCTACCTTGCTGTCGCGGTAGTTGAGCTGGTACGATGCGGCCAGCAGCAGTGCGGCCAGTAGTATATATATGTAGGTGAATCGGCGGTTCTTCATAGATGAGCGAGGCGTTACAATAGTGTTTGCTCCGCCATCAGTGCGTCTACCTGTTGCTTCAGTTTGGGAAGGTCTTTGCTGAGTATTCCCCAGATGATGACATTATCCACCTTGTCATAGCCGTGTATCACAAAGTTGCGTAGGTCCACAATTCTGCGTGCGTTGTCTATGCAGATGTTTTCATCCAGTTCGAGCAAGTGTTTCACGGCTTCGCCAATGATTTCCAGCTCACGCTCTACGGCACGGCGCAGCAGTTTGTTGCGCTCATACTCAAAGAAATCGCGCTTCTCTCCTAAGTATTCGAAGATGGAGTCCACGGACTGCTGCACATCGTACAGATATTTCTTCACACTCTTCTTACCCATAAATCAAGCTTTTGGTTTGTTCCACTTCGCGGATGAAGAAGGGATTCGACAATGAGCGGCGTGTCACGAGATCAATATCCCGATTGAACAGTTGCGCCAACTTCTCGCGCAGGGAGAAATAGTTGTCGGTATAGTCTTCGGCATTGATTCCTGCTTCAAAGTCAATCAGCAGGTCTATGTCACTCTTGTCGGTAAACTCAGGTGTATTTACCGAGCCGAAGGTATAGAGGCTCTTCACCCTGTACTGTTTACAGAGTGCCCTTACATTGCCCAACTGTCTTTGAATAATCGGATTCATAACGCCTTGTTTTTTTGCAAAGATAAAAGAAACGAGCGAGAAATATGAAGTTTAACTTCAATATTTTTCACAGCACCGACGCGAAATTAGCGTCGGTTGCGACGAAGGAAGCTTTAGCTTCCCCGAGGAGTGCTGTTTGCAGCTTTATCCTACATATCTTCGCGATTTATTGCAAAGAAACAAATTGTAACTCAAATATCCTAATATTTGAGACTGTTTTTGATGTTTGGCACACCAAATACATTCCAGATGACTAAAATTATTTATGGAGACTTATGTGTAAAAATACCCAATCTGGCACGTCCGAACGAGAATTATTTCCCTCCATTTTCCCCCATTTCATCGTCTAAAATTGGATTTTTAGAAATCTAAAACTCTAATTTTAGATTTTTCTTTTGGCGAGGGGCGAGTTTTTCTATTCATTTGCGCAGGTTTTGCGGAGCACGGAGATTGCCTTCCTTGAGACTTGGGCGTCTCCGTCACCTCCGCTTGATTGAGACAAGATAAACGTTGATAAAAAGGATATTTTCACCTCGTTGTAACCTTTCGGGGCTTTTCTCCGTCTAATAGATAGAATAACATACAACATAAACAACCAATACGATGAAACCAACCAAACTATTCCTTGCCCTTGCCGTGGCGGTGCTGCTGGGGGCGTGCACGAGAGCCCCCAAAGTGTGGGACGAAGTAGAGTGTCTGCACTCCACTGCCGATGCCATTACCGTTACCAATGTGGAGTTTACCGATACGGCCACCATCCTGAGCATCCACGAGAAGAACACACCCGGTTGGGGGATTAGAATCCCTGAGTCTACACGTCTTGTCGGCAATAAAGGCAAGGAGTATAAGATTATCGGCGGTGAAGGCATAGCTATTGGCGAGCAGTTTGTTACTCCCGAAAGCGGCGAGGCACATTTCAAACTCCTCTTCGAACCCATGCCGCGGAGCACACGGCATTTCGATTATGTAGAAAACTATTCCCTAGAAGGATGGCGCATCTACGGCTTGCACCATCCGTCACAGCCCATAGAGACTCCCAAATACAAAAAACGCCACATAAAGAATGGAACAGCTGAAGGATTCCTGCATACAGATACCGTGTATGTGCGTGGAAAAATAGAGAGCTATTCACACGACAAGGGTTTCACCACGATACAAATAAATAGAACTAACGTATTGACACGCGAAGACCTTCCTATCAGCGTCAACATTAATGAAGACGGAACATTTGAGGTCTCTTATACAAGTGCTCATCCAAAGTTTGAGCACTTGACATTGGAGGGGAAAGACTCTTATAATATGACGTTGATATACACAGTACCTGGCTGTGCAACCGAACTGTTTATTGATGAGGAAGGCAACTTTGAGATGACTTCACCTGACAAACAAGTGATGACATGCAAGCGAATAGTTGATAACTTTCTGCTAGGATATGATCTATGCAGTTATATGGAGCGTGAAGACAGCATGAAGGTGCTTGACTTGAAAGCCTATATCTCGTACCTTGACAGAAAGGAGGCTGCATATAACAAGTATATGGAATATTTGGCGTGGAGATATGAACTTACTCCTACGGAACGGCATTATCTGTGGCTCAATGGAAAAGTGCTGTACTTGGAGTATTTGTTTGACTATGATGCTCGTACCAGACGTTCCAACAATTACATGGCGGACAGTATTGCATTGGAATACGACAGCTATCAATGTCTGCATGATATGCCCTATAACGATGCTGCTAGTCTCGCAATACATGAGTTCTACTTCGCCATCAACAGATATGAGTATTCGCGAATTATGCTAAAAAACATCTTCAAACCTGACTTATTGGGTTTGGACTACGTAATATGCCACGATACGACCCGAATAGCCAACGACATGAAGGTGTTGGGTGCTTCGGCACCAACATTATGGGGAAGTATCATGCTGCTTCGTGATACCAAGTGGCAATTGGAGTATTTGCGCGACTATAAAGAGGAGCAACCTAAGTTTGTAGAGATGCACAGAGAACTTCTTATTCATCCATTTCTGAAAGCCGAACTCGATAGGCTCTATGCCAAAGAACTCGAGGCTCAGAAGCCTACGTGGACACTGCCCGAAGGTGAAGCCACCGATATCCTGCGCCGCATGACCGACAAGTACCGTGGCAAGTATCTGCTGATAGACTTCTGGGGTATGGGCTGCGGCCCCTGCCGTGCAGGGATAGAGCGTTCGAAGGAGATGCGCAAAGCCTTCAGAGATCATCCCGAGGTAGACTTCCTCTTTATCTCTGCTCCCGAATCATCGCAAGAGGCATATGATGCCTATGCGAAGGAGCACCTCGATGGTGAAGACTGTCAGATTGTGAGCCGCGACGACTTCAATAAGCTGATGCAACTCTTCAAGTTCCTCGGCATACCACACTACGAGACACTAGACCCCGACGGCAATGTACTCAACAAGGGACTTGAATACTCTACCACCGAAGCGTTCACTAAACGGTTGGAGGAATTGAAGAAGTAGCAGTAAAGTTATCCACAAATAAAATTCGTGTAACGACATAAACAACCAATACAATGAAACCAACCAAACTATTCCTCTTCCTTGCCGTGGCGGTGCTGCTGGGGGCGTGTGCAAACCAAGAAAGATATTACACGTTGACGGGTGAACTGCCTGATTCGAGTTACAATGGAATGACCGTCTATCTCACCGACTTTGATAATGCCACCAAGATTGATTCTGCAACGATAAAAGAAAATAGGGTAATATTCAGAGGCATTGCTCCCGATACTGCGCTTAATTGTCGCATTGACATTGCCCGTGCTCTCTTTTCAAACCCCATCTTGGAAAAGGGCGATATTGTGACAGACTTTGTGAATCACCGCACATCGGGTACGCCTCTCAATGACGAGATGGCACGCATCCTCACATACTTGGCCGACTGGCACGACAGGGCCAATAAGGCACGCGAGGAGTTTGAGGGAACACAAGAGGAGTTTATTGCTCGCTATAAGGATGCATTCTATGCCGAACTAACCTTGATGATGAAAGAAGAATTTCTGAAGCATACCAATGATGCCGTAGGCTATCTGATAGTAAGAGAGTGTGTCGGTGATATGGAATTAATGAAACACATCTGTAATAATAGTGGTCCTTGGCTCAGCAATAAGGGAATGGTCAGACGTATGATGCAAAATGTGCAAGCACTTCTTACAACAGCTGAGGGTATGACCTATACCGACATCAAAGGCACCGACATTGACGGTAAGCCCTTAGCGCTATCGGACTATGTAGGTAAAGGGAACTACGTGTTGGTGGACTTCTGGGCATCGTGGTGTGGTCCCTGCCGTGGTGAGATCCCCAACTTGCGTAAACTGTATGAGAAGTACAACGGTAAAGCCCT
>JAFTVE010000003.1 GCA_017465905.1 Bacteroidaceae bacterium | reverse complement strand
CTTGGCCATACCCGAAGTAAAGTAGTCACGAAGAATTAACAAACGTTCTTCTTCACTGTAATGTTGATACCGTTTTCTCATACTGTTTACACATTTTTAATGGTTATTAAATGTGTCTACCTATAGCAGTATAAGACAGAATTGAAAAAATGGAAGGGAAGAACCGAAAAATAGGAAGGAAAAGTAGGGAAAACGAAAAAAATGAATTGTCCTGCTCGGCAAAAGTGTCAAAAAATTTGACACTTTTCGTCGAAAAAATCATTTTTCGCAAAAAAGTCATGGCGGCGTTTGGCGGTTTCAATAATTTTGCCTATAGATTTATATGCAGCAAGAGAGTGCGCCCCCTTTTCTGCATAATAAGGTATAATAGAACTAGGAATGTATAACTAAAAACACATAACGACAATGAAAGAGTTCTTCAAGAATCTCGGACGCTACAAAGTGTCGTCCACGCTCAACATCTTGGGCCTCGGCATCGCCTTTGCGGCGGTTTATGCCATCTTGGTACAGGTCTATTACGACCTTAGTTTCAATAGCAGCATTAAGGATGCTGACCGCATCGTGCGCATCGACAAGCGCTTCTACAGTTGGGGCGATGATGCTTGGTTTGCCACAATGCCCGACCCTTTGGGGCTGCGATGCGGTGATGACGAGCTGGTGGAGAGTTTCGGGCGACTGCAACGCAAGATGCGATGGAATAGTGACGGCACTATTGTCATTAACTTGGAGAAGGACAATCAACGCCACCCCGTCAAAGTCGGATTCGCACAAGGAACGGTAGGTATCTTGAATACTTTGGACTTCAAGATTGTAGCCGGAAGTACATACAACTTCGAAAACACGGGAGGCATACTGCTTAGCGAACAATTTGCCAATATCCATAATCTCCAGACAGGCGATATTATATATGATGGAGACAGAGGTATACCTGTGAACGGAATATTCAAGGACTTCCCGAGGAACAGTGACTTCTACGGTATCCAACTGTTCAATTGCATCTCTAACCAGAGTTTGAACACGAGTGAGGGAAATGAAATCTTCTATTGGTATTATAAGCTGAAGGATGCTAAGATGAAAGATGTGTTCCTGAAGAATGCCTATATCAAGTTCCACGAGAGCGACAAGATAAGGGGAAATGCAGAAGACACGACAACGCTGGATGATTATCGTAATAAAATCGCTGACCTACGCATTACCTCGCTCGATGAGACCTATTTCTCGACTTGCTATTCGGAATTGAAAGCCGGCAACCGCTCTACTACCAATGTGCTGCTTGCCTTTGCGGTGATTCTTCTCATCATTGCATTTATCAATTTCATCAATTTCTTTATGGCAATGGTACCGCGCCGCATACGCCGTGTAAATACGGAGAAGATATTTGGCTGTCCTACGTGGCGCCTGCGCATAAGCTTCGTGCTTGAGGCCATAGGGCTGGTATTGCTCAGCTTATTGTTGGCTGCCTTCATCGTCTTTATGACAGCGCCCGAGTTTAACATGACGCGTCTGCTCTCGGTGCCTGTCGACCTTCACGAGAACGTGCCTGTAGTGCTCATCACGCTTGGAGCTGGTATCTTGCTTGCCATCGTGGCCAGTCTGTATCCTACCTATTATATAACGTCCGTGCCTCCCGCCTTTGCCATCAAAGGTTCGTTTGGCAATACAGCTGCAGGCCGTCGCCTACGCTACGCATTGTTGGGCTTGCAGTTCTTTATCTCATTGTCGCTCATCACCTGCTCGCTTTTCATCAACAAGCAATACCGTTTCTTTATGGACTACGACATCGGCATCAATCGCGAGCATCTGCTGTGTACCGAAGTGCCGGTAGGACTGACCTACGAGGCCAACCGTAACAACTTCACTCAAATGCTCAAAGAAAACCCGATGATACAGGAAGTGGCTTATACAGAGACCAACCTCATCGCAGAAAGCCGCCAAAGGTACAATTGCCACGCGGTAAAGGAGGATAAGTCAATACTCTTTCAGATGCAACCTGTCACGTGGGACTTCCTGCAGCTGATGGATATCGACATCACTGAAGGACGCGATTTTGAGAAACAGGACGAACAAGCACCCACCTCAATCTTCATCTTCAACGAAACGGCCCGCAAGCAATACGACATAGGGCTTGATACGGAAATAACATATCATATGAAGCCTGCCAAGATTCTTGGATTCTGTGAGGACATACACTTCCGTCCGTTACAATACGAGCAGATGCCGTTGGCCTTCACTGTGATACCCGACAATAGAGGGCGTGGCTATCCTCACCTTTATATCCGTACAGTACCGGGAGTCGATGTCGAGGCTGTAGAAGCGCACGTGCGCGAGTGCGTAGGTCGCCTTGCTCCTAATGCCTATCTTGATAATATCAAGGTACGATTCTTCTACCAAGAGTTGGGCGAGGAATATGAGAAGGAGAAGAAGGCCAATATGCTCATTACGGCATTCTCTATCATCTCCATCCTCATTGCCCTGATGGGAGTCTTCGGCCTCGTGTTCTTCGAGACCCAGTATCGCCGCCGCGAGATTGCCCTGCGCCGTGTACACGGAGCGCAGATAAGCGAGATACTGCGTATGTTCGTGATGCAATATGCCCGTATGGTGGGCGTGGCCTTCCTCTTTGCCGTGCCTGTGAGCTACCTCATCATGACGCGCTGGCTCGAAGGGTATGCCTACCACATCCCTCTCTACTGGTGGGTCTTCGCCCTTGCCCTCCTCATCGTGCTCGCCGTCACCAGTGCTATCGTGTTGGCCCGCTCGTGGAAGGCAGCGAGGGAGAATCCCGTGAATGCGTTGTATAAGGAGTGATAATAATTCTGAATTTTGAATTCTGGATACTTGAGCAAACGCCGACGTGGTATGAAAGCGTCGGTCTCCTCTAAGAGGAGGAGTCGGACAGCGTGGAGATGGTAGGATAATTGGAAAAGAACTGTCCCCAAGATTATTTTGGGGACAGTTTGATTGTTTTATTTGATTCCTCTCTGATTCAATGCCTGCTGGTATCGGCGGGCATTGGCATTGTGTTGCTCCAGAGTGCTGGCAAAGTTGTGATAGCCGGAAAAGTCCTCCTTGGCACACATATATATATAGGAGTGCTTGGCGGGGTTGAGCACGCTCTCGATGGCTGCGATGCTCGGTATGCGTATGGGGCCAGGGGGAAGGCCGGCATATTTGTAGGTGTTGTAGGGCGAGTCGATTGTGAGGTGGGCGAGGAGGATGCGGCGCAGGTCGAACTTGCCGTGGGCAAACTTCACCGTGGGGTCGGCTTGCAGCAGCATGCCGCGCTTCAGGCGATTGAGGTAAAGTCCCGCAACGAGGGGCTTCTCATCGTTCTTGTTGGTCTCTTCGTCTACGATAGAGGCCAGTGTGGTGACTTCGATGGGGGTGAGCCCTTGTGCTTGCGCCTTCTTCTTGCGCTCGGTGTTCCAGAAGGTGTCGTGCTCCTTCTTCATGCGTGCGATAAACTGCTTCGGCGACATGGTCCAGTACACCTCGTAGGTGTTGGGCAGAAAAAGGGTAGGGAAGGTCTCTGCCGTATAGCCAAGGCTGTCGATGAGGTGCTGGTCGGTCAGGATAGCGGCTATAGCTGCGGAGTCTGTCATAAGCTGCTTGCCTACAGCACCGGCCAGTCGGTCGAGCGTGCGCACTGAGGGGATGACGAGTCGCACGGGAGTCTGATTGCCTGAAAGCAGGCGTAGGCAGATGTCGCGCATGGAGTCGCCGGGGCGTATGGCATAGTTGCCCGGCTTCACCCGCTCGTCATATTTGTAATGCTTCATCAGTGGGGCGAATCCGGCCATTGACTTTATCGTTGCGCTTGAAGTCAGCACTTCGGCTACCTGTTGTGTGTCATACTCGGGGTGTATCTGAATGTATACGGTCTGTTCTCCCTTTATGATGGGGGCCAATATGGCTGAGTAGGCGAGGTAGCCCATGGTAGCAGCTGCAGCGAGCAGCAGTAGCACTACTATCCCTATTATATATATGCGTTTCTTCATATTCTGCAATTCCTAATGCAAATATAGAGCAAAACGCTGGATTTTGTTCTATGATTATAGGATTTTTCTCTTTCAATGTTGCGATACTTGTGATTTGAATCATTGTTTTTTTGAAGTGTATGTACCATGTATGTGAAAATAATATGTACCTTTGTGCTGAACCTATACAAAAAGTACTTATGGATAATGAACAAAGGATTGCTCGTGCTGTTGAACTCTTCAAGATGGGTTACAACTGTGCACAGTCGGTGACGGCAGCTTTTGCCGATGAATATGGATATACTGAGGAGCAGGCATTGAAGTTGTCGGCATCCTTTGGTGGTGGCATCGGACGTATGCGCGAAACGTGTGGTGCGGCGTGTGGTATGTTTATACTTGCGGGCATGGAGACCGGGTGTGCCGATGCTGCTGACCGTGAGGGTAAGGCATATAACTATGCGTTCGTGCAGCGATTGGCTGAGGAGTTTCGTCGTGAAAATGGTTCGATTGTTTGTGCAGAGCTGCTTGGCTTACGCGAGCGTAAGCCACAAGTTCCTACACCTGAGGAACGTACGGAAACGTATTATATGAAACGTCCATGTGTCAAAATGGTAGAGACAGCTGCGCGAATATGGGCAAATAGAAAGAATTTTCGGTAGTTATACAAAAAATAGCTATAAAAAGCAACGGTGAAAATATGTTGTATAACATAAAATTCGTACCTTTGCAACGGATGAGAGTCGTCCACTCCTTGTAAAAGTGAGTATTTTTAGTTTAACAATTAAATATAGGATTAAAGATTATGTTGACAGAGAAAGCTGGCGAAAATGCAGGTCTCATTTGGAATGCACTCGAAGGTAAGGAAGGTTTGACCTTTAAGGAAATCAAGAAGACAACAAAGCAGAAGAAAGAGGATTTCATCCTTGGTCTTGGCTGGTTGCTTCGTGAAGGCAAGATTGCTGCCGTTGAGGTAGAGGACGATGTTGTTTACTCTTTGAAGTAATATAGCTATCGCTCAAAGATTTTATTGATATAGATAATATAAGAGTTAACAGATTACCTCGGTAGGCTTGCCTGCCGAGGTGATTTGTTTTTTTATCAAATTCTGTATGCTTGTATACTAAATCAAGCGTATGCGCGTTACATATATGTATCACCTAATGAATGTATGCCTATGAATGATGATTTTACCCACTTTTCCCCTTTTGAATTCGCAGCGTTGGTTCGCAAAGCGGTAAAACAAGAAAAGATGCGTCAGCCAAAGAAGGCTACAGTCAAGTTCCTGAAGGATTTTGCACACAATTACAGGGCAAACCTCAGTATGCCTGATGGCTTGCAGGGATACATGCTCAGTTAACATCGTTTTTGTTTGTTTTATCCACATGATTTGCCTACTTTTGTAGGTGAATAGTTGCTCATGCACTATCAGAGTCTGATTTTTTACAATTTGCTGTAGAATTATGAAGCCGATGATTGCCCCCTCATTGCTCTCTGCCGATTTCTCAAATTTGGCGCGAGATATTGATATGATAAACCGCAGTGAAGCCGATTGGCTGCACCTGGATGTGATGGATGGCGTGTTTGTACCGAATATCTCGTTTGGTTTTCCTGTCTTGGAACATGTGGCCCGTCTCTGCACGAAACCACTCGATGTGCATCTGATGATAGTGCAGCCCGAGAAGTTTATCCGTGAAGTGAAGGCACTGGGGGCCATGATGATGAATGTGCATTACGAGGCTTGCACGCATCTGAACCGTGTGATCTATGAGATTCATGAGGCTGGGATGAAGGCTGGCGTGACACTTAATCCCTCTACACCGGTGAGCCTGTTGGTGGATGTGATTCGCGATGTGGATATGGTGTTGTTGATGACGGTGAACCCGGGATTTGGTGGACAAAAATTCATAGAGCATTCTATTGACAAGGTGCGCGAGCTGCGCCGATTGATTGATGAGACTGGCTCGCACGCTCTGATTGAGGTCGATGGTGGAGTGAATATGGAAACTGGACGCAGATTGGTGGATGCTGGAGCAGATGTCCTGGTGGCTGGTAGCACGGTGTTCAAGGCTGCTGACCAGGTGGCTATGATTCATCAGTTGAAGAGCCTGTAGTCTGTCCTCTTCTTTTTCTTAATAATAGCCGTGGCAATAAGCGATTCTGTACAACGATATCCTTTGCTGCGGCTTCTTGTTCCTTATATATATGGCATACTGGTAGGTGATGCCCTATATGCTCATGTAGCCAACCTTCTCGAAATAGCGGCAGTGGTCTGCTTGGCCACTTTGCTGTGTATGCTGTGCTTGACGGCTGCGCGTCGTGGTGCTTGGCGAGCGCTTTATGGGGTCTTGGTCTGGGGAGTGTTCCTGTCGCTGGGAACGGTTGCCTATTCACTCTCGCGTAATGATATCACTTATGACTGGCCTGTTGGCGAGTGTGTATATGAGGCGCGTGTGGTTGATTCTCCCAAGCGAAGAGCCCGGAGCACGCAGTGCTTGGTGACGGTGAATGCTGTGGCCGACTCTGCTGGATGGCATGCTGTTCGGCGCAAAGCGTTTCTCTATATGGAACCTGTCTCAGCAGCCGATTCCTTGCTCCCTGGTGATGTGTTGTGCTTTAGCGGTAGGATGCGGCCACCGCGCAACTTCTCTGACGACTTGGAGTTTGATTATGCACGCTATGTGACTATGCAGGGTGCTTCGGGTACGGTGTACTTGCCTGAGGGAAAGTGGGCGAGGGTAGAGGACGACTCGCTTACTCTGCGTGAACGCTTGCTGCGCCTGCGGCATCGCTTGCGTACTGAGTATATGGCTTCGGCGTTCAGTGATGATGCGTTAGGTGTGTTGCTGGCATTGACCTTGGGTGACAAGCGTCTGCTCGGTGAAGATACGAGGGAGGCTTATACTGATGCCGGTGCTGCTCATGTGTTGGCATTGTCGGGTTTGCATGTCAGCATCATCTATGGTATGCTTGCATTGGTGTTTCTTGGCAGAGGCAGAAGGTGGCGCAGGATGCGCTGGCTCTTTGAACTCCTCGTTTTGGGTGTCTTATGGCTGTTTGCGCTGATGGTGGGCATGTCGGCCTCTGTGGTGCGTGCTGTGTTCATGTGTACGCTCAGTAGAGTTGCCCGATGGATAAGCAAGGAGAGTTCGCCTATCAGTGTGTTGTCTCTTGCTGCTATGGTGATGCTTCTCGTGCGCCCTCTCTACCTTTTCGACATAGGTTTCCAGCTTTCGTTTATGGCTATGGCTGCCATTCTGTGGCTTGAGCCACATTTGGAGGCGCTCTTTCAGCGCTGTGCTGTCCATCCGTTGCTGGCTTATCCTATGGGGATTGTCTGTATGTCGATAGCAGCGCAGCTTGGCACCTTTCCCTTGGCGCTTTATCATTTTGGCACCTTCCCTACGTATTTCCTTCTGACTAACCTGTTTGTCATTGTCTGTGTGAATATCATCGTATGGCTCACTGTCGTTTGGTGGGGATTGGTGCTTACGGGCATTTCATGGGCCAATGGCTTAGGCTCTCTGCTACAGATGCTCGTTCAGTGGATGAATGGCATCTTGGCGAGTATCGCCCAATGGCCTCATGCCGTACTGCATGTGGCGCATTATAATGCTTGCAGTGTGCTGTTTACCTATATGCTGATTCTGTTTCTTGCCCTGTTCTTTATCAAGAAGTGGCCGCGTGGCTTCGTCATGGCATTGGCTTCATTGCTGGGCTTGCAGGTGTCTCTTCTGTTTTGAGACCTCTCTGCCCAACCTAGAACAATTCAAAACGGATTCTCAGATCTTTGTTCTCAGGTGTGCTTGCTTGGAAGTTAACAATAGGCAGACGCGGAAGTAGAGTTCCCAGCAGGGCTGCAGTATCTCAAGGAGTGGGAGCGACAACAGATAGCGTCGTTCGCCGAGGTCGCGTGAGATGCTGTGATATACGGAGAGGCGGCAGCCTATGCTGATGAGCCAGAGGCCAGCTGTGATGCCCAGCGTAATCCACCAATGCATTAGCAGGCTGACGATGATGCTGGCTGTGGCTCCTGCATATAGTAGTGTGCGGCTCAGCGTGTCGGCTCCAAGGAGATGGCGTTGCATGCCGTGCATCTTGCGGCCGATGAAGAGGCGGCTCAGCTTGTCTCTCTTCCATGTATGTCCGTTGGCTGAGGTACAGCGCACTACAGACAGGGCGTTCACATCGGCAGTGATGCGCTGTGAGGGTACATGCTCGTTGATGAAGAGGTCGTCCTCGCCACGCTCAAGGTCGAGGTGACGGCTGTATCCCTTATTGGCAAAGAATATCTCCTTCCGGTAGGCCATGTTGCGCCCTATGCCCATGTAGCCTCCTCCACGGAGGGTGAGGCCGAGCAAGCGCAGTTGCTGCTGCAGTGTGTCAAACATGTAGCAGCGGTTCGCGAAGCCGCGGCGACGTTCGTAGTTGCAGTAGCCAAGCACAACGTCTGTGGTGTCGGAGAAGTGGCGTGCGAGGCTGGCAAGCCATTGGCGGCTTGTGGGGTAGCAGTCGGGCTCGGTGAATACCACCCACTCCTTCTTGGCTGCTTTTATGCCGAGCATCAGGGCCAGCTTCTTGTGGCTGATGTAGCGGATGCTGTCAGAGGTGAAGGTGGTGTAGAGGTGAGGGTAGCGCTCGCTGAGGTGTTGCAGCAACTCTTTGGTCTCGTCCTGCGAATTGTCGTCTACCACAATCACTTCAAAGTCGGGGTACTCCTGCTCCAGTATGAGCGGCAGATGCTTTGCCAATAGTTGCTCACAGTCGGCTGCTGCAATCACCACCGAGATACCAGGCTTATGTTCAGTCAAGGGTAGCTTTCCCTTGCGCTCGGCAACAACGCGGCGATGCGGTGCGTTGTATATGACGAAGGTATAGAGTAGCTGTATAGCCACCAGTACTCCGATGGCTATGATAATGATTGTTTCTGCTTGCGTTATCTCCATATCTGGATTATACCTCTTCGCTCAGGTATCCTTTGGGTAGTTCGTGGCAGTTGTATTGCGAGGCCATAATCTCTCCGTAGGCACCGGCCGAGCGGATGGCAATGAAGTCGCCCCGGTGGGTGGCATTGAGCTCGACAGACTTGCCGAACACGTCGGAGCTTTCACACACGGGTCCTACCACGTCGTAGGTCATTTCGGGCTCGTCCGACGAGATGTTCTCGATGCGGTGGTAGGCTTGGTACAGGGCGGGGCGGATGAGCTGTGTCATGCTGCCGTCGATGATGGCAAAGCGCTTGCAGGTGCCCTCCTTGATGTAGAGTACGCGTGAGATGAGGCTTCCGCACTGGGCTACGATGCTGCGGCCAAGCTCGAAGTGTAGTGTCTGTCCGGGCTTGAGGTGCAGGTGTTTGCGGAACACTTCGAAGTAGCTGTGGAAGTCGGGGATGTACTTGTGGTTGGGATGGCCGTAGTCAATGCCGAGACCTCCGCCAACGTTGATGCTGCGGATGGGGTAGCATCGACGCTCGAAGAGGGTGGTGAGTTCATTGATGCGGTTGCATAGGGCCACAAAATCAATCATGTCCATTATCTGCGAGCCGATGTGGAAGTGTATGCCCTCGAAGTCGATGTGGGGCAGGGCGATGGCCTGCTCGATGACTCCCTCAATCTGTTCCAGGTTGATGCCGAACTTGTTCTCGGCCAATCCTGTAGTGATGTTGCTATGGGTGTGGGCTCCTACGTTGGGGTTGATGCGCAGGGCGATGCGGGCGGTCTTGCCTTTCAGTGCGGCCAGCTCGTTGATGATGAGCAGCTCGGCCTCGGACTCCACATTGAAGCAGTGGATGTCGTAGTCGAGGGCGAGGTTGATTTCGCGGTCGCTCTTGCCTACACCGGCAAACACGACCTTGTCGGCCGGGAAGCCTGCCTCGATGGCTGCACGCACCTCGCCACCGCTCACGCAGTCGGCTCCAAAGCCTGCTGCGCTGATGATGCGCAGTATCTTGGGATTGGCATTGGCCTTGATGGCATAGTGCATCACATACTCGGGATTGCGGCGCAGCTCTTCACGGATGGTGTCGAGGGTTTCGCGCAGCACTCGGGTGTCGTAGTAGTAGAAGGGCGTTTCGATGTTCTGGAAACGCTGTATGGGGAAGGTGCCTTTAATCATTTCTTTAATCAGACAATTCTAGGATTTCTGAACTTCTAATTATTGAACAAGTTGTCCTGCAGTGCTTGCAGTGCACGTTTCTTGTCGCTTTCCTTGATGAGGAAGGAGATGTTGTAGTTGCTGCCGCCGAACGAGATCATACGCACGGGGATGTCGCGCATGGCGTCCATGGCACGTGCCTCGAAGCCGATGTTCTCCCAGTCCATGTCGCCCACCACGCAGATGATGCACATGCCCGGGTCGATGGTCACGGTACCATATTTCTTGAGGTCGTGTACAATCTCACCCAGGTGCTTGGTGTTGTCGATACTCATGGACACACCTACCTCAGAGGTGCAAATCATGTCGATAGGGGTTTGGTAGCTTTCGAATATTTCGAATACCTTGCGCAGGAAACCGTGGGCGAGGAGCATTCGGCTCGACTTGATTTTGATGGCGGTGATGTTCTCCTTGGCTGCGACGGCCTTGATGGTGCCGGGGTCGGCTTCGTTGTTGATGGTCGTGCCGGGTGCGTCGGGCTGCATGGTATTGAGCAGCTTGACGGGGATGTTGGCAAACTTGGCGGGCTGTATGCAGGTGGGGTGGAGAATCTTTGCGCCGAAGTAGCCCAACTCGGCAGCCTCCTCGAAGTGGAGATGGCGCACGGGAGTGGTGCCTTCTACGATGCGGGGGTCGTTGTTGTGCATGCCGTCGATGTCGGTCCATATCTGTATCTCGCGTGCTCCTACTGCTGCTCCGATGAGTGAAGCGGTGTAGTCGCTGCCTCCGCGCTGCAGGTTGTCAATCTCGCCATTGATGTTGCGGCAGATGAAGCCCTGTGTGATGTATATCTGCACCTTGGGGCTGGCGGCCAGCACTTCGGTGAGCTTCTCCTTGATGTAGGCGGCATCGGGCTCGCCGTTCTTGTCGGTGCGCATGTAGTCGAGGGCTGCGATTAGGTGGGCGCTCATGCCTTGTTCCTTGAGGTAGTTGACCACCATGTTGGTGGAGATGATTTCGCCTTGTGCCAGGATGATGCGCTCCTCGATGGAGGTGAAGAGCTGCTTGGTGAATGAGCGCAGGTAGTTGAATATGTCTTTCACCAAGGCCAAAGTCTGCTGCTTGTACTCCTCGGTGCTGTACAGTTCGTTGATATGTTTCTTATAGAGGTTCTCGAGCTTGTTGATGACCTCATTGGCGCTGTCGGGGTTGTTGTTGGCCAGGTAGCCGCAAATCTCCACCAGCGAGTTGGTGGTGCCCGACATGGCTGAGAGTACTACTATCTTGTCTTCGCCATCGTTGATGAGCGAGGCTACTCCTTGCATACGCTGTGCGGAACCTACGGAGGTGCCGCCAAATTTCATTACTTTCATTTTATTAATAGCTGTTATTGTTCGTTTTCTTGGGTTGATTGGAGCTCTCGGATAGCTCGGAGGACTCGGAGGACTTGGGGTGCCCGGTGCTTTCGATGAGCCTGTGTCCCTCGCATCGGTACACTTTGCCGGGGTACTCCTCGATGAGCTGCAGGTTGTGGGTGGTCATGATGACGGTGGAGCCTTTGGCGCAGATGCTGCGCAGCAGTTCCACGATTTGCTTGCCTGTCTCCACATCCAAGTTGCCTGTGGGCTCATCGGCGAGGATTATCTCGGGGGTGTTGAGGATGGCGCGTGCGATGACGATGCGTTGCTGCTCGCCGCCCGAGAGCTCATGGGGCATCTTGTAGCCCTTGGTGCTCATGCCTACCTGTTCAAGCACCTCCTCGATGCGCTGGGTGCGTCGGCCTTTGTCTTTCCATCCGGTAGCTTTCAGCACGAAGTCGAGGTTGTCCTTTACGTTGCGGTCGATGAGGAGCTGGAAGTCCTGGAACACGATGCCTATGCGCTTGCGCAGTGCGGGTATCTGTGCTCTCCGTATGCGGGCCATGTCGTAGCTCAGCACGTCGGCCTGCCCGGAATGGATGTCAAGCTCGCCATACATTGTTTTCAGCAGGCTCGACTTTCCCGAGCCGACCTTGCCGATGAGGTAGACGAACTCGCCCTCCTGGATCTGTAGATTCACCTCTTCGAGCACGATGTTCTCTTGCTGGCGAATCTCTACGTTGTGATAGTTTATCTGTGACACGTGAATTTTTCTTTTCCTTTAGTCTTGTGTTACAATCATCTTCTCTACGTTGACGCTGCCGTCGGCATATTGGATGCGTACGATATTGATGCCTCTTTGTGGGGTGTCGTAGCATACGCCATTCAGCGTGTAATATGATTTCTTGACGATGGCCTTGTCGGTCGTTACGTCTTCTATGTCGCTGGCTTCGGCGAAGAGGGCGCCGACCTCATCGGCCGAGAGGGCGTAGTTGTAGATGCGCAGGTCGTCGATGTTGCCCTTGAACATGGCATCGCCCTTGAACTGGCTGCGTCCGATGTAGTTGAATATGGGCTTGAAGTCGGTCGGGCGCAGGGTGATGTCGGTTGTCGATGCTTTCAACTCGCCGTTAATATAGGCTGCTATGCCTTCGTCGCTGATGGTGAGGGTGATGTGTTTCCACGCGTAGGTTCCTATTCGGCTGATGTCCATGTATTGCTCGTCGCCTCCGTTCTTGATGGCGAAGCGCATGCTGTTGTTGGCGGCGTTCGTGGTGAGGAACATGTACTCGCTTTCTCCATTGCCGAAGTCGAAGATGCGTTGCCAGCTGCCGCTGCCTTTCCAGTTTACCCAGAGGGCGATGGTCATTTCCTTGCGGTTGGCGATGGTGGCGGGCAGTTGCAGGTAGTCGACGCTGCCGTCGAGTGTGAGTGTCTTGTCGCGCAGTTCGCCCTTCTTGGCTGTCAGATAGCTGGCTTTGCCGTAGTGCGCGGCATCAAGTCGGTGGGGGGTCATGTCGGCCAGGGTGTCTTCAAACTGGTAGGATGCTATCAGTGCATGGTCGCTGGTTGTGGCCGCTACCACTGAGTCTGATGCTTCGGAGCGGTTCATGGCGCGGTCGATGGCCTTTATCTTGTAGATGTAGTTGCAGGCTTCGTCCACGGTGTTGTCGATGAATGTGGTGTCGGCGATGTTGCGGGCGATGGTGTTCCACTCATAGGGCTGGCCCTTTGTGGCATCGGCACGCAGGATGGCATAGCCTGTCACGTCGGTGGCATCGACGGTGTTCCATTTCAGCTCGATGGTTGCAGCCGTCGGTGTGGCTGTCAGTCCTGTGGGTGCATCGGGTGCGTTCACCTCGCAGGTGGCATTGATGGGTAGCAGGCGCCACAGCTGGCGGTCGTCGCCGCTGAATGCGTTCTGCTGTATGCTTGCGTTCTCGGTGGTGCTTCCGCTCGACACTTCGAGGCACTTGCCCGAGTGGCGGCTGAAGATGTAGTAGTATCCGTCGCCGGCATATTGGAAATACCATTGCTCGTTGGCGCCCTTGCCTCCGGCGTAGAGGATGATGCTGCCGCCGTTTGATGTTGACCAGTTGTTGATGTCGAGCTGGGCGCCATTCTTCACGTTCGATATGTAGAAGTAGCTGAAGTCGCCTCCCACGCGCATGTCAACGGGGGTGATGTTCCATTGCTGATAGGTCTGTCGCTTGTTTGAGCCTTGGCAGATATTTGTGCCGTTTGAGGTGCTGCCGTTGCTGGGCATCATCAGCTTGCGGCTCTTCTTGTTCATGATGATGAACTTGCCTTCGGTGGGGCCGAGTGGCACATCTTCGCCGGCATGTATCTCGAGTACGCGCTCGGCATTGGTCTGGCCGTTCTGATATCCGGTACCTCCGGGCAGACTCATGATGTATTCGCGCATGGGGCCGTGGCCTTCGAAGTAGGCAACCTTGTCTTTCGACACTACGCGGTATGATGAGTTGTTGGCCTGTCGCTCCGAGGTGCCGCCGAAGAGCTGTATGCGTCCGTCGGGCATGCGGTATACCGAGGCTGCTGTCCAGTGTGGGCGGTCCTCGCCATAGGCAAGCCGTTCACCGAAGGTGGCTTGGCAGAACTGTCCGCGTGCGCGGCCGTCGTATCCCCACCAGATGCCCGACTGCATACCATACTCGACGCCCACCATGGCTTCCATCACGTTATGGAGCTCGTCGGCCGTGGCGTAATGTCCGTTGGCGCGTACGGTCTCGAAGAACTTGGCATAGTTGTCAAAGGAGCCTGCCAGCTGGTGGGTATTGCCCTCGTCGAGATAGGGGCTGAGGCCGTTGTACCACTTGAGTGCTTCGTCGCAGTTGAGTGTGTTGCCGCCACTCACGCGGATGCCTTCGAAGAACTCGTCCTCCTTCATCAGTCGGGCTATCTCCTTGAAATCCGACATCGGGCCCTGGTTCCAGGCTGTGTAGTCGGGTTCGTTGAAAGGGGCGATGGATACGACGTTGAATCCCTTGTCGCGGCAGTAGTTGACGGTGGCCTTGAACAGACGTATCCACTCGGCGGGTTTGCCCACATAGTTCTTGCGGTGCTGGGCTGCATTGTCGTAGCTGCAGAGTACCTCGTGGTCGCAGTTGAGGGCGATGTCCTTCACTCCCGAGAGGGCTATGATGCGCAAGCGGTTGTTCAGGTCCTTCTTTTGCGCGGCGCTCAGCTCGCCGTTCTCATCGATGAGGTCGCTGGGCTGGAACGACACGCGTCCCGTGCCGAGATACTCCTTGCCGATGTGGTTGGTGCCTCGGCGTACATTGTCTTCGCTGGGCCATGCCGTGTCGAGACCCCAGAGCACGGGAGTCTTCACACCCTCGTCGGTGGTGCTGAACAGTAGGGTGGCGTCGGTCTTCTTGTTGGCCTGTAGGTAGTCGTTCGCCGTAGGGGTGCTCTCCTGAGCCTGTGACGCCAGTGCTATAGATAGCATGCTGATTGCGCTGAGTAGCAGTCTTTTCATGTTGTGGGGTATGTTGGTTGTAATATATACTGCAAATTTACGAAATCGTCTTCATGCATGCAAGATATTGCATGAAAAGTTGTTTCAAAATGCCGAAAATGCGGCGAAAAATACGTCCCCGATTGATGTAATGCGCAGATATTGAGACGGCTGCTTTGTGGTGTTTTTTTGTGGTGTAACAACATGCTTTCGGGTGGGCTTGTTTTGGATTGTGCAAGAGGGGTCAGGGTCAGGGGTCAGTTATTTGTGCACTCACCTTGGACGAAAAAATGTTCATGTGTAAAAGTCATTATTTTTGTATAGGATATACGTAGTATATTCTATACTTAAATAATGCCCTATTATTATACACACTCGCACTTTCGAGACAGAGCAAAGTAACTGACCCCTGACCCTGACCCCGACTACCTGCGCTCTCGCGTGGCGCACGCGCATTATGCAGGTAGGATGGTGTCAGTGAGTTATGAGTTGTGGGTTGTGAGTTGTGAGTTGATGGGTTAGGGGTGAGGGCTTCGGGCAAACATTTCGTGTCATCCCGAGCAGGGCGAGGAAACGTGTTCGCCGCCCGTAGGGGCTAAAGGCAATGCTTGCGCTCGGCTTGTCCGAGAATCTCTCACTCCGTTTCGAGATGACACGCTGCCCATTCCCCCCCCCCCCTTAAACCATAATCCTGCCCCTAACCCATCAACTCACAACTCATAACTTACAACTCACAACTTATCTCCCTTCACCAACCCTCTCCACAGCTTGCCACGCGGCGCTTTGCAGCTAAAGAGCCTGTCAGGATGGCTGATGCTCGGAAAATATATGCTCAAAAGTTTCTCTATTCAGCAGATTTTTCGTAAATTTGCATAGTGTTGATAAGGTGGTGTTTGTAAACGAATTATAACGACTAATAAGGTTCTCGTATGCTGAAAAGTAGAGTTTGTATCGTGCTGCTGTTGTTGCTGTCGTTGACGGTTGGCATGGCACAGGTGCCCACGGTGGAGTGGGACAAGTATAGTCTCATCATCGACGGCCGTCGGGTGATGCCTGTCATGGGCGAGGTGCACTATTCGCGTATCCCGGCCGAGGAGTGGCAGGCCGAGGTGCAGAAGATGCGCGACGGCGGGGTGACGATACTTGCCTGCTACGTCTTCTGGAACCATATTGAGGAGACCGAGGGCGTGTTCCGCTGGGACGGGCAGCGCAACCTGCGCCGATTCCTTGAGGTGTGTGCCGAGGCCGATATGCCGGTAGTGCTGCGCGTGGGGCCCTTCTGCCATGGCGAGGTGCGCAATGGAGGTATACCCGACTGGGTGTTTACCAAGGGCTGCAAGACCCGCCGCGAGGACCCTCTCTTCCTGCATTATACGACCATTCTCTATCGCCAGATATTCACTCAGGCGCAGGGCCTGCAGTGGAAGGATGGTGGCCCTGTCATCGCCATGCAGTTTGACAACGAGCACCGTGGCCACGGCTCTTACCTGATGAGGCTCAAGAGCATTGCCAATGAGATAGGTTTCGACCTGCCCTTCTATACCCGTACGGGATGGCCCGAGCTGGCTTCGCCCGTGCCCTTCGGCTCCATGATTCCGCTCTATGGCGACTATGCCGACGGATTCTGGGAACGCTCGCTGAAGGAGACGGCAGGCAACTACTACAAGGCGTTCAACTTCAAGGCCTTCCGCTCCTCTACGGCTATCGCCACGGAGCAGCTGGGCGAGCAGAAGGAGCGTCTCACCGAGGGAGATGAGCTGTACCCCTATTTCACGTGTGAGCTTGGTGGGGGGATGATGACAGCCTATCACCGTCGGCCCTACATTTACCCCGAGGATGCCTACTCGCTTGCCGTGGTGAAGCTGGGCAGCGGCAGCAACCTGCTGGGCTACTACATGTATCACGGGGGTACCAACCCCGATGGCCTCGGCGAGCTCAACGAGACGCAGCGCACGCCTGCCACCAACTACAACGATATGCCGGTGAAGAACTACGACTTCCAGGCACCGCTCGGCGAGTTTGGCCAGCCCTATCCGCACTACTACACGCTGCGCAAGCTGCATCTTTTCATGCACGACTTTGGCGAGCTCGTGGCACCCATGGAGGCACAGTTCCCCTGTCCGCAGGACATAGAGAAGGGCGACGACAGCTTCCTGCGCTACTCCATCCGCGAGAAGGACGGCAGCGGCTTCATCTTCATCAACAACTATGAGCGCCTGCAGTCGCTTGGCACCAAGAGGAATGTGCGCCTCGAAGCCTGTGGCGTGAAGTTCCCCAAGCTCACGATTCCTGCCGGTACCGTGTGCATCTTCCCCGTCAATGTGGAGGGCATACGCTACGCCACGGCACAGCTCATCGCCAAGCGCGACGGCAAGGTGTATATGGAGCAGATTCCCGGCATTCCCACCACCCTCTGCATGGCCGACGGCAAGGTGCTGCGTGGGGTGAAACCGCGTGGTACGGAGGCTCCCGTGTACGGAAACATCTATTTGCTCGATAGCCATGCGGCCTCGCACCTCTTCCTTGACGAGCCTTCGGCACCGTCGGTGATTGAGGGCGTTGCATACAATAAGGTGCGTGAGGCTACGGCCGACTATACCATCACCATCGGCCGCAACAAGGTGGCCGAGGCTCCGCGCGATGAGCATTTCGATGCTGCAGCCGTTTACACCATCGATATCCCCGAGTGTGAGCGTGCAGGGCGTATCATGCGCATCGATTACCGTGGCGATGTGGCCCGTCTCTACTGCAATGGCAAGCTCATTGCCGACAACTTCTACAACGGCCGCCCCATGCTCTATGGCCTGTGGCGTCTGCCCGAGGATTGCCGACAGCTGGAACTGCGCATTATCCCCCTGCAGAAGGATATGCTCGTGTACTTCCCACGCGAGGCCGACACCACTCCGGGCGAAGCGGTTAAGCGCATTGTGATTGAGTGACGGGTGGATGCTCTTTTCTTGACTCCTCCGTCCATCCAACCGATAGTCTCTCATCTTTTTTAAAAAACATCTGAATACTATGAAGCATCATCCGTTTTTGACCCTGCTGTGTGTGCTCTTGGCGGCAACCTCATGTACCCGCACCACGATAGACCTCTCCGGTGAGTGGGAGTTTGCCATGGGCGAGCAGCCCGAGTATGACGACCGCGTCAGCCTGCCCGGCTCCATGCTCACCAACGGTAAGGGCCACGATGTGACCGTCGACACCCGCTGGACGGGCTCCACCTACGACTCATCCTATTACTACAGTCCTCAGCTGGCCCGCTACCGCGAGCAGGGCAATGTGAAGTTCCCCTTCTTCCTCACTCCCGACAAGTACTACGTGGGTCATGCCTGGTACCGCAGGACGGTGCGTGTGCCCGATGCTTGGGAAGGACGCCCCGTGACACTCTATCTGGAGCGTCCCCATATTGAGACCACCCTCTATGTCAATGGGCACGAGGTGGGCCATCAGATGTCGCTCAGCACCCCTCACCAGTATGACATTACCCAGTACGTGACCTTCGGCGAGGACAACGAACTGGCCATCTGCGTATATAACGGTATTGAGAACGTGTGTGTGGGGCAGGACTCACACAGCGTGACCGACCAGACACAGGGCAACTGGAACGGTATCGTCGGGGCCATAGAACTGCGCTCGGCACCTGTAATCAGCAGGGTGCGTGCCGTGCCCGATGTGGAGGCGGGCGTTGTGCGCATTGAGGTCAACGAGGCACGCTACGAGCTGCCCTTGGGGAAGGATACTTGCCGCTGGAGCGAGTTCAACCCCATCGTGTATAGCCGCAAGGTAGAGTACCGGGGAGTACCCGTGACGGTGACCTTCGGCATACGCGACATCCGTGTCGACGGACGTCAGATCTATCTCAACGACCACCCCGTGTGGATGCGAGGCACGCTGGAGAACTGCTGCTTCCCCGAGACGGGCTATGCCCCCATGGATGTGGAGTCGTGGGTGCGCGTGTTCAGGAAATGCCGCGAGTATGGGCTCAATCATGTGCGCTTCCACTCCTGGTGTCCGCCCGAAGCGGCCTTCACGGCTGCCGACAAGGTGGGCATATACCTGCAGCCCGAGGGACCCTCGTGGCCCAATCATGGCGTGCGTCTGCGTAGCCGCCAATATGTCGACACCTACCTCATGGAGGAGACCAAGCGCATCATCGACACCTACGGCCATCACCCCTCATTCGTGATGTTCGCTGTGGGCAACGAGCCGGCAGGGCGATGGGTCGAGTACTGCAACGACTGGGTGGCCGAGATGATGGCCTACGACCCCACCCGTATCTACTGCGGCGCATCGGTAGGCGGCGGATGGGCTTGGGATAGCGGCAGTCAGTTCCATGTGAAGGGTGGGGGACGAGGTCTGAATTGGACCTCACGCGCTCCGCAGGCTGCCGACGATTACTTTGCCGACATCACCTTCCCCCGCAACTACTTCGACACCGTGCCCAACAACACCCCCATCATTGCCCACGAGCAGGGACAGTGGTGTGCCTTCCCCGACTTGAGGGAGATAGACCAGTATACGGGTGCCTACAAGGCACGCAATTTTGAAATCTTCCGCGACCTGCTCGCCGAGAACGCCATGGCCGACCGTGCCGAGGCTTTCCTCCATGCCAGCGGCAAGCTGCAGACGTTGGCCTACAAGTATGAGATGGAGCGCAACCTGCGCACCCCTGACTATGCCGGATTCCAGCTCCTCGGGCTCAACGACTATAGTGGACAGGGCAGTGCGCTGGTGGGCGTGCTCAATGTGCATTGGCGAGAGAAGGGGTACTGCACGGCAGATGGTTGGCGCGAGTTCTGCTCTGAGGTAGTACCCCTTGCTCGCTTTCCAAAGTTCATCTACACCGATGCCGAGATGCTCGACATCCCCGTAGAGATATATCATGCCGGCGAGGCCGCCCTCTCTGAGGTCAGTTGCACCTATACGCTGACAGGCTTGGGCGAGGAGATTCAGGGACAGCTGCCCCTGCGCACACTGCCTGTGGGCAAGAATATCCGTGCGGGCAACATTGTGCAGCCCCTAGCCTCCATCACCGCTCCTGCCAAGGTGACACTGGCAATACGTATTGCCGACGCAAAGGGAGCCATCATCGGCCGCAATCATTGGGAGCTATGGGTATATCCCTCGGCAGAGGAACTCCCCTCGGAGGGCGGCATATACATAGCCGATGTGCTCGACGACAAGGCGCTCGCGGTGCTCAAGCAGGGCGGCAAGGTGCTGCTCACCGCAGCCGGCAAGGTGACCTATGGCAGCGACATCGTTCAGCACTACCTGCCCGTGTTCTGGAACACCAGCTGGTTCAAGATGCGTCCGCCCCATACCACGGGAGCCAGCATCGACACGTCGCATCCGCTCTTTGCCCATGGCTTCCCCACCGATGACTGGAGCAACCTGAACTGGTGGGAGCTGCTCAACAAGGCGCAGGTGATGAACCTCACCGACTTCCCCGCCCACTACCAGTCGCCCATACAGCCCATCGACACATGGCACATCAGCCGCAAGCTCGGTATGCTCGTCGAGGCCAACGTGTCGGGCGGAAAACTGCTGATGACAACCATGGATATCACCCACGATCTCGACCGCCGCATAGTGGCCCGTCAGATGCGCGGTGCCATCCTGCGCTATATGCAGAGCCCCGACTTTGACCCGGAGCTCACGCTGGAACCCTCGCGCATAGCCGACCTCTTCACCAAGCATGGCCCCAAGGTCGACATGTACACCAACGGCTCGCCCGACGAGCTGAAACCAGCCATCATAAGATAAAAAAACATAAGCAATCTGCACCATGAAGAATACCGCATTCCTCGTTACCCTACTCTTAGGCATGACCCTTATGGGGTGCCATCGTGAGGTGCAGCCACTCGGCGTGATACCCGTTCCCATGAAGGCCGATATGTCCGCAGGGACATTTAAGATTGCGCCCTACACGCCGCTGTGGATTGAAGCCGAAGAGGCCGACGTTGCCATCCTCAAGGACGCCTTGGAGCAATCACCGCTGCAGCTCATTCAAGTGTCGTTGCAGCCCAAGATTGGCGGCATTGCGCTTCGCGTGGTCGATGCCCTGCCTGGCATAGAAAGTGCCGAGGGATACGTGCTTGAGGTTACCCGCAAGGGAGTGATGCTGCAGGCCCTTTCCGGCGCAGGTCTCTACTATGGAGTGCAGACAATGTTGCAGATGCTCGACAGTGGCAACCATTTGCCCTATGGCACCATCGTCGATGAGCCCCGTTTCGAATACCGCGGTGTGATGCTCGATGTGTCGCGCCACTTTTTCGATGTCGACTTTGTCAAGAAGCAGATAGATGCCATGGCGCGCTACAAGTTCAACCGCCTCCATCTGCACCTGACCGATGCTGCAGGATGGCGCATCGAGATCAAGCAATATCCCCGTCTGACCGATTTCGCAGCTTGGCGCACACATGCCTTGTGGAAAGACTGGTGGGCTGCTGAGCGCCACTATGTCGACAAGGGCAACGACAATGCCTTCGGAGGTTACTATACCCAGGAGCAGATTCGCCATATCGTGGATTATGCACAACAGCACCACATCACGGTGATTCCAGAGATTGAGATGCCTTCCCACTCAGAGGAGGTGCTGGCAGCCTATCCCGAGCTGGCCTGCTCAGGAGAACCCTACAATGGGTCGGACTTCTGCGTGGGCAGTGAGCACACATTCACATTCTTGGAGAATGTACTGCTTGAGGTGATGGAGCTCTTCCCCTCGGAGTATATACATATCGGTGGCGATGAGGCCTCCAAGCAAGCTTGGAAGGAATGTCCCCATTGCCAGGCAAGGATGAAGACCGAAGGGCTGGCCGATGTCGATGAGCTGCAGAGCTATCTCATCCGCCGTATAGAGACATTCCTCAACAGCCACGGACGCAAGCTGCTGGGTTGGGACGAGATTCTTGATGGCGGTTTGGCACCGAACGCTACCGTCATGTCGTGGCGAGGTCCCGAAGGCGGACTCCGCGCCATGGCTATGGGGCATCGTGCCATCATGACCCCAGGTGAGTTCTGCTACTTTGATGCATATCAGGATGCACCCCACACCCAGCCCGAAGCCTTTGGCGGATACCTGCCGCTGCGGAAAGTCTACTCCTACGAACCCCTTCCCGATACGCTGGATGCCCAGCAGGCAGCCCTGCTCTATGGCATTCAAGCCAACCTCTTTGCAGAGTACATCCCCACAGAAGAGCACATGGAATACATGATGTATCCGCGCCTGTTGGCATTGGCTGAGGTCGCGTGGAGCCAGCCCGAGCTCAAGTGCTACGATGACTTCCATGCACGCGCCTTGAAGGCTGTCGACCGTCTCCGCAGCGAGGGATACAACACCTTCGACCTTCGTGGCGAAGTCGGCAATCGTCCCGGTGCCGATACTCCTGTCGTCCATCAAGCTGTAGGCAAGCGCGTAAGCTACGTTGATGGCTCGGCCTACTATCCAGGCTACTCAGCCGGAGGTGATAGTGCTTTGGTAGATGGCATACGTGGCGGATGGACCTATGGCGACAAACGCTGGCAAGGTTTCCTTGGCCGTAAAGGTGTGGATGTAGTCATCGATTTGGAAGAGGTTCGCAACATCTCCTCCGTCAGTGCCGACTTCATGCAGATTTGTGGTCCAGGCGTATTCATGCCAGCCAGCATCATCATCTCCGTGTCAGACAACGGGACGGACTTTGTAGAACTGCACCGCATCGACAATGAAGTCATCAGAGACGATGCCGTCACCTTCAAGACCTTCGGCTGGGACGGCACCGCCCAAGCCCGCTACATCCGCTACCAAGCCCTCCGCAGCACCTTCGGCGGCTTCCTCTTTGTTGATGAGGTCGTGGTGAAGTAGCTCTTGGGGGTTACTGTTTTGTAGAACACAGTATCATGGACTATGCTTTCTATGTTTTTTTTAGAATTTGTAATATTTGGCAGTCAAAACGTGATAAATTGTAAATTATATACGCTTTGATGGACTTGAAATGTTAAAAAGTGTCTCTCTTACACTTTTTTCTTCAAAAAAGTTTGTGGGTATAAAAAAAAAGCAGTACCTTTGCACTGTGTTTTTCATGGTATTAGATTTTTAAAGTTGGAAGATTGGTCGTCGGGATGACGACCTTCTTTTTTTATATATATATTATCTTCCAACTTGTCGCGTGCTTTTACAATACTAAAAGAGCCTATAGGGAGTTTATTGCAGACCATTTTTTATTGACTTTTCAGTTTATTTGAGGCGCAGTAATAATTTCTTGCAGATGTGATAAACTGATAAAGCACAAAAGGGAGTAAAGACTTTGCATTGTTAAAAAGAATAGCTAACTTTGCAACCAAGATATTAATTCTCTATAAACTAATACGAATATGAAAATCCTACTTACTGGTGGTGCAGGCTTTATCGGAAGCCACACTTTGATTGAACTCACAGAAGCTGGTCACGAGGCTGTAGTAGTTGACAACCTGGACAACTCATCTCCCATTTCACTGAAGCGCGTAGCCAAGATTATTGGCAAGGAAGTGCCTTTCTATAAGGTAGACATCCGCGACCGCGAGGGTATGCAGAAGGTGTTTGATGAGCACAAGTTTGATGCTTGTATCCACTTTGCAGGCTTGAAGGCTGTAGGTGAAAGCTGTGTTAAGCCTCTCGAGTACTACGAGAACAATATGAACGGTACATTCGTGCTGCTCGATGTGATGCGCAAGAATGGTTGCAAGAACATCATCTTCTCATCCAGTGCTACCGTATATGGTGACCCCGCTATCATCCCCATCACTGAGGAGTGTCCCAAAGGTCACTGCACAAATCCTTACGGACAGACCAAGTCGATGCTCGAAGAGGTGCTCATGGATGTTCAGAGAGCCGACAATGAGTGGAATGTGGTGTTGCTCCGCTACTTCAACCCCATCGGTGCCCACAAGAGCGGTACCATCGGCGAGAACCCCAATGGTATACCTAACAACTTGATGCCTTATATCACCCAGACAGCTGTAGGCCGTCGCGCTGAGCTCGGCGTGTTCGGTAACGACTACGACACACACGATGGTACTGGCGTACGCGACTACATCCACGTAGTTGACCTCGCTCGTGCTCACGTGGCAGCATTGAAGGCTATCGTTGCCAAGAAGGGCATTGCCATCTACAACATCGGTACCGGTCACGGATACTCTGTGCTCGATGTAGTGAAGGCATTCGAGAAGGCCAACGGCGTGCCCGTACCTTACTCTATCAAGCCTCGTCGCCCGGGCGATATCGCTACTTGCTACTGTAATCCCGCGAAGGCTGAGGCTGAATTGGGCTGGAAGGCCGAGTTTGGCATCGAAGAGATGTGCCGCGACAGCTGGAACTGGCAGAAGAACAATCCTAACGGATTTGAGGAATAAGAATCATCCGACAGATGAAGCCTAAGAAGGGTGTGTCAAACTCATGACACACCTTTCTTTTTGTTTCTGACTGCTGATATTTGGCCAGAACTTTGCTCCTGCCAAAGAAAAAGTGTATCTTTACGACTGCAATAAAAGTTGTTTACTCATGGATAATCATTACCTACATATATATAAGGCGTCGGCAGGTAGCGGAAAGACCTTTACGTTGGCTGTCAACTTTATCAGGATGCTTATAGAGCATCCCGATGACTATCGCCATATATTGGCTGTGACCTTTACCAATAAGGCAACGGCCGAAATGAAACAGCGTATCTTGGGCAAGCTTTATGGCATTGCTTACAATACGCCTGACGCTACGGCCTACTTTGAGGAGGTGAAGCGTGCCACCCAACTGTCGGACGAGACGATACGGCAGCGTGCCCGGGAATCGCTCGATATGCTTATACATGACTATAGCCATTTCCGTGTGGAGACGATTGACAGCTTCTTCCAATCGGTGTTGCGTGGTTTGGCGCGTGAGTTGGAATTGGGCAACGGCATGACAATCGAGCTGGATACGCGCAAAGTCATCAGCGAAGCTGTAGACCTGTTGCTGCGAGAACTGAAACCGGGCGATGCAGCATTGGAATGGATTGTAGGATATATTGCTGAGGAGATAGATGAGGGCAAGCAGTGGAATATCACCGACGAACTGAAAAACTTTGCTGGCAATATTCATAATGAGGACTACCAACGTAAAGCCGATGCGCTGCGTACCCAACTGCAGGGAACTACGCTCATACGTTCGCTGCGTAGCAAACTCTTTGCTGAGCGTTCCAAGGCACGTAGTCGTATGGAGGAGCGTGCCAAAGATTTCTTCGAAATCCTGGATGTGCATGGTTATGGTATAGATGACTTCTCGAACAAACGTACGGGTGCTTGCGGCTATTATCTCAAGCTGGAACGTGGTGAATATACAACAGAGCTGAGTGCTCGTGCACAGGCTGCCTCGGAGGGACCCGATGGCTGGGTTGCCAAGACTTCGGGTAAAAAGAAGGAGTTAATGGCTTTTGCCGAGAGTGTGCTTGTACCCCATATCAACGAGACTCACAGGGTATGCTGCGAGTGTGTGCCTGTGGTGTATACTTGTGACCTAATCCTGCATCACCTCAACCAGCTGCAGCTTATCGATATCATTCATGACCGTGTGTTGCATCTCAATCGCGAAGAGAACCGCTTTCTCCTTGCCGACACTTGCCGCATGCTTAGCTGTATGCAGCAGGGTGATTCGTCGTTTGTGTTTGAGAAGCTGGGGTACTATATCGAGCATATCATGATTGATGAGTTTCAGGATACTTCGCGTATGCAATGGGATAATTTCTATCTTCTGCTGCTTGAGGGACTCTCGCACGGCAAGCGCAGTCTCATTGTAGGGGATGTGAAGCAAGCTATCTATCGTTGGCGAGGAAGCGACTGGCGCATTCTCAACGAAGAACTTACAGCTGCCTTGGCACGCTATACACCCGACAAACCGCATACGCTTGATACCAATCGCCGCAGTTTGCCCGGTATCGTGGACTTCAACAATCGTCTGTTTGAGCGGACCGGAAAGATTCTCTCTGAACAACTTGGCGACGAGGCTGCACAGCCGCTGATTCAGGCTTATGCCGATGTGGAGCAGCGCTACGTAGGAGATAAACAAGGTGGATATGTGCGTATCACCGATGTGGAGCCACAGGAGGGGGAGGATGCACACGAAGCAATGTGTCGCAACGTGCTGCAACTCATAGAAGAACTGCAGGGTGCAGGCATTGCTGACAACCAGATAGCCATACTTACACGTAGCAATCGCCAGATAGATCGTATTGTCGACTATATCGGTAAAGCCAATCCCGAAATACATATATTGTCGGCCGATGCCTATCTGCTCAGCAATGCTACATCAGTGAGCATGATGATAGCTGCCATGCGATGGGTGGCAGATGAGGAGCAACGCTTGGCGCTGTTGCAGTTGGCCATTGACTATCATCGTGAAGTTTTGGCCGACACGTTGGATCCCTCGAGTATCGTTGCTATGGCACACTGTGCTTATGGACTGCCTGAATCGTTGACCCAATCGCGTGACAGACTGCTACAGACTCCACTCTACGAACTTGCCGAGAAGCTGTATCAGTTGCTCGGATTACAGGCTGTCGCTCATGAAGCGGGCTATATGATGACTTTCTTTGACCGTCTGCAACAGTTCTGTACAGATACTGCAGGCGACCTCACAGCATTTCTTGGCTATTGGGACGATGAGTTGTATAAGGTACCAATACCGGCTGGGAGCAATGAGGGACTGGAGGCGATGACCATCCACAAATCAAAGGGACTGGAGTTCCATACCGTCATCTTACCCTATTGTGAATGGGAACTCAATAAATATAAGGGCACTCTTTGGGTAGAGACAGATGACCCTCTGGGTGGTGGCCTTGAGGTGATACCTCTGGCGTACTCTTCAAAAATGAAATCCTCCATCTTTGCCCATGAGCATGATGATGAGTATCTGAAACAGGTGGTGGACAACTACAACCTGCTTTATGTGGCCTGCACACGTCCAAAGGAAAATCTCTTCATACTCAAAGCGGCAGAGAAGAAGAAGGAGGGACGTAGCTCTAAAGCAGCCTCGACAACAATCAACAACGTGGGGCAGCTGATAACAATGGCTTTTGGCAATGATAGCCAAGACGGTGTAATTGAATATGGAGAGCTGAAAGCACCTGCATGGAACCCCTCGGATGCTAAGCAACCGCTACTCTCTGAGGATGACAGAAAGAATCCTTTTGAAATAGCTCCTGTCCCCGTCGAGGTGACCATGCATTCAGAGGAGTTGGAGGTGAGGTTCCGTCAGTCAAACCAATCAAAGCAATACATCCCCGACTATAAGGACGACAACTCCCTGTATATGGAGCAGGGCTTGCTGCTGCATGAGGTGTTGTCGCGTATGCAGACAACGGCGGATGCCACATCGGCAATAGAACAGATGGTGCGCGAGGGACATATAGGTGATTCTACGCAGCGCAAGAGTATTGAGCGCATTTTGCGCCATGCGCTACAGCTCCCACAAGCTGCAGAGTGGTTCTCCGGCAAGTATGAACTGTTCAATGAGTGCAGCATTATATACAACAATCCTGATGGTCGCGTTGAACTGATACGTCCAGACCGAGTGATGAAGCAGGGTGACCATCTTATTGTTGTCGACTTTAAATTTGCCCGTCCCACCATACACCATGAACAGCAGGTACAGCGATATATGCATAACCTCCGGGAAATGGGCTACAGCAGTGTCGAGGGATATGTATGGTATGGTTATGATAACCGTGTGGTGCCAGTATCTCTCCAGTGAATGAAGCCGAGTACGAAGTAAATAAACGGATGATAACATGACAAACAAACCATTCCTCAAGGCTGTTGCCGAAGATATATACCAACGTATTGGTGATGATATGAGTCGTACTGCCGTGGTTTTTCCTGGTAAGCGTGCCGGACTCTTCTTTAATCAATACCTTGCCGACTGTGCTTCACATCCTCTGTGGGCACCGACCTATATCACCATTAGCGAACTCTTCGATAAATTGTCGCCCTTGGAGATTGAGGCGCCTATCCGTCAGGTATGTCTGCTGCATGAGATATTCAATCGTCTCACTCATCGCGCAGAATCTTTGGATGATTTCTATTATTGGGGCGAGTTGCTGCTGAGTGATTTTGATGATATAGACAAGAATATGGTTGATACCGACCGTCTCTTTGTCAATCTCTCGGACATAAAGGCTCTCAGCAGCCAGTTTGACTTCCTTACTGAGGAGCAAAAACAAGTGTTGCAGCGCTTCTTCGGCAATTTCAGAGGTGAAGAACAGCGTACACAGTTGAAGCAGCAGTTCCTGGAGTTGTGGCAGGTGATGGGACCCGTTTACCATGAACTACGTGTCACGCTCAAGAAGCAGGGATTAGCGTATGAGGGTATGATGTACCGTGAGGTGATTGAGGACTTTCATCCCGAAGCACTGACCTATGATCATTACGTAGTGGTAGGATTCAATGTTCTGAACAAAGTGGAGAAAGCACTGTTTGCCAAACTTAAGGAGAGCGGGAAGGCACACTTCTACTGGGACTATGATACCTATTATTATAATAATCCGAAGCATGAGGCTGGAGTATTTCTGCGGGAGAATATTGTCGAGTTTGGCAATGCGCTCGATGGTGTGGCTATTTATGACAATTTGTCGCATTTGCCCGAGATAACCTGCATCAGTGCTCCTACCGATAATGCACAGACACGATATCTGCATAACTGGCTCAGCCAGTATCACACGATAGAGCATGAGCAAGAGACTGCCGTAGTGCTCTGCAATGAAGACGTTGCCCTTTCGGCACTGCATGCCCTCCCCTCGAATAAGGTTAAGAATGTCAACATCACCATGGGTTTCAAACTGACGCAGACACCTATCTATACGTTAATCAATAGCTACTTGACCCTACACACTAAAGGGTATGATGAGGAGAGGGATATGTATATGCTCAATAATGTAGTCCAACTCCTTTCGCATCCTCATTTCGGGAGTCTTTACGCAGAGGCCGCTGAGTGGAAGCGTACCTTGCAGCAGGCCAATCGCCTTTACCTCCCTCAGTCAATGTTGACAACGCATCCTCTACTTGGAACCTTATTTATTCATCATAGCGATGTGGCTGATTGGCTCGATGCGGTAGGCAGTCTTATTGACCAGACGAGTAGGCTTTTCTATTATCGCCCCGATGATGGTGACCAATATATGCAACTCTATAAGGAGGCACTTTTCCGTTGTCGGAGTTTAGTGGAGAACTTCCGCATGATGGTAGCTGATGGTACTCTTAAGGTAAAGTCAGGCACACTGATACGCCTCATGCAACGGGTGATGAAGCAGACTACCATTCCATTCCATGGCGAGCCAGCCATCGGATTGCAAGTGATGGGCGTGCTCGAGACACGTAACTTGGACTTTGAGCATATCATACTTCTTTCCACGAATGAAGGCAAGCTCCCCAAAAGTGGTCATGAGGTGTCGTTTATTCCATACAACCTGCGTGAGGCTTTTGGCATGACTACTATTAAGCGCCAAGATGCTGTATATGCCTATTATTTCTACCGTATGATACAGCGTGCTTCTCATGTGACCATTGTCTACAACGACGGTACGGACGGTATCAACCGTCAGGAACCGTCACGATACATCATGCAGCTGAAGGTTGAGTTCCCTGGCATATTGCATCATCTTAGTATGCAAGCAGCCTCACAGCCAGGGGCAAGCAATGATATTCGTATAGAGCAGTCTCCCGAATCGGTGCGTAAGCTGCAGGAATACTTTGGCTATGATGACCGTCGCAAACGCAATTACAAACTCTCTGCATCTGCTATCAACGACTATCTTGACTGCCGATTGCGCTTCTATCTCAAGTATATAGAGCAACTGACACCCCCTCAAGATACCAATCCGGATGTAGATGTGGCAGATTTCGGAACTCTCTTTCATAAAAGTGCAGAGTTGGCTTACCGCAAACTGACAGAAAGGAATAGCTTGATTCGTCGTGCTGATTTGGAGGCACTGTACGACAAAGAGGAGCAAGTTGCAGCACTGGTTGATGAAGCATTCCGCACGGAATTCTTTCATACCGCAGCAGATGAACCGCTCCCATATAATGGCACACAGCTGATTGTTCGTCACGCCATATGTCGTTACCTGCACCAGCTGCTTCGTATTGATGCAGCACGCGCACCCTTTACCTATGTTGAGAGTGAAAAGAGAGTTTCCGTCATACGCACTATTACCAGCCACGGACGTGACCTCCCCATATTGCTTGGCGGAACCATTGACCGTATCGATAGCAAAGAAGGCGTAACCCGTATTATTGATTACAAGACTGGCGGTCAGCAGAAGAATGTCAAGAGCGTTGCCGACCTCTTCAATAGAGAAAAGTCGCGCGACGGTTATGTACTGCAAGCTTTCTACTATGCACATCTGATGCTTCATGAATATCAATGCATAGCTCCGTCACTTTTGTTTGTTCGTAAGACCGCAAACGAGAATTTTGAGCCTGATATAGTCATCAACTCCGAAGTTGTCAACGACTTTTCTCGCTACAACGATGATTTCTCAGCTCAGCTTACCGATACCATCAATGAAATTTTCAACAGCAATGTTCCATACACAGCAGCAGAGAACAAAGATGCGTGTAAATATTGCAAATTCACCTCGTTGTGTAGACGAAAAATTGAAAATTCCTTTGGCTAGTAATGGGCTTACTACTTATTTTTCTTGGGGCAGTTATTTTTTTACACTTTACAAAGTAAACAATTCTTCCCCAAGCGTGTTATACAAATGTGTTTTTCATAGTAAATAGATTTTCAAGTCAACACTTGCTTGTGAAAGTAGGCTGAAGACAAAGCGGAAGCGTCCGCTAACAATACAAATACCTCGGCTCCCCACCGAGGTGTTTGTATATACTTTTCAAACTGTTTCTTTCAAACCTAGCATGAATCCGATTATGAGTTGTTACATAAAAGATTCCCCTCTGAAGAGTAAAAAATCAGCGAGCTAAGTTGTTTTCTTTAGAATATAAAGCCAATCGAGAAGCTGAGGACGTTTTTCCGACGGTTGAATATTAAGCTTCCTATCTCAATATTGTTGTCTGGATCTGTTGTGATAAAGTTGCGGGAGATGTTGTGCAGGCCATATTCGAAGGAGAAATCAAAGAATACGGGGCTGATGCTTATGCCGAGTCCTAGCATGAGGCTGAAGTTGACGGGGTGGATGGATTCGTCGATAAGCTTGTAGGGAAACTTCTCGAAACTGTGGCTGCTATGGTCGGTAAGTACGAATTTAGCTTTAGGGCCAATGTAGAAGGACATACCATAGGGACCCTCCTTGAGTATGTGGTAGCCGTAGTATAGGGGTACCTCGAGGCCTGCTATCTTGGTGGCGATTCTCGATTGTTCTTGAGGGCCTGCGTTGGGATCCCATTGATTTGTTGAGAAGGATAGTGAGTATCTGCTGATGTTGTAGCTGCACTCGGTTTGTAGGTAGTGACGATTGATGTTGAGGCGCATGAAAGCTGTGTAGAAAGAGCTGATTTCTGAGTGCGCAGTATGCTCGGTGATGGGCTGGTGCATCACGGAGAGCTGTTGTACCTCATAGATGGTGGAACTGAAACCACTCTTGACACCATAGGTGATGTTGACGGGTTGCTTTGGTTGTGCAAAACCCGGTAAGAGAGCAATGGTCAATAGCAACACGGATAGTGCGGTTCTCATCGTAGCCTATAATAATGGTATATATATATAAAGGTGTATGTTGAGTGGACTATTTTTTCTTTTTCTTCTCTACCGACCAGCCAAACTTGCCGATTTTCTTTCCAAGATGGTAATAGCCCCCGTGAAGATATACTAGTGGGTCGCTGTCGGCAAGCTCAAATTTGCCAGTCTCCTGATTTATGTATTTATCGTCGGCAATGACGTTGACCACTTCGGCTATATACATCTCGTGAGAGCCGAGCGCAATGATCTCCTTGACACGGCATTCGATACTCAGTGGCGACTCTTCGATAATGGGGGCTGCTACGATAGCTGCTTTGCCGGGTGTGAGTCCCATCTCTTCGAACTTGTTGTAGTCGCGTCCCGAGCGTACACCACACCAGTCTGTGGCGAAGGCGGTGGAGGAGTCGGTGAGATTGATGACAAACTCCATGTTGCGCTTGATGATGTCGGCAGAGTGGCGTTCTGGACGTACGGAGATGTAACACATGGGCGGATTGGTGCAAATAGTGCCCGTCCATGCAATAGTGATGATGTTATACTCCTCTTCGCATGAGCCGCATGTAACCATCACGGCAGGAAGAGGGTATATCATCGTTCCGGGTTTCCAGTTTACTTTCATTTTTCTATAATTTATGTCCAATAGACAAGGGAGTACGCACAATGGGCGGTTTTATGTCAGCGATAAACAAACTACAGATATAGCCTTCGGAGGTGTCTGTAGGGTGTTAATGTTGACTGTTGACTTTCAAACCAGCTTGACTTCGCTTTTGTTCTGCTCTTTTTCGCAATAGTGGCATTTGAGCGTGCCTTCCTCTTTATTTACCACGTGGAAGTGTGTGGGCATGGGTTCATTGTTGGTGATACACTTGGGGTTGCCACAACGCACGATGCCATGTAGCTCATCGGGGATGATGACCTCTTTTTTCTCTACTACGTCAAAGTCGCGTATGATGTTGAGCACCACGTTGGGAGCTACAACGGAAAGGCGGCTTATCTCTTCGTCAGAGAAGTATTTGTCGGCTACCTTGATGATGCCTTTCTTGCCTACTTTGTTGCTGTGGAGGTTATATCCGATGGTGACGCTTGATCCCAGTTTCTCCAACTCGAGCAGTGAAGCGATGGTAAACACGAGCTCTGAAGGTATATGGTCGATGACGGTGCCGTTCTCGAGAGCGGCTACCAGCAATTCTGTTTTATTGTTTTTCATAACTTGTCGGTCTTTAATATGGTTAAACTTCTATACCCAAGCAATCGCAAATGAGTGCTTCTCGCACATAGAGTCCGTTCTTGGCTTGCTGGAAGTAGTATGCCTTGGGGCTCTCGTCGACGTCATAGGAAATCTCATTCACGCGGGGTAGGGGATGCAGAATGCGTAGGTTCTCCTTTGTGCCTTCGAGCATGCTCTTGCGCAGGATGTATACGTCCTTCACGCGTTCATATTCCATAAGGTCGGTGAAGCGTTCGCGCTGTACGCGTGTCATGTAAAGTATGTCGGCATCAGCGATGGTCTCTTCGGTGAAGTCGGTATGCTCCACATATTTGATGTCGTGTTCCTTGCAATAGAGTTTGTATTCATTGGGCATGGCCAGTTCCTTGGGAGCAATGAAGTGGAACTGGGGGTTGAAGTGACGCATGGCCATCAAGAGCGAGTGTACAGTACGTCCATACTTGAGGTCACCAACAAGGTATATGTTCAGATTCTCAAGAGTACCTTGCGTCTTGTAGATAGAGTAGAGGTCGAGCATGGTCTGTGAAGGATGCTGGTTGGCACCGTCTCCGGCGTTGATAATGGGCACGGGAGATACTTCACTTGCGTAGCGTGCAGCTCCTTCGAGGTGGTGGCGCATCACGATGAGGTCGGCATAGTTGCTTACCATCATTATGGTGTCTTTCAGTGTTTCGCCTTTCGAAGAGCTGGAGGTGGCAGCATCGCTAAAGCCGATGACACGCCCGCCCAAGCGGTTTACAGCGGTTTCAAAACTGAGTCGTGTACGTGTAGACGGCTCAAAGAACAGCGTAGCAATCACTCGCCCATCCAGTGTCTTGCGGTTGGGTATTGCTTCAAATCGGCCGGCAGCCTCCAGCAGACTCATAATCTTCTCTTTGCTGAGGTCGGCAATGGTTACGAAACTCTTGGTCATGATATTCTGGATTATTTCATTGTTGTCTACTGCAAAAATAGTGTAAAACGGATGGATGAGCAAATTTATTTGTAAGTTTTCTGAGGCTCCGCTTAATTTCTGCATACTTTTTCCTAATTTTGCACTCATGATTGATAGGACACTTTTTCAGGACAAGAAGGCTGTATACTATACGTTGGGCTGTAAACTCAACTTTTCGGAGACATCTACTATCGGGCGAACACTGCAAGAGGCGGGAGTGCGTACGGCACGTCGTGGCGAACAGGCTGATATTTGTGTTGTCAACACCTGCTCCGTAACTGAACAAGCCGACAAAAAATGCCGTCAGGCTATACACCGTCTGGTAAAGCAACACCCCGATGCCTTCGTCGTGGTCACTGGTTGCTATGCTCAGCTGAAGCCTGAGCAGGTGGCTTCTATCCCGGGGGTAGACCTTGTGTTGGGTATGGACAAGAAAGGTGAACTGCTGGAGCATCTGCATTCGCTCGAAAAGCGTTCACATGGCGAAGTGCTCACCATCCCCACTAAGGATATTCGCACCTTTGTACCCTCCTGCTCGCAAGGAGACCGCACCCGTTTCTTCCTCAAGGTGCAGGATGGGTGCGACTATTTCTGTTCCTATTGTACAATCCCTTATGCTCGTGGACGCAGTCGCAACGGAACTATTGCTTCGCTTGTGGAGCAAGCTCGCCAGGCTGCAGCTGAAGGAGCCAAGGAGATTGTTATTACGGGAGTCAATATCGGTGATTTCGGAAAGTCTACAGGTGAGACATTCATTGACCTTATACGTGCTCTCGATGAGGTAGAGGGTATAGCTCGTTATCGGATTTCGTCGATCGAACCCAATCTGCTGACTGATGAGGTAATTGAGTTTGTTGCCCGTTCGCGTGCTTTCATGCCACACTTCCATGTCCCGCTTCAGGCAGGTAGCGATGCCGTGCTTCGACTTATGCGTCGTCGTTACGATACGGCTTTGTTTGCATCCAAGATACGTACGATACGCTCGCTTATGCCTCATGCTTTCATAGGGGTTGATGTTATCGTGGGTACTCGTGGCGAGGAAGAGGCATACTTCGAGGAGGCATACCGCTTCATTGAATCGCTCGACATTACGGCACTGCATGTGTTCAGTTATTCAGAACGCCCTGGCACCCAGGCTCTAAAGATAGAGCATAAGGTAAGTCCACAGGAGAAACACAGTCGTAGTGAACGATTGCTTGCACTTTCTGAGGCCAAGCAGCATGCTTTTTATGCTCGTCATATCGGTAGCGAGGCTGTTGTCTTGCTCGAAAAGCCAAAGGCGGGACAACCGTTCCATGGCTTTACTGATAATTACATCCGTGTAGAGGTCAATGACCCTTCGGCTCGAGACAATGCTTTGGTGCGTGTACGTCTTGGTGACTTCAATGAGGAGGGTACGGCATTGGTTGGGAGAATTGTGAATTGTGAATTATGAATTATGGATTCTCCGATTTCTCCGAGCAATCCGACTTCTCCGATAAATAAGCTAAAAAATCTGTCAATGAAGATAGCAGTTGTAATACTCAATTGGAATGGGGAGCAGATGCTTCGGGATTTCTTGCCCTCAGTAGTGAAACATTCGCACTTGCCCGAGGCATTGGGCGAGGCCGCTGTATATGTAGTCGACAATGGATCTACAGATGGCTCTTTGGCATTGTTTGACGCAGAGTTCCCTACGGTTCGTACGATTGTTCTTGACCGTAATTATGGATTTGCTGATGGGTATAACAAGGCTTTTGAAGCTATTGACGCAGAGTATGCCGTATTGCTCAACTCCGACGTAGAGGTTACCTCTGGTTGGCTACTCTCGCTTGTTGAGTATCTTGATGCGCATCCCCAAGTAGCTGCCTGTCAGCCCAAGTTGCTTGCATGGCATCATAAGGATGAGTTTGAGTATGCAGGAGCGATGGGTGGTTTTCTTGACCGTTATGGTTATCCCTATTGTCGAGGCCGCATCTTCAGTACGGTTGAGCGTGACTATGGACAATATGATGCTGATGTACCGCTGCTTTGGGCTACGGGGGCATGCCTTGCTGTGCGCTTGGCTACATATAAGGCTGTGGGAGGTCTTGATGGCCGCTTCTTTGCACACATGGAAGAGATTGATCTTTGTTGGCGTCTTCGTTGTCGCGGCTATGAGGTTCGCAGTGTAGCCTCCAGTGTGGTATATCATGTCGGTGGAGCAACACTTAATGCAGGCCATCCTCGCAAGACGTTCCTTAACTTTCGTAACAACTTGCTCATGCTCTATAAGAATCTCCCGTCGGGTGAGCTTCGCCGGGTACTCTTTGTACGAGGCATCCTTGATTATGTAGCTGCTGCAACTTTTCTTCTCAAGGGAGAGTGGGGAAGTATGAAGGCTGTTTTTCGTGCCCGTCGGGAGTTTCGCCAACTGAAACCTCAGTTCCGTGTATCCCGTGAGGAGAATCTACGGCAGGCTGTCTCTATGGATGTACCTGAACGTACCAGCTTTTCCATTCTCTGGCGCTATCATCTGAAGGGCCAGAAAACCTACGATAAGGTTGCCTTGAAATAAACACTACATTCTTATAATATATCGTTGTCAAATTGCGCAATATTTTCAACAATACATAATTATGAACAAACACACACTATTTACTTTTCGTACACTTGTCTTTGGGATAATGCTCTTGATGGCAGGTGTGCTGACTGCTCAGTCTGCATTTCGCAAGGGAGCGTATTACAATCTTTTTCCAGCAACAGACGGCCATCAAGTGCTTGAACTGAATGGTGCTAAGCTGAAGTTCCAGAAGCTGGATGCTGCGGCCGAGGGACAGTACTGGACGGTGACAGACCTTTCGGGCAGTGTACGCATCATCAACCCCTTTACCAACCAGGCTTTGCGTGCCGATGGCGACAAGGTGGGGGTAGGAGAGAACAACGGTTCCGACGAGGCACAGCTGTGGAAGGTAGAAGTAGTCAACGGTCAACGGTCAACAGTCAATAGACTGCAGAATGGGAATAATTCTCAATTCTCAATTCTCAATTCTCAATTATTATTAGTTCCTGCCAACCGACCTGAGGTAGCCATGTATCGTGAGAGCAATGGTACACTCTCGCTCATTCCTGTAGCAGAGGCCCGCACAAAGAATGCATCGGCTTTTCGCATTGCTGAATCGATAGTATATGGTTTCGATGCAGACGCTGCCTATCGTATCCATCCTTTCGGCCAGCGCGAACTGTCGCTCGGTAATGGCGATAGCGGTGAGAACAACGCCCGCATCGTAGCGGAGAAGAACGATACGGCCAACCGCGGACAGTACTGGGCTATGACCATGATTAACCTCACCGAGCGTGCTGTAGAAGGAGCCTTCTATGCACAGAACTTTGATGATGGTGGTGGTAACCCTGCCGTAGACTATCTGTTGCAGTGGCCTGCTCAGTCGGGAGTGTGGAACAACGCCCGTTTCCGCTTCGAGCCGGCATGGATAGGAAAGGATGAATCTGTTCGTGCTACTAACAATGGTCAACCATTGTTCGCTTACCGTATCCTCTCAACCTCTCCTCATAAGGCTGGCAAGATGTTTGCCCTGCGCGATGGTCGCATGATGCTCGTTCCCTACGATAAGGACGACAGTTCGGGATGGTTCACCTTCGAGGAGGTGAAGAAGCCTAAGTTTACAGCCCCCTATTGGGAGGACGAGACCGTCTTCGAGGAGAACAAGGAGCGTGCCGTGGCTACCTATATGCCCTATGAGAGCGAAGCTGCCATGCTGGCCGATGCCGAGTACTACGCCACGCCGTGGACCGTGCCGGTGAACAGCCGTTTCCAGTCGCTCAACGGCAATTGGAAGTTCAACCTCGTGAGCGAGCCTTCGCAGCGTCCGCTCACCTTCTTCGAGGAGGGATTCGACGATTCTGCATGGGACGAGATTCCCGTGCCCTCAAACTGGGAGATGCACGGATATGACCTCCCCATCTACTGCAACGTGGAATATCCGCACTCCAACACGCCGCCCTTCATCAAGGCACGTCCCTACTACAACGACAATGGCAAGAACTACGGCATCAATCCCGTAGGTTCCTATACCCACACTTTCACCGTACCTGCCGAGTGGGACGGCTGCCGCACCTTCATCCACTTTGGCGGTATCTACTCTGCAGCCTTCGTATGGCTCAATGGCAAGTACGTGGGCTACACACAGGGTGCCAACAATGTGACTGAGTTTGACATCACACCTTATATATATAAAGGAAAGGAAAACCGCCTCGCCGTGCAGGTGTTCCGCTGGAGCGACGGCTCGTACCTCGAGTGTCAGGATATGTTCCGCATGAGCGGCATCTTCCGTGATGTATACCTTTACAATGTACCCACCGTATCGGTGCGCGACCACTACATCCATAGCGAGTATGACGGTGGTGACAACACCATGCATACTACCACCAACGTGGAGCTCACCCTCGACAACCGTGACGGACTCACCGGTAAGAAACAGCTCGAGGTATCGCTCTACGACCCCGCAGGACAACAGGTGGCCAAGGAGATCATCACCGCTGAGTTTACAGCCGACAAGAAGGAGTTGGGTGTAATGGCTCGCATGGAACTGGACAATCCGCTCATGTGGAATGCCGAGCATCCGCACCTCTACACCGTACGTGTGGTGCAGAAGGATGCCGAGGGCAATGAAGAGATGGCTTTCTCTACCAAGCACGGCTTCCGCTACATCGAGATCAAGAACTCGCTCATGTATGTCAATGGCGAGAAGGTGCTCTTCAAGGGTGTCAACCGCCACGATACACACCCCATCTACGGCCGTGCCGTACCCACCGAGTCGATGCTCGAGGATGTGCTGCTCATGAAGCGAAACAACATCAACACTATTCGCACCAGCCACTATCCCAATGCGGCCCGCATGTATGCCATGTTCGACCACTACGGACTCTACTGCTGCGACGAGGCCGACCTCGAGGACCATGCCAACCAGAGCATCTCGAACATGAAGTCGTGGATTCCCGCCTTCGTGGATCGTATCGAGCGTATGGTATATCGTGACCGCAACCACGTATCTGTTGTCATGTGGAGTCTTGGCAATGAGGCAGGCTACGGAAGCAACTTTGCCGACTGCTATGATGCAGCACGCCGCTGCGATATGGCTGCACAGGCCATCAGCCGCCGCCCCATCCACTATGAGGGTACACGCGGTGGACGCGACTTCGGTGGCGAGGCCCACTCGGACTTCTACTCCAAGATGTACCCTGGCATGGCTTGGATGAAGAAGAATACCAGCAACCTCGACAAGCCCATGTTCATTTGCGAGTATGCCCATGCCATGGGCAATGCCATCGGTAACCTCCGTGAGTACTGGGACCACATCGAGGCCTCCAGCGCTTGCATCGGTGGCTGCATCTGGGACTGGGTGGACCAGGCCATCTACGACCCCAAGGAGATGAAGCAGGGCATCTATCGCCTCCACACCGGTTACGACTATCCCGGTCCCCATCAGGGCAACTTCTGCTCCAACGGTGTCATCCCTGCCACCCGCCACGAGAGCAGCAAGCTCAAGGAGGTGAAGGCTGCACATCAGTTTGTGAAGTTCGACGTGAAGAATGTGAACATGAAGAAAAACCGCGCTACGGTGACCATCTACAACGATTACGACTTCACCTCGCTCAGCGCATTTAACCTCGTATACGACGTGGTGAAAGAGGGTAGAGTAGTGGCTACACGCACCGTGAAACTGCCCGATGTGAAGCCTCACGATACTTGGAAGGGCGAAATCAAGCTCCCCAAGGCGGCACTGAAGAAGGCCGATGCGGCAGATACAGAGACCATGCTCAACCTCCGTCTCGTGCGTCGCGCTGCCACCGTCTACTGCGAGGCAGGCCACGAGGAGGCATTGGCACAGTTCACTCTTGTAGAGCGTGGCAACTTGGAAGATATTGCTGCGGAGGGTGAACCCCTGCTCGCAAGCTCAAGCCTCCATGAGGTGATGGTGGGTAACGACAAGGTGCAGGCTACCTTCGATGCCGCTACAGGGCGCCTTACCGCGCTGGCCTTTGAGGGACGCAACATCATTGCCGATGGCCAGGGCTTCCTCTACGACAATCATCGCTGGATTGAGAACGACCGCTATGGCAACGTGTCGAACGGTCTTGAGGCGGAAGGTACTATCGAAGTGGTGGAAGAGAATGGCAACACAGTCATCAAAACACGCCGTGGCGGTAGCCTGTGCGATACCGAGATCAACTACATCATCTATCCGCAAGGCATTGTCGATGTAGAGGCTACCTTCGTGCCCAAGAGCGGCAACTTGCGTCGTGCGGGCCTCGTATGTATGGTTGATTCATCGCTCCATAATGTAGACTACTACGCTTATGGTCCTTGGGAGAACTACTGCGACCGCAAGGATGGTGCCATCGTAGGCCGCTACTCGACCACAGTGGCCGATATGCCCGAGCGCTATGTGAAGCCTCAGATGACCGGTGGCCGTGAGGGCTTGCGCCAGCTCATCCTCCGCGACGAACAGGGCTTCGGCATCACCATCGAGACCGAAGGTACCGTATCTTTCTCGGCCCTCCAGTACACCGATGAGGACCTGATGAATGCCCGTCACTTTTGGGAGATGCAGCCTCGTCCCTACACCGTGCTTCATCTCGACGCATGGACCCGTGGCGTGGGCAACGCCAGCTGCGGACACGACGTAGACACCCTGCCCGAATACCGCGTGCCGAACAAGAAGATGACCTACACCTTGCGTATCAGCAAGCTGTAGTCTGTAAGAAAGGCATAGCCACGTACTAATGGTGAAAATAGCCTCTTTTTAGTATATTTTGCAAACAATGCCACTCTCATGAGTGGCATTGTTTGTTTATTCCATTATGTAAACTTCGTCGAGGATGATATGGGGATCAAGTGCTTCGATGCTAAGTCTATGCTTGCTTTCGCTTGTGGGGCCGAAGGGTAGGGGACAGAGGGCGAGGTTGCGCTTGACATTACGTTTCCATGCTTCGCTACGTCCATAGGTGGCGATATTGAATATCTTGGATGGTTGGTTGTCCAGAGTGACACGGATGCGCAGTTGCTTGCTCTGTACAGGGTGGTTGGGGATAAAAGCCAACACGATAGAGTCTGAGGCTCCGATGGTTAAGTTGAGTGGCTCTCCTTCGTGCAATGGTGTGGCCTGGCGGCTGTAGCCCAATTCTTCAATGGCGTCTGTTCGTTCCCATTCTAGCGGAGTGCCGATGGTGTAGATCTCGTGCTCCAGTGTGCCTTCGAAGGTGTTGCGGGGAACACTGTCGTAAACGGCCAAGTTGCGTGGATGATAGTTCATCATCTTGTTCCATTTGCCATCGGCCACCACTTCATTATAGTGCTGTGTGCTGGCAACTATCATTCTATGCTGCTCGTCTGCTTTGAACCAGTAACCTTCATCGGCTCCGTGGCGGGCCAACTGTGCATAGCACCATTTCTTGTTCATGCAGGCTGCTGCTTTCACGGGATACTCTATCAGTTGGTACCACACATCGGCATGGGCTTTGTCTTCATAATCGCCCAGTCGGCTACAATCAACTATGAGGTCGTCGTATGCTTTGATGCGATTATATATATACTCTTCGCTCCAGGGCAGTGAAGTGGGGCGTTTGTATTTAGGGTCACGCTCTTCGGTGCGTGTATGAGCCATAAACTCGGGACGACGGATGTATGTCAGGTGGTAGTAGTCAAACATGAGGTTGGTCAAAGCTGTAGCTCGACGCTGACCGAACTCGCGAGTCATAAATTGGGTCATATGCTCTCGCACTCCCTTTTCTCTGACTTGCTCGGGGTCCCAGGCGATGTCCATGAATAGCTCGGTCAGGTACTCTGCAGGTTTGATGTCGCCTACATTGAGTACCCACATGTTGCTGTTGCCCGAGTCGAATGCTCTCAGTAGCTCGGTAGCCATCAATACGGGATGCGTAGAGGGTAGCCACAGGTAATCGTGTGGGCGACCCCAGTAGGAGACATGGTAATAGAGTCCGTGGCCTCCGCTACGCAGACGCTCTGCAGAATCGGGTAGATGACGTATGTAACCGTAGTTGTCGTCGCACCACATGAGGGTGACGTTATCGGGTACCTCAAGTCCCGCGTTGTATATATCGAGCACCTCTTTGTAGGGGATGAATGCTTGGGGAATGTTGGTGAGTGTTGAGTCTACCAATTCTGACAACATGGCACGTTGGTCGGCAAGCACTTGTGTGAGTACGGTGCGCTGCTCCTCTATCGTCTTGGCACCGTTCATCTTTCCATCGTGTACGCCACGCATTCCCAAGGTGTAGATGACGGGAGTCTCGGCAACCTCTTCAACTCGTTCGCGCCAAAAGCGCTTGACCGATTCGCTGTTGTTTACATAGTCGTAGTCTCCCTCACCGCTAACTCGCCACTCGCCATTGGTGTTGCGTGCCATCGGCTCACAGTGCGAGGCGCCCATATAGATACCATACTTCTCGGCCATCTCGCGGTTTCCCTCAACAAAGAAGAATGGTATAGTGCATTCGTGCATTGCGGGCCAGCAGGTATTGGCGCGTAGGCGCAACAGCAATTCAAATATTCGGCTGTATGTCTTTGGTCCCAGCTCACCTTTGCGTGTGCCCGGGTCGTAGGTTTCATTGGCCCAGGGTACTAATGCGAAGTCTTCATCGTTAAGGAATATGCCGCGGTAGCGCACCTTGGGGTATTCTATGGTCGAGAAGCTATCTACTATCCATCGCTTGCGTGGTTTGATGGGACTATCGGCCCACCATTCCCAGGGCGAAACACCCATCAGCTCTGACATTGCCATGAGGCCATAGGCGGTGCCTCTGTCGTCGCCACCTATTATATATAGTATGGGCTTTTCATCGACTATCTGCACCCCCATGTGGTAGCTCTCGGGATGTGTTGCCAGTATGTCGCTTTTGATGCCTAGCTTCTGTAATAGGGGGTCGCAATCTTTTGTGCCGTATGTGGCAACAAAAATCTGTGGCGTGCTGTTGCTCTCATTGAGTGTTGGCGACAATGATAAAGAGTCGCCAAATACAGCCAGATAATCGCGTTTGATCAAATCGATGGCAGTATGCACTACTTGCCCTTCGTTGGGTGACAGCACAATTGTTGCAGGGCTACCTTGCTCGATGACGAAACTGTGTTTGTTAGTGCAGGCAATTGTTGACAATACCAAAGCGAAGGTGTATAGATATAGCTTCATGGAAATGAGTTTTTTTACATTGCAAACATAGGAGCAACGTATCGGACGATACCGCCCGATACGTTCAGAGTTCCAGTTCAACTATCAGCAATACATGTTGAGGATAGCCTCATAGAGTTCTTGCTTGCCGCTGATCTGTTCGGGTTCGCCGTGCTGTTTTGCATAGGTTACGAGCTCTTCGATTCCCAATTTTCCCTCTTCGAAAGCCTTGCCTTCGCCACTGTCAAATGATGCATAGCGCTCTGCCAGCATCTTCTTGTAGGGCGACTCTTCGAGCATTGCAGCTGCCGACTCCAATGCGCGAGCCATAGCATCCATTCCTGCAATGTGGGCAATGAAGATATCCTCCAGGTCTGTCGAGTTGCGACGTGTCTTGGCATCAAAGTTGGTACCGCCGTTGCCAAAGCCGCCATTACGGATGATATGTATCATGGCTTGGGTGAGTTCGTAGTTGTCGATGGGGAACTGGTCGGTATCCCAACCATTCTGATAGTCGCCACGGTTGGCATCGATAGATCCCAGCATGCCGTTGTCTACGGCTACAGCCAGTTCGTGCTCGAACGTATGCCCTGCGAGTGTGGCATGGTTGACCTCAATGTTTACTTTGAAGTCCTTGTCCAATCCATGTGCTTTGAGGAAACCGATAACAGTCTCTGTGTCCACATCGTACTGGTGCTTGGTGGGCTCCATGGGCTTGGGCTCAATGAGGAATGTTCCGGTGAATCCTTTAGCGCGAGCGTAGTCGCGAGCCTTGGTGAGCATCATGGCGAGATGTTCCTTTTCACGTTTCTGGTCGGTATTGAGGAGGCTCATGTAGCCTTCTCGGCCACCCCAGAATACGTAGTTTTTTCCGCCCAGTTCTATGGTGGCGTCAATGGCGTTCTTTATCTGTACGGCTGCACGTGCTACAACATCGAAGTTGGGGTTTGTAGCTGCACCGTTCATGTAGCGCTTGTGTCCGAACACATTAGCCGTGCCCCATAGGAGTTTGATGCCTGTCTCCTCCTGCTTCTGCTTGGCATAGGCCACTATCTCCTTGAGGTTAGCCTCATACTCCTCAATGCTACTTGCCTCGCTTACGAGGTCTACATCATGGAAGCAATAGTACTCGATGCCAATCTTCTGCATGAACTCGAAGCCTGCATCCATCTTGTCCTTGGCTGCCTGGATGGGATCGGCCGATACGTTCCAGGGAAAATCCTTGGTGCCACCGCCAAACTGGTCGCCTCCCTCAGCGCATAGTGTGTGCCACCATGCCATAGAGAACTTGAGCCAGTCCTTCATTTTCTTGCCCATTACTACCTTCTCGGCATCGTAGTAGCGGAATGCCATCGGGTTTCTACTCTCTTTACCTTCAAATTGAATCTTGCCGATTCCAGGGAAAAATTCTTTAGCCATAGTTGTACTTTCTATTAATATATCGCAAAGATACGAAGAAACGAGCGAGAAATATCAAGCTTACTTGAATATTTTTCACAGTGAGTGAAAGTATCTTCGAGGTTTATCTCAAAGATAGCAATAAACGAGCGAGAAATATCAAGCTTCTTGGACAAGCCAAGTGCTAAGGCAGGTCTTGAATATTTTTCATAGCGAGGCACATTATCTTCGTTTGGAAATAAAGGTGTATAAAAATACAAGAGGGACATCCGCATTGGATGCCCCTCTGGATATCGTTGTATAGACGATTAGAACAGCTTGTTGGGATATTCGCCAGCGTCAACGAGCGACTGTATCTTATCAACTGTAGCCTGACGGTCGGCAGCGTATGTTACGCCAAACCACTTGGCTGTAGTGTCAAGAACCTCACAAGTAGCCTTGCCGCTGTTGATGAGCTTGTCCACTACAAGAGGAATGAAGAATTCAGCCTTGGGCTTATCGATATTCTCCTTCAAGAAATCAACGAACTGCTCCTCTGAATACTTGAAGTAGTCGGGTGTGAAGCCCCAGAAGTTCATTGATACAGGTGTCTGCTCACCTACACCAATCCACTCGCCATTTTCGTCCTTGTAACAAATCTCACCGTCAACACGCATAATCTCGGTGCGCTCTACCACATCAGTAAGCATGCCATTCTCGTTTGTTGCACATACACCACGAGCCACGCTACCGTTCTCACTCAGGGTGTTGCATACACGGAAGCCTACCATGCTGTATTTGCCTTCGCTGCCCTCGGGAAGCTCGCCGAGCCATTTGCCCATAACGGCAAAAGCATCGCGGCCATAGAAGTCATCGGCATTGATTACTGCAAAAGGCTCATTGATAACGTTCTTGCCCATGAGCACAGCGTGGTTGGTACCCCAAGGTTTAGCACGTTCTTCGGGGCAAGTGAAACCTTCGGGAAGGTCAGTGATAGCCTGGAATACGAGCTCTGTGGGGATGTGACCCTCATACTTGCTCAATACCTTGTCGCGGAAGTCCTGCTCAAAATCCTTACGGATAACGAATACAATCTTGCCAAATCCTCCACGGATAGCATCGAAGATAGAATAGTCCATGATGGTTTCGCCGTTGGGACCCAGTCCGTCAAGCTGCTTCAGACCACCGTAACGGCTACCCATACCGGCAGCCAATACAAATAATGTAGGTTTCATACGTTGTGAATTTTGGTTGTTTTTTAAGTTGGTTATATAACGTGGTACAAACTTACAACATTTTTTCTTGACTTTCCAATATTTTTAGGAAAAACTTGACTTTCGCTTTGTCAGATTTGGCATTTCACTTGTCTTATGTTACCTTTGCTGTAGAATTTCAGTACGATTTAATTTTTTTTAGGAACGATATGCCACTTACGTTGCCCGATAGGCTGCCTGCCATAGAACTGTTGAAGAAAGAGAATATTTTCGTGATGGATGCCACACGTGCCACCTCACAGGATATCCGTCCCCTGCGCATTGCCGTGCTCAACCTGATGCCGCTGAAGATTACTACAGAGACCGACCTGATCAGACTCCTCTCCAATTCACCTTTGCAGATAGAGCTGAGCTTCATGAAAGTAAAGAGCCACACCTCGAAGAACACTCCCGTGGAGCACATGCAAGCCTTCTATACCGACTTTGAGGATATGCGCGACAAGAAGTACGACGGCTTCATCATCACAGGAGCCCCTGTCGAGCACATGGCTTTTGAGGAGGTCAGTTATTGGGACGAGATTACTGAAATCTTCGATTGGGCGCGCCATCATGTTACCTCTACCTTATATATATGCTGGGCAGCACAAGCCGGGCTGTATCATTTCTACGGTGTGCCCAAGTACCCGTTGCAGAAAAAGATGTTCGGTATCTTCAAGCACCATATCAACCAGCCGGAGCTCCCCATCTTCCGTGGCTTCGACGACGAGTTCTATGTACCCCATAGCCGCCATACAGAGATTCGTCGCGAAGATATCGAGACCAAGGACGGACTCGACATCCTTGCCGAGAGCAACGAGTCGGGCGTATATATGGTGATGGCACGTGGCGGTCGTGAAATCTTCCTTACCGGACATTCTGAGTATTCGCCCCTGACGTTGGACACCGAGTATCGTCGCGACCTCGGTAAAGGCCTCCCCATCGATGCCCCCTTGCACTATTATCGCAATGATGACCCTTCGCAACCCCCTGTCGTCACCTGGCGCGGACATGCCAACCTGCTTTTCAACAACTGGCTCAACTACTACGTCTATCAAGCTACTCCCTATAGGCTGGAAGATATTCGATAGATGTCAGTTAGTTTACTTGTTGGTATAGTTGGCTTATTTGTAGCATAATGTCTTCCAATTGTTGATTGTGCAATCAAAATGTCAAATTTTGTAGAGTCCCAAAAGGCCTTTTCTGAATTGTACACATGCATTTTCCGAATCGGACAAAGAGAATATTTCTAACGGACGTCTGTAACATTTAGATCAGAGCCCTGCGGTGTATAAGCTTCTAAAAAACAGCTATCCCTTTTCCAAAAATCATACAGCCCTTTCCGCAGAAACGGCTATGTGTTTTCCTGAAAAGGGCTGTTCGTTTCTCCCAAAAGGGCTGTCTGATTTCTCCCAAAGCCCTAAATCAGGTGATAAAAGTTTATTTTTGGGGTGGCAATGGCAGAGCCTTTATGTGGATTATTGTACATTTCCAGCGTAAGATATTGTACAAATATACAAGTCATCCCTGCCACTGCCACCCCAAAAATGAACTTTTACCACCTAATACTTACTACTTTTTTGTTTGTACTTACTACTATTCTGCTCGTACAAAGTACTATTTCACTCGCATCAACTACTTGTCTTGTCCTAGAAAAAGTTGACACAACCGCGTCAACAAATGAACAAGAAATTAAAAGGAAGTGAGCAAAGGCCTCGTCCTTGCAAAGCACTTCGCCTTCAGTATCATGATGAAGCTATCCGTCTTTACTATGAAGAACAGATAGGAGGAATAAGTATCAGTAATGCGTGCGGAGTGTTTCGACAAACCGACAAATCATGGTAACATGCTAGTGTATGTCGCTAATGACGGTACTCCCGTAAGCTATAAAGGCAATGTCGTGATAGAAGATCAGGCAGAACAAATAACGCTTAATAATGAACTTTCTTTCCGTAACATTCGTGATTTTACGGCACAGCATATTGCATTTGTTGGAGAGTTCACGAAGCAGACCCGCATTGGCGAGTCTGGTGGTTGGGAGGCACTGGTACTTCCGTTCGATGTACAAGTGGTGACAAACGAGGAGAAGGGTGCGCTGCTTCCCTTCGGCAAGGCCGACTTCACGGCCTCGCTTCCTTACTGGGTGGCCGAGCTCCAGAGCGACGGTACGTTTGCATACGTCGATGCTATCAAGGCCAACACGCCGTTCATCATGGAGGTGCCCAACAGCGAAGAGTATGAGGATATGTACAACATCAAGGGCAACGTGACCTTCTCGGCAGAGAATGTAGTGGTTCATGCTACGACCTCAATGCCTGAGCCATCGGGCAGCAACTATGTTCTTGTCGGCTGCTATGAAGGTATGGAGTCGGGCAGTCGTGTGTATGCGCTCAACGATG
>JAFTVE010000041.1 GCA_017465905.1 Bacteroidaceae bacterium | reverse complement strand
TGTAGCTCCTATACATACATTACGTGCTGTACTAAAGTTGCTGATGCGACGCGAGTAGATGCGCAAATGCTCTGGATTGTAGGTCTGTGCAGCTAAGTTGCGGCTGTTTGTGATGCGGCTCTGGCAATATACCATACCTCCGGCAAGAGCTGCCGTTCCTCCGAGAAACATCGCCCCCTTGGCTTTAGATCCTTTATAGAATTGCCCCCAACCTGGAACTATCATCGAGCGCCAAAGACCGTGAGCACCATACTGGGTTGTTGTATACGTTGTCTCAAAATCCATCATCGAATTGGGAGCAATGACCTGATATAGTATAGTATGCTTCAGTTGGTCATTACCGCCAATGCGTGTTTCCTCCCAATAGGTGTCCACCTCCTTGCAACGTATAGTCACAGGTTCACCCTCATTCCTAACATGCAACTTGTAGGTTTGTGTGCGCTTGTTTGCTCTTATATTGTTGACTCCCACGCGCTCCATATGTGATTCACGCTCCACATCGGTCACGGTCGTCACATTCCAGTTGCGAGGCAGATATTTCGTCAGCTCGTTCAATGTGAGCGTGGAGGCCGACTGCAAATCGGTAGAATACACCGTTACAGGAACATAGCATATACCGTAGGTCTTCGATGTTGGCGTACGCTTCATCCACTGTGGCTTCACCTTGTCGGAAGACTCTTGGGCATCGACCGTTGCCATGCCCAAGAGTATGCTTGCGATTAACAATACCGTGCGTCTCATTGTGCTTTACTTGCAGCCTGTTCTTCGCGGAAACGTTCAAAAGAACTTTGCATTTCTTCATCAAACATTTTTGACTTGAAGGCAATCTTCAAACGCTCATCGTCGCTGATAGCATTGATAAGTGCAGCGTCATTCTTAATCTTTTCGGCAATCATCTTAGGTTCAATCTCCACACAGACATAAGCTGTATGAGTGCCATCAGCCTGTCCATAACGGTTTGAGCGTACCATCTTGCTGCCCTTAATAAGAGCTTCAGATACTACTTTCAGTTTGGTCTGAACTTCGTCGTCCTTGATTTTCTTCTTAGCAGCACCATCACTGGTCTGCCCTTGTACGGTGGCACGGTCAACAAAGTCCTCCAACGCATTCTGTACGAATACAGCCAGCATATTGGCCAACTCACCACGAGCTATGCCTGCTGCAACTTGTTCCAACTGGTCATCGGCAAACCCGTTATAAGAGGCCCATGCACGCATGGTAGTTGCATCGGCAGCCTCGGCATATTGCTGAGCCGGACTCTTAGCAATCTCTACGCCCAAACTGTTGGCAGAAGCCGATTGTGTTTGTTGCTGTGATTGTTGATTCTGTTGCTGTTGTTGCATCATTTGCATCATCTGCATCATCATGGCATCATTTTGTGCTTGCTTGGAGCTGCCGCAAGAAGCCATAAACATCATTGAAACTCCGGCTAATGAGCCACATACGAACTGTTTGAAAACGCGAAAATCTTTCATATCAAAATAGTTTTCTGAATTTGTTCGCCTATAGATTCTCCAGATTTGGCTATATATATCTATTTAAAACAAAAAAGCGTGAGAACCTGCACTTGTTGCTCGTCCCACCCATTGAGGCTCTCGCATTGCCCTATTCGTCGAAACGAGCAACGCGAAAGCCTCACGCCGATATGTATATACGACCTTACACTATACCAATCATCACGACCGATATAACAAAGGAGCACGTAAACATACCCACTGAGGCATTCACCGTTGCTTTGTTTTTGACGAATATTAAGAATTTGCGAGATTCCAATGAGTCAAAACCAAAGCGTCAAGTAAACGCCTTTTCCTATATGTCATCCTCGCCCTGCTACCTTAATTCACACAAACAAATTAAGATACCGACGAAAGATACTGCAAATGTACGGTTTAATTTTAAATTTCAAATATGAAATGTGAATTATTTTAAAGCAAACAACACGCAGGCGTGTACGATAACGATGAAACAGCCTATGGCTGTACGATGACGTTAACGAAAACGATGACTAAGCAGCAGAGCTGCGGTTGATGGTTGATGGATGACGGTTTAGAGTTATGGGGTTATGTTGTATCGGTAGCAAAATGAAGGTGCCTTTCCCTAAATATCCATATCAAACAAGTGTTGCGGAATAGGTTGTCCGGCTGTCCTTGTTGGATGTAACCGGCTGATACATCGTCGATAAACAAGGACAGCCCAGGTTGTCCTGGGGTGTCCTTCATTCGCGGGTCGCAGGCCATGATACTCTGCTACGGCCGATTGCACATCAGCCGTAACGAGGCGATTACAAATCAGCTGTAACGAGGACTTTCTCAATCAACAGATTGAACGGATGCAATTGATTCTTTTTCTTGATTTTATTGCATTTTTTATTCTTAGTTTTTATTTATTGACGTCGACCATTCGCATGGATGGTCGCGACCTTACGCGCGATTGCTGGCGACCATATGCGCATATGGTCGCCAGCTAGAACTAATAAATATGGTAATATTCAGAAAACGATAGAGCACACTACGGATCTATGCAGTGTAATCGCGTGTAATCTGTTGATTAGGACAGACAGTAACAAGGACAACCTTGGGACTGCTGGGGTTGTCCCTGTCTATCAGTTCATAATCAATATGTTGCACGCGACAAGGACAGCCGGACAGCCTATTTCGAAAAAGCTATAATATAGGTATTGTCAGACGTATCGCCTCAAGACAACAACATCACGGTAGGAACACATCATTGGACAACGGGGAAGTACATCGCAAGTTCTCTTGCAGGAACGAAAAACATTTTCTTCACCGACAAATTGTCACCCATTGTCAGTAGAAGTACTAAAATAAAGTCATATATGACGCCCAAGAACATATTGGCAAGGTTTTTGTTGGCAGATATATGTCACATTGACACTGGATTTACCATTTTGACGATTTAGCACTGCAAATTGGCCAAATTGTAAATAGTAAATTTGTAAATAGTAAATTAAGATATGAGTACTCAAGAAGAAAAGAAGATGAACGATGAGGAGCTGAACACTACTGCAGCCCAAGAAGCTGCAGAGACGATGGAGACTCCCGAGAATACTGAAAACGTAGAGCAACCTGCCGAGCAGGAGGAGCCACTGAGCGAAGTTGACCAACTAAAGTTGCAATTAGCCGAGGCTGAGGCCAAAAACGCCGAGCTGCAGGACAAGTATCTGCGTCAGGCAGCCGAGTTTGACAACTACCGCAAACGCACCATCAAGGAGAAAGCCGAGCTCATCAAGAGTGCTGCCGAAAAGCTCATGGTGGCCGAACTGCCCATAGTGGACGATATGGACCGCGCACTGGAGAATATGGAAAAGGGCATGGATGCAGATGCTTGCATCGAGGGATTCAAGCTCATCGTGCATAAGTTCAAGAATATACTCACACAGAACGGATTGGAGAAGATCGAGACCGACGGTCAGGAGTTCGACACTGACTACCACGAGGCTATAGCCCTCATCCCCGCTCCGTCAGAGGAGCTCAAGGGCAAGATTCTCGACTGCGTACAGCCTGGCTACAAATTGGGCGACAAGGTGATACGTCACGCCAAGGTGGCAGTAGGACAATAATTCAAATTGACAATTGATAATTGACAATTGACAATTAAAAGCAAACACAATAGATGGAAAAGAGAGACTACTACGAGGTCTTAGGCGTCGACAAGAAAGCGTCGGCCGATGAAATAAAGAAGGCATATAAGAAGATGGCCATCAAGTATCACCCCGACCGCAATCCGGGTGACAAGGAGGCCGAAGACAAGTTCAAGGAGGCTGCCGAAGCCTATGAGGTACTGAGCGATGAAAACAAACGTGCCCGTTATGACCAGTTTGGTCATGCAGGCATGGGCGGTGCTGCCGGTGGCGGCTATGGCGGACAAGGCATGTCGATGGACGACATCTTCTCCATGTTTGGCGACATCTTCGGTGGCCGTGGAGGTTTTGGCGGTTTCGGTGGTTTTGGTGGTGGCGGCGGCCGTCAACAGGCACGTCGTTTCCGTGGTTCAGACCTTCGCATCAAGGTGAAGCTCAGCCTCAAGGAAATAGCCGAGGGCGTAGAGAAGAAGCTCAAGCTAAAGAAATATGTGCCTTGCTCGCACTGTAACGGAACTGGCGCCGAGAATGGTAGTGGCACAGAGACCTGCCCCGACTGCCATGGTACGGGCTCGGTGACACGCACCCAGCAGACCATGTTCGGTATGATGCAGACCCAGGGCGTATGTCCCCGTTGCGGTGGCGAAGGCAAGATTATCAAGAACAAGTGCCCCCACTGTAGTGGCGAGGGTATCGTATATGCCGAGGAGATTGTCACTGTAAAGATTCCTGCCGGTGTAGCCGAAGGCATGCAACTCTCCATGAACGGTAAGGGTAACGCAGGCAAGCACAATGGTGTGCCGGGCGACCTGCTCGTACTCATCGAAGAAGAGCCCTCAAAGGAATTGCTGCGCGACGAGAACGACCTCATCTACAACCTCCTGCTTGATGTACCCACCGCAGCACTTGGTGGCACGGCCGACATCCCCACCATCGACAGTAAGGTGCGCGTAAAGATTGAGCCAGGTACACAGCCGGGCAAGGTACTGCGCCTCCGTGGCAAGGGTCTGCCCAGCGTGAATGGATACGGCACGGGTGACCTGCTCGTAAACATCAGTGTCTATATCCCTGAGACCTTGAGCCGCGATGAGAAGGCAGCACTGGAAAAGTTCCAGAAGTCCGACAACTTCCGCCCCAACGAGAGTTTGAAGGAGAAGATTTTCCGCAAGTTCCGCAACCTATTTGATTAAGCCTTACAATACATAATTCAAAGCCGTATCAACCGATACGGCTTTTTTGTTATATAAAAGGGGAAATACCGAATGCAGGCTCAGCTGACGAATCCATTGCCAGCTATTGCTACCTATCGCAACCTCACAGGCCCTACCGTGAACCCAAGTAGAGGAAGAGCATACCAAGGAGTACGAGCAAGAGGTCGAGTGCTTTGCTGCGCAGGTTCTTCTCGCGAAAGAGAAGCGCTCCGCAGAGGAACGACACTACTACGCTACCTCTACGCACCATAGAGACGACAGAGATGAGCGAGTCCTCCTGGGCCAATGCAGTGAAGTAAGCAAAATCGGCCACGCAGAGAAAAACAGAGATGAACGGTATAGCCCACGACCAGCGGAAAGGAGTAGTCTTATGACGTACGGGAGCCCATAGCACAAGCACCAGAAAGCACATGATGAAGAACTGATAGACGGTGAACCATGACTGCACCACCATGCTATCGAAGCGCTGCATGAGAAACTTGTCGTACAGCGCACTCACCGCCCCCAGCAGCGAAGACATCACAACAAAGAAAATCCATCGATTGTGGCGGAAGTCGATCCCCTCTTTCTTGCCGCTACGGCTCAGCAGCATAAACGACACCATAGCAAGCAGCACACCCACCCATTGGTAGGCATTAAGGCGCTCACCAAAGATAAGTAGCGCCCCCAGCAGCACCATCACAGGACGCGTAGCATTGATAGGGCCTACGATTGTGATAGGCAGATGCTTCATGCCGAAGTAGCCAAATATCCACGAACTGAGCACGATGACAGCCTTGAGCATAATATACTTGTGTACCTCCCAGCCACACATGGGAACATACAGCATGGTACCATCGAGCACATCACTGACCACCGATATCGTAATAAACGGGAAGAAGATGAGCATCGAGAAAAAAGTATTGAGGAAGAGCACGGGAATAACAGCATTGTCGCGCAACGCCTGCTTCTTACTCACATCGTAGAGGCCGAGCAAAGCGGCCGAAAGGAATGCTAAGGCTAACCACATAGAGCAGTAGATGATGAATTATGATTTTAGAATAGCGGGTGCGCTGTATGCGCACCCGCTTGATTGGTGTGTGTTGGTTTAGTGTTTAGTGTTTTTGTTTAGTGTGTAAACAGGACTCTAAACCATAAACCCTAAACAAAATTAGTCGAGTTTGCGTGAACCGTCGCCGATAACTACATCGTATACGAGGGGAGCGTGGCCAAACTCAGCGGTGAACTTAGCCTTGGCTGTCTCAACGAAGTTATCGTACAACTCGTCCTTAACGAGGTTGATGGTGCAACCGCCGAAGCCACCGCCCATTACGCGGCAACCTGTAACGCCACACTCCTTAGCAAGCTCAGCGAGGAAGTCGAGCTCCTTGCAGCTTACTTCGTAGTCCTTGCTCATGCCCCAGTGTGTCTCGTACATCTTGGCACCTACGGTCTCGTAGTCGCCCTTCTCGAGAGCATCACAAACGGCGAGTACGCGGTCCTTCTCACCGAGAACGTACTTGGCACGACGGTAGTCTACCTCTGATACAAGAGGTCTTGCCTCTTCGAGCATCTCCCAAGATACTTCACGGAGGGTCTCGATTTCAGGATAGTTGGGTTTGAGAACCTCTACTACGTGCTCGCAAGAACGACGACGCAAGTTGTACTCGTCACCGAGTTTATGCTTCACGTTGGTGTTTACCAACACGAGGCGATAGCCTTCGGGCTTGAAGGGGAAGTACTCGAACTCCATAGAGCGGCAGTCGAGGCGCATGAGGCAGCCTGCCTTACCGAATACAGAAGCAAACTGGTCCATGATACCGCAGTTGCAGCCTGTGTAGTTGTGTTCTGTAGCCTGGCCTACGCGAGCGAGCTCGAACTTGTCGATCTTACCCTCACCGTAGATCTCGTTGAGGGCGAATGCGAATACGCTCTCGAGGGCAGCTGATGAAGACATACCTGCACCGAGGGGTACATCGCCAGCGAATGCTGTATCGAAGCCCTTCACTTCAACACCGCGCTTCTGCATCTCGCGGCATACACCGAATACGTAGCATGCCCATGCCTCTTTCGGCTTATCCTCCTCATTGAGACCAAACTCGGTGTAAGGAGCCTCATCACGGGGATCGATGTCGATAGCGTAAGCACGTACCTTGTCAAGACCGTTGGGCTTGATAACCATAATCATGCCTTTGTCTACTGCACCGGGGAATACGAAACCGCCGTTATAGTCGGTATGCTCACCGATAAGGTTGATACGACCGGGAGATGCATAAGCTACACCTTCTGTACCGAATTTCAATTTGAATTGTTCTTTTACAAAAACTTTGTCCATAGTATTTACTTTTTAATAATTGGATATAATTGGTGTGATATATTACTTCAAACCTACCTTTGAACCCTTCCAGCAGAACCAGAGAACGTAGAGGTAGTAGATGAACATCATGGCGATAGCATAACCTACGCCGAGGCTGGGGTTGTCAACTACGAGACCCATGAGCGGAGTCAAGGTAGCAGCACCTACAACACCGAGGTTGATGATACCAGATGCAGACTTGGTGTGGGGGCCGAGCTCTTGCAGACCGAGGTTGAATACCAAGGGCCACATTACAGAGTGGAACAAGCCGGCTGCCAACATGCAGTATACTGATGCCATGCCGTTGAGCATGAAGCTGACACCTACGCAGAGAGCACCACCAGCCAAGCAGAAGGTAAGGATAGCGCGGGGCTGGAACTTGCTGAGCACGGCAGCGCCGATGAAGCGGCCTACCATCATGCCACCCCAATACATCCAGAGGTAGTCAGTAGCTGTACCGGGCAGTGTGGGGTCGGCCTTGAAGTATGCGGGAAGCATAGAGGGGATACCGATTTCGAGACCCATGTACATGAAGATGGCGAGTGCGCCCAACCACACGTGAGGATACTTGAACACGCTGCTCTTGTACTGCTTAACCTCACCAGTAGCCTCAGCAGCCTGCTCCTCTTCCTTTATTTCGGGGAGCTTCAGGAACACGAGGATAACGCAGAGCAGCAGGGTAAAGATACCCAAGCCCAGGTAGGGAGCGGGCACTGCAGCAGGAGTAGGAATCTGGTTGCCGATAATCACTGAGCCGATGAAGATAGGAGCCAGTGTAGTAGCAACAGAGTTGAGTGCCTGTGACAAGGTCATGCGGAAAGCACCCTTCTCAGGAGAGCCGAGCACCATCACATAGGGGTTTGCCACGAGCTGCAGCATCACGATACCGAGAGCTACAACGAACATGCTACCCAAGAAATAGGTGTACACAACAGCGGTGCTGGCATCGAGGTTCGATGAGATGGCAGCCCAGTTGATGATAAAACCGATACCAACGATGGCCAAGCCGAGGATAAGGGTCTTCTTGTAGCCAATCTTGCTCATCATGAATCCAAAGGGGATTGACAGAGCATAGGCGCCATAGAACGCTGTGTTTACCAACTGGCCTTGAGCATCGCTCAGGTCGAATGCTGTCTTACAGAACTCAATCATTGAGTTGTTCATCGTGGTAACGAAGCCGATGAGGAAACATACGGCAATCACGATGATGAGTGCGAACGTGTAGTTCGGTGTTTGTTTCTTGTTCATTGTGTTTTGATGTTATTAATGATTTGTATTTCCTAAAACTCCTCAGAAGATTACTCTACTCCAAACTTATAAACCGTAGTCTGTGTGTACTCCTCACCGGGCTTGAGCACTACAGAGGGGAAGTGAGCCTTGTTGGGGCTGTCGGGGAAGTGCTGTGCCTCGAAGCAGATGGCGCTGCGCTTGGGGAAGGTTGCTCCGTGAGCACCCTCGAAACCGCTGTGCCAGTTCGATGTGTATACCTGCACACCAGGCTCTGTGGTGTAGCATTCGATGACGCGGCCGCTGTTAGGCTCTACGCACTTGGCAGCAAAGCTCAGTTCGCCCGGCCAGCGCTTGTTAAGTACCCAGCAGTGGTCGTAACCTACGCCAAACTTGGTCTGCTCGTGGTCAGCGTCGATGCGCTCGCCCACTACATGCGGTGTACGGAAGTCCATCGGAGTGCCCTCCACGTGGTCGATGCGGCCGTAGGGAATAGATGTCTCGTCTACGGGGCAGTAGTGGTCGGCATTGAGTGTAAGGATATTGTTCTCCACCGAAGCGGTGTCCTTCTCGATGCCCGAGGGGCTGAAGAATGCGTGGTGGGTGAGGTTCACGATAGTGGTCTTGTCGGTGGTAGCCTTGTAGTCGATGACAAACTCATTATCGTCGGTCAAGGTGTATACCACGGTGATGTCGAGTGTGCCAGGGAATCCCTCTTCACCGTCGGGCGATACGTAGTGCAGTTTCACGCTGTTGGGTGCCAACACCTCAGCATCCCATACGCGGGCATGATAGCCGGTAGGACCGCCGTGCAAGTGGTTGGGGCCATTGTTCACGGCCAGTGTGTACTCCTGTCCGTCGAGGGTAAACTTGCCGTGCTTGATACGGTTGCCGTAGCGGCCGATGAGTGTGCTCAGGAAGGGTTCGGGCGATGCGATTACCTTGTCGATAGAGTCGTGGCCCTGAACCACGTTGCCCAGCTTGCCATTGCGGTCGGGCATCATGATGGTGAGCAGTGCGCCACCGTAGTTGGTGAAGGCTACCTCGTTGCCCAGTTTGTTGGTGAGGATGAAGAGGTCGGTCTTCTTTCCATTGATATCTTTCTGAAAGTCGGCTTGTTTCAAGCCCGACACATTGTTAGGATTACATACGTTTGACATAGTATTTACTTTAATTTGGTTTTTAACACGCAAATTAAAGCATTATCTTTCAGATTTCAAAAGAAAAGTTTGAGAATCTGTTTTTAAAAAGGTAGAAAAAGAATATTTATTCTCGGTTTTTCTTCATTTCTGCCCAGCAAGTTAGCAAATCAGCTACCACGAAACTGCTGCCTCCCACGTAGATGAAGTCCTCGGCATCGGCTTCGGCGAGCGCGGCCTCCGTGGCTGCCTGCACGGTGGGGTATGCTGCTCCCTGCAGGCCAAATTCACGAGCCACCTCTTGCAAAGCACTACTGTCGAGGGCTCGCGCCACGCTGGCTTGGCAGAAATAGTAGGTAGCCTCGTCGGGCATGAGGCGGAGCACTCCACGTATGTCCTTGTCGTTGACCATGCCGAAGACGATGCGCAGCCGCTTGCAGGGCTGTGCCAGCAGCTGGGGCACGATGTATTGGAATCCGCCCGTGTTGTGTCCCGTGTCGCACACCAGTCGCGGCTCTGTATGCAGCTGTTGCCAGCGCCCCATCAGTCCTGTCAGGCGGCATACGTTGGCAAATCCACCACGCACAGCCTCCTCGCCGAGGCGGTAGCCAGCCTCCTGCAGTGCCGCAATGGCATGGAGTATGGTGTTGACGTTCTTCTCCTGGCAGTATCCGCGCAGCTCCACGCGCAGTTCTCCGTAGGGAAGCGTCTGGTAAATGTCGTAGTCCGTGGTGCCTCGCTTGTCGCTCCATAAGGGTCGCTCCTGAGCAAAGGTGATGGGGGCCTGCTTGGCCTCGGCCTCGGCCTTGAATACGGGGTAGGTCTCCTCGTTGTGCTCGCCGATGATGACGGGTGTCGAGGGCTTTATGATGCCCGCCTTCTCCGAAGCTATCTTGGCCAGCGTGTCGCCCAAGAGACCCACGTGGTCGAAACTTATGTTGGTGATGACCGCCAAGTCGGGGCTGATGATGTTGGTGCAGTCGAGCCGTCCGCCCAGTCCTACCTCGATGACGGCCACGTCCACTTGCTGCTCGGCAAAGTAGAGCAATGCCATGGCAGTGGTGAGCTCGAAGAACGAGGGGTGCAGCGGCTCGAAGAATTCGCGGTGACGGGCCACGAAGTCCACCACAAACTGTTCCTCAATGGGTGCACCATTCACACGGATACGCTCCTTGAAGTCCACCAGGTGCGGCGACGTGTAGAGCCCCACCCTATAGCCAGCCTCCTGCAGTATGGCCGCCAATGTATGCGAGCATGAGCCCTTGCCGTTGGTGCCGCCCACATGGATGGTGCGGAACGTGCGGTGTGGATGACCGAAATGCTCATCCAGCGCAAGGGTATTGCTCAGTCCCTCCTTATAGGCCCCCTGCCCGATGTTCTGGAACAGCGGGGCGCTATTATATAAATAGGTGATTGTTTCTTGATAGTTCATTTTGTTTTGGGGGTTAAGGGTTAGGGGTTATGGTTTATGGTTGAGATGTGTGTCATCTCGAACGGAAGTGAGAGATCCCTCGCGCCGCTCGGGATGACACGGAGGTTATGTGAATTGTCAATTGTCAATTGTGAATTGTCATTTGTCAACAGTCCAACTATCCTTCCAGTACAGCAGCGGGGTGCCGTCGGTGTCGTATTCGATGGGGAGCCAGATGTGGCGTGAGTTCTTCAGGCTGCGCGGTATCCAGCGGTCGGCCATGAAGATGTATTGGTCGGTACCCTCCACGCGGAAGATGTAGGTGCCCTGCGTGTGGAACGACTTGTTGGCATCCTCGCCGCGGAAGGGGCTGGGCAGCTGCTCCCAGGGTCCCCACATCGACTTGCTCTTAAACATGCGAGCCTCGTTGGGGTCCCAGCCTGTGCAGCCACTGGTGATCATCCAGTACACGCCGTCGCGCTTGAAGATGGTGGGCGCCTCATTGTGTCCGCCCGGGGCGAGGCGTATGTAGCGGCCCGTGTAGTCGAGGTAGTCGGGGGTGAGCTCGGCGATGTTGAGCGTGAGGTTCTCCTCGGCCGAGTGTATGTGGTATGCCGTGCCATCGTCGTCGACGAATACGGTCATGTCGCGGCTCATCTGTCCGCCGGGCAGGTCGCGCTTGAGCAGCAGGCCCTCGTCCACGGCGCGGCGCCACTCGGGTGTCCACCACTCCTTATACTTGGCCTCGTCGAGCGCCATGGCCCGCTTGATGTCGCGCTTGGTGAAGTCCAACGGCCACTTGCCTGCATTGGGGCGCAGCGAGCGGATAAACTTGAAGGGGCCTGTGGGTGTGTCGCTCACGGCAAAGCCCACGCGTGCCGCCTCGTAGCCGCGTCCCTTGAGCTCGAGGTGGAAGAGCATCACAAACTTCCCAGTCGTGGGGTTATACACCACCTTGGGGCGCTCCATGATGCATCCGCGCTCGATGACGTCGCCCTTCGTTTCCGACACAGCCAGTGCCACGCCCTCGTTCTTCCAGTTCATGAGATCCTTCGATGAGTATACGCCGACGCCCACCTCGGTGGTGAAGCCGCGTGCGGGGCGGTTCTCGCCATACCAGTAGTAGGTGCCCTCGTGATATATCACACCTCCGCCATGGGCATTGATGTGCTCGCCCTTGTCGTCGGGCCACACCTCGCCTGGCGTGATAGCCGTCAGCGCCTGTGCACATACCGCGTTTACACCCAGCCACAGCACCATCGCCACGGCCATCATTGTTCTCATAATACCTGTCGTTGTTCTCATATTCTTATTGTTTATGTTGCAAAGGAAAGATAGTAAGAAGCGAGCGAGAAATATGAAGTTCACTCCAATATTTTTCTCAGCAAGTGCCAGTATCTTCGCGATTTATCGCAAAGATACAAAAATATATTACATAGACGACAGGAGAGAGCAAAAAATTTAATTTGCTCTCTCCCGTTATGCTCTCGGCGGTACTCATCCAGCTGCACCCACCAGCGCCTCGGCCTTGGCCCGCAGGGCATCGTAGGGCATCGCCCCCATCTGACGCTCAATGTTTCCGTCGATGTCGATGAAGAAGAGCGTCGGCACGGAGCGTATGGCGGCAGCACGGGCCAGCGGCTCGTTCTTGTCCACATCCACCTTGAGCACCTTGAGGCGCCCCTCAAACTCCTTGGCCAGCCGCTCTATCGAGGGAGTCAATGCCTTGCAGGGGCCACACCATGTGGCGTAGAAGTCAAGCACTACAGGCATCTTGCCCGTGTAGTCGTAGCCGCGCAAGTACGGCAAATAGGTCTGTACATTTTCCATCTCGTTTAGTTTTTATAGGTTAGTAATCATATTATCATCATTTACGATGCAAAGATACAACCCCGCACTTTTGTTCACAACAGCCCCACACTATCGCCATATAGAAGCCATCTATGTATGGTTTTCACAACGCAACATCGTACATTACATCGGAGCCTACCGATAAGATTATCAGAGCCGTCTGATAGAAAATTCAAAGCCGTCTGTCAGAAAAATCGGACGGCTCTGATTTCCCAGGACAAATCTTATGGCTGTGCTATAAGAATCTGTTTTAAAATTATCGCTAATATGTGTTTGAATCTGCTTTTTGGGGTTTATCTGAGGCTCTTTGGGGCATCTTCACCCTCTCAAGGCTTGTAAATAGGCCACTATTTACTGCACCTTGACAGCGCAAATCTATCCCCAAACACCTCTCAGCTAAACTCAAAATAATTTTAAAACAGATTCCAAGACATGAAAGTGCCAAAACTTCTGGCGTGGCACTTTGACAAAACAATGAGTAACAAATAGTTAAGGTACTCAAAGTGCCAAATGGCACTTTCTTTAAGTGTTTTTCCGTACACTTACATATAAAACATTGATAATTAGCTCCATCAGCACTATACATATAAAAGACCAATTCCACCAAACGGCCCCATCAAGGCAGTTGGGATAGTCCATATCAACACATGCCGCTACGCATCGCGATGGAAGGCGACAGAAACCGCTGTTTATCAATTTATAAAGCAAGTGCAAAGCACCAAATGTACGGAAAAACAACTATAGAAAGTGCCAAATGGCACTTTCTACCTATCAATTCACTGATTCACTGGAAGAAACAAAAGTGCCACAAGGAAAATTATGGCACTTTCAACCTCGGCAGAAATTCCTCTATGGATAAATGGTCGAAACGAAGGGGAGCGTCTTCAACCTGATTAATGCGCACAGATCGCGTGCACAAGTGTTTGCAGTTCCATATGGCAACATTTGCAAACTATATCAAGGAGGCATTGGTAAACCTTCAACTGCGCGGCGCCATCGCTTTTGAGGAATATGCTGAAAGAAAAGTTCTTTAGTGTGTTGTAACTGAATCTACAATCTTATCACACACATATTCGCCAGCGACATCTACAAATGCCTTCCCTTTTTCCTTTGCCTTGCAGGCTCTAATCTCCTCAATCAGGGATTCTCCTATTAGCCACAAAAAGAACGCATTCGGGCCAACACCAAATTTAGCGATTTCCTTTATGTTGATTCTACGAAAACCTCTTTTACGGTCTTTCACGAGAACATCTCCATAGTTCTCTGCCGCCAAATGATTGCAGTGTAGCATTTTGTTAAAATCGTTTGTTTCTAAAGCCGATGAAATGTCCTTTAGTAAGGATTTTATCCCTTTTATATAGTCCGTGTCGTCGAGCTCTATCTCATAAAACTTCTTCGCTAATTTAAGGCCTGCCTTAATTTCGGTCAATGGAAGTTGTCTTTCTTGTACCATTTGGTATGCTGTTAAATTTATAAAAGTATAACAAATGTTTGCGGTAGTTGTTCGTCTCCAAAACAGTTATTATTCAAAATATTCAAAGGCTTTCTTGCCGACCTTTATTTCCAAATCTGAATATTTCTTTGCGATGTCATCAAGATGAATCAGCCAATCGAGCAGGTACACAAGTTTGTTATTCTTTTTCTCGTGCTTGTTTATCCAATTATCTGCATTCTTCAAGTTCTGTTCAAATTCAACTTTTGAATCTTCTGATAAATTCTTTCTAAATACGCCTCCTAAGCAGCAAGCCAAGATATGAACAAAGGATATGGACATGTCTCGATAGCGTTCGATTATTTTTATCAGTTCCTTTTTGCACTTCCGTAGTCTGTATTCATTATAAGAGCCTTTTGCCATTGGATCCCATTCATCCATGGGGACAAGCTTCAGTCTAATCATCTGTGACATACTGACAAGCAAGTCTATTTCTCTCATAAACGACAAGTCAATATTTCCAGAATGAGTGGATTCATTTCTTTCAAATTCAATTCTCTCCAACAATTTGTAATATAATTGCTGTAAGTTCATAATTCCCGGCAAAGCTATCTCGTTTTTCTTTTTCAAAATGCTGTCCCATCCGCAATTCCTGTCATTTATACCCAAACGAAACACTACATTTATCAGTTTATATGATAAATCACGTATTGTAGATAATTTGTGTATCACCACATCATAATGGTAATAGTAGTAGTCTATGACGGTCATTTGGGCGTTATTATCCAAATCCTTAATGCTTGGCCTTCTCGAAATAAATGTTTTTGCTCTGTTAATTGTATTCAAGCAATAGTCTATCCTATTCAGGATGTTAAATGTATCCAATATATACTTATCCGAATCTTTTCTTTTTCTTCCATTTTTTAGAACGGCAGGAACAAGCATGGCGACAGACGACCACAATTCATTCCGATAAAAATCTTCTTGTGTTATAAGTGGCAGATATAACTTTGTTTTGTCTTGGTTCTCCGATTTCATAACTTTACATTTTTTACAAAGATACAAAGATTTACCATTACCTGTCATAGGTTTCTTCGATATTCGTAATAGGGCTGTAGATGTGTATATACTCGATGAAACATTGCTTGTATATTCACCAGCACGGGATTCGAGCGAATTTCGCTATTTTGTAAGCGGAAAGTGTTGCAAAAATACATCAGATATCCCCAAAAAACACTATCTTTGCCAAATATATATTAACTAATCCAGAACTATATTAGTGCGTTTTTCGCATGTGCTAGGTTCTACAGAAATGGTAGACTAAAAAATAAAAAAATGGCTACAGTCAAAAAAGATATAGAAGAGGTTTCTGATAAAATAACTAAGGTTAGGCACATCGTAAAAAAGCGTGCGGAAAAACTTGAAGAAAAGAAACTCCAAGAGACTCCTTTGTCCGAGGGGAAATCTTGGAAAGAGCTAGAGTTTTCTCATCCTGAAAGGACAATTCGTATCGGCACCCTCTTTAGTGGCATAGGCGCAATTGAGCATGCTTTCCAAAGACTTGGATTGAAACATAAAATAGCGTTTGCAGGTGATATCGAACCCAAATGCAAATTAAGCTATTTTGCAAATTATGAAATAAGCGAAGAAGATTGGTTCTATGATGTTAGAGACTTTGATGCGAAAAAATATAAAGGAAAAGTCGACTTTGTCATTGGTGGAGCACCATGCCAAGCTTTTTCTATGGTAGGACATAGACTTGGCTTCGAAGATGCACGTGGTACTCTTTTCTATGAGTTTGCAAGAGTGGTTAAGGAAACTAGTCCTAAGTTATTTCTGTTTGAGAATGTAAGAGGGCTTCTCAATCATGATAAAGGTCGTACTTGGCAGATTATGCATGACATATTCGAGGAACTTGGTTATGATGTAAAGTTCAGAGTCCTAAACAGTTGTAATTATGGCATACCACAGCATAGAGAAAGGGTATATTGTCTTGGATTTAGAAAGCCAACAAAATTTGAATATCCAGCACCAATAGAGTTGGAATATAAGATGTATGATTTCTTGGAGGACTATATTGACACTAAATATTTCCTTAAAGAGAAAGGCATTAAGTTTGTAACAAGTCATAAAAACAGAGACAAAAGTTACACTCAAATAAATGGCGACATTCAACTATGCCAAAAGAGAAATCAACAATTCAATTGGCACGGTGACTTTGTATATCATCCTGATTCGGAGCTAACCCCTACAGATGAAGCTTTTGACGAATTCATTTTTGATGTAAAAGACGTTGAAGAAAAGTATTATCTTTCTGAGAAAGTAGCTAAATATGTACTTGCAGGGGGAACAAAAAACTTTAAGACTTCTACAGAAACCGATTTGGACGTGGCTAGGCCCTTGCTTCAATCTATGCACAAAATGCATCGTGCAGGAGTAGATAACTATGTAACACACAAAGGACGTATAAGAAAGCTTACTCCACGCGAGTGTTTGCGTTTGATGGGGTTTAAGGACTCATTCAAAATAGTTGTTTCTGACACTGCAATATACCAGCAAGCAGGCAATAGCATTGTAGTTGACGTCTTGATAGCTTTATTAAAACAATTGGATATAACTAAATACGGTATTTGATTATGAATATAGAAGGTATTGCATATGAACTTATCGACATTTACGATTTGTCGATAACTGTTCCTGATTCTTTTGTTGTTAATGAGAATAAAACTTGTAGCGGCCATGGCGAAGCAAAACTCTATATGGGCAGCAAGGAACATATGAGAAAATTCTATACTGGTAGTACTGACAATGCCGGTTTTACAGCAGAATGTGTTATCCTTAAAAAAGATCTGCAACAATATATGCAGACAATGTATCATGAATATCACTATCCGTCTATAAAATATCGAGGACAAGGTAAGAAAAAGAATATGGGACATCTATGGGAACAAAGGAAAAATGAGATAGCAGCCCTCCCCGATACCATAAGATTCACAATAAAAGACCAAAATCAAATAGATGGGCCTAGAGGATATGTTAAGTCTACAGAAAATGCTCTTAGAGGAGGATATGGAGTTATAAGAAAAATTTCTCTACCATTTGTTTCTTATGTATCAGTAATGAAACTTCAAGACGAAGAAAATGGGAATTATATTTTTTATTGGAAGTTATTTACCGATTTCACCCAAATGGCAGAGCAGCAATATGCTGCAAAAAATTATGGAAAGAAAAAGAAAAGCATAGCAAAACACGCCAGAGATGGGCAGATTAGTTATAGGCAAAACCTATTCGCGCAATTTTGTCATTGTCCTTTCTCTAAAATTGATGATTTAAGACTTCTGATAGCCAGCCACATTAAACCCTGGGCTGTATGTGAAAAAAGTGAAAAAACAGACACGAATAATGGCTTAATGCTATCGCCTTTATTTGACAAACTTTTTGATAAAGGCTATATATCATTTGAAGATAACGGAGAACTTAAAATTTCAGATTGGCTATCTTCTGCGAATAGAGCGAGAATCGATTTCACATACGATGTGGAGGACTTGCATTTAAATGCACAGAGAAAGGAATACTTGGCATATCATCGAGAATTTGTATTTAAATAGTAGAATCTATGGCAGATGCGATATGCAGGTGGAGGAATGGAACTCCTAAAACGGTTGTGGAACTAGTAAACTCACTTCCGCATGAGAAGATGCCAATAGATGTCTTTCGGAATTCCATGTCTAATAAATGGAATGGTGATTTTTTTAGAACGGCATATCAATTGGCTTGTCAACTGGCTTTATATTGTGAATCAGAAGATGGGTATTATTATCCGCGTTTTGACCACGACATTAATGAGCAAGAGGCTGAAGAATATTTATTCTTTTGGTTACCAAGATACTATATACCAAATCCTTACACAAGAAAAGATGGCTTTCAAAAAATAACTTGTCCTACTTATTTTCTAAAAGAATTATATGAGTATACTCTAAAAAATTCAAACTGTACATATAAAGAAGCCTATGAAGCTTGTTTTCAAGAAACCGCAAAAAACAATGACGACATTATTCGCAACTATATAAATAGTTACTCTCGTATACTTTCATTCTCTAAAGAAGGAATTCTAAACACAACAGCAGTCAATCCTAAACTTGTTTTTGACGATATGGACAGGAACAATAAAAAAGATTTCTTTGATAATTTTTCGAACAACAATCAACGGGCATTCCAAGTTTTACACCTCCCCCACCAACAAATCTTCTATGGTGCCCCAGGTACAGGCAAGAGCCATACGATAAAGGTGGCGACAGAGGCGTGCCCGAAGGAGAATGTGGTGCGCACCACCTTCCACCCCGATAGCGACTACTCCACCTTTGTGGGAGCCTACAAGCCTGCGATGCAGGAATTGCCCCGATATAACCCCCAAACGGGTGAGCGCATGGGCGAGGAGAAAAAGATTGTGTATGCATACACTCCCCAAGCCTTCCTCAAAGCCTATGTGAAGGCATGGCAAGTGCCCGAAGAGCCGGTGTTCCTCATCATAGAGGAGATAAACCGAGGCAACTGCGCACAGATATTCGGCGACCTGTTCCAACTGCTCGACCGCGAGGAGGGCATCTCGGAATACCCCATCAAGGCCGACCAGGACATGCAGCAGTACCTCACGGAGGCCCTGAGCGGATGCGAAGGACTGGACGAGAAGATACGGAGCGGCGAGGAGCTGGTGCTCCCGCCTAACCTCTACATATGGGCTACGATGAACACGAGCGACCAGAGCCTGTTCCCCATCGACTCAGCCTTCAAGCGCAGGTGGGAGTGGAAGTATGTGAAGATAAAGAATCACCCCGAAGAGAACTATCAGATAAAGCTGAGCGACACCGATAAGCGTGATTGGTGGGAGTTTGTGAAGCAGGTGAACCGCATCATCGCATCCATGACATCGAGTGCCGACAAGCAGCTAGGCTACTTCTTCTGCAAGGCCGATGCCGACAAGGTAATCAGTGCCGACAAGTTTGTGTCAAAGGTGCTCTTCTACCTGTGGAACGATGTGTTCAAGGACTATGGATTCGAGGATGCCTCGCTCTTCAGATATGCTGACACCGAAGAACCCACGAAGACACACGAACTCACCTTCCCCGACTTCTACGACGAGGATGGCGAGAAGGTGAACATCGATCGCGTGGCCGACTTCATCGACAAGGTGATGGCATGGGACGATAACCAGAAACAGGGTTAACAAAGAAAAGCGGAGCGATGTATATCCTCTTTGAAGAACATCAGTATGAAAGTCACCTCGTGGAGGAGGCGTTGAAGGACATCTATGTGCTGCAGGATGTGAACACGAAAGTGAGTGTGCAGTATGTGGGGTACTTCTACAATCCGCATGTGAACGACTGCGTGTTTATACTCCCCAAAGTGCTGCTTGACACCGAGGAGCAGTTGGTGGGCATACAATCACCCACAGGGGAACGCGTGGCACCTGAGCAGATTATCAGCCCCGAGGGGCAGAAGATACTGAGCAAGGAGTACAAGAAGTTCATCTATGAGTTCTCGGTGTGGATATACCGCGCACTGAACGTGTTCTACAAAGCAAACCCCGATAGTCAAGCCATACTCTACAAGCGACTCCCGCAAGCAGGCAAGGGTAAGCGAAGCAAGGCGAATACGTACCTTGATATCGTGCTCTCACTCATCAGCTTCAATCAGGAGAACAGGGACTTCGTGCTGTTCACCATCAAGAACCTGCACCGTGGACACAACAAGATCAACTGGACACGCACCATCACACACTCGCAAGCCCTCTCGCAAGGGGCAGCTGAGGTCGTGTATCTCGACCCCGTGAACAAGAAGCGCCTAGTCAACTATGAGGAGGAACTGTTTGTCATCTACTACTCGATACTCAACTACCTGAACGCGGAGTATGGATTCCACACACCCATCAACATACAATACGAACTTATCACGGGCAAACAGTTCAAGCAATATCTGCGAGGGCTAGGCAAGACCCGACTGAGGCAAATAAAGTACAAGTACTTTTCTGACAAGGCGCTACTGCTATGGGACCTGTGCTTTGCTTTCTTTGAGAACTCGTATCGCATAGCCATCAACACCCATGCACAGGAGTACCTGTTGGCCAAGAGTTTTAACATCGTGTTTGAAGCCATGATAGATGAACTCATCGGCACGCCTCACAACAAGATTCCCAAGGGACTAGCCGACCAAGCCGATGGCAAGCGCGTAGACCACTTGTATACCGACCTGGCACTGACATCGACCGACGGGCAGAGCAGAGAGGTGTACTACATAGGCGACTCAAAGTATTATAAGAGCGGACACAATCTGACCTCGGAGTCTATCTACAAGCAGTATACCTACGCTCGCAATGTGATACAATGGAATGTCAACCTCTTTGCCTCGGACGCCTCACGATTCGATGAGACGGAGAATAAACATCGCGAAGTCGACAAGGGTAAGTTTGGCGACATACACCTGCAGGACAACTCGCTCACCGAGGGGTATGACATCATCCCCAACTTCTTCATCAGCGCATTCGTATATGATGACCACAAGTACAATGATGGGGCTGACAACATCAAGAAACATTATGACAAGGGAGGGCAGCATTGTACCAAGGTGTCGTATCAGTTTCCCGACAGATTGTTTGACCGCGACACACTCTTCCTCTCGCAATACGACGTTAACTTCCTCTATGTACTCTTCCTCTATGCTCGCAACAGGCAGAGCGAGAAGGCGCATTGGAGGCAACAGGTGCGCAAAATCTTCCGCGAAGAGATACGAGCCGTGGTGCAGGATAAGTTCCAAATCTATGCCATGAGAGCACGACTCAATGTAGACGGAGCACTCTACCTGCAACAACATTTCTACGAACTCAATGGACGTGTGTTCCAACCCTATGGCGAGGAGCGTAGCATGTTCTTTGCTTATGCACGCCCTAAAGCAAAAATGGCAGAGACACAGGCTCAATATGATGAGTTGCAGAAGTTCTTCCTTATTGAAGAGTGCACTATGGGTAAAGACCCGCAAGAAGTGTTGAATGAAAAGATAAATGATGAACTGCCCCAATCCATCGTTTCGCCCCAGTGGCTTACCATACATCATCTCGAACGCTATACGGGTAAAGGCGTGCTCGTAGGGTACTACAAAGATGAAAAGCACCTAAAGTGGATTCTCGGCGACAATGACAAGGGCTCATTGGTGTACTATGTGAGACTGAAGACTAAAAATGAATCCACGGTGCGAGATGGAGCGCATACGGAGGACTTCTATAAGAAACAAAACATCCAATTTGTAATTCTCTATACCGATAATGTCGAACAAACGGGTGAGTATCGTGTGTTTCGCGTAAAAGAGACAACTACCATACAGACGCAAAAGAAAGGACGAAAGACATGGTGCCCATCAAATGTGGATGGAGACTACTTCTTCTTCAGATTCGATGAGGAGGTAAGTGTTGGAAAGCTAAGAATGGGCGATATGTTGAAAGATCTGAAGGTAGCCCATCTTGACCAATTCAAAGAATATGTTGATGGTACTCCACTATTCACTACTCCCGAAAAGGTAAAGGAGTATAGAGATGGTTTTTAATCCCATAAAATCTACCTACACTCATGGTTAAAAGATACTTTGCAGATTATATGAACGACTTAGTGCTTGCTTTGGATGAACAGGGCAATGGTCAGGTTAAGCAGGTGGTCGATGTAGATAATGTGAGGGTCAAGATGAGAACCTATAAGGTGGTGAGTAAGGTAGAGCCAGAACTTGGCATCGATGAGAACCATGAATTGGCATACACTCGCGATGTTATCACCAAAGAGGAGTATGACTCGTTCGGGAAGACATGGATATTCGGTGAATATCGTGATGTCCCTGAAGGTGTGGAACAACGAGAGTAAATTTAATTTGCAATATATAATACCCCTCAATGCCCGACAAGATGACCCGAGAGCAGCGGCACCGATGCATGGCCAGCATACATAGCCGCGACACCAAGCCGGAGATGACGGTGAGGCGATACCTCCATAGCCGGGGATTCCGCTACAGGGTGAACGTGAAGGGGCTGCCGGGCTCGCCCGACATCGTATTGCGCAAGTACCGCACGGTGATATTCATACACGGATGCTTCTGGCATGGGCACGAGGGATGCCGATACTTCGTGATGCCCAAGAGCAACACGGACTTCTGGACACAGAAAATAACACGCAATCAGGAGCGTGACCAAGAGCGGCGCACCCAGCTGCGACAGATGGGGTGGCACACCATCGTCATCTGGGAATGTCAGCTCAAGCCCAAGACACGCGAGGCCACACTTGCCGAGCTGGAGCGCCTGCTACACAAGACCTACCTCGACAACCTGCGTCCACGCAAGGCGGTGACATACGCCTTCGACACGGAGCCTACGCCTCTCGCTGCGGAAGAGCAAGTGGGGTATGGGAAAAGTTGAAAGTTGAAAGATGAAAGTTGAAAGACGCAGCGTAGCGAGTGCAGAAACCGCTTGCGGGATTATGCCGAGCCAGCAAGTCTTCTTAAATGCAAAGCATTTATAAAGGTTGATGGATGATGGTTTATAGTTGAAGGGGGTATGGTCGTGTGTCATCTCGAACAGAAGTGAGAGATCCCTCGCACAAACTCGGGATGACATATAGGGTTGAGAGTTGAACGAGAACGATGACGATTACGATTACAGAAACTTGCACGCAAGTAACGATGACGAAAACGATAACCACTATCCGGAAGGCAACTCCTAACTCCGAATTCCTAAAATAACCGCAGATTACCCAAATTACTCAGATTAATAAATACGAAGACGATGACGAATGGCAATTGTCCGAAGCAATTAGAAAAATTCAAATTCCACCGGACAATTGCGACGACAATGCACCTATAAGTGGAGCGAAGGTCGACGAATAGAGCCTTGTATTATTGCGTTGAAAAAGCAGAAAAGTGCCGATTTATTGCGTTTCAAGACTAAAAAAATGCCGATTTATTGCGTTCTTAGTTGTGCATTCCGCTGATATCATGTACTTTTGCACAAACCATAAAAGATTCACCGTTACAGACTTTCCCCTGTATTCCATTTCTATATTAAAGGAGGTGTTTCATGACTGAAAAGATGACACAAATAGAACGGATACGGCACATGGAGCAGCTGTATGACCTGGCAACGGAGGCGATGAAGGAGCAGCCCATGAGCGCCAGCACACATGCCAAGGCACAAGAAGCCATGGCCGAGCTTGCTGCATACTACGGCAGTGATGAGTGGAAGCAGGACTTTGCCGATGACGAGGCAGGCCTCCTGCCCAAGGACCTGAAGCGCGGGGTGCTCTCGGAGGATGGGTTGTGGAACCTTTTTACAATTCCGCAGCGCAGCGAGAGCAGAGTCAAGCTCGCTTGAACTATGCCGAGCCAGCAAGGAATCTTGATGCGAAGTATCATAATTGACAAGTGACAATTGACAAATGACAATTTTGCAGCGCAGAGATCCCTCGGCGCTTCGCTTTGTCGGGATGACACTCTAAACACTAAACTCTAAACACTAAACCATAAACCATCAACCATTTTCTTGCATGTATCAATCATTATATGTAATTTTGCACTATACAAAGGTCATGAGAGGGGGAGTTTGCCAAACTATATATATGAATAAAAGATACTGCCCCGATGATACAACTCAGAAATATCAATAAGACTTACAACAATGGCTCGCCACTGCATGTGCTCAAGGGCATAGACCTGGACATCGCAGAGGGGGAGTTTGTGGCTATCATGGGTGCATCGGGGTCGGGCAAGTCGACGCTGCTCAACATTCTGGGTATTCTCGACGACTACGACGAGGGAGAGTACCGACTGGGCGGACAGCTCATCAGGAACCTCAGCGAGACACATGCCGCAGGGTACCGCAACAGGATGATAGGATTCATATTCCAGTCGTTCAACCTGATACCCTTCAAGAATGCGCTGGAGAATGTGGCGCTACCGCTGTTCTACCAAGGCGTGGGGCGCAGCAAGCGCAATCAGCTGGCACTGGAATACCTCGACAAGTTTGGCCTGAAGGACTGGGCACACCACTACCCCAATGAGCTCTCGGGCGGACAGAAGCAACGCGTGGCCATAGCACGCGCACTCATCACACAGCCACAGATCATACTGGCCGACGAGCCTACGGGAGCGCTCGACAGCAAGACGTCGATAGAGGTGATGCAGATACTCAAGGAGCTGCACCGGGAGGGCATGACCATCGTGGTGGTGACTCACGAGAGCGGCGTGGCGTATCAGACAGAGAAGATCATCCACATCAAGGATGGACTGATAGAGCGCATCGAGCGGAACGACGAGGGCGGCAAGAGCCCCTTCGGCATGGACGGTATCATGAAATAGGAGACGACGACGATGCTGGACACACTACAGGAGATCTGGGGAGCCATACGCCGAAACAAGATGCGCACCATAGCCACGGGGTTTGCCGTGGCCAGTGGCATATTCCTGATGATCATACTGCAGGGAGCCAGCAATGGCATCATACACACGCTGGAGAAGAACAGCGGCGACTTTGCCTTCGACGTGATACAGGTGTGGGGCGGACATACCTCACTGCCCCACGGCGGATGGAACGAGGGCCGACGCATCAGACTCGACGAGCGCGACATGGCGCTGGCAACGGAGCAGATGGATAGGCATGTGGTGTCGGCAACGGCCGATGTGTCGCAGGGCGGACTGGTAGCCTCGGTGGGGGCCAACTACATGAGTGTGAGCCTGCAGGGCGTGTACCCCGACTATGCCGAGATAGAGGGCATGAACATCACGCAGGGACGCTTCGTGAACAAGATCGACATGGACGAGAAGCGCAAGGTGGTGGTGATGAGCGAGGACAATGCCAAGAACCTGTTTAAGGACCATGCATCGCCCATCAACCGCAACGTGAAGATAGGCAAGGGCTACTACAAGGTGGTGGGGCTATATAAGTCGAACTCGATGTTTACCGACAACAACATGTATGCCCCATACACCACGGTGCAGACGATATTCAACAAGGGGCGCACCATCAACAGCATCACCATGAAGACCAGGGAGCTGGAGACGATGGAGGCGAATGCGGAGTTTGAGCAGGCGTTTCGCCATGCCATGAGCCACACGCACGACTTCGACCCCGACGACAAGCGGGCGATATGGATGTGGAACTCGGCCACGCAGAATGAGCAGATAAGCATGGCATCGAACATGCTGAGCACGTCGTTCTGGATACTGGGACTGCTCACCCTGATAAGCGGCGTGGTGGGCGTGAGCAACATCATGCTCATAGCGGTGAAGGAGCGCACACATGAGTTTGGCATACGCAAGGCGCTGGGGGCCAAGCCCCGAAACATCATCGGCATGGTGATGCTGGAGAGTGTACTGATAACGGCCATCTTCGGATACATAGGGATGCTGGCAGGCGTAGGATTCTGCGAGATTATGGACGCCACGGTGGGCAATCACATGTTCGACGTGGGCATACTGAAGCAGGAGATTTTCATCGACCCCACGGTAGACATCGCTACCTGCGTGAGGGCTACATGCATCATCATCGTGGCTGGTGCGCTGGCAGGATTCTTCCCCGCACGCAAGGCGGCCAAGGTGAAGCCCATAGAGGCACTCAGAGGATAGGAAACATGTATTGACAATAAGGAGAGCAAAGGTGAGAATACGCATCGACAGAGACCAATGGGGCGAGATATACGACTCGCTGACACGGAACAAGACCCGGACACTGCTGACAGCATTCGGCGTGTTCTGGGGCATCTTCATGCTGGTGCTGCTCATGGGTGGCGGCAAGGGACTGGAGTCGATGCTGGCCGAGAACTTCGCTGGATTTGCCACCAACTCGGGATTCATAGGCTCATCGCGCACGAGCGAACCCTACAAGGGGTTCCGCAAGGGAAGGTGGTGGAGCATGAACACCGACGACGTGGAGCGCATCCGACGCGTGGTGCCGGAGATTGACATCGTGACACCCCTGGTATCGCGATGGGGATGCACCGCCATGAACGACAACAAGCAGATGGGCGTGACGGTGAAGGGCATATACCCGGAATATGATGTGATAGAGAACCCCGAGATAAAGTACGGACGCTCAATCAACAAGGTGGACATCTACGAAAGCCGCAAGGTGTGTATCCTGGGTAGCCGCATCGTGGAGGAGCTCTACGTGGGCGAGGAGGACCCCTGCGGAAGGTTCATACAGATCGATGGCGTGTTCTACAAAATCGTGGGCGTCAGCGGCAAGGGCAGCGAGGGCATGTCAATCAACGGGAACCCTGCGACAAGTGTCATAATCCCCTTCACCACACTGCAGAAGGCCTACAACAGGGGCAAGAGGATAGACCTGCTGTGCTTCACCGCACGCAAGGGCTACAACATTGCCGAAGTGCAGGACAAGGTGGAGCAGATACTCAAGCATGCACACTCCATAAGCCCCACCGACACGCAGGCCGTGATCAAGGTGAATGCCGAGGCCATATTCGGACTCATCGACAGCCTCTTCGTAGGGGTGAGCGTACTGGTGTGGCTCATCGGACTGGGCACGCTGATATCGGGTGCCATAGGCGTGAGCAACATCATGGTGGTGACCGTGAAGGAGCGCACCACGGAGATAGGCATACGCAGAGCAATAGGAGCCACACCGGCCGATATACTGACACAGATAATGAGCGAGAGCATCGTGCTCACACTGATAGCAGGACTGAGCGGCATCACATTTGCCGTGGTGTGCCTGCAGGCAATGGAGAATGCAGCACAGCAGTCGTCGCCCGACTCGACCTTCCAGATATCTTTCGGAATAGCCATCGGAGCAACGGCACTGCTGGCCACGCTGGGCGTGGTAGCGGGGCTGGCACCTGCCTCCAGGGCGATGGCCATCAAGCCGGTAGATGCGATGAGAGAGGAGTGAGGGTTTGAGAGTTGAAAGTTAAAAGATGAAAGATGAAAGTTTATGGTTGATGGTTGAGAGATGACGATAACGAAGACGATAACGATAAAAACTAAAACAACAAGATATGAAGAAAATAATCAAATGGGCTACTGTAGCCATCATCGCAACGGTATTCATCGGTACATTCGTGTTTCTGTACCAGAAATCGTTGCCCCAGCAGAGCAGGTACGAGACCAACCTGGCCACGATAAAGGACCTGCAGAAGACAACCATCATCACGGGAAAGATTGAACCCAGAGACGAGGTGAACATCAAGCCGCAGATATCGGGTATCATCACCGAACTGTATAAGGAGGCAGGAGAGATGGTGGCAAAGAATGAGGTGATAGCCAAGGTGAAGGTGATACCCGACATGGGCAACCTGAGCGCTGCAGAGAACAGGGTGTACCTGGCAAACCTCGCCTTCAAGCAGGCACAGACCGACCACGAGCGCATGAAACGGCTCTACAACGACAAGGTGATATCGGCCGAAGACTTCGAGAAGTCGGAGATGGCATTCAAGCAGGCCGAAGCAGAGAAGAACGGCGCTGAAGATGCACTCAACATCGTGCGCGACGGCATATCGCTGAGCAATGCCAACATGAGTACCACACTCATACGCTCCACCATAGACGGACTGATACTCGACATACCGGTCAAGGTGGGCAACTCGGTGATTCTGAGCAACTCGTTCAACGACGGTACCACCATAGCCACGGTGGCCGACATGTCGGACCTCATCTTCAAGGGCATGATCGACGAGACCGAGGTGGGACGCATACATCAGGACATGCCGGTAGACATCACCGTGGGTGCCATACCCGACCTGCACCTCACAGCCATACTGGAGTATATATCGCCCAAAGCCATCGAGGAGAACGGTGCCAACCAGTTTGAGGTGAAGGCGGCTATCACACTCCCCAACGACGTGACCATACGCTCGGGCTATAGCGCCAATGCCGAAATCGTGCTCGACGGGGTGAAGGGGGCTGTCACTATACCGGAATCGTCGCTCGAGTTCTCCGGCGATAGCGTATTCGTATATCTGCTCACCGACAGCATCAAGCAAACCTATGTGCGCCAGCAGGTGACCACAGGCATCAGCGATGGCGTGAACATCGAGATCAAGAGCGGCATCAAGGCCAACGACAAGGTGAGAGGGATTGAGGTTAAGGGTTGAGGGTTTATGGTTGAGAGTTGAAAGTTGAAAGATGAAAGATGAGAGTTGAGGGTTATGTGTCATCTCGAACGGAAATGAGAGATCCCTCGCACAAGCTCGGGATGACACGTAGAGTTGAAGCTTTAGAGATGAAAGTTTATAGGTTACAGGAAAGGTTCCTTAACCGACCCTAATCGACCTTAATTGACCTTAATCGTCCCTAATCCCCCCCAAAAAAACAAAAGCAAAAGCAACATGAAACGCAATCATATCACCATAGCACTGATGCTGGTAGCCTGTAGCGCCACGGCACAGCAGGAATGGACACTGAGCCAATGCATAGAGCATGCCATAGTCAACAACATTACCATAAAACGCCAGGAGGCTAACGTCAAGTCGCAGGAGTTGTCGCTCAGCTCGGCAAAGAGCAGCCGACTGCCTGGAGTGAGCGCATCGGCAGGGCAGAACTTCAACTTCGGACGCGGACTGACCATCGACAACACCTATATCAACAGCAATACGCAGAGCACGGGATTCAACATCGGCGCCGACATGCCAATCTATACCGGCGGACAGATTGCCAACAACATCAAGGCTCGCAAGCTGGACCTGCTGGCAGCGATGTCGGACCTCGAGTATGCCAAGGAGCACATCAGCATACAGGTGGCATCGGCCTACCTGGAGGCGCTCTTCCAGAAGGACCTGCTGGAGGTGTCGGAGCAGCAGGCGCAGCTGAGCAAGGAGCAGGAGCGGCGCATCGAGGCACTGTTTGCAAACGGCAAATGTGCCGAGACCGAGCTGGCAGAGATAAGGGCCACCGTGGCCAATGATGAGCTGTCGCTGACGCAGCAGCAAAACAGCTACACGCTGGCACTGCTCACCCTGTCGCAACTGCTCGAACTCCCCACACCCGAGGGATTCGAAATAGCCAAGCCCGAGGTCGCGGACCTGGGAAGCATGGTGCTCGCCCACCCCGACGAGATATATGCCGAGGCTGTCATGACAAAGCCACAGATAGAGGCCGAGAACATCAGGCTACAGAGTGCCGAGCGCAACATACGCATCGCACAGAGCGGATACTACCCCAAAGTAAATTTCGGCACAGGCATAGGCACCAACTACTACAAGGCATCGGGACGCACATCGCCCTCATTCGCCGACCAGATGCGCGACAACCTCAACAACAGCATTTCGCTGTCGCTATCTGTGCCCATCTTCAACCGTTTCTCTACACGCAATCAGGTGAGCTCGGCCAGACTGCAGTACCATAATCAGCAACTCAAACTCGACGAGACCCACAAGTCGCTCTACAAGGAGATACAGCAGGCCTACTACAATGCACTGGCAGCACAGAAGCAATGCATCAGCAGCCAGCAGGCCGAGAAGGCAAGCACCTTGTCGTTTGCCCTGATGGAGAAGAAATATGCCGCAGGCAAGGCCACAGCAACAGAATACCAGGAATCGAAGACCGCCCTGTTCAGAGCCACCACCAATCGCCTGCAAGCAGAATATACCTTCCTCTTCAGACATAAAATCCTGAACTTCTATCGAGGGGAGGAGCTGTAGGGAGCAGCATCCATTCACCAAAGGTACCCATGTTAACGTGCGATTATTAGCTATATTTTCCATACATATCAAGATATTCGTCGGTTTTTTGCAGCAGTAGACAGGAAAGTTCGTCGAGTTTTTGCAGCAGAAGGCGGAAAAGTTCGTCGAGTTTTTGCAGTTTTACTTACGTAATTCGCTGGTACTATGTATTTAAGCCAACATACAATAATTTCATTATTATTCACGATTATTGCCTTTAGCCCCTATGGGCGGCGAACACGTTTCACGGGACTATTTGTGGCAATTTATGTCAATATAATATTAAACGCGAATGACCATAAATGACCCGCAAATGGCCATAAATAATATTCATGTCACGCGAGTACAAAAAGCATTCATGATAATTTACGGGGCTATTCGTGACAATTCGCTTTCTATGTTAAAATCCAAACTATTTCCCAATTAATTTTCATTTTATAGTGTATTTGCTATTCTTTGTCAAGCATTGCTGTAATCAGGGCTATATAGCATGTCGTTTTTGACCATCGCAGTAACCATATGTAG
>JAFTVE010000040.1 GCA_017465905.1 Bacteroidaceae bacterium | reverse complement strand
ATACCCGAGGCTGTTCGTGAGTTGCAACATCGAGCCTTTGAGGTCCTGGGAATGCAGAAAATGTGGGCTGGTTACTTCGATGGCAACGAGAAGTCAAAACGTGTGCAAGAAAAATGCGGTTTTAAGTATATGTTCACGAAAAGCAACGTGTCATCACAATTGGTTGGTGAGTTGCGGACGGAACACATTACTTGCCTAACAAAGATGGAATGGTTAACAAGTAAGTAAATTCTCAATTTTGTTCTCATTGTGGAAAAAGGCAAACACCCTTCTGAGAATTTCTTCAAAAGTTTAAGAGCAATTATTTCTAATATTAATAAAAATAAAAAGGAGAAACAGGATGATACTGTTTCAAAAAGTGTGTCTCGATTAAGTAGTAAAAAAAGGACCGGCCATGTTTGGCCAGTCCCGACAAGTTTGTAATTTTGGGTATCCAAATCAAAAATTACAACTTATGTTACTTACAAATCCAACAAATATGTCATACCCCAATTATAAATCCAGAATTATCTGTCAATTGCTTTTTAATTAATTTGATTATCTGGAATTCTTTATAATGAAATTATAATGCCGTAGTTTTAATGGTTAGTACTTATTCAAGAGGGAATAAGTAGCGATATCTAAGATAATTAATCCAATTATTAGAATCATCTATATTTAAATACTTTTCCATCAAATCAAATAACTCTTCATATGTAATAGAGACAAAAGAGTTTTTTCCGATTTCAGTTAATAGTTCTTTGTAAACTGGTATTGCATTATTATCAAAATGTACGTTTCCTTTGGGATATAAAGTGATAGAGGTGAAATTTTCAATATCTCCATGCATTACCATCGAAGCACCGAGGATATGATTCCTCCAAATTTGTCTGAGTTTATTGGAAACGAGGGTATCATGTAAAACATCATCTTTGTAATATCTACTGTTTATAGTAACAGTAAGATAATTTTGGAAAAGACGGGTATTCCCATTCTCATCCTTTACATGAGCATATTCACTAGTGTGCTCTTTTAAAGGGTATTCTTTTTCTGTATATTTAACTTCAATTCCTATACCGCACGATTTGTTGTTTTTGTCCTTATATGAAATATAAACGTCAAATGCAGTGTGGTCAAAAAGGTAATCTTCTATGGGTTCTGGATGAAACTCTATCTTAATGTCTGTTACAGTAGATATTTCTTCTTTCCCTAAGATGTGGTTGAACAGATTCTTACATCCATTCTTGTCTTTGTGCATGGGAAAGAATATGTTGTAAGGAATGTGTTCACTTCTTAATAGATTGGTTAGCATCTGCCCGCTTGGTGCAGATGATGTTTTAGGGATAGGCTTTTTGAGTTCTTCTAATATCTCTTCTCTGAATCTGTCATAGAATATAAGTCCTTTTTGAGCATCATCAAATGTTAGTACGTTTGGATACTTATTATGTTCCACACCAAGATAGTTCTTTCTGAATTCTATTTGGTGTGCTCTTGCTTTTCTCTTAAATTCTGAATAATTATGTTTCATTTCTTTTTCTTTCCCCAAAGTTAAAAAGTTAAATCCGTATCTGCAAGCATCTCACAGGAAAGTAATAGGAATAGGCACTTGGCGGTGGGGCGAACCACTCATCAGGGCTTTCGCGCTGGAAACGTTCCACACATCCTTCTTCTACCAAGTGGGGGCTATTCCTATATATGTCAATCCTCCATAATAATATATTCCTCATTTCTCAGCAGATAATCCAGTGCTTCGGAGTGTTTCTTCACTTGCTCGTTGTTCACATAGATACGTTTCTTCTGTTCCATAATAGTGCTGAGTTTAGTGTTTAGAGTTTAGTGTTTAGTGTTGCCATCCGGATGGTCACTTTCAATTCTCAATATTCAATTCTCAATTCTCCTTGTTTCTCTTCACCTTGATGGTCAAGTGTATCTGACGTTCGGGGTGCGCTTCGGGATTGACTTGGCAGATGCAGCACTCGAAGAGGTGTGTCCAGCCCATGTCGAGGAGGATGGCCAGTTGCGCATTGTCGGTGCCGGGGATGTAGCCGATGAGTACCGCTTCGTCCGTCTCTTTGTTGTCATACATCACAGCCACAGCATTGGGGTCGTGCCGATTGTCGGCTTCGCGTACGAGACGTAGCTTGGTGCCCACCTTGAGTTGCTTCCACACTTCATCAGCATCGTGATACATACGCCCTGCCAGGTGGCAATCCATGAAATACTTCTTCTTCTTGTCCATACCTTTGTCGTTTTTGAGGTTAGTAATCCAATCTTTGCATTAGAAAGCGAGGTGTGTTGCACATCGCAAGTCCCGATTACAGAACTTCAAGGCGACTTGTCGTCTTGTTTCTAATGCAAAGTTATGCCCACGTTGTTTCAAAACGCGGTACAAGTGTAAGAAAAAACGCTTCTTCCCATATTTTTTATATATCTGGCATGAATGAAACCTTTTTTTGTTGCAAGAAATCGCGGAAAGGTGTATATTTGCACTGTCTAAAAATCGCGGAAAGGTGTAGAACCGCTATTTTGAAAACTTAAGAAAGGTGCATATGAGACGAAAAATCTATGACAAGCTGCTCCAATGGAAACAGGAGAAAAACGGGTCTACAGCCCTCTTAATAGAGGGTGCACGACGCATCGGGAAGAGCTACATTGCAGAGAGGTTTGCAAAGAACGAATACGAATCTTATATCCTCATAGACTTCAGTAAAGCGCCGACTCGAGTGAGGGAGTGGTTTGACGAGTATTTGGAGGATGTAGACACATTACTGCAGAACATTCAACTACATTACAAGACGCGGCTCACTCCGCGCAAGTCTATCATCATATTTGATGAAGTGCAGAAATGTCCTCGTGCTAGAGAGGCTATAAAGGCATTGGTTGAGGACCATCGTTTCGACTATATCGAGACAGGCTCGCTCATTTCCATAAAGAAAAATGTGGCCGATATAGTGATTCCTTCTGAAGAAGATGGTATAGATATGTACCCTATGGACTTCGAGGAATTTATGTGGGCCATGGGAGATGAAATGATGATGGACTACATAAAACGGCAGTTCGAGCAGCGGAGACCTATGGGGGATTTTCACCGAGAGGCGATGCGCTACTTTCGTCAATATATGATTGTCGGCGGTATGCCTCAAGCCGTGGTTGAATATGTGAAGACAAAGGATTTTGATAAGGTTGACGCTGTGAAGAGACAGATATTGCGCCTTTATCGCAACGACATCAAGAAGTATGGAGGTAGCGCTACGGCACGCGTATCTTCACTTTTTGAAGCAATACCTGGCCAATTGCAGAAGAGTGAGAAGAAATTTCGCTTGTCTGAAGTAAGCAGTGATGCCAAAATGCGTGACTATGACGAGGCGTTCTTTTGGCTGGGCGATGCACGCTTGGCCAATATATGCTATAATACAACTGCTCCCAATATCGGACTTCAGCTTAACGAAGAACGCACCACACTCAAGTGCTACTTTTGTGACACAGGACTACTGATTTCAATGGCATTTGATGCACGAGGTATCGTCAAGCAAGAGGTGTATCAGAAACTGATGTTTGAAAAATTAGAAATTAACGAAGGTATGCTGGTAGAGAATGTGGTGGCGCAGATGCTAAGGACAGCTGGGCATAAACTCTTCTTTTATAGCAGCTATGATAAGGTCGAAGCCAGCAATCGTATGGAAATAGATTTTCTCATACAAAAAGAGAGTGTGACATCACGGCACAACATCTCGCCTATTGAGGTCAAGAGTAGTACTAATTATACACTCACATCTATCAAGAAGTGTATCAACAAGTTTGGCCAGTACCTTGCGACTCCCTATGTTGTTCACACAAAAGACGTAGAGGTCAAAGATGGGATGGTGTACATCCCGTTATATATGACATCATTGCTGTAGTATCGACGATTCTTGAGTTTATGACATTTCGTCGTAGCGCTGCAGCGCCTGCTTCATCCATTGCTGCACGTCACGGGCAAGCCATTCGGGCGACTGCACGATGAGCCACTGGCCACGCGAGAGGAGGTGAGCCTTGAAGTCGTTGGTAGGGCGCAGGGTGTACTCAAAGTCGGCATAGCTGTCGGTCTCTATGAGTTCGTGCTGTGAGGGGTGCAGGGGAAGGTCGCGCAGGTAATGGCGCTCCTGTCCGTAGGCACGCAGCACCACACGCTCGGGGGCTACACGCTCATCGACCATCACACCAAAGCACTATCGGTATCTGCAAGCATTGCCTATCGTTTCCCAAGTTTGTAAGATTGACTTATGCCAGAAAGTAAAAAGCCTGGAAGCGCATGCTCCAGGCTTTTCGGTTCTATACGGAGTTCTCTGTGGATTACTCTACGGGGATGTCCTTGTTAACATTCTTGCAGCCGATGAGGGCATAGAAGAGGATGTAGGCAAGCATAGCCACTACCAGCCAGTAGCTGGGGATGTAGCCGATGTTGAGGGCGAGCACGTTGTGCTGGATGAGCGGCATGATACCACCACCCACAACGAGCATCATGAAGATACCTGATGCCTGCTCGGTGTACTTGCCCAGTCCCTCGACGCAGAGGTTGAAGATGGCGCCCCACATGATGGAGGTGCAGAGACCGCAAGCTGCGATGAAGGCACACTTCAAGGGTACCTCGCCACCCTTGATGGTCATGCTCATACTTTCGGGCAGGAAGATGGCGATGAGCAACAATGCAATGGCTACCGAAGACACGATAATCATCTGCAAGCGGGTCGATACCTTACCACTGATGATGGAGCTGAGGAAACGGCCGCAGAGCATGAGCAACCAGTAGGCTGCCGAGAGGGTGCCGGCAACAGCGGCCGAACCTTCGAAGCCAAGGTTGTTGATGTAGAAAATCATCTCATTGGGGATGCCGATCTCGATACCTACATAGAAGAAGATGGCTACGGCGCCAAGCACGAAATGGCGGAAGTTCCATGCGCTGTGCTCGTACTTCACATTCTTGCCACGACCCAGTGCGGGTTCGGGAATGGCTACGAAGCTGATGATGAGGAAGGCCAGGGCAAACACACCCATACCGATGAAGAGCAGGGGAGCTACGTCGCCCATGCTGGTCTTGTCGGTCACGGTGCCTACCAACATGCCTACGAGGAACGGAGTGAGCGTACCGGAGAGTGAGTTGAGTGTACCGCCTGTCTGTACCAGCTGGTTACCCTTGTTGCCGCCACCACCGAGGAGGTTGAGCATGGGGTTCACTACGGTGTTGAGCATACATACGCAGAAACCGCAGATGAAGGCACCGAGCAGGTAGATGATGAGGTTGAGCGCTACGGCCTGTCCGCCAACGCTGAACACGGCGATGTCGGCACCGAAGATGCTGCTGAGATACTGCACCAGCAAGCCGATGAAACCTACGGCCAGGGCGATGAGGGAGGTTTTCTTGTAACCTACCGAGATGAGCATCTTGCCTGCAGGGATACCCATGAAGAGGTAAGCGGCAAAGTTCATCATGTTGCCCATCATGCCGGCCCACTCATAGGTGTAGCCCCAAATAGTACCAAATGGCGCTGCCATGTTGGTAACGAACGAGATCATCGCGAAGATGAAGAACATGGTGATAATGGCCACCATGTTGCCATTCTTTTTTGTTGTTGTCATACGTCTTTTAATTATTAATGTTTATTATTCAGTGTATTTGCTCTACGGATTTGCTGCAAATGTATATATAATTCGACAAACTCCAGTAACAAGATGGCTACTTTTTTTGTTCTTTTTGTACTATTTCAGCCTATTTTGAATATTTCGGTGGGGTAGGTGACATCTACCAGGAACAGGGCGTTGCCGGGCACGGAGGTGCCGGCGCTGCAGCGGTCTCTCTTCTCAATCACTTGGCAGAACTCCTCGACGGTCATCTTGCCGCGTCCCACCTCGAGCAGGGTACCCACGACGGCTCGCACCATATTGCGGAGGAAGCGGTCGGCCTGGATTACAAAGCGCCACTCATGCTCGCTCACCTGCTCCCATCGGGCCTGCATGATGCGGCAGTTGTTGGTGGCCACATCGGTATGGAGCTTGCTGAAGCTGGTGAAGTCGATATAGTCGAAGAGGCGGCGGGCAGCCTCGTTCATCCGCTCAAAGTCGGGGGCATGGAAGAGGCGCATGGCACGATGACGGCTGAAGGGGTCCTTGGCCGTAGACACATAGTAGTGGTAGGTGCGCGAGGTGGCGCTGAAGCGGGCATGCGCATCCGCACATACGGGTTGCACACGCTGCACGGCAATGTCGGGTGGAAGTATGCGGTTGAGCTTGTCGGCAAGGCGCTGGCAGTCGACCTCGTGCTCGGTGTCGAAGTGGGCAACCATCTTCAGGGCATGCACACCAGCATCGGTGCGGCCGGCACCCGTGACAGGGGTTTCCTCGCGCAGGAGCGTGGTGAGCGCCTCAGTCAAGGCCTGCTGCACGGAGATGCCGTTGGGCTGTATCTGCCAACCATGATAGTTGGTGCCGTCGTAGGATAGGGTGATGAAATGTCTCATTTAATTCTGAATTATGAATTATGAATTATGAATTCTTAAACGATATCGCGGGGACCCAATTAACTTCGTTGATACTTGCAGAAGAGCGACAAGTCGCAACTCCTCGGTAGAACTGAAGTTCTCTCCGTCGTCAATGCGAAGCGCTCGACTCGTTCGAGAACCAACGCTCTTTCGCGTTGGCGCTGAAAGATTACAAGTAAACTTGCATCTTGCTCGTTTGTGCAAGTATTCAGAATTCAAAATTCAGAATTCAGAATTCTTTACGTTCATCATATGCACCGCCACCAGCGCTGCTGTCTCGGTGCGTAGGCGCGACTTGCCCAGGGTGATGGGACGGAAGCCGTGGTCGATGGCGGCCTGCACCTCCTCGGGGCTAAAGTCACCCTCGGGGCCGATGAGCACGAGGGCATCCTCGCCGGGCGTGAGGGACTGCATGAGAGGTTCCTTGTCGCCTTCGTAGCAGTGGGCAATGAACTTCTGCCCAGTGAAGGGCTGGGCGATGAACTTCATGAACGAGGTCATGGGGTTGAGCTGCGGCAGTATGGGCTTGAGTGACTGCTTCATGGCCGACACGAGAATCTTCTCCACGCGCTCGGTCTTCACCACCTTGCGCTCAGAGTAGCGGCAGTCGAGAAAGGTAATCTCGTCGACACCTATCTCGGTGGCCTTCTCGGCAAACCACTCGATGCGGTCCATATTCTTGGTAGGTGCCAGTGCCAGATGCAGATGTCCCTGCCACAGGGGCTCGGGTGTGGTGGTCTCTACGATGCGCACATAGCAGCGCTTGCCACTGATGATATCAATCTCGGCACGGTAGAACGAGCCCTTGCCATCGGTGAGCATCACCTCGGCACCTTCGGTGAGGCGCAGCACACGAAGAGCGTGAGCTGCCTCCTCCTGAGGAAGCTCAAGCGTAGTAGCAATGTTGGGGGTGTAGAACAAAAACACGTTTTAGAATTATGAATTATGAGTTATGAATTATGAGTTGTCAATTGTCAATTGTGAATTGTGAATTGGAGTTCCGCGATGTCGTGCAAGAATTCATAATTCATAATTCAGAATTATCACCCTCTCTCTCCCGTATGACATCGCGCAGATGGGCGGCAAGTTCGTAGTCTTCGCGCTCAATGGCTGTCTTGAGCACTCCACGCAGCACCTCGGTATTCATCACGGTGATAGGCATGGAGTAGGCACCGCCCCCTTCGTCGCGCATGCACTGGGTATTGAGCAGCTCCTCGTCGATATAGATGGGGCGGCCTTGGTGCAGGGCGATGGCGATGGCATCGGAGGTGCGGGCATCTACATTGACAGTCTGCCCGTACTGCTCGCATACGAGGTAGGAGTAGAACACGCCACCCTTCACCTTATATATATATACCTCCTGGATGCGTATGGCAAAGGCGTCGGCCATGCCGGCAATGAGGTCGTGAAGCATAGGACGCTCGGTAGAGACATCGCGGAGGAACATGGCGATGGCCTGTGCCTCGAGCAAGCCCACCAGGATGGGCAGACTGCGATTGCCGTCACGCTCACGTAGCAGGGCGATGTAGAACTTGTCGTTCGCCGCCTTCTGCAACAGGTCCTGTACTTTGAGTTCGACTTTCATTTGGAATCTGCTTTATTTCTCCTTCACATGCTTATAACGGAAGATAAACGCAAATAGTATAGCTACCACGAGGGCATAGCCCGCAAAGATGTACCATACGGTCTCCCATCCGGCCATCTGAGCCATGGGGGTGTCCTTGGAGTATACCACCGCATTGACTACAGCCTGGGCGCTCAGCGTGCCCACTGTGGCACCGAATCCATTGGTCATCATGATGAAAAGGCCCTGGGCGCTGGAGCGGATGTTCATGTCGGTCTCCTTATCAACAAAGAGCGAACCCGAAATGTTGAAGAAGTCGAACGCCACGCCATACACAATCATCGAAAGTACAAACAGCCATACACCGTTACCGGGGTTGCCCACGGCAAAGAAGCCGAAGCGGAGCACCCAAGCAAACATGGCGATGAGCATCACGTTCTTGATGCCGAAGCGCTTCAGGCAGAAGGGGATGAGTAGGATACACAGCGTCTCGGAAACCTGTGAGAGCGATATCAGGATATTGGCATGGGCCACGGCAAACGAATCGGCATACTCGGCGATGCCGGCAAAGCTCGAGATGAAGGGATTGGCATAGCCATTGGTAATCTGCAACGACACACCCAGCAGCATGGAGAAGATGAAGAAAATGGCCATCTTCTTCTCCTTGAACAGGGCGAAGGCACGCAGGCCGAGGGCATCGATCATCGAGCCCGACTTCTTGCCCTTGTTCACGGCACAGGGCGGCAGGGTGAAGGCATAGGCACCGAGCACCACGCTCCACAGAGCGCTCACGAAGAACTGCTCATAGCCATGCTGGAAGCCCATGAGGTCGACAATCCACATAGACACGATGAAGCCGATGGTGCCAAACACACGGATGGGCGGGAAAGCCTTCACGGTGTCGAGTCCGGCACGGTCAAGCGCCGAGTAGGATACCGAGTTGGACAAGCCCAAGGTGGGCATGAAGAACGCTACGCTGAGTGCGTAGAGGGGGAAGATTTGGCCGAACGTCACGCTATCGCCATGCGTCATGCCCATGTATCCGGCCAATGCCATGAAAGTACCTGCCAACAGATGGCTGATACCGAGCATTTTCTGCGCAGGAACAAAGCGGTCGGCCACGATACCGATGAGCGCTGGCATGAAGAGCGACACAAAGCCCTGCACGGAGTAGAACCAACCGATATTCTCGGCCAGGCCCACCTTGGCAAGGTAGCCGCCCATAGAGGTGAGGTAGGCACCCCACACGGCGAACTCCAGGAAGTTCATTACAATCAATCTTGCTTTCGTATTCATATAGTCTGTTTTTTTGGTTATTTGCTTAAAGTTGACAAACGTAATTCTTGCAAATTTACGCTATTTTTTAGAAAACACAAAGAAGGATGAGTTGTTTTGACTTTTATGCCCCAATTAAGAGAATCCTATGTCGTTGCAATCACATTGAATAATTTGTATGTATTGCTGCGTTTATTCGCAGAATAATCACTACTTTTGCAAACGGCTTGTTATGACAAGCAAGGTATAGTGTGTAATAAAGGTAAGAGATAACTATGACAATCGCTGTTATTGGCACCGGAAATATGGGTGGTGCAATCGTAAGAGGACTCATTAAGTCGGGCACATGTGATCCTAAGGATATTATCTGTACGGCAAAGACAGAGAACACGCTGAATAAGTTGCGCCAATATGATGCCTCATTGCGTGTGAGCTGTGACAATAAGGAAGCTGCCCGCGCTGCTGACATTATCATACTGGCTGTGAAACCTTGGTTCATCGGGGATGTCATCGAGGAAATCCGTCCGTTTGTGGATTTGAAGCGGCAGATGATCATATCTGTTGCGGCAGGTATCACCCTCAAGGACCTCACTCATCTTCTCGTGCCCGATTACGAGCAGTACGAGATGGAGCGTATCATGGCCGAGGCCGAAGAGAGAGAGCCTCGGCTCCCCGAGTCGTTTGCCGAGCCTGTGCTGTTCCGTGTCGTTCCCAATACGGCGGCCGAGGTGCTGGAGAGCGTTACCTTCATTGCTTCGAGGGGAGCTACCGGGGAGCAGGTAGAGCTCGTCCGTCAGCTGTTCTCGACTATCGGGTATACGATGGTGGTCGCCGAGAAGCTTATACCTGCCGGGACCTCCTTGGCCTCATGTGGCATAGCCTTTGCCATGCGCTACATACGTGCAGCCATAGAAGGTGGCGTTGAGCTTGGCTTCCGCCCGGGCGAGGCCGCAGAAATTGTGGAGCACACGGTGAAAGGTGCTGCAGCACTGCTGCTCTCGCAAGGTACACACCCCGAGGTGGAAATAGATAAGGTGACGACAGCAGGTGGCATCACCATCAAAGGCCTCAATGCTATGGAGCGTGCAGGCTTTACCAACGCTGTTATTGAAGGACTGAAAGCAAGCAAATGAAGATGAAGCGCATTGCAGTGAAGATTGGAAGCAACGTGCTGACCCGCAAGGACGGTACGTTGGACATTACCCGCATGTCGGCCATCACAGACCAAGTGGCTGAGCTCCACAAGCGTGGATGGGAGGTGATACTGATTTCATCCGGTGCAGTAGCCTCGGGCCGCAGCGAGATTAATCCTAACCATACGCTCGATGAGGTCTCTTCGCGCCAACTGTATTCAGCAATCGGGCAAGCCAAGCTGATGGGTAAGTACTATACGCTGTTTCGTGAGCATGGTATTATCTGTGGGCAGGTGCTTACCACCAAGGAGGGACTTGACAAAGCCGATCATTATCAGAATCAGCAGCACTGTATGGAGGTTATGCTCGGTGAGAGAGTTATACCCATTGTGAATGAGAATGATACTCTGTCTATTACCGAACTGATGTTTACCGACAACGATGAACTCTCAGGACTGATGGCCGAGATGATGCAGGTGGACATGCTCATTATTCTCAGCAACATCGACGGAATCTACAACGGTCATCCTGACAATCCAGAAAGCCAGGTGATACGTACCATACAGGCAGGAGATGATAGCATGGCTCAATATATACAGTCGGAGAAGTCAGCTTTTGGGCGTGGTGGCATGCTTACCAAATGTCATATAGCCAGTCGCGTAGCAAGCAATGGCATCTCTGTCATCATTGCCAACGGCAAGCGCGAAGATGTTTTATTGAATCTCATCGACCATCCCGAGGAGACGATATGTACACGTTTTTTGCCCCATTGATTATGAATACAAATGAGTTGATACTCCAAGCAAGCAAAGCCACTGAAATCTTGCAGGCACTCACGGATGAGGCTATAGGTACAGTACTGTGCGATACGGCAGAGGCGTTGCGCAAAGCTACTGATCTTATTCTGGCCGCCAATCGTCGTGATTTGGAGCGTATGGAGCCTACAAACCCGAAGTACGACCGTCTGCAACTGACTGCGCAGCGCATTGAGAGTATTGCTGCCGATATGCGGCATGTGGCTACACTGCCAACTCCACTTGGTCAGACACTCAGCCTTTCCTCTCGCCCTAATGGGATGACAATACGTAAAGTGAGCGTTCCCTTTGGTGTCATTGGCATCATCTACGAGGCCCGCCCCAACGTGACGGCCGATGTATTCTCGCTTTGCATGAAGAGTGGCAATGTATGCCTTCTAAAGGGTGGCTCCGATGCCGAACATACCAATCGTCAGATCGTAGAGGTTATACACGCTGTACTCAGGTCGCACCATATAGATACCGCTGTTTGTACGCTGCTCCCTGCCGACCGTGAAGCTACAGCATGCTTGCTCGAAGCTGTAGGAAAGGTCGACCTCATTATACCACGTGGTAGCAGTGCGCTTATCAATTATGTACGTAGCAATGCGAAAGTTCCCGTTATCGAGACTGGTGCAGGTATTTGTCATACCTATTTTGATGAGTCTGCTGACCTCGCCAAGGGCATGGCCATTGTCGAGAATGCCAAGACACGGCGTGTCAGCGTATGCAATGCGCTGGATTGCCTCCTCATCCATCGCAATCGTCTATCCGACCTTGCCGAGCTATGTGCTCCATTAGCCAGTAAGAACGTAATCATCTATGCTGATCCCGACTCCTTCTGTGCTCTTGAGGAATATTATCCATCAGCGTTGTTGCACCAGGCCACGGAGGAACATTTTGGTACAGAGTTCCTTGACTATAAGATGAGCATACACACCGTCGTCAATCTCGATGAAGCGCTCTCTCATATTGCTCGCTATAGCTCGCGCCATAGTGAGTGTATCATCAGTGAGGACATGTCGGCTATTCGTCGATTCCAACAGGCTGTTGATGCGGCATGTGTCTATGCCAATGTCTCTACCGCCTTTACCGATGGCGCTCAATTTGGCTTTGGTGCAGAAATCGGCATCTCTACCCAAAAGTTACATGCACGCGGTCCCATGGCCCTGAACGAACTTACCACCTACAAATACCTTATTGAAGGTTCCGGACAGGTTCGCTGGCCATAATTTATAAGAATGAAAATAAAAGCAGCACATACGAGGAAGTCTTGTATGTGCTGCTTTTGTTTTTCTGATGTTGTATAGCTTATCTTTTTCGTTGGCTCTTTTTCTTACGCTTGGCCTGGCGTTTCTTCTGCTGCACCTTGTTGTAGATGCCCCAAGCGATGGCACCGCCCAGCACTACAACGATGAGGATGATGACCCACGACTCCAGGTTGTCGCCCTTTACGCGGCTCCACATCTCCAGCATGTTCTTGGTGCGGCTGCCGCAGTCGCGCATCAGTGCTGCACGGTCGATGACGCTCTGGTCAGGGTACTGGATGCTGTTGACGGGTACGCTGTCGGCCTCCTCGCCGAAGAAGTAGGTGAGGTCGATGTATTCGTTCAGTGAAGAGTCAATCTTGGCTTCCAGTATTTCGGGTGAAGCGATGACGCTCACGTAGCCAATCTCGTCCATGTTGCGCAGTGCATTCTCGGGCATACACATGAAGTTGATGAAGTACGAGGCGGCCTTGGTGTTGACGGCGTATTTGGGGATTACCCATCCGTCGAACCATACGTTGGAGCCTTCGCGGGGTACGTGGTACTTCAGGGTCATGCCGATGGCTGCAGCCTCGTCGATAGCCCATACGGCATCGCCGCTCCAGCTCACATTCATGTAGGCTTTCTTCTTGGTCATCATCTCCTTGCCGAAGTCCACTTCCCAGCCTGCGATATTCTTCTTGGCAGCCTTGAGCAGGTTCTCTACGGTGGCGATAGCCTCGTCAGATGAGTCGTTCATGAGCTGTTCGCGTGTCACCTTGCCATCGAGGATGTCCTGGTAGCGGGCATACATGAGCATCGGGCCAAAGATGTCGCGGTATGCATCCTTCATGAGAATTTTGCCCTCGAAGCGGTCGTCCCAGATGATGCCCCATGAGTCTACCTCCTCATCGGTCACATACTCTGGGTTGTATAGGATACCTGTGGTGCCCCACATGTAGCCTACGGCATAGTCGTTGGCAGACTTGCCCTCCTTGTCCATGCGTGAGAACTGGTCGATGACGTAGGGCGATACCAGATTGATGTAGTCGGGCGTGTTGCCAAAGTCGCGAGGGATGGGGAGCAGCATGTCATTGGCCAGCATGCGGTCGATGATGTACTCTGAGGGGCACACCACGTCGAAGTCTTCGTGACCCTTCTCGAGCTTTGCCAGCATCACCTCATTGATGTCGAAGAGTTGGTAGATGATTTCTACCTCCTCACCGGTTTGCTCTTTGTACCATACTTCAAACTCTTCGAGCAGACTCTCGTCGATGTAGTCGGCCCAGTTGTACACTTTCAGTGTGTGCTCGCGGTCGGCAGCATACGAATGGTTTGTCGGGAGTACCCCGAACAGCACTGCCACAAGCAGGCTAAGATTCAGGAATTTCTTCATTGTTTTACTTTTCTTTTAATTTGGAGCGACAAAGATACAACAAGCCGAGAGGAGAACAAAATAAATTCATTTATTTTTTATCCCGAGGCGCAGTGTATCTTCTGCGACGAAGTCGCTAAAATTAGTGCAAACCGAGAGAAAATGCAAGTTTACTTGTAATTTTCCGAGGTGCCGCCTATCTTCTGGGCTTGCATAGCAAGCACTAAAGTAAGTGCAAGCCGAACGAAATATCAAATTTCAACGAGAGAATATAGAGAAAAAGTTTACTTTTAGTCTATTGAGCGAGGCAGAAATTCAATAAAATTAAATTTATTTGAATATTTGCTTTTCCCTTCGGCCAGCGACCTTCGGTTCTGAGGCGCAGCCTAATTTCTGGGTTTGCATAGCAAACACAAAAGTTAGTGCCGAACGAAACCAACATAAATCCCGTACAAAAATTTTGTAGCATAATGTAAGGCAAATCCTGCGGTTTGCTTACACGATGTTGGAATCGGAAGTACGCATTTACAAACTTAAAAACTCAAAAACTTAAAAACTCACATTTCGCTTACTTTCTGAAAAATCCTAATCCCTCATGGCTGCGTTCTTTTCACTTGGCCTGGGGGTTGGGCGAGAAGATGGCAAGGATTCCTCTATTCATCTTCTCTTGTGAACATGAAACGAAGTTCGCCGCCCGTAGGGGCTAAAGGCAATTGCCGTAAATTGGGTAGTAGTTTGAATTAGAAACGATATTGCCTTAAGTTATTTACAATCAAAAAACTTTTGAAACAGTATCGGAAATATCCGATTTGAGTTCGTTATACACAGCTATCCCTTTCACCGTGAGTAAATACTTTTGACGAGGGTGTCGAGGCGAGTTAGGATAGAGCAGTCGCACATATCCGTTAGCTATAGATGGATTGAGGTAGTTCTCCAAGAATGTTGGTCTATGTTTCAGACCTATGGCCCCCATCATCTGCTTCACAGACATCTCTTGAGTACCTATGGCTGCGAGTAGTCTCACGATGCCCACATTCTCCGTATGGAAGGAATCACCGAACTTGTTCGGTACTTGTTCGGTACTTGTTCGGTGCTTGTCCTCTGCTTGCTCGGTACTATCCTCTTTTGTCCACTCCGCTGGTGTATTCACCAGCATATATCTGTTTTTCAGTTCGTGGTTCTCTCCCATCAGCAGGTTGCGGAAGAACTTGTTCAAGAAGCTGTAGTCCTGGCTTATTCCCTTGGCTACATTTCTGTAGTTGGCTCTAACCAAGGCATTGCGGAAATACCATGAATGCTGCTCAAACAAATCATTGTTACATTCAAAGCCTATCGACTTGAGGTATTTGATGGCAAAGATGGCGGTAGTTCGTGTATTCCCCTCGCAGAAAGGATGTGTCTGCCATATTCCAGCGATGAATTTTGCTATATGTTCCACTACT
>JAFTVE010000039.1 GCA_017465905.1 Bacteroidaceae bacterium | reverse complement strand
TTGCCACACAGGATATTCTCTAAAATTTCGTGATTTCTTTTCCATAGCCACAAAGGTAAGAAAAGTTATCGTCATCGTTAACGTCAACGTTAAAAATTACAATATGAAATATTTTAATTTGTCAGAATTGTCCGCCAGCGCTACCGCCGAGCGCCTGACCATCGACAACACGCCGCCCCGTGCGGCACAGCGGATGCTCACCATCCTTGTGGAGCAGCTGCTCGACCCCATACGCCGCCGCTACGGCGCACCCATCATCGTCACCTCGGGCTACCGCTGCCCGGCACTGAACACCGCTGTGGGCGGAGTCGCCAACAGTCACCATATAGTGGGATGTGCGGCGGATATAGTAGCCTCCCCTAGCCCCTCCCAAGGAGGGGAACCAAGTTCAGCGGTGCCCGAATCACCCCTCCTTGGGAGGGGCAGGGGGGGGGCCAATCTCTTTCTCTTCCACCTCATCGTCCAAATGCAGCGCGAGGGTGCCATCCGCTTCACCCAGCTCATTGCCGAGAAGGATTACCGATGGCTACATATCTCCTATGTGCCGGGGATGTTGCGGAACCAGGTTATCGATGTTAACATCAACTTTGACGTTAACGAAAACGATAACTGCCTGCCAGAGGGTAAACATCGCGAAGCCCTGTCAACGCTTGTGCAAACGAGCGAAATGCAAGCAAGCTTGCGATTTCTCAGCGAGAGCAGCCAAGTGTCTATGACGAAGTCATTAACGTCAGCGTTAACGTTATCGTTAGAAGAAACGTCATTGTCAACGTTAAAAAGAGACTATCAGGATAGTGGATAGAATTTAACAACAGTGAGGCTTGCACTAATTTTAATCTGCTTCGCAGCTTGAAGATTCTCAGACGAGCTGAGCGCAAGCATTCACGGCGCCTCGGGATAAAAAATAAATGGATTTATTTTGTTCTCCTCTCGGCTTGTTGTATCTTTGTCAGTCCAAGAAAAGGAATATGGAAGACTTCGTTCATTTACACGTACATACACAATATTCAATACTTGACGGGCAGGCAAGTGTGTCCAAGTTGGTAGACAAGGCTATGGCCGACGGCATGCGTGGTATTGCCGTGACTGACCATGGAAACATGATGGCCATCAAGGAGTTCACGAACTATGTAAACAAGAAGAACGGTGGCATCAATGGCGAGATTAAGGACCTGAAAAAGCGCATCAAGGCCATTGAAAGTGGCAAGGAGGAGTGTGAAGACCCCGCAGCCACTATCGCCGAATGCAAAGCCAAAGTCAAGGAGCTGGAGGCAAAGCGATTCAAACCCATCATCGGATGTGAGATGTATGTGGCTCCGCGCCGACTCTATCAGAAAGAGGGTAAGGAGGCCGACGGTGCCAACTATCACCTGGTTGTATTGGCAAAGAACGAGAAGGGATACCATAACCTCATCAAGCTGGTGTCGAAAGCGTGGACCGAGGGTTTCTACAACCGCCCACGTACCGACCGTGTGGAGCTGGAGAAATATAAGGAGGGTCTTATCGTATGTTCGGCTTGTCTTGGTGGCGAGGTACCCAAAAAGATTACCCGTGGTATGCTCAGAGATGCTGAGGAAGCCATACAATGGTATAAGAGTACCTTTGGTGAAGATTATTACCTGGAGTTGCAGCTACATAAAGCTACCGTAGCGCGTGCCAACCATGAGGCGTATGAGCTTCAGCTGAAGGTGAATGAGAAGCTTATTGAATATAGCAAGAAATATGGCATAGGATTGGTGTGCACCAACGACGTACACTTCGTCAACGAGGAGCATGCCGAGGCTCACGACCGACTCATCTGCCTCTCCACGGGAAAGGACCTTGACGACCCCACCCGCATGCTCTACTCCAAGCAGGAGTGGATGAAGACGACGGCCGAGATGAACGAAATCTTCGGTCATATTCCCGAGGCCTTGGCCAACACGGTGAAGATATGCGATCAGGTGGAGTTCTACTCCATCGACCACGCACCCATCATGCCCAACTTCGAGATTCCCGAGGACTTCGGTACCGAGGAGGGCTACCGCCAGAAATATACCGAGGAGGACCTCTTCAATGAGTTTACCCGCGATGAAAAGGGCAACGTGGTGCTCTCGCAGGCCGATGCCGAAGCCAAGATTGAGAAGCTGGGTGGCTACGACAAGCTCTACCGCATCAAGCTCGAGGCCGACTACCTGAAGAAGCTCACCATGGACGGTGCCAAGAAATACTACCCCGACATGACGCCCGAGATTGAGGACCGCCTCATCTTCGAGCTGCACATCATGAAGACGATGGGTTTCCCGGGCTACTTCCTCATCGTGCAGGACTTCATCTGGGCAGCACGCAACCTGCTGGGCGTATCGGTAGGTCCGGGACGTGGCTCGGCAGCGGGCTCTGCTGTGGCCTATTGCTTGGAGATTACGCGCATCGACCCTATCAAGTATGACCTGCTGTTCGAGCGTTTCCTCAACCCCGACCGTATCTCTCTTCCCGATATCGACGTGGACTTCGACGATGACGGCCGCGGCGAGGTGCTGCGCTGGGTGACCGAGAAGTATGGTGCCGAGAAGGTGGCCCATATCATCACCTATGGCACTATGGCCACGAAGATGGCCCTCAAGGACGTAGCACGTGTACAGAAGCTGCCGCTCGACCGCTCCAACTACCTCTGCAAGCTCATCCCCGACAAGCTGCCCGACAAGAAGCTCAACCTCCCCAATGCCATCGAGGCTATCCCCGAGCTGCAGGAGGCCGAGACATCGCCCGACCCCATCTTGCGCGACACCATCAAGTATGCCAAGATGCTCGAAGGCAATGTGCGCGGCACGGGTGTGCATGCCTGCGGCACCATCATCTGCCGCGACGACATCACCGACTGGGTACCCGTGAGCACCGCCGATGACAAGGAGACAGGCGAAAAACTGCTCGTGACACAATACGAGGGTAGCGTGATTGAGGACACGGGCCTCATCAAGATGGACTTCCTGGGACTGAAGACCCTCTCCATCATCAAGGAGGCGGTGGCCAACATCAAGCAGAGCCTTGGCATCGATGTCGACGTTGACACCATATCCATCGAAGACCCCAAGACCTATCAGCTCTACTGCGAGGGCAAGACCATCGGTACGTTCCAGTTCGAATCGCCCGGTATGCAGAAGTACCTTCGCGAGCTGCAGCCCTCTACCTTTGAAGACCTCATCGCCATGAACGCGCTGTACCGTCCGGGTCCGATGGACTACATCCCCGACTTCATTGACCGTAAGCACGGCCGCAAGCCCATTGAGTACGACATTCCCTGTATGGAGAAGTACCTCAAGGACACCTACGGCATCACCGTATATCAGGAGCAGGTGATGCTCCTCTCGCGCCAGCTGGCCGACTTCACCCGTGGTGAGTCCGACGCGTTGCGTAAGGCCATGGGTAAGAAGAAGAAGGACATCGTAGACAAGATGAAGCCTAAGTTCATCGAGGGTGGACAGAAGAACGGTCACGACCCCAAGATCCTCGACAAGATTTGGAGCGACTGGGAGAAGTTTGCCTCCTACGCCTTCAACAAGAGCCACGCCACCTGCTACTCCTGGGTAGCCTATCAGACCGCCTACCTCAAGGCCAACTATCCACCTCAGTACATGGCTGCCAACCTCTCGCGCAACCTCTCGCGTATCGACGAAATTACCAAGCTCATGGACGAGTGCAAGGCTATGGGCATCAACGTGCTTGGTCCCGACGTGAACGAGAGTTACCTTAAGTTCTCTGTCAACGCCAAGGGCGACATCCGCTTTGGCCTTGGTGGTGTGAAGGGTGTGGGTGAAGGTGCTGTGGAGGCCATCATCAAGGAGCGCGAAGCCAATGGTCCCTATAAGAACATCTACGACTTTGTGGAGCGTGTCAACCTGCAGGCCTGCAACCGCAAGAACCTCGAGTGCCTGGCACTCTCGGGTGGTTTCGACTGCTTCACCGATATGCGCCGTGAGGACTACTTTGCCGAGAATGCCAAGAAGGAGGGATTCCTCGATATCCTCATCCGCTACGGCACCTTGGTGCAGACCGAGCGTGCACAAGCCATGAACTCGCTGTTCGGGATGGAGAGCATGTCCGACACCATAGCACAGCCCAAGGTGCCCGATACCGTACAGGCATGGTCGACCATCGAGCGTCTCAACAAGGAGCGCGACCTCGTGGGCATCTACCTCTCGGCACATCCGCTCGATGAGTACCGTATCATCCTCGAAGATGTATGTTCCGTACACTTGGCCGATATGCAGGAGGTGCTCGACAAGAAGGAAGAGCGCGACATTACCCTCGGAGGTGTGGTCACCGGCACACGCAGTGGATTTACCAAGAACAACAAACCCTTTGGTATCACCAAGATTGAGGACTTCTCGGGAACCTACGAGATTGCCCTTTTCGGTGACGACTGGCTACGATGGAGCAACTATATGATTGAGGGATACTTCCTCTATGTCAAGGGACGTGTGGTACCGCGCAGGTATGCACCCGATGTCTTTGAGCTCAAGGTAGGCTCTGTGGAACTGTTGCCCGATGTGAAGGATAGTCTGCTGCAGCGTATCACCATATCCGTACAGCTCGAAGAACTTGATGAAGAGGTTGTCAGCGATCTATGTACGATGCTGTGTGATCATCCCGGACATACGGAGGTGTACTTCGTTGTCAGTGATTCAGAGGGGCAGTACCGTACGAACCTCAAATCGAAAAGCGTGAAGACCTCCATACAAAAAGAGTTGATAAATTATATAAAAAATCATCCGGGATTGGATTATAAGATAAATTAGTCGTACATTTGTACAGAAAAAACAAACGAACAACTTTATATAATAAAACGATTATGGCAATACAAATCACAGACAGCAATTTTGAGGCATTGCTCGCCGAGGGCAAGCCTGTAGTAGTAGATTTTTGGGCTACATGGTGCGGACCTTGTAAGAAAATCGCTCCCGATATTGAGGCTCTCGCCGAGGAGTACGAAGGCCGTGTTATCATTGGCAAGTGTGATGTTGACGATAACGACGACCTTACCAGTAAGTTTGGCGTACGCAACATCCCTACCGTTATCTTCATCAAGAATGGTGAAGTGGTGGACAAGACCGTAGGTGCTGCCACCAAGGCTGCATTCGCTGAGAAAATCGAGGCATTGCTGAAGTAAGTTGATAAGTTATTGAGTTTTTGAGTTTGCAGGTTATCTGCCGAGGATGCCCAAACTCAGAAACTTATAAACTGAATAACTCAAAATTATGAACGACGAATTCCTTATGGACGACCTCGACGATGACAAGACTGTCGAGTTTATCCGCAACTTCCTGCCCGTAGAGCTTAAGGAAAAGTTTACCGACGATGACCTTTATTACATCATTGATGTCATCGCCGACTATTACTTCAGCAGTGGTCTCCTCGATGCCAAGCCCGACGCTGATGGCTGCATCGAAGTAGATACCGACAAGATAGTAGCCTATATTGTCAAGGAGGCCAAGAAGGACAAGATTGGCGATTTCTTGCCCGAGGATATCGCCCTTGTGGTACAGGCCGAGATGGAATATGGCAACAGCTTGGGTCAGGTAGACTGATTATCTGTCGCTGACGCCTCGGGCTTGTCCTTGAGGCAGATTCTAATAAGAAGGGACGTCATTGCTGGCGTCCCTATTGTTTTGCTCATTCTTGCCGTCCTGTGTGTTGCTCGAGACGGCAAGAATTATCTTTTTTTTGTGCATTATTTCAGTGCATTGATTCTCTGTTGTCCTTCGCTGATGAGGGTGGGGAAGTCCTCGGTGTGCTGGCTGTCGAAGTTGAAGCTGTTCATCAGCTCGTCCAGCTTGGCTTGTGCGGCAGTGTTGCCTGTGGCTTCATATTCCTCGCGCAGGATGCGTACCTTCTCATGGGCTTGTATACCTTCGATGAGCTTTTCGAAGCGTACTGAGCTGCGTCCGTAGGGATATACCATATAGGTGTCGCCAGCAGGCCATGAGCGGAAGCGGGTGTCGTGGAGCGGATGTTTGGTCCAGCTGTTATAGGCCCAGCGCAGGTAGCCGTCGTAGCCCGAGTAGGCAACGTAGAAGCCATACCATGCACCCTCGGCAGGTACGGAGAAGGTGAAGGTGTTGGGGCGATGGGTCGAGCAGCAGGTATAGACGGTGGTCTTCTTGCCCTCGGCCTTGCGGCGCTCCATTACCTCACGGGGCAGCAGTTCGCCCTGGTCCAAGGCGATGCAGTAGTCGTAGAGTCCGGCCTCAATCTCGGGATGGTAGTTACCGGCCAGCGACACTTTGAATTCGGGGTCGGCCTTGCGTATGACGGCCATGGCACGCTGCATGGCCTGCATGGGGCGCTCGTCCATGGCGATGGTGGTGATGGCAAACCATCCCTTTGCTCTCAGGTGCTTAGAGAAGGCCTTGAGCATGGCTACCCACATATCCTCGTAGGCTGCATCGCCGGGGGCGGCACGCAACACCTGCATGCGGTTGGTGGCTACGTCGTAGTAGGGGAAGCTGAGTGCCCAGGGTATCATGGAGAAGCAGTTGATTTGCTCCGTGATGCCGCAGCTCATCATGAACTCAATCCAGCGGTCAAACACGTCGAAGCCAAAGCTCCACGAGCCGTCGAGGTTCTTCACCCATGTCACCATGGAGTCGAAGTGGTCCTCGGTCTGTCCGTTCCAGGGCTTGTGCATGATGCTGGCGGTGATGACCTTTTGTCCGGCAGCGGCAAGCATTTCCATGGAGGGGCGCATAGCTGCGAGGTGGGCATCGCTCCACAGCGGTGTGTTGTAGTAGCGGGCCTCAGCGAAAGGGTTCTGCCACAGGTCGAGGTGGAAGGCCCAGTCCTTTGGTGCGGGCAGGGTGCGGTCGATGACCTTGATGTTGAGCGGCAGCTTGGCCACGGTACGCTTGCCGGCCTTGATGGTTAGCTGTCCGCTATAGGTGCCGGGAGCAGCATCGGCAGGCACTTGGCAGCTTACCCATACGGAGCGGGTGCTCATGGCATCCATGGCGATGGTCTCGGCATGGGGATCAATCATGTCGGCTACCATGGCCGAGTCGTAGATGGTGTGGTCGGGGCGATGGCCACAGCCTGCGCCACGTCCGTCGGGAGTGCTCCATGCATCGGTTTTCACATAGCGTACGAAGGCCGCCTTCACTGCCTCGGCAGGGAGGGTGTGGCGTCCGTTCTTGAAGGTGCTGAGCTGGAAGCTCACGGTAGCCACACTATCGGTAGCCACTCCGCTGTAGATGAGGGCCTGTGTGCTCACACGCTCGCCACGCCAGGCGGTGAGTGTCTCTGAACGTTTCAGTGCTTTGGTGTCGGGCATCGCGTGCCAGTCGTAGCGTACGTCGCTGGTTCCCCATGCGGCACGCATGTTCTTCACTCCCTTCCATTCCTCTGCTACGGGTGTCTTGTGATCGGGGGTTTCGGTAAATGTGTCCTGAGCATGAGCCAAGCATGCGGTGCCGATGAGAGCGGCCAATAGTAGTGTTTTTTTCATATTGTAACTGGTATTGATGGATTATTGGAACACAAACTTAGTAAAAAACGCTGGAATAATCAACCGAAATCGGAATAATAGTGCATCCTGCACTGATAATAAACGCATTACGCTGAAAATCTCGGAAATACGGGAAATAGCAATTTAGCAAAGAAACGCAAGGTAATGAAATAGAACGGTTGCCTAATCGTTACCCGAAAACGAGTAAGATTTTTCTTTGTGTCGTCACGTTTCATAGTTCTGCATCATATTGCGTAGCAATGTATAACTCGCTGATACATAATTTTGTAACCAAAAAAGATTGGATTATGCGAAGTACATTTAAGGTGCTGTTCTACGTGAACGCAAGCAAGGAGAAAAACGGTATTGTTCCCATTATGGGACGAGTGACAATCAACGGCTCAGTGGCTCAATTCAGCTGCAAGCGTACCATTCCGAAAGAACTTTGGGATGTGAAAGGCAACAGAGCCAAAGGCAAGAGCAAGGAGGCAAGAGAAATCAATCTTGCTTTGGATAATATCAAGGCTCAAATCATCAAGCACTATCAACGCCTGTCAGATAGAGAAGCCTATGTAACTGCCGAAATGGTACGCAATGCCTATCAAGGCATCGGAACGGAGTATGAGACACTGCTCGGTGCATTTGATAAGGATAATGCCACATTCAAGAAGCGTGTAGGCACAGACCGAGTGATGGCAACTTATATGTCAAGAGTACGGGCGAGAAACCACGTTGCAGCGTTCATCAAGGCGAACTACAAACGCAACGATATGTCGATGATAGAACTGACTCCCGACTTCATCAAGGAGTTTGCGGTATTCCTCGCAACGGACAGAGGTTTGCAGAACGGTAGTATCTGGGCTAATTGTATGTGGCTCAAAGGTGTTGTTATGCGTGCCCATTATAATGGATTGATGCCGAGAAATCCGTTTGCACAATTCCACATAAGTCCCAATGTCAAGGAGAGGGAGTTTCTGACCGAAGATGAATTGAAAGCAGTCATGACGCATGAATTTACGGATAGCAAGTTGGCATATATCCGAGATTTATTCGTGTTCGCAAGTTTCACAGCCTTGTCATTTGTGGATATTAAGGAGTTGACCACCGATGATATTGTAGAGGTAAACGGTGAGAAATGGATATTATCCAAGCGACACAAAACCAAAATACCGTTCCAAGTGAAGTTGTTGGATATTCCTTTGCAGATTATCAAGCGATACGAGCCATTCCAAGAGAATAAACTCGTATTTCCTAATCTGAACTATTGGAGTATCTGTAAACCATTGAAAAAGATGATAAAAGAGTGTGGAATCGACAAGGACATTTCTTTCCATTGCTCAAGACATGGATTTGCGACCCTTGCCCTCAGTAAAGGTATGCCAATCGAGAGTGTAAGTAGAGTTTTGGGACATACGAACATCGTTACAACACAGCTATATGCGAAGATTACCACCGAGAAAATCGACAAGGATTTGACTATGTTCGGCAATAGGCTTAATCAATCATTCGGTAACACCACAATGGCATAAGGTATGGAACGAGCAATTATAACAATCAGCGAATCGTGCAATGTGAACATACCCGATGGCGATGTTTGGATGTCATTTGCGGAACTTGTGGGGCTATTCGATGTGGCAGCACCCACATTAAAGGCTGCAATCCGAGCCATACACAAAAGCGGAGTAATAGCGGAACATACGCAACATTGCGAAGTAATGCCATATACCTATTGGGCTACCCTCCACAATATGGATATGATTGCAGCCCTTGCTTTCCGTATCAACTCATACGGTGCGGAGAAGATACGTAGTGAGTTGTTAAAGAGAATATGCGGACGAAAAGAGAAAATATGTTATCTCTTTTCGCTTGCAAACTCTCCAATGGGTATGTCGTGATGGCATACCGACAAGCCGATAAATCGGTAAGTCTGCATATCGGCTGATTAGTCAGTCAAGGTAAGTCCGAAGATAGGTTTTTGACCTGTTTTCGGACTTGCTTTGTTTATGCACCCCTCAAATTCCAATCCCTATAGTACTTTATTCACTATTCTGCTATGATTTGCGTAGCAACTTATCCGTCAATCACTTATATTTTTGTAGCTGACATTTTTTGAACTTAAAAGCATTTGAAAATGGAAGCTATCAAAGTAACATCAAGCCATAAACCGCCATCAGATGGTGGTATGGCAAAAGAAGAATTTATCCGAGTGGGAACAACGCTCTACAAGATTGTGGAGCAACCGAGACTGAGCGGTGGATATGTAAAGAAGCGTATCCCCTGGAACAATGAAACGCTCCGCCAAGACT